>JAXMCJ010000015.1:0-125307 GCA_046349415.1 Geminicoccaceae bacterium
CCCGCAGCCGCCATGGCGACGACACGCGCCTTGGGGGTCAGCCCCTGCCCGCGTGCCATCGTCGCCGAGGCGACGACTAGCGCCGCGGCACCATCGTTGACGCCCGAGGCGTTGCCGGCAGTAACGGAAAGCTCGGGGCCGTTGACGCCCTTGAGCTTCGCCAGCATCTCCACCGTGGTGCCGGGCCGCGGATGCTCGTCCACGGCGACCACCACGGGCTCGCCCTTCCGCTGCGGGATCGTCACCGGCACGATCTCCTGCGCGAACCGGCCCTCGGCCTGCGCCGCGGCCCAGCGGGCCTGGCTGCGGGCGGCGAAGGCGTCCTGGTCGGCGCGGCTGACGCCGAACTGGGCCGCGACATTGTCCGCCGTCTGGGGCATCGAATCCACGCCCCATTCCTTGCGCATCCTGGGATTGACGAAGCGCCAGCCGATCGTCGTGTCGTAGACGGCATTGGCGCGGGAAAACGCGCTCTCGGCCTTGGGCAGCACGAACGGCGCCCGCGACATGCTCTCCACGCCGCCCGCCAACACCAGATCGCAGTCGCCGGCGCGGATCGCGCGCGCCGCCTGGCCCACCGCGTCCATGCCGGAGCCGCACAGCCGGTTGATGGTGGTGCCGGGCACGCTCACCGGCAGGCCCGACAGCAGGACCGCCATGCGGCCGACATTGCGGTTGTCCTCACCGGCCTGGTTGGCGCAGCCGAAGATGAGGTCGTCGACCTTGCTCCAGTCCACCCCGGGATTGCGCTCCATCAGCGCCGTCAGCGGGACCGCCGCCAGATCGTCGGCACGGATGCCCGCGAGCGCCCCGCCATAGCGCCCGATCGGCGTCCGGACGGCGTCGCAGATGAAAGCGTCGGCCATGCTGCGTTTACCTCCCCAGCGGCGACCTCGATCGTTTCATTGATCGACCGGTCGGTCATTCTATAAACGCGTTTCGTCACGGGTGGAAGAAGAATCTTCGATCTGGTGTAATGAAATTTCTGCCCGCCACGTGCGGCCGGCGCGGATCGATCTAGGCTCCCGCGAGCGCCAGCATACGCCGTTGTGTTGCCTGGGTCTCGCGGGGCAAATCGGCAGCGTGGAAGCCCTGCCCGATGAAACGGTCCGCGGCCGGGGACAGATGGCGGTAGAGCTCGCTGAACAGCGTCCGGGCTTGCCGACCCGGCCAATCAGAACCCAGCGCGTCGGCGGGTAGATGCGGGTCGCCGAGGACCGCCACGCGAAAGTGATGAACCAACAGCAGCCGCGCGACGAGGCTCCCCTCGCCGTGCAACGCCGAGCCCGCCTGCAATGCCGCCGCGAGCGGCTTGAAGCGCTCGCAGAACGCGGCATAGGCCGCAGCGTGCTCGACGAGCCGCCAGCGTTCCGCGGCGAAGGCCCGAAAGGCCTCGCCGCCGGTCGCAACCTCGACCTGCATGGTGAAGTCAGCCGGTATTGCTGCACCCGGCTGCGCCACCCCCAGCCACAACCCTCCGCCGAGCGGCTGGAAGCCGCTGGATGGCAGCGTCTCGTCGTTGCCTGCTGCCGCGGCGATGAGCCAGCGGCCGGGTGCCCGTGAGTGGGCGAAGATGCGCGCCGCGGCTTCGGCGAACTCCGCGCGGGCGGCCTCCGTCAGCCGATAGCAGCTGCGCCTGCCCTCGCGCTCGCCTTCCAGCCGGCCAGCGGCGACCAGGCGCGAGACGGCGGTGCGTACCAGCGTCTCGCTGATGCCGACCAGACGGCAGATCTCGATCAGCGTCGCCATCCACAGCCGCCCGCCGCGCGGCTCCGCGACATCGCCGTACACGGTGACGATGAAGCCGGTCGCACGCAGGCGTTGGCCTGCGAGCAGATGGGAAATCAGCTCATCCACCAGCGCACTCGCGCTTCTGCACGACCGGGTCGCGACCGCCTCGCGACTTTCGATCCGTATCGGCCGGATGTAAGGTCCGCCGCAACTCGAACCGTCCAAGCATCGACTCGGGAGCCGACATGCGACTGACGCCACAGGTCAAGGAGATCCTCTCCTGGTACGAGAGCGACAATCCGGGCGTGAAGACCAACCTCGCGCGGCTGCTGATGCATGGTCGCCTCGCCGGCTCCGGCAAGCTCCTCATCCTGCCGGTCGACCAGGGCTACGAGCATGGCCCGGCCCGCAGCTTTGCCCCCAACCCTGCCGCCTATGACCCGCGCTACCTGTTCGAGCTGGCGATCGAGGCGGGCCTCTCGGCCTATGCCGCACCGCTGGGCCCGCTCGAGGTCGGTGCGGTCACCTATGCCGGCGAGGTGCCGCTCATCCTGAAGATGAACAGCGCCAACAGTATGGCCGGCGGCAACATTCAGGACCAGGCGGTCACCGCCAGCGTCGACGACGCGCTGCGCCTGGGCTGCGTCGGTGTCGGCTTCACCATCTATCCCGGCTCCGACAGCTGCTACGACATGCAGGAGGAGCTGCGCGAGCTGATCCGCGAGGCCAAGGCCAAGGGCCTCGTGCCGGTGGTCTGGTCCTATCCGCGCGGCGGCAAGATCAGCAAGGAGGGCGAGACCGCGCTGGACATCGTCGCCTACGCCGCGCACATCGCGGCGCTCATGGGGGCGACCATCATCAAGGTGAAGCCGCCCAAGGCGGGCGTCGACCTCTCCGCGGCCAAGGACGCCTACGCTAAGGCGGAGGTGGCGATGGACACCCTGCCCGACCGCATCCGCCACGTCATGCAGGCGAGCTTCGCCGGCCGGCGGCTGGTGGTGTTCTCGGGCGGCGAGGCCAAGGGGACGGAGGGCGTGCTGGAGGAGATCCGCCAGATCCGCGACGGTGGCGGCCACGGCTCGATCATCGGCCGCAACAGCTTCCAGCGGCCCAAGGCCCAGGCACTGGAGCTGTTGGACCAGGTGGTGCAGATCTACCTCGGGCAGGCGTGAGCCGGCGCAGGTCGCAGACCGCCGCGGCGGACGCCGCGGACGGTCCCTGGCTCGAGCCGGGTGACGAGCGCACCCGGTTGCTGCTGTTTCGCACCCCGCCGCCCGACATCCTCGCGAGCGGCGCAGTAGCCGCTCTGGCCCTGCCGCCCCCGGCCCTGACCGCGGAGATCCTTGCGCTCCGGCGCAGCCATCAGCTGCCGCTGATCGTGCGGGATGACCCAGCGCTCGCCAGGGAGCAGGGGCTCGACGGGGTCCATCTCGCGGACGGCGCGGCGGTCGCGGGCGCGCGGCGGGTGCTCGGCCCAGACGCGCTGATCGGCGTCGATTGCGGCCTGTCGCGTCACGCCGCCATGGTTGCGGGCGAGGCTGGCGCCGACTATGTCATGTTCGGCTCGCTCGACCTCGCACCGCCGGGCGCCGTCGCGGATCTCGTGACGTGGTGGCGCGAGCTGTTCGTCCTCCCCTGTGCCGCCGCCGGCCGGTTCTCGCCCGAGAGCGCGCGCCGGATGGCGGCGGCGGGGGCCGAGTTCATCGCGACCCTGGAGGCCGATGCCGCGCTGGCCGAGGCCCTCCTCATCGACGGCAGCTCCTGATGGCCCGCTCCGCCAATCTCGAAATCATGATCCGCGCCGCCACCCGTGCGGCGCGCGTGCTCGCCCGCGATTTCGGCGAGGTCGAGCAGCTCCAGGTCTCGATCAAGGGGCCTGGCGACTTCGTCTCCGCCGCCGACCGCAGGGCAGAGAGCGTGATCAAGGAGGAGCTCAAGCGGGGCCGGCCCGACTACGGGTTCGTCATGGAGGAAAGTGGCACCGAGGTCGGCCGGTCGCCGCACAATCGCTGGATCGTCGACCCGCTCGACGGTACCACTAACTTCCTGCACGGGCTGCCGCACTGGGCGATCTCGATCGCGCTCGAGCAGCATGGCGAGCTTACCACCGGCATCGTGTTCGACCCGTTGCGCAACGAGCTGTTCACCGCCGAGCGCGGTCACGGCGCCTATCTCAACGACCGTCGGCTGCGCGTGTCGCGACGTTCCGACATGCGCATGGCGCTGATCGGCTGCGGCCTGCCGATCCAGAACTGGAAGGGACGCGAGCTGGGCTTCAGCCGCCAGATGAACCGCGTCGCCGACGAGTGCGGCGGCCTGCGCCGGCTCGGCACCGCCTCGCTCGACATGGCCTACGTCGCGGCCGGCCGTCAGGACGCCTACTGGGAGCACGGCCCCAAGATCTGGGACATCGCCGCCGGCGTGCTGCTGGTGCGCGAGGCCGGCGGCCGGGTCGGCCGGCTCGAGGGCGACGAGGACCTGTTCGCGGGAGAGGACCGTGGTGGCGGGCAATCCCGAGCTGTACGAGCAGGCCGCGCTCGCTCCTGCTCGAGGCCACACCGGAGCCATGAGACCTTCGCGGGGGCCGAGTTCATCGCGACCCTGGAGGCCGATGCCGCGCTGGCCGAGGCCCTCCTCATCGACGGCAGCTCCTGATGGCCCGCTCCGCGAATCTCGAAATCATGATCCGCGCCGCCACCCGTGCGGCGCGCGTGCTTGCCCGCGACTTCGGCGAGGTCGAGCAGCTCCAGGTCTCGATCAAGGGCCCTGGCGACTTCGTCTCCGCCGCCGACCGCAGGGCCGAGAGCGTGATCAAGGAGGAGCTCAAGCGGGGTCGGCCCGACTACGGGTTCGTCATGGAGGAAAGTGGCACCGAGGTCGGTCGGTCGCCGCACAATCGCTGGATCGTCGACCCGCTCGACGGCACCACCAATTTCCTGCACGGCCTGCCGCACTGGGCGATCTCGATCGCGCTCGAGCAGCATCGCGAGATCACCACCGGGATCGTGTTCGACCCGTTGCGCAACGAGCTGTTCACCGCCGAGCGCGGCCACGGCGCCTATCTCAACGACCGTCGGCTGCGCGTCTCGCGACGTTCCGACATGCGCATGGCGCTGATCGGCTGTGGCCTGCCGATCCAGAACTGGAAGGGACGCGAGCTGGGCTTCAGCCGCCAGATGAACCGCGTCGCCGACGAGTGCGGAGGCCTGCGCCGGCTCGGCACCGCCTCGCTCGACATGGCCTACGTCGCGGCCGGCCGTCAGGACGCCTACTGGGAGCACGGCCCCAAGATCTGGGACATCGCCGCCGGCGTGCTGCTGGTGCGCGAGGCCGGCGGCCGGGTCGGCCGGCTCGAGGGCGACGAGGACCTGTTCGCGGAAGGGACCGTGGTGGCGGGCAATCCGGAGCTGTACGAGCGGCTGCGCTCGCTCCTGCTCGAGGCCACGCCGGAGTCATGAGATCTTCGGTCGGCGCAGGTGTCCGGCTGGTCGGCGCCCTGATTCTCGCCGGCGGCCTCGCTCTCGGTGGCTGGTTCGTCGGCAGGGGCTTCGTCGACTCGCGTCTCGGCGCGCGCTCCGTATCCGTGAAGGGCCTAGCCGAGCGCGAGGTGAAGGCGGATCTCGCCATCTGGGCGCTCCGCTTCGTCGCCACCGGCAACGAGCTCGGCGCAGTGCGCGAGAAGATCGCCGGCGACGAGGCGGCGGTGCGGAAGTTCGTGGCCGAGGGCGGTCTGCGCGACGCCAGCGTCGGGGTCGCGGGCTTCGAGGTCAACGACGCGCTGGCCCAGCTCTACCGCAGCGGCCCGGTCGAGAGCCGCTTCGTCATGGCGCAGACCCTGGTCGTCCGCTCGCCCGACGTCGACGGCGTCGCCGCGCTGGCGCAGCGCGTCGGCGAGCTGGTTTCGGCGGGGGTCGTGCTGTCGAGCGACGGCGGTGCGGCCGGGGGTCCGGTCTACCTGTTCACCGCCCTCAACGATGCCAAGCCCGAGATGGTGGCCGAGGCGACACGCAACGCCCGCGCCAGCGCCGAGCAGTTCGCCAAGGACTCGGGCAGCGCGCTCGGCGGCATCCGCAGCGCCAGCCAGGGCGTCTTCCAGATTCTCGCCCGCGACGAGGCCCCCGGGCTGCAGGAGCCCTATCAGATCGCCAAGCGGCTGCGCGTGGTCTCGACGGTCGAGTATTTCCTGGCCGAGTGAGCGTTCGGCCTAGCTGGCCTCTGCGAGCGGGCGAGCGACGGACTGCGGGGCTGCGCCCAGCTCGCGGCACGTCTCCTGGATCCGGCCCGCGATCTTGAAGCACATGGAGAGGTGCAGCTCGCCCGGCGCCATCTCGAGCCGCGCCTGCGGCAGGTGCGCCGCATACCAATGCGCGTGCGCCGGCGGCACGACCGCATCATCGGTGCCGTGCAGGATCTCGACCTCGGTACGCAGCTCGGCGAGCTTGAAGTCCCAGGGCATGGCGACGAGGCAGGCGTCGGCCAGAGCGCCCCGCAGGCCGCGCCGGTTGCCGGCCCGGAACGAGTGCAGCAGCCGGGCGTGGACCACCTCGAGCGACAGCCCCTGCCGCTCCAGCGGCTCGCGCTCGGCGGTGACGACCCGTGCCAGCAGGCGGCGATCGAGTCGCGTGGCGCGCGCGAAGCGCAGCAGCCGGTGGAGCAGCCGGCCGGTCCGGCCCCTGCGGCCCAGCATCGACAGCGCGAGCGCGGTGCCGCCGGCGGTCTCCAGCACCTCCGGACCGGCGATGCCGCCAGCGAGGATCACTTTACGCGCGCGCAGGCCGAGCGCTACCGCGACCGCCAGGGCATAGGGGGCTCCGGTCGAGACACCGACGACGATGCACTCGCCGACGCCCAGTTGCACCAGCGCCTCGGCCACGTCGGCGCCCCAGGCCCGCAGGGACGGCAGCCGCTGCAGATCGCTGCGTCCGTAGCCTGGCCGGTCGAAGGAGATCAGATTGATGTCGCCCATCTCGGCCGCGCCGGGCTCGAGGCGCGAGCCGATGAAACCATGCAGGTAGATCACCGGCAGCGGCCCGCGCGCGCCGAATTCCGCGACCCCGATCCGGCGGCCGTCGCGCAGGCGCAGCACCATGTCGGCGGCGGGCCGGTTTTGAGGGATCCGCCGCCAGCGGCGAACCGGCAGACGCTGGCGCCGTCGCCTGATCATCCGCTCACCGGCCCAGGCTCCCCGCATGTTGCCGTCCATCCAGCGCTCCCGGGATAGCACCGGCGGCGGGGCACGACCGCCGACCCGCCGGGCAGCGCCGGAAGATAGTAGTCGAGGCGTCGCCCGCGCAAAGCCGTCTTCAGGGGTCGTGGTCGCCGCATGCCAGCCGCCAAGCCGCCAAGCCGACCAGTGCCGCGGTCTCCGCCCGCAGGATCAGCGGCCCCAAGGTGGTCGACACGGCGCCGACCCGCTGCAACAGCGCCTCGCGCTCCTCGTCGGTGAAACCACCTTCCGGGCCGATCAGCAGCTCCGCCTCGGAATGGGCTCGCCAAGCCGCCGCGATGGGCATGCCGCCGCCGCGCTCGTCGGCCAGGAGGAGCGGCCGCGCGGGACGCCGCGCCAGCCACTGCTCGAGAGGTTCGGGCTCGGTGACCGCCGGGACGCTCAGCCGTTCGCATTGCTCCGCCGCCTCGACGACGATGGCCCGCAGGCGATCGACCTGGTCCAGCCGCACCACGCTACGGGCGGTGAGCACAGGCACTAGGCGGGCCACCCCCAGCTCGACCGCCTTCTCGATCAGCCAGTCCAGCCGGTTGCGGCGGATCGGGGCGAACACCAGCGTCGGCCCGGGCTCGTCCGCCGGCTCGCGCAAGCGCTGCTCGAGCCGAACGTCGATGCGATGCCGCGCGACGGCCACGATGCGGCCGGCCCACTCGCCGTCGCCCGAATTGAATAGCCGCAGATCGCCGCCCTCGCGCAGCCGAAGCACGTTGCGGAGATAATGCGCCCGGTCGCCGGCGACGCCCAGGGTCAGCCCCGCATTCAGCCGTTCTGCGACATGGAGCCGGTGTGCGCTCATCGTCCGCTCGCCTTTACCGCCATGCGGCGCAAAGCTAGAAACTGCCATATGGCGGTACAAGGAAACGAGCTGCACGGCGCGGTCGCCGATCGGCAGGCCGGCTGGACCGATCGGCTGCCGCCACGGTGGCGCGACTTCGCCGTGCTGGCCCGGTGGGATCGGCCGATCGGCACCTGGCTGCTCCTGCTGCCCTGCTGGTGGGGGCTCGCGCTCGCCCCCGGCACGCCGAGCCCCTTGCTTCTACTACTGTTCGCCGTCGGCGCGGTGGCGATGCGCGGCGCGGGCTGCACCATCAACGATCTCGCCGACCGCGACTATGACCGCCGCGTCGCCCGCACGCGCAACCGGCCGCTGGCGGCGGGCAGGGTCAGCCCGCGCGAGGCGCTCCTGTTCGTTGCCGCCCAATGCGCGGTCGGGCTCGCCGTCCTCGCCTGCCTGAACCGGAGCGCGGCGCTCGTGGCGCTGGCCAGCGTGCCGCTGATCGTCGTCTATCCCTTCATGAAGCGCGTGACCTGGTGGCCGCAGGCGTTCCTCGGCGTCACCTTCAACTGGGGCATCCTGGTCGGCTCGGCCCAGGCCACCGGCGCCATAGGTTGGCCGGCGCTGCTGCTCTACGCGGCCGGCATCTGTTGGACGCTGGGCTACGACACCATCTATGCGCTCCAGGACAAGGAGGACGACGCCCTGATCGGTGTCCGCTCGACCGCCCTGCTGTTCGGCGAGTCCGCGCCGTTCTGGGTGGCCGGGTTCTACGTTGCCGCACTGGCGCTGCTGCTCGCGGGCGGAATTGCCGCCGGCAAGGGTGGGGTGTTCGCGCTCGGCCTGGTCCCCGCGGCGTGGCTGCTGTTCAGGCAGGTATCCGGCTTGCGACTCGCCGATCCCGCCGGCTGCCTGGGCCGCTTCCGGGCCAACCGCAATGTCGGCCTGATCGTGTTCGCGGCGCTGGTCCTGGGCTCGTTGGGCTGACGGCATCCACGTGGCCGGCTTCATCGACTACCTGAATCCGGTCCGGGTGCTGGGCGACGTCTGGGACGAGCTCGGCATTCTGACCGACCGCGCCCTCGACCGCCACCTGCGCCTCGCCGTCACCGGCCTTAGCCGCAGCGGCAAGACCGTCTTCATCACCTCGGTCGTGCATCATCTGCTCGACGGGACGGGTCTGCCGTTCCTGGAGCCGGTCCATGACGGCCGCTATCTCGGCAGCCGGATCGAGGCCGAGCCGCGGCACGACCGCTTCCCGTTCGCGCGCTTCCACGCCGCTCTCACCGCCCAACCGCCCCGCTGGCCCACGGCCACCGAGCGGCTGACGTCGCTCAGGCTGGAGCTCGCCTATCGCACGCGCAGCCTGGTGCTGCGCCAGCTACAGCCGGTCCAGCACCTCACCCTCGAGATCATCGACTATCCGGGCGAATGGCTGCTCGACCTGCCGCTGCTCGAGCAGGATTTCGGCCAGTTCTCGCACGAAGCCCTGGAGCTCGCCGCGCAGCCGCTGCGTCGGGCCGCGGCTGCGGAATGGCTGGCGCAGCTCGCCGCCTTCGACAGCGGCGGGCCAGAGAACGAGGACGCCATCGCCGCCGTCTCCGACGCGTTCCGGCGTTATCTCATCCATTGCTTGAGGGAGCTGGGCCTCAGCCGCGTGCAGCCCGGCCGGTTCACCAACCCGGGGGATCTCGAAGGCTCCGCGGTGCTACGCTTCTGCCCACTGCCCCCGGGCGAGGCGCGCCGCGGCACCAATCGCGCCCGCATGGCCGAGCGGTACGAGCGCTATCGCGAGGAGGTGGTGCGCCGCTTCTACGTCGATCATTTCAGCGCCTTCGACCGGCAGGTCGTGCTGATCGACCTGCTCGGCGCGCTCAACGCCGGGCCGGGGCACTTCGCCGACACGCAGGAATCCCTCGCCCTCATCCTGAAGAGCTTCCGCTACGGCGCCAACCGCTTCCTGTCGCGCCTGTTCGCGCCCAGGATCGACCGGCTGCTGTTCGCCGTCAGCAAAGCCGACCATGTGGCGCCGAACCAGCATCCGGCGCTCAAGCAGCTGCTGGAGCTGATGATCCGGCCGGCGGCGCGGGCGGCACGCTACGAGGGCATCACCCTGGAGGTGATGACCCTCGCCTCCCTGCGCTGCACCGACGTCGTCCGCACCGAGCATCACGGCCAGGTCCTGTCCTGCGTGCGCGGGCTGCTCAAGGACAGCCAGAAGGAGACCGTGCTGTTTCCCGGCGAGATCCCGCCCGACCTGCCCGAGCCCGACGACTGGACCAGCGGGCGGTTCCGGTTCAAGGAGTTCGCCCCGCGGCGGCTGGTGTCCTCGGCCGCCGGCCAGCATATCCGCCTCGACCAGGCCCTGCAGTTCCTGATCGGGGACAAGCTGGCATGAGCAGCGACCGCCCGACGCCGCGCCCGTTCGAGTTCGACCCGAGCGTCGCACCGCAGCCGATCGAGCCGGTGCTCGGGCCCGAGGCGGAATCTGAGGAGGCGGGGGTCGTGGTCCTGCCGCCGCGAAAGCGCGGCTGGAGCGGGCGCCTCCTCGGACTGTTCGTGCTCGGTGTCTTCGGCGCCGTGCTGGTGCAGGCGGTCGACTATGTCACCGGGTTGCTCGTCACCGATCCCTGGCTCGGCTGGCCGTTCGCGATCTTCCTCGGTATGGCGGTGCTGGCCCTGACCGCGTTTGCGACCGGTGAGGTCGCCGACATGCGGCGCCTCTCCAAGCGCGCCTCGACCCGGGCGGCCGCCGACCGCATCGCCGCATCCGAGCTGCACGGCGAGGCCGAGCCGCTGCTCGAGGGGCTGACGGCCCAGTTCGCGGCACGCCCGAGGCTGGAGGCCAGGGTCGAGCAGTTCAATGCCCAGCGCCACGAGGCAATGAGCGACGGCGAGCTGCTGCGCCTGTTTGAGCGGCAGGTGCTGGCGCCGGTCGACCGGGAGGCCTACCGGCTGGTCCTGCAGAGCAGCCGGGACATCGGCCTTTTGACCGCGCTCAGCCCGCTGGGCCTGCTCGACGGCGTGCTGGTGCTCTGGCGCACGACGATCCTGTTCCGGTCGGTCGCCCGGCTGTACGGCATGGCCCCGGGGCCATCGATGACGCTGGCGCTGCTGAAGGGCTCGATCCGCAACGCGGCGCTCGCCGGACTCGCCGACGTGGTCACCCATGCCGCCGTCGAGAGCGTCGGCGCCGGGCTCCTGGCCATGCTCTCGGCGCGCGCCGGCCAGGGGGCGGGCAACGCGCTGCTGCATGCCCGGCTCGGCATCGAGGCGATCCGCCAGTGCCGCCCCCTGCCCTTCATGGCCGAGCAGCCGCCGCGCCTGTCCAGCGTGCGCAAGGCCCTGTTCGACGAGCTCGGCAATCCGACGGCCACCCCGCCGGGCGACCTCGCGACGGTCAGGCGGGATAGGCGGCCGGGCTGACCCCGCAGTCCTCGAGGAACTTGCGGACCTGCCGCACCTGATCGGGATTCAGCGTGTGGCTCGAATGACCGATCGACAGGGTGTGGCCGTCGAGCTGCGCGGTCAGCTTGCCATGGTGGCTATGGTCGAGCTCGGCACCGAGCTCGCCCAGCACGGCTTCGACGTCGGCGGCATGAATGTTGGCGCTGACCGGATGCGCGAACAGCGCGTGCAGCACCTTGCGATGACGGTGATTCAAGCGAAGGCTCCCGAGTGACGGTTGCCGCGCGGTCTGGCAAAACCGCGGCGCCGGGGCAACCACCCACGGGTGCGGCGCAACGCCCTGCGATCAGGCCGCCGCCTCCTTCCGGAACGGCGCCAGCTGCGCGTCCAACGCCCGCTTGAACGCGGGCCGGCTCTCGCACCGCTCGCGCAAGGCATCGATCGTCGGGTGTCGAGCCAGCAGGGGCGTGCCGGCGAGCTCGCGCAGGACCGTCGTCATCATCAGGTCGCCCGCGGTGAAGCGGCCTTCGAGAAAATGGCGATCGCCAAGCCAAGTCGCGAGCTGGCTCAGCCGCAGCTCGACCTGCCGCTCGAGCTGCGGTCGGCGCTCCTCGATCCAGCCCTCGCCGGCATGGAAGACGTCCAGCTCCGCCAGCTGCTGCACCACCGGCTCGACCGAGTTGAGCGCCGCCAACACCCAGCAGGCGACGCGGGCCTGGCCCGCGGGATCGCGCGGCGCCAGGGCCTCGCTGCGTGCCGCCAGATGCAGCACGATGGCACCCGACTCGAACATCTCAACGTCCTGGTCTCGATAGGCCGGCACCTGGCCGAACGGCTGCCACGCGCGATACCCGGGAGTGGCCTTGATGTCGTGGTCGATCAGCACCGCCTCGTAGGGCAGCTCGGCCTCCTCCAGCGCCCAACGCACCCGCAGGTCGCGCACGAAGCCCTGCGCGAAATCGGGCACCCAGCGGAACGCGGAAACCTGGGGCGTCATGCCGACTCTCCCGGCTGGCCGGCCATGAAGAACAGCTCCCAGATGTGGCCGTCGGGGTCCTGGAAGCCGTGCGCATACATGAAGCCGTGATCCTGCGGATCGTTGTAGGTCGTGCCGCCCGCCGCCACCGCCTTGGCGACCATGGCATCGACCGACTCGCGGCCGTCCAGCGACAAGGCCACCAGCACCTCGGTCACCGCATGGGCGTCGGCGATCGGCTTCGGCGTGAAGCCCGCGAACTTGTCCCGCGTGAGCAGCATCACGAAGATGTCGTCGGAGACGATCATGCAGGTTGCGGTGTCATCGGTGAACTGCGGATTGAAGTCGAAGCCCAACGCCGTAAAGAACTTAACGGAGCGCTGTAGATCCTGCGCCGGCAGGTTCACGAATATCTTCTTGTCGATCATGCCAGATACTCCTCGAGCAGCTCGATCACCAGAGCGGCACCACGACACGCTGCTGCATCGCCAGTCTCCTTCGGCATTGCGGCGTCAGCTCGCGGTCAGGGCCTCGGCGAGCCGATCGAAGGCGCTGTTCCAGCCGCCGCGATGACCGTCACGGCTCTCCTCGGTCGCGAACACGGCCTGACGAAAGGTCATCCGGGTCCGTTCCCCATCCTCGGCGAAGGTGACCGTCACCAGGGTCTCGTGCCCCGGGCGCCCGTCGTCCTGGTCCCAGGCGAAGGTGAACACCAGCCGTTCGGGTTCCACGACCTCGCGATAGATCCCGCCCTGCCAGAGCTCCTTGCCGTCCTCGTCGCGCCGCAGGCAGGTGCGCCACCTCCCGCCCGGCCGCAGATCGCCCGTCACCTGGGTCGCGGTGTAACCGCGCGGCCCGCCCCAGCGCGCCGCGTGGGCCGGGTCGGTCCAGGCCTTGAAGACGAGACGGCGCGGCGCTGCGAACTCGCGCGTGATGACCAAGGTGCGGTCGGCGACGTATTCGCCTGGGTCCAATGCGGCCATGCCCAACTGCTCCTTGCAGATCTTGCGGGTGATGCCCTTGCCTGCATGACGAACGGCGTCGGCCCGTATCGACAAGCCGCGCAGCACCTCACGCGTCCACGGCGCGCCCATCCGCCAGATAGTCCGCAAGGCTCTCCATGAAGCGGGTCCAGCCCTGCAGGTGCTGGTCGCACGCCTCGCTGCTCTCGAAGGTGCCATGGCGGAAGGTGAGCCGGGTCCGGCCCGCGATGTCCTCGAACAGCACCTCGACCATGGTCTCGTGGCCGGCCCTGCCCTCGGCGTCCTCCCAGGCGAAGGTCATCACCAGCCGCTCGGGCGGCACCACCTCACGGTAGCGGCCGCGCATGACGTGCTCCTTACCTTCCGGCGAGCGCATCACGGTGCGGTAGCTGCCGCCCTGCCGGACATCCATCCGGCAGGACGGCGTGGTGAACCCCTTCGGGCCCCACCAGCGGACGACCTGCTCTGGCTGGCTCCAGGCCTTGAAGACCAGATCGCGCGGCGCATCGAAGTTGCGCACGATCGTCAGCGTCCGGTCGGGCGCGTCACTGTCCAGGTCCATCGCCGCCTCCATTGCCCTGAAGCTGCTGCAGATACGCGTCGAGCCGGTCGAAGCTCTCGTCCCAGAAGCGGCGGTAGTGCTCGAGCCACGCCGCCACGTCCTTGAGCGGCCCCGGCTCGATCCGGCACGGCCGCCACTGCGCCTCGCGGCCCCTGGTGATCAGGCCCGCACGCTCGAGCACCTTCAGGTGCTTCGAGACCGCCGGCAGGCTCATCGCAAACGGCTCCGCCAGCTCCCCCACCGTCGTCTCGCCCAACGCGAGGCGCGCCAGGATCGCCCGGCGGGTCGGGTCGGCCAGAGCCGAGAACGCGGCGCTCAGGCGGTCGGCGGGCAGCACGTTGATCAACCAATCAGTTATTTATCCGATCGGTTAAGTACACGCCGACCGGATCGAGGTCAAGTCCGTCGCCGCCGTCGGGCGCCCACCGACCCGCGGTTCTGGCAAAGGCACACGAATTACGGTAAGTTAATTCAACTATTTCGACAGGTCATTGCATTCCAGGGAGGTGTGATGAACCAGGAGTTGCTAACCGCCGTCGCCCGCATTGCGCCCATCGTCCGCGACCAGGCAGCAACGGCCGAAGCGGACCGCCGGCTGACCAAGGTGGCCTACGCCGCCATGGTCGACGCCGGCCTGTTCGGCATGCTGGCACCCCGGACCTATGGCGGCTTGGAGGTCCATCCCCTCGAGGCGATGGAGATTTGGGAGAAGATCGCCAGGATCGACACGGCGGCAGCCTGGAACCTGGTGATGAACCAGTGCATCTCGTCCTACGCCGCATGGCTGCCGGCCGAGGGTGCGCGGGAGCTGTTCCGCGACGGCCCCGCCACGACCGCGGGCGCGCTCAATCCTCCGGCAGCGGCCACGCGATCGAACGGCGGATGGCGGGTCACGGGTCGGGTGCCGTTCGGCAGCGGTTGCCACAATGCCCGCTGGCTGGCGATGCCCGCCGTCGAGCGCGGAGCGGACCAGCCGGCGCCGTTCGCCGTCTTCTTCCCGCGCGAGCAGGCACGCATCCTGGACACTTGGCACACGCTGGGCATGCGCGGCACCGGATCGGCCGACTTCGAGGTCGAGGATCTGTTCGTCCCCGACCACATGACGGCGCCCGTCGGACCGCTCGCCGAGCCGGCGCCCGGCTTCGAGGGGCCGCTCTATCGCATGTGGCCGTGGACCTGCATCATGGGCGAGACGGTCGTGTCGGTCGGCGCGGCCGCCGCCGCCGTGGACGAGGCAGTCGAGCTGTGCCGCGCCAAGACGGCCGCCTACAACTCCGTGGCGCTGCGCGACCAGCAGCTGCCGCAATTCCAGCTGGGCAGGGCGAGAGCGCGCGTGGATGCCTCCCGCGACACCCTGCACGCCGCGGCGGGCGAGGCATATGCCGAGGTCGAGCGGACGGGCCGGCTGCTGTCGCGCGAGGCCAAGATCCGCCTGCAGCTCGCTGCCTGCTTCGCCGCCGAGACCTGTGCGGAGGCCGTCCGGCTGGTCAACGATGCGGTCGGCGCCTCGGCTTTCCGCGAAGACCAGCCGTTCGAGCGCCACTTCCGCGACACCCACACGCTCCTGCAGCACTCCTCGAAATCGGGCGCGCGTTACGCCACGGCCGGGCGGTTGATGCTTGGCCTGGAGAACGATTGGGTCTGGCTCAGCTTCTAGGCTGTTAGCGCCCGCTCGATGGATGCCGCCGCGAGGAACCGTCCCGCGCCCGCCGCTTCGGCCGCGCTCGGCTCCATCGTGATTCGCCGGCGTTGATCGTGTCCCGATGGACTGCAGCTGGTGGGAGCTGCCGACTTGGCGCGTCTCCGGCCAGTGACCTTATCTATGCGCATAGGCGGTGAGCCTCCAGATGTTGGCCGGTTCAGCGTGTGCTCGCGATCTGAAGGCTGTGGTTGTTTGATCTGGATCAATGCGCTGCTTCGAAAGCTAATTAGTGTCTCCGCATGTTCGGGCTGATCCGGACCGAAAAAGAGTTCCTACCCTCGGGAAGGGACGCAGGAAGGGCCATAACATGCGAATATTGAGCGCCCGGCTCAGGATGTCGGCCGTGGCTGTGGGACTGGTTGGGGTACCCTGGGTAGCCGACGCCGCGCCGTACGTCTTCCAAACCGTCGTCAACAGCGGCGACACGATCCCATCCGCGGCCAAGACCTTCAACAGCTTCAATCAGCCGTCAATCAACGCGACGTGCTTGGTCGTCTTTCGCGGGCGGAGCACTGGAGGCCAGGGCGGTGAGCCGATGCGCGGGGTCTACACGCGCCAAGCCTGCGGCAACCTCGGACCCATCAAGGAGGTCTTGGCCGTGGGCGATCGCGTGCCACAGCCGAACAATACCGCCGCGACGTTCAACGAGTTTCCGGCTTTCCCGCGCATCACGCTGAAGGGTGAGTGGGTGGCGACACGCGGACAGTCTCAGCCGGTCTGGGAGTACGCCCTGCCCGACGGCTCCGACACTCGCGTCGGCACCTCGGGTATCTATGTCGAGAAAAGCGGGAATTCGCTCAAGACCGCGGCGAGCCTGCTCGGCGCAGTACCTGGCTTTGCCTATTTTTCGGTGCCGGGCGCCTCGGTCCCCGGCACCCGGTTCGACCAGTTTCCTGGCGCGCCCTCTCCGACGGGTACCAAGTTCGTCGTGTTCAAGGGTAACTATACCGACGGCGGCGTGTCGGCGACTGGGATCTTTTTCCGCAATGTGCTCGACGGCGCCGGCAAGCTGCCGACCCGGCTGATCGCCAGCACCAGCTCGCTCATCCCCGCAGTAAGGTCACCTTCGGCAGCACGGCACCTCCGACCGCGTCCGATGGCAACCTCGTGTTCCTCGGCCTCGACAATGAGGACAATCCGAGCCTCGGCGGGATCTACCTCGCTCCGCTCAACAACCGCCCGGCCCTGAAGCAGCTGGCGGCAATCGGCGGCAAGGTGCCCGGTGTGTCCGGCGAGAGATTCAACGCCTTGGGAGAGAGCCTGAGCTTCGACGGCAGCTTCGTCGGCTATTGGGGCGCGTGGGGCAGTGCCACCCGCACCGTGCAGCTGACCTGCCCGGAGGACGGCAACGCCGACCTGATCGCCTACTGCAGAAGCCTGTCACCCGCGAGCCGGGTCAAAACGGTGCCGGTGAATCAGGGCATTTTCGTCTACGACCGGAAATCGGGGGGCACCAAGCTGATCGCACGCACTGGCTCGTCCTACCTGGACTTCCAGTTCTGGGCCTTCTCCGGCCGCCGGCCGGGCGCGGGCGACAGCGACGACTCGCTCGAGCTCGCGCGCTGGCGCTCCTCGGCCTTCGTCGCCGTCAGCAACAATAGCGGCGCGCCGGCCACGGCCTTCAAAGCGCTGCAACTGGCCGGAGCGGAGGGGATCTTCCTACGACCTAAGCCTGGGACCAAGGTTCGCGCGGTCCTGCTCACCGGCTCGGATGGCACGAAGCTCGACCCAGAAGCCCCGGCCGGCTCGACCGTCTTGACCCTGGGCATCGAACGCGATGGTTTCCGCGGTTGCAAGCTGGCCCTGACCGCCAGTGCAGCCAACGACACCACCAGCTGGGCAGGCATTTACGTCGTCCGTTCGGGCGCCTGCACGAGCTGACGGTTCCTCTCGGCGACGCCTCCGGCCGCCGCTTGCCGGCGGCCAGGCCGCGCCTCAGCACCAGGATGCGGTGCCGTTCGGCAGCGGTTGCCAAAATGCCCGCTGGCTGGCGATGCCTGCCGTCGAGCTGGGAGCGGACCAGCCGGTTACGCCACGGCCGGGCGGTTGATGCTGGGCCTGGAGAACGATTGGGTCTGGCTCAGCTTCTAGGCTGTAAGCGCCCGCTCGATCGATGCCACCGCCAGGAGCAGGCCCATGCCGGCCCCCTCGCCCGCGAGACCAGCCAAGTGCGACCGCAGGGCAGGCGAGCGGTCACCGCGGCCCCAGCGGGCGAGCGCCCGGCCACGGGCCGCATAGAAGCTCGTCCAGGGCAGCGGCTCGGGCGCCGCGAAGGCGGCCAGGGCATCGGCCAGCCGATCGGCCTCGTCCCACTCCGCTACGCGCAAGGCAGCGTCGATGGTGTCGCGATAAAAGCGGAAGTGATTGTGCGCGAGCGAGCCCGCGACGAGGAGGCGCTCGCCCTCCGCGACGGCACCGCGACGCTCCTCCGCGTCGTCCGTGGTCAGCGCCAGCGCACCCAGTGCGGACGGGCCGCTGAAAGCGAGCGAGGTGGCACGGCTGGCTTCGACGGAGCGGCGCAGCAGCGGGACGGCCTCGGCCCAGCGATTCCTGGCGCGCAGCGTCTTCGCCAGGCAGTTCAGGCGCAAGGGCTCGAAGCGGGCAGCGCCGATCTGCGCAATGAGCTGCTCGACTGCCGCCAAATGCTCCATCGCCGCGTCGAGCTGCATGAGATTGGCATGCATCTCCGCGGCAATCATGTGGGCCACCATCTCGCCGCGCGGCTGGCCGATCTGCCGTGCGGCCGCCATCGCCGCCAGCGCGTCGGCGAGAGCCGCCCGCACGTCGCCGCCGAAGAAGCGGGTGAGCCCGAGCATCTGCCGGTGCGCGGCGGCGATGCGCCCCAGCCCCTGCGCACCGCACAGCTCGAGGCAGCGCTCGTAGCTCGCCCGCGCGGAGAGCATCCGGCCGCGCACATAGTCGGCGTCGCCGAGCCCGCCCAGCGCCGCCGCCTCGTGCTGCGCCGACCCACAGGCGCGGGCGTAGCCAAGACTTTGCCGGTGATGTGCCAGGCAGCCCTCGATGTCGCCGCGCGGAAAGCACAGATTGCCCGCGAGAAAGTGGCTCCGCGCAAGGAGCTCGTCCGAGCCACATCGCAGCGCGGTCGCTTCGGCCAGCTCGATCTCGGCCTGCGCACCGGGCAGATCCTCGGCCATCCGCTTGCAGGCGGCGAGGCCGAGCCAGGCCTCGCAACGTGCCGCATCGTCCAGCGCTTGCGCCAATGCCCTGCCGTAGCACTCCGCCGCATCGCCGACCGATCCCAGATCCAGCAGCGTCTGGCCGAGCAGACAGGCCAGCGCCACGACATCGCCGGCCTCGCGTGCCAGATGGAGGCCGCGCTCGAGCAGCGCTCGCGCACTCTCCATCCGGTACTCACCCAGCTGGGCCCGGGCCGCGTCGAGATAGGCCTCCGCGGCCTCCGCGGCCTCCGCCCGATCCAGATGCTCCGCCCGCAGCACCGGATCGCGCGCGGCGTGCCATGCGGCGGCACGCCCATGCAGCTCGCGCCGCCGCGAGCGCAGCAGGGAATCGTAGACCGCATCCCTGACCAGGGCATGGCTGAACCGGAGTTCGGCGCCGTCGTGCGCCAGCAGCAACTGCCGTCCGACCAGCGGGTCAGGGTCGTAGTCCGGACGGTCCAGCAGGTGGGAAAGCGCAGCCTTGTCGAAGCGCTGGCCGAGGACGGCAGCGGCCTGCAGTGCCATCTTGTCGACGAGATTAAGGCGGTCGAGCCGCGCCTGCACCAGGCTCTGCACGGTGCCCGGCACGACGCCGCTGGACTCCTGTCCGAACCGGGCCAGCTGCTCGATGAACAGCGGGTTGCCCGCTGCGCGCTCGACACAGCGGGCGGCGAGATCGCCGCTGCCGGTCAGAAGTCTCTGGGCAAGCTGCAGCGAGTCGGCAGCCGGCAGTGGCCCGAGGTCGATGCTCACCAGCGCCGCACCCTCGGCCTGACCGCGCCAGCCCGCGTCGATCGGGTCGCCGTCGACGCGCGTCGTCATGAGCAGCACGCATGGAGCGGTTCCGGTCAGGGCGGCAAGCCGAGCCAGGTGAGCCAGCGCGATCGGGTCGGCCCAGTGCACGTCCTCGACGACCAGCAGGAGCGGCTGCGATCGGCTGGCCCGATCGACCAGCCGCGCCATGACGGCCCGCTTGCCGAGATTGCGGCGGCCATTGTCCATGGCCTCGTAGATAGCGCGCAGGGAGGTGGGCTGCGGCAGGTCGAGCAGGTCGTTGAGAAATACCTGGTCCTCCTGCGCAACCGAGCCTTCCGCCAACAGTCGTGCCACCACATCCGGCGCCCCCGCGCCGTCGCCCAGGGCGAGTAGGCTGCGCAACAGGGAGCGGACCGGGTCGCGGCCCGTGGCGCCGCCGAAATCGAGCGACCAGACGATGTGGCAGGCGAGACCCTGCGCGAGGCCGTCCCTGCGCGCCTCGTCGATCAGCCGCGACTTCCCGATGCCCGGCTCGCCACGGACCAATGCCACGCCGCCCCGGCCCGTGGCCGCCACCGCGGCCAGGAGTGCGCGCAGCTGTGCGACCTCGACCACCCGCCCGGCCAGCGGGCTTCGCTCGACGCCCACCTGCTCCAACCCTGCGACCCGCCAAGCCCGCACCGGTGCCACGAGACCTTTCACCGCGAGCTCGCCCCGGTCCTCGGCGTCCAGCCGCCCGGCCAGATCCACCCGGACGCTGGGCGAGACCAGGATCTCGCCGGGCGCCGCGGCGTCGGCGAGGCGCGACGCGAGGTTCACCGTGTCGCCGGTGACGGTGTACTCGCGGTGCATGGCGCTGCCGGTGCCGCTGGCCACCACCTGCCCACCCGCGACCCCGACATGGACCCGCAACGGCGCGCCGCCGGTCGTCAGCCCGGGCACGGCGTCACGGATCGCCAGTGCAGCGGCGACCGCCCGCGCCGCGTCGTCGCCATGGGCGACCGGCGCGCCGAACACCGCCATCACGCAATCGCCGATATGCTTGTCGACGTGCCCGCCATGCTCGACCACCAGCCGATCGACCGTCTGGAAGAACGCACCGAGCAGCGCGTGGACCTCCTCGGCATCGAGAGCGCTGGCGAGCGCCGTATAGCCCACGAGGTCGGCAAACAGCACGCATACCTGCCGCCGCTCCCCCTGCTCCAGCGGCGGCCCGGTTGGCGTAGCCCGCAGCTCGCCGATGGCTTCAAGCAGCCGCCGGCGATGTCCCACGGCAACCACGCCGAGGTCCTTCAGATCGTCGGCCGTCAGAGCCGGCAATAGCGCGGCATCGATCTCGTTGTCGGCGAAGGTTCGGGCATATTGCCCCAGGCCAAGGCTATCCAGCCATCCGGCAACGTCCATGGCCGGGCTCCCTGCTTATCCACACACGATAACGCAGGTCGCTCCCGGGGGCGACTCCAGGTGCGGGTAGCGGCCCTGGACTCTATCCCCCCACCATCAGCCGCACGATCTCGTCGTGGCTGCTTGCCTCCGGCCGCCGCTCGCCCGCGGCGAGCCCGCGGCGCAGGACCAGGATGCGGTCGGCGACGGCGAAGATGTCGACGAGGTTGTGGCTGATGAAGATGACGGCCACGTTCTGGCGGCGCAGGCTGCGGATCAGCTCGATCACCTTGCGCTGCTCGGGCACGCCCAGGGCCGCGGTCGGCTCGTCCATGATCAGGAGCTCGGCCTTCCAGAAGATGGCCCGGCCGATGGCGACCGCCTGCCGCTGGCCGCCCGAGAGGGCGCGCACCGGCAGGCCAAGCTTCTTCTCCTCCAGATCGACGTCGAGCGGCGTGAGGACCTCGCGCGCAGCGTCGCGCATCCGGCGGCGGTCGAGGCGCGGGACGAAGCCGAACAGGGGCGCCTGGGGCTCGCGGCCGAGAAAGATGTTGGCGCCGACGTCGAGATTGTCGGCCAGCGCCAGGTCCTGATAGATCGTTTCGATGCCGATCTCGCGCGCATGCCGCGGGTTGCGCAGGGTGACGCGCTCGCCGCGATAGACGATCTCGCCCTCGTCCGGCTGGTGCACGCCCGAGATCGCCTTGATCAGGGTCGACTTGCCCGCACCGTTGTCGCCGGCCAGCGCCAGCACCTCGCCGCGCCGCAGCTCGAAGCCGACATCGCTCAGTGCCGTCACGCCGCCGAAGCGCTTGGTCAGGCCGCGCACGGCCAGGATCGGCTGCTCAGTCGGCATCGCGGGCCTCGCCGGTGAGCTTCTCACGAGTCTGGTCGATCAGCACCGAGACGATGATCACGATGCCCACCGCCACGAACTGCCAGAACGGCTCGACGTTGATGAAGACGAGTCCGTACTGGATCACGGCGATGATCAGGGCACCGATCACCGTGCCGATGATGGTGCCTGAGCCGCCGAACAGCGAGGCGCCGCCGATCACCACGGCCGCGATCGAATCGAGCAGCAGGGGCTCGCCGCCCTGGGCGGCGCCAGCCGAGAAGCGGGCGGTGTAGATCATGCCGGCGATGCCGGCGCAGCCGGCGCTGATCAGGTAGAGCAGCAGCGTGTGGCGGCGGATGTTGATGCCGGCCCGGATCGCGGCGGTGCGGTTGCCGCCGATGGCGTAGGTGTGCTGGCCGAAGCGGGTCTGCGACAGGACCCAGTGCATCGCGACCACGAGAACGACGGTGATCACGACCGGCACCGGCACGCCGAGCAGCCTGGCGTTGCCGAGCCAGAACAGGAGCGGGTTGTTGACCGGCACGGTGGTGCCGTTGGCGGCGAGAAACCCGGCGCCGCGGGCCACGCCATACATGCCGAGAGTGCCGATGAACGCCGGCACGCGCAGGCGCGAGATCAAGGTGCCGTTGATGGCACCGGGCACCAATGCGGCCAGGAAGGCCGCGAGCAGGCCCGCCACCAGCGCCAGTGCCGCGTCGACCGGGGTCAGCGTCTGCATGGTCCGCGCCATGATCACGGCGGCGAAGCCCATGACGAACCCGACCGAGAGGTCGATGCCGCCGGCGATGATGACGAAGGTCTGGCCCAGGCCCAAGAGCAGCGGCATCGCCGCCGAGACGGCGATGCTCTGCAGGTTGTAGCCGTTGAACAGGAACGAGGCGCCGTAGGCCAGCCGCGCCCACACCTCGAAGAAGGCGAGCAGCAGGACGAGGAACAGCCACGACCAAGCGACCGTGAGGAACGCGAGGGCGGGATGCTGCCGCTCGAGGGGCGCGGGGGCCGACACCAGGGCTTGCCGACGCTCAGTCGCTGTAGACGAACTTGGCGACGTCGGGATCGTCGATGTTGCCCTTGGTCATGATCGTGGCGCCGGTGCCGATGAGCGGCGGCACCGACTGGCCATGGATCACGGCATAGGCGGTCATCACGCCGTAGTAGCCGATCTCGGCCGGGTGCTGGGCGACGGCGAGGTCGATCAGGCCCGACTTCAGGTCGTCGACGATCCGGCTCGGCGCGTCGAACGCCACCACGCGGATCGCACCCTGCTTGCCGAGCGCCTTGACGCCGTCGGCGGCGCCGATGGCCGAGAACAGGTTGGCGCCGAAGATGCCGTCCAGATCGTTGTTGCGCGCGTAGACCGCCTGGACCTGGGAGGCCGCCTTGTTGGCGTCGTCGTCGTTGAACTGGGTTTCCAGGACGGTGATGTCCGGGAAGTTCTTCATCGCCGCCTTGAAGCCTTCCTCGCGCTGGTCGGTCGTGCTGATGCCCGGCTTCACGTTGGAGACGTAGACCTTGCCCTTGCCGTCGACCTGCTTGGCCAGCGCCAATCCGGCCAGATAGCCGCCGAGCACATTGTCGGTGGCGATGTAGGACAGAGGGAAGTCGCCCGCGCCGTCGCCGTTCTGGTATTTGCCGTCGTCGATGAAGGTGTCGACCGTGATCACCGGGATGCCGGCGTCGACCGCCTGCTGCAGGGGTGCGATCAGCTGCTGCTTGTCGGTCGGTGCGATCAGGATCGCATTGGGCTTGCGCGCGATCACCGCCTGCAGCACCGGCACCTGGGTGACCGGGTTGAAATCGGGCGCGCCCTGGAACAGGAGTTCGCAGCCGACAGCCTTGGCCGCCATCTCCGCACCCTTGCGCATGGTGATGTAGAAGGCGTCGGTGGTGAGCCCGGGGATCAGCGCGATCGTGCAGGAATCCTGGGCTTGCGCCGGGCCCGCCTGCCCGGCGAACATCGTGATGACGGCGGCCGCGCCGAGAAGCGCGGCGATGGGACGACGCTGCATGGAGTGCTCTCCCTGATCCGCCCGGTTCGGTGCCCGGGCTGTTCGGCGACGGACCCTAGTGGCCGGCCTCACCCGCGGCAAGCGCGGCGGCACGGCGGCCGAGCAGATCGGGGTCGCCCTCGATCCGGATCCGCTTCCACCGCCCGGTAGCGCCCGATACCAACCGGCAGTCGCGCGGTGCCACCCCGAGCGCCTTGGCCAACAGAGCGAGCACGGCCTCGTTCGCACGGCCGGCGTCTGGGGGCGCCGTGACGCGCACGCCCAGCCAAGTCGCGCCGGCGGCGTCGCTTACGGGCCCGTCGATGCCGGCCTGGTGCGCACGCGGCGTCGCCTTGACGGCGAGCTCGATGCCGTCGGCCCGGCGGGCGAATGGTGGTGCAACCGTCACTGATAGAGCAGGCGGGGGGCCAAATCCCGGTTGATGAACACGCGGATGAAATGCAAGGCGAGGATCAGGATCACCGGCGAGATGTCGACGCCGCCCAGGTTCGGCAACAGGTTGCGGATCGGGCGCAGGGCCGGCTCGGTGATGCGATAGAGGAAATCGCGCGCCTGATAGACGAAGCGGTTACCGGTGTTGATCACGTTGAAGGCGATCAACCAGCTCAGCACCACCGAGGCGATCAGCAGCCAGATGTAGATCGAGATGACGGTGTCGAGGAGGTTGAAGATGGCATACATGGGCGGGACCGGCCGGTTCATGGTCGGCCCGCGGCGGATCCGTGGGCCACGGGCGGCCGCACTATAGCGGGGCTCACCGGCCGCGCCAGCCCGGGCCGCGCACTTGACACGCTCGGGTCGGGTCCCCATACCACGCTCCGCGCAGCGTGGGGCCGTAGCTCAGCTGGGAGAGCGCTAGAATCGCACTCTAGAGGTCGAGGGTTCGATCCCCTTCGGCTCCACCAAGTTCCTCCGCTATATCAATGTCTTACTCGGCGCCTTCGGGCGCCGCTGTCGTTTCTGGGTGTGTCGGAAGCCTGCCGTAAGCGTCAGCACGATATGCTGACGGCCGTCGGCGCCCCCAATGCCACCAGGCGAGAGAGATCCATGCCGCAGCCAGTCCTGATCGTCGGCGCAGGGCCTGTCGGCATGACGCTCGCGTCCGAGCTGACGCGACTGGTTCCTCGCCGACGTCCACATGACCGGTCACCCGCGCCCCGACACGGACGCGTCGATCCACTGGCACCGGGAGGGCGTGCTCATCGTCTTCCCGATCAGGCCGGGCCGCTACCGGATCATCGGCGACCTGCCCCACACCGAGGCGACGTTGCCCTCGGCGCCGACGCTGGGGCAGGTCCAGGCACTGGTCGACCGCCGCGGCCCCGCCGGGACGAGGGTCTTCGACCCGATCTGGCTCTCCGGCTTCCGGATCAACAGCCGCAAGGTGGCCGATTACCGCTACGGGCGCGTCTTCCTCGCCGGTGACGCCGCCCACGTCCACAGCCCGGCCGGCGGGCAGGGCATGAACACCGGCATGCAGGACGCGCCTTCAACCTGGCCTGGAAGCTCGCCCTGGTGATCCGCGGCGCATGCGGCGCGGGCCTGCTCGACAGCTACAGTCCGGAGCGGGGTGCAGTCGGCGACCAGGTACTCGAGGCGGCGGGCCGGCTGACGGCCGTCGCCACCCTCAAGAACGCGCTCGCCATGGCGTTGCGCAACCTGGCCGGGCACGTGCTGCTCGGTCTGCCCCGCGTCGCGCACGGGATCGCCGACACCATGTCGGAGGTGGCCATCCACTACCCCGCGAGCCCGCTGAACGGCCCCGGACTGCTCGATGGGCCCCGGCCGGGCGAGCGGGTAGCCCCGGTCGCGGGGCAGCGCCCCGTAGGCTCCGGGCCAGCACCGCTGTTCGCCCTGTTCGCGGAACGCGGGCCGGAAACGGAGGATCTGACCCGCCGCTTCGCCGGCCTGCTCGACCGGGAGCTGCGGCCCGCCCTTCGCCCGGGCGGGATCTGGCTGGTGCGGGCGGACGGCTACCTCGCCATGGCGGCCGCCGCGCCCGGCGGCTGGGGCACCGTGGCCGAATACCTCCAGCGCGCCCGCGGCGAGTCGGGGCCATCGACGAGCTGAGAGCCTTTTTGGAAGCATGGGCAACCTGCCACCAAGCGATCGGTTCACCGTCGGGTACGGCAGGGCCGTGAGCCGATCGGAGGCCGCTCGCACGCATGTCATCGGGTTGCAGAGTTATCGAGAGCCAAGACTGCATCCTGATCGTCGAGGACGATCTGCTCGTCGGCTTTGGGCTGGCGATGGCGCTGAACATCGCCGGCTACCGGATCGTCGGCCCCACCGGGTCGGCAGATCGGGCGCTGGCACTCGCTGCTGCGGAAAGGCCTGATGTGGCCCTCGTGGACATCGACCTGCATGGCCGAGCGGACGGGGTCGGCGTGGCTCGCACCCTGGGCGAACGGCATGGGACGAGCGTGATCTTCGTCACCGGCCGGCCTGAGCGCGCACGGGAGGCGCGCAACTGCGCGCTTGGGGTCGTCACGAAGCCCTACGATCTCGTAGGAATGCCGCGGGTGGTCGAGGTGGCCCGCCAGCACCGACAGGGACTGCCGATCGACAACGGTCCTCGCTTCCTGGAACTGTTCGTCTGAACCCCTGCGATATGCCTGCCGCTAGCCGGTGGCGCCGGTTGTCCCTTCCTGGGCGACGCGAAGATTGTTGATGACGTATTCGATCCCGTCGACGCCAGCGGCAACCGCTTCGGCGCGATCGCGCATCTCCTGACTGTCGACGTCACCCGTCAGGGTCGCCTCGGCGGCGCTCACATGAACCTGAATTGCTCGACCATCGAGATCGCCGTCGCTTAGAAGCCGGTCATTGATCGCCTTGGCCAGCTGATCGTCATGGCGATCCTCGCCTCGGGCCAAACCTTCTTCCGCCATCTCGTGTGCTCCGCGATCATCCACAACTCGCCGGGGACTCGAATTGGTAGCCGCAGCGCGGGTTCCGATGCGTGCCGATGGCGGGCGGATCGCGCAAGCTCTGTCGCCGCGGCGGGCGCCATTGGAACTGTTCCCCGCACTCGCCATTGCTTCGCTGCTGGGCCGGCCCCTGGTGTGGTGGCCGGCTTGTTGAACAGCCAGCCTCAGGAGACCGCAATGGACGAGTGGTTGTCGGCGCTTGAGGCCAAGCCCGTGAGCGAGCAGGTGGCTGCGCTGTGGGCGGCCAGCATTCTGCGTGACAGCCCCGTCCCCGATGCCGTGATTCTGTTGACCTCGCTCGCCACCTTCGAGCACGTCTCCGGCCCGATGCACTCGGTTGCCGCGGTCAGTGCGCGCACTCTTCGCGAGGCTTTGACGAAAGCCATGCGCCCAATGCTGAATTGAGGTACCGGAGGGGCGCCCGGAGGCGTCATATGTCTGATCGGATCTCGCGTCGTAATCTTCTGGCGGCGGGCGCTGGTGGCCTCGTCGCCTACACCCATGCCGCCCGTGCCATCGCCCAGGCGGTGTCGATCGACGCCTCGGTGGCTTCGGTCCGCAACCGCTACGGCCTGCCCGGCGTGGCGGCGCTGGTTTTGCGCGGCGGGGCCGTCGTGGCGCAAGGCGTGGCCGGTGTACGCTCGGTGACGAGCAGCGTGCCGATCACCATCGACGATCCTTTCGTGCTCGGCTCCTGCGGCAAATCGATGACCGCCACCGTCGCTGCGCGACTGGCGGCCCGCGGCGCCATCTGGTTCGAGACGACGCTAGCGCAGGCTTTTCCCGAGCTGCTGCCGTCGATGCAGCCGGCCTACCAGGCGATGAGCCTGCGCCACCTCCTCGCCCATCGCTCCGGCATGCCGCAATCGCCGCCGATCCCGCTGCCGCTGCCCGGCGATCCGGCGGCGGAACGGGCGCGGGCGCTGCCGATCCTGCTCGGCTTGCCGCCCCAGGGCATCCCCGGTCAAACGTTCCTCTATTCCAATCTCGGCTACATCGTCGCCGGCGCCATGCTCGAGCGCATCGCGGGCCTGTCGTTCGAGGCACTGGTGACGGCCGAGCTGTACCAGCCGCTCGGCCTCGCGACCGGCGGGTTCGGCGCGCCGCCCGGCGACGCGCCGCAGGGCCACACCGCCTTCTGGCTGCCGCTGCCCGAAGGCTCCGACCTCTACCCGCCGCTGGGGGCGGCGCCGGCCGGGTTGATGCGCATGTCGCTGCCCGACTGGGCGCGTTACGCCTTGGTCCATCTGGGACTGGGTCCCGCCGACTATCTGGCGCCGGGCCTGCTGGGCTACCTGCAGCAGCCCTGGGTTCCGGATCTGGGCGAACTCTACGCGCTCGGCTGGCACGTCGATCCGGGCAATTGGGGCACCGAGCTGCGCCACAATGGCAGCGACGGCTACTGGACGGCCCGCATCCGCCTGATCCCGAGCCTGGGCTACGGCGTGCTGATGGCCAGCAACATGCTGGGCGTGAACGTCGAGCCCGCGGGCGAGGAACTCGAGGCGGAGCTGATGCGCAGCTTCCCGCCTGCCTAGACGCGGCGCGCCCCTACTGCATGAACCAGCCGTGACTCACCACCAGTGACTGGCCGGTGAGGGCGTTGGACGGGAAGGCGGCGAAGAATAGGGCGGTTTCCGCCACGTCCTCGACGGTCGTGAACTCGCCGTCGACAGTTTCCTTCAACATCACCTTCTTGACCACGTCTTCCTCGCTGATGCCAAGCTCCTTGGCCTGCTCGGGGATCTGCTTGTCGACCAGCGGCGTGCGGACGAAGCCCGGGCAGATCACGTTGGCGCGCACCCCGTGCTTGGCACCCTCCTTGGCGACCACCTTGGCCAGGCCGATCAGGCCGTGCTTGGCGGTGACGTAGGGGGCCTTGAGCACCGAGGCCTCCTTCGAATGCACCGAGCCCATGTAGATGATGCTGCCGCCGCGCCCGTGCTCGTACATCTGCCGTGTCGCCGCCCGGGTGGTGAGGAAGGCGCCGTCGAGATGGATCGCCAGCATCTTCTTCCATTTGCCGAAATCGAACTTGTCGATCGGCTCGACGATCTGGATGCCGGCATTGCTGACCAGGACGTCCACCCCGCCCCAGCTCTGAGCCACCTTGGCGAAGCCGGCGTCGACCTGGCCCTCGTCGGTGACGTCCATGGCGATGCCCATCGCGGTGCCCGGGCCCTTGGCGGCGAGCTCAGCCGCCGCGGCGTCCGCACCCTCCTGGTTGAGGTCGGCGATCACCACCTTGGCACCCTCGCGCACGTAGACCGTGGCGATCTCCTTGCCGATGCCGCTGGCAGCGCCCGTGACCAGGGCGATCTTGCCGTCAAGTCGCATGGTTGGTGTTCCTTCCCGTTGCTCAGGCGAGATAGTCGTGCACGACCTTGCCGAGCCCAAGTGTCAAATCCGCCACCAGATGGGTGGCACCGATCACCTCCAGCACGGGCAGCTCCGCGATCGGCGCCAGGGCGTGCGGTGCGAGACTGAGCGCGGCGGGACCCGCCCAGGCCCCCTTCACGGTGACGTCCTCGAGGTAATATTCGACCAGCTCGCAGATCCGCGGCGTGCCGTCGACGTGCGGGATGATCTTGAGCAGCCAGGTTGGTGTCGCCAGGGACTTCACGATCGCGTCGTGGTCCAGCGCCCGGTGCTTGTAGCCCATGGTGCCGGTGGCGATCCGCACGGGCCCGTAGTCGAGCGTGCCGACCAGCGTGTCGATCTCGGCGCGCAGCGTCGGCTGGGCGAGCTTCTTCGGAAAGCCCCACAGCTCGCGGCCGCCGGCGATCGGCGGATGGTCGTTGAGGAACATGCAGTGGGTGTAGCCGCCCTGGCGGCCCTGGAAGGTCACCGGCACCACCTGGCCGCTCTCGGTGTAGTCGCCGAAGCCCGTCGAGTTGGGCATGCGGATGAACTCGAACTTGACCACCGGCTCGGCGATCTCGAGCGGCTCCGGCACCAGCTCGCGCAGCTTGGCGGGGTCGGTCCGATAGGTGATGATCAGATATTCGCGATCGACGAACCGGTATGGCCCCATCGGGAACGCGGGGCTGGTGAGCGGCATCGCGAACGCGCGCTCGCGAACTTCCGAGGCTTTCATCGCCTTCCTCCGTCGCAGGTCCGATTTGAAGGAACTATTCGCGGCCCTGGACCGCGAGATCGAAGGTGAAGACGCCGTCAACGCTGGCCGGACGCTGCAGCACCTCCGGATGGCGCAAGGTGCGGACGGCATCGTTGTAGCCCGCCTGCCAATGCTCCTCCATCGTCCGACGCGAGAACTCGAAGTCCTTGGCGACGCCCTCGTAGCTGCGCGAGCGGTAGATCAGCTGCACGATGTTGTAGACCGTCTCGTCCGCCTCGCCGGCCAAGAGCTGCGCCTCCGGCAGCGCGCGCAGCTCCTCGGGCAGCTCGCGCAGGACGCGGGCGCAGGCGCGCCGCAGTCTCTGCATGCGGTGGAACTGATCGGTGCCGGCGCGCGTGCGGCTGGAGTAGCGGATCTCCTTCTGGCGCATCTCGGACTCGACGAGGTCGCGCGGCAGCTCGCCCCTGGCACTCCAGAGATCGACCTGGAAGGCGAGGGTGTCGCGGCGCGGTTGCCCATCGAGGACCCAATCCAGCGGCGTGTTGGAAACCAGCCCGCCGTCCCAGTAGTGCTCGCCCTCGATCTCGGTGGCGGGGAAGCCCGGCGGCAGCGAGCCGCTGGCGATGACGTGCTCCGGCCCGATGCGGTGCGTGGTGGAATCGAAGTAGGCGAAATTGCCGGTGCGGACGTTGACCGCGCCCACGCTCAACCGGACCGGCCCATGCTCCAGCAGGGAAAAATCTACGAGCCGCTCCAGGGTCGCCCGGAGGGGCGAGGTGTCGTAGTAGCTCAAAGCCTCGGCGCTGCCGCGCGGCAGCATGAAGGGCGGCAGGAAGCGTGGCGCGAAGAACTGCGGCGCCCCGCCGACCAAAACGCCGAACGCGCGCAGCTGGTTGACCCACCCGCGGGCGAGCTCGCCGGCGCTCTCCAGGCCCAACGGGTCGGGCATGCCGAACGGCGGCAGCGACACCGTTTCCCAAAACGCACGCAACTGCTCGATGCGCCGCTCCGGCGGATTGCCGGCGATCAGCGCGCTGTTGATCGCCCCGATCGAGATGCCGGCCACCCAATCAGGCTCGACCCCCGCCTCGTGCAGCGCCTGGTAGACGCCCGCCTGATAGGAGCCCAGCGCCCCCCCGCCCTGCAGCAACAGCGCGATCTGCTCGAACGGCGGCCGGCGCGCGTCGCGATGGCTCTTGCGCAGAGCCGGCCCAGGCTTGGTCATGGCCGCATGTCTCCACGGCCCGCCGGCCGCCTTGTCCGACCGCGGACTATCACGCCCGGCAGCGGCTTGTCGCGCCTCTTGCCCCCGGAAGGCGCAGCTAGTCCTGGGCGGTCAATTCGATCTTGCCACTGTCGCCCAGCTCCGGTGGACGGCCCGTCACATTGGCGCGGGCGACCTCCCACAAATAGCGCATGCCGTTGCTGGTCATGTCCCAATATTGGGCGGCGTCCGCACTCACCTCGATCAGCGCCAGCTGCGGATCGTCGATTCCGCCCGGGAACCAAGCACTGGCCATCGGGCTCCAATACTCCTTCATCCGTGCCTTGTCGGTCGAGACACGGCCCTCACCCGAGATCGAGACATAGGTGTTGTCGGCGACATCGGCGTAAGCAAGGTTGATCTTGTCGAAGCGGTCAATCTCACGCGCCTTCCCCGAATCGATCCTGGTAAAGAAGTAGAGCTTGCCCGAAAATTCCTCCTGATGGCCATACATCGGCCGTGCATGCAGCTGCTCACCATCCCAGCTGGTCATCATTGCCACCCGGATGTCCTTGATCATCGACCAAAGCTTGGCCGCATCGTCGCCGGTCCGCTCCATCACCCGTCTCCCCATGAGTCCGCCGCGGAACGACTGCAGGACCAGACAGGTTCCTCGCGGCTAGGGGTGATCGGCCATGGTGTTGGGTGAGCCTGACCAGCGCGAGATCACCGGTGATGCCGACCAGAACTTGGACCATGCCGTCCAGTTGGTGGCGCGTTACCACTCGAACTGCCGCGACCTCCGCTCCCGTTCCTGGATCGTCGGCCCTGGTCACGATCGGGCGTCCGCGAGCTGGCCGAGGATCGCCGCATAGTTCTCCACCCCCTGCGCACCGCTGACGAGATAGCGCTCGGCGAACACCATCGCCGGCACGGCGCGGATGCCGCGCGCGGTCCAGAGAGCCTCCTCGGCACGCACCGCCTCGGCATAGCGCCCCTCGGCCAGCATGATGCGCGCCTCGTCGGGATCGAGCCCGATCGTGGCCGCGACCCGCGCCAGCACCTCCAGATCGTAGATGTCCTCGCCGTGGCTGAAGTAGGCGGCGAACAGGGCCTGCTTGGCGGCGTGCGCCCTGCCCTCGGCCCCCGCCCAGCGGATCAGCTGATGCGCGCGGAACGTGTTGCGGACGCGGGAGCGGTCCGTATAGGCGAAGGTGAAGCCCAGCTCGGCGCCGAGGGTGGTGATCCTCGCGCGGTTGGCCCGGCCCTCCTCCGGCGTCGATCCGTATTTGCGGGCGAGGTGCTCGGCCAGATCCTCGCCGTCGGGCCTGAGCTGCGGGTTCAGCTCGAACGGATGCCAATGCACGTCCGCAACCGTTCGGCTGGCCGTGAGCGCGCGGTCGAGCTGGCGCCAGCCGATCACGCACCATGGGCAGACCACGTCGGAGACGATGTCGATGCGTAGCCTAGGCAGCTCCAAAGCGTCCATCGACAGTCCTCCTCGCCGAATGTGGTCCAGCCCGTCATACACGGCGTCTCTGCCGAAGCTCAGTGCGCGTTGTGCGGAGCCAGACGCGAGACGAGGAAGGCGAGCACTCCACCGAGCGCCAAGCCGAAGACGCCAGCGGCAGCGGCGGCAGCCAGCCAGGCCACGGCGTGTTCGGCTGCGCCGGCCGGCTGCGCGACGGCATGAGCCAAACGTTCGACGAGTCGAGCCGGCACGGCCCAGCCGAGATGATCGAGCCCGTGCAGGACGATTCCACCGCCGACCCACAGCATGGCGAGCGTGCCGAGCAGAGCCAGGCCCGTCAGCAGAGTGGGCATCGCCTTCACGATCCCACGACCGATCGAGGCGACGATTCCGGTAGGCGATTGCGCCAGAGAAAGACCGACATCGTCCGCTTTGACGATAACCGCGACCACACCATAGACCAGCGCGGTAATGGCGACCCCGACCACCGCGAGCACGAAGACCCGCATCCAGAACGCGCTCTCGGCCACGCCTGCCAGCGTGATCGCCATGATCTCGGCCGACAGGATGAGATCGGTGCGCACGGCGCTCGCCACCCGCTTGCGCTCACGCTGCAGCAGCTCCTCGGCAGAGCGCACCGGCTCGGCTTGCTCGGCGGCCGATCTACGCCCCGAGCAGGCGTCGATCACCTTCTCCGCTCCCTCGAAGCACAGATAGGCGCCCCCCAGCATCAGGATCGGCGTGATCGCCCAAGGCGCCAGCAGGCTGAGCGCCAGCGCTCCCGGCAGCAGGATCAGGAGCTTGTTGCGCAGCGAGCCGAGAGCGATCTTGCCGACGATCGGCAGCTCGCGCGCCGCCGCGAAGCCCATGACGTAGCGCGGCGTCACGGCTGTGTCGTCGACCACCACTCCCACCGCCTTGACGCCTGCCCGCGTGGCCTGGGCGGCGGCGTCGTCGAGCGACGCCGCCGCCAGCTTGGCGAGGCTCACCACGTCGTCGATCAGGGCGATCAGGCCGATGCTCAAACCGTGCTCCCGCGCTGCCGGTCCGCTTTCACCTAGCGGGCGGCGACGAGGTTTGCACGCCCGGGGCCACCCCGCCTTTACCGGAGGCGGGGCGGATGATAGGTCGCCCGCACCCGCCGCGCGGCGGGCTCGACCTCAGGGAGGCTAGCGATCCATGAGTCAGGCGACCGACCGGCCCGCTCGCGTCGTGTTTCTCGACCGCGACACGATCTCGCCCGAAACCGTGCTGCGGCCGCTCGCCTTCCCGCACGAGCTCGAGGTGTTCGACCGCACCACGGCGGAGGAGGTGGCGGGGCGGATCGCCGAAGCCGACATCGTGATCACCAACAAGGCGCCGGTGCGCGAGGCCGCCCTCGCCGGCGCGGGCCGCCTCAAGCTGATCGCGGTGGCGGCGACCGGGACCGACGTGGTCGACGTCAAGGCGGCGAGCGCGCGGGGAATCACCGTCGCCAACATCCGCAACTATGCCAGCAACACGGTCCCCGAGCACACCTTCGCGCTGCTCCTGGCGCTGCGCCGGTCGATCATCCCCTACCGTCAGTCGGTCGGACAGGGACGTTGGCGCGAAGCCGCGCAATTCTGCTACTTCGACTATCCGATCCGCGATCTCGCGGGGGCCACCCTCGGCGTGATCGGCGACGGCGTGCTCGGCAAGGCTGTGGCCAAGCTCGGCGAGGCCTTCGGCATGACCGTCCTGTTCTCCGACTACAAGGGCACGACGGGCATGGGGCCGCTCTACACCCCGTTCCTGGAGGTGCTGCGCCGCTCGGACGTCATCACGCTGCACCTGCCGCTCATGCCGTCGACCCGCAACCTGATCGGCGCCGCCGAGTTCGCGGCGATGGAGCGCAAGCCGCTGCTGATCAACACCGCCCGCGGCGGGCTGGTCGACGAGGCCGCCCTGGTGGTCGCGTTGCGCACCGGCCAGATTTCCGGTGCGGGCTTCGACGTCGTGACCACCGAGCCGCCGCCGGACGACCATCCCATGGTGGAGCTGCTCGAGCTGCCTAACTTCATCCTCACCCCACACGTCGCCTGGGCCAGCCAGGAGGCCATCCAGGGCCTCGCCGACCAGCTGATCGACAATGTCGAGGCGTTCTGGGCCGGCCGCCCGCGCAACGTCGTCCAGCCAGCCTGAGCCAAGGAGGCAACGCTGCCATGAAGCTCTATTTCGCGCCTGGCGCCTGCTCGCTCGGCATCCACGTCCTGCTCGAGGAGATCGGCAAGCCCTACGAGCTGGCCCGTCTCAACCTCGCCGAGGGCGAGCAGCGCAAGCCCGAGTTCGCGGCCGTCAACCGCAAGGGCAAGGTGCCGACCCTGGTCCGCGACGACGGCACCGTGCTCACCGAGTTCCCGGCGATCGCCTGGTGGCTGGCGCTGACCAATCCGCAGGCGCACCTCCTGCCCGCCGACGCCGAGGGCCAGGCGCGCCTGCTCGAGGCGATGGACTACATCGTCGGCACCGTGCACGGCCACGGCTTCCTGCGCATCTTCCGGCCGCTCGCCATGACGCCGAACGAGGCCGACCACGAGCATGTCAAGGCGCAGGGCCGCGAGATCTTCGAGAAGGGCCTGCGGCTGATGGACGAGGCCCTCGCCGGCAAGGAATATCTCCTGGGCGACTTCTCGATCGCCGACGCGGCGCTGTTCTATGTCGAGTTCTGGGCCGGGCGCGTCGGCATCGATCTGCCGCCAAACAGTGCTGCCCACTATGCGCGCATGCTGGCGCGCCCGGCTGTCAAGCGGGCGATGGAGCAGGAAGGCCTGCCCGCCTGAGAGCCATTCGTCGGCGCGAAGACCAAATAGACCTGGGGTTGCATTCCGGCGGCTTTGCTGCTTTGCCTCCGGGAAATGGTCACGATCCCGATGGTGGAGGCGCCTCCGGACGTCGCTGGCCGACACCTGGAGAACGCCCGATGCCTTTCCGCCCGCGCCGCCCCTCGCCGCTTCTCGGCCCCTATCGTCCGTGCTTCGCCTCGGGGCTGCAGCTCGTATGTCTGGCGGCTGGCATAGCGCTTGGACTGCCCGGCTTCGCCGCCGCCGACGTCGTGGCGAGCAAGAGCCAGATTGATCCCAGTGCCCCGCCGCAGTTGCAGGCCAAGGGCTCGGGGGACCTCGACGGCGACGGCAAGCCCGACCTCGTGGTCGGCTCCAAGGCCGGCGGCATCTACTGGTATCGGAACGGCAGCTGGACGCCCAAGCGCACCATCAGCTCCGGGCTCAAGCCGGCGGAGGAGATCCGGGTCGCCGACCTCACGGGCGACGGCAAGCCGGACGTTCTCGTGGCTGCGGCCAGCGGCGGCACGGAATGGTTCGAGAACGGCGGCGGCGGCAACAGCTGGACGCAGCGCCGTATCCCGAGCGACAAATTTCACGACATTGCCGTGGCCGACATCGACGGCGACGGCAAAGCCGACGTGATCGGTCGGCCCCTCTATACCAATAGAGCTTCCAAGGTGCTGAGTATCTGGCGCCAAGTCTCGAAGACTTCCTTCGTCTTGACCAAGATCAACCTGCCGGAATTCGGCTCCGGCCTCGCGGTCGCCAAGATCGACGGTGACGCCAAGCTCGACATCGCGGTCGGCAAATACTGGCTGAAGAACCAGAGCACACCGGGCGCGATCAAATTCCGCACCTACACCTACTTCTCGAGTGCCGAGCAGGACGCGCGGGTGGCGGCTGGCGACATCAACGGCGACGGCCGGATCGACCTGTTCGTGACGCCGCCTCACGGCACGATCGCCGGCAGTCACAAGGTGGCATGGTACGAGGCACCGAAGGATCGCACCGCGACCTGGGACGAGCACGTCCTCGAGACCGGCGCCGCGCCCAACACCCACACGGCGCTGATCCTCGACGTCGACAATGACGGCCGGAAGGATCTCGTCACCGCCGTCGACTCGGTCGAACCGGGGCAGCGGCCGATCAAGATCTTCATCAACAAGGGCAACGAGACCTTCACGGTCCAGACCATCGCCAACGACCCCCAGCACTCGATGCAGGCGCTGACCGTCGCCGGCGGCAAGAAGGCCCTGGCCGGGGCTGACTACAACGAGCAGCCCAAATCCTCGATCGACCTCTGGACCCTCACGCCGGCGCCCTAGCACGGGCGTTGACAAGCGTCCGATCCGGCTGCATGTAATGCGGTGGAGCACGCCTCGAAAGTTCAGCTGCCGCTAGAGGGATGGCGGCCGGCGAGGAAGCTCGAAACCGTGTCCGGCCAATCTTGCAGGGAGGTCGACGTCGACATGGAGCCACCCGGTCAGTAATCGGATCCATTCGGATCGTAGTCCCAAGCTGGCCGGCTGATCGTCGGCCGCGGACTATACTTCAGACAATCTGCGAGTGTCTCGGACCGATCTTATGCGGTCCGTGAATGGGATGTGATCCCAAAGTGCGTCTTATGGCGCCAAAAGCCCCGTCGCGCGACCTGCCGACGGGGCTTTTCCGTGAACGTTCGCCCGCCTCCCGAGCAGCCATGCTCCATCGCCGTTCTTCCCGCCGCCAAGCTGGACAAGCGCCGTCGCGCGCCTACTCTCGGGGCTCCATCGACGGGAGCTGAACGTGAAGCGGTCCGAGATCAATCAGATCATGCGCGCGGCGGACTCGTTCTTCGGCAGTCAGGGCTTCCGCCTGCCGCCGTTCGCCTACTGGTCGCCGCAGGACTGGCGGAAGAAGGGCGAGGAGGTGTCCGAGATTGTCGACCGCCGCCTGGGCTGGGACATCACCGATTTCGGCAAGAACCGGTTCTGCAAGTGCGGGCTCGCGATCTTCACGGTGCGCAACGGGCCGGTCGAGGATCTCGCCAGCGGCAAGGGCAAGCTCTATTGCGAGAAGGTGCTGATGATCAGACACGATCAGGTCTGCCCCTTCCATTTCCACTGGCACAAGATGGAGGACATCATCAATCGAGGCGGCGGCGAGCTGGTGATCCAGGTCTACAACTCGACCCCGGACGAAGGCGTCGCCGACACGCCGGTGACGCTCAGCCAGGATGGGGTGCGCCGGACCTTCGATGCGGGCACGCAGGTGCGCCTGCAGCCCGGCGAGAGCCTGACCCTGCCCCCCTACTGCTATCACAAGCTGTGGGGCTGGCGGCACGATGTGATGGTGGTCGAGGTCTCGCTGGTCAACGACGACAACAAGGACAACCGCTTCCTCGAGCCGGTCGGCCGCTTCGCCGAGATCGAGGAGGACGAGCAGCCGCTGTTCCTGCTGCGCGACGATTACGAGCGCTACTGGCAGGCGCGCCGCTGACTGGCCGAACGCAAGGGGTTAGAGTCACCGCGTTTGGGCACGCGAGCGATTTGAGGGGACGCGAATGGGATGGCTGCTGGCCGTCGCATCACTTCTGGCGCTGGCCGCCTGCGGCGCCGAACCCGCGCCCGCGCCTCCCCAACAGGCCGTGCCGACCACGTCGAATCCGGTCTCACCCTCGTCGCCGGTCTCGCCGGCCGACGCACGGAGCACCTACAAGCAGGAAGTGGATGATCTGTTTCGTACCATGAACGCGCAGGACGCCTCGCCGGCACCGAATGGGGCGCGGGCACCGGCCGAAACGGAGGCGACGGCTCCGGGAAGCCCTCGCGTCATCCATGGGGTTGCGCCGAGCGCATCGGCGCCTGCCGACGTGGCGGCCCGTGCCGCCGAGCAGCAGAGATACGAGGAGAATCTTGCCGGTTGCCTGGATGGGCGGTTCTTCGCGTTCTGCGACCACGCCATGCTCACGCCCGCCGACGCGGCGCGCGTCGAACAGGCGGAGATCACGGCCAACCAGACGACCTGCATCGACCCTCAGTGGCAGCAACTGTGCCGTCCCGAGCTCCTGCCGTCCGGCGGCGACCCCGCCCCCGCACCAGATCAACCACCGACCCCCTAGCTCTTCCACTCCAAACTTCGGGACTGGCGCGCCGACCGTCGCTGTCGTACCTGCGGCAGGGTTTGGGTTTCGGGCGCAGGAGGCAGAGTTGAGTCTTTGGAAGCAGCCCACCTGGGCTTGCGCTGCGATGGTGACACCCATCGACCGCCAGCTGGAGATCGACGCCGATCGGCTTGCGGCCTTCGGCGCGCGGCTGCTGGCCAGGGGCATGAACGGACTGGTCCCCTTCGGCACCATGGGCGAAGGCCCCGCATTCAGCGCCGCCCAGCGGCTGGCGGCCGTGGCGCGGCTGGTCGAATCCGGCCTGGCGGCCGACCGGATCATCCTCGGCATCGGCGGTGGCGGGCTTGCCGATCAGGCGTGGTTGGGGCGTCGCGCGGGCGAGCTCGGCATCGCCGGCGTGCTGGCGACACCGCCGTTCTTCTTTCGCGACGTCGACCAGGATGGCGTCCATGCCTTCTACGCTTCGCTGGTCGAAGCACTCGGCCCGGAGGCGCCGCCGCTCCTGCTCTACCACATTCCGCAGGTCTGCGGCGTGCCCGTGGCGATCGAGACCGCGGCTCGACTGGTCGACGACTTTCCCGGCCGCATCGGCGGCATCAAGGACAGCGGCGCCGATCTGGAGCATACGCTGGCGCTTCTGGCAGCGATCGGCGATCGTGCCGCCGTGCTGGTCGGCGCCGAGCGCCATCTCCCCGAGGCGATGCCCGCCGGTGCCCGAGGCACGATCTGCGGCTTGGCCAATCTGGTTCCCGCCGCCGTCTGCGATCTGGTCGCCGGCGGCACGGACGGGCTCGCGGCAGTGTCGGGCTGCGCTACCGCGCTCGCGGGCGTCCCGGTCATTCCGACGGTGAAGGCTGCCGTCGGCCTCGCCTTGGGCGAGCCCGGCTGGAGCGCTTGCATGCCGCCCCTGCGCGCGAGTGCGGATCGGCGGGCAGAGAGGCTTGCGGCGCTGACCTCCTTGTGATCCGCACCCACTTTGATTGACAAGCGGTAACCCCGTCGGTCTTTTGAGGTCAGTGCGCGAGCCCAACGGCCGAGCTCGCTAGCAGAAAACAAAGGGAGGTTGGATCCAATGCGGAGGTCGCGATCGATTCTGACCGCGCTCGTGGCGGCGGCGGTGCTGGCCGCGATGCCGGGTCAGCGTGGTTTCGCGCAGGGCGTGCTGGGCGAGTCGGGGCTGGTCGGCGAGCTCGAGGGCGCCAAGGTCCTGAAGGACGCGCCGCGGCCGGCCAAGCTCGGCGAGGCGCCGATGCTGGCCGAGCTGGTCAAGGCCGGCAAGCTGCCGCCGGTCGAGCAGCGCGTGCCGGACGAGCCCATGGTGCTCCAGCCGGTGCACGAGATCGGCAAGTATGGCGGCACCTGGCGGCGCGGCTTCACCGGCCCGGGCGACGTCGAGAACGGCAACCGCATCAACGCCTCGGACAAGCCCCTATTTTGGAACTTCGACGGGACGGAGATCGTGCCCTCGGTGGCGCGCGGCTGGGAGCAAAGTGCCGACGGCAAGACCTTCACGCTGTTCCTGCGCAAGGGCATGAAGTGGTCGGACGGGGCACCCTTCACCGCCGACGATTTCGTGTTCTGGTTCGAGGATCTGTACTCGAACAAGGAGATCGTGCCGACGCCGATCGCCGACATGCAGCCGCAGGGCAAGCCCGGCCGCGTGGTCAAGATCGACGACACCACCGTCCAGTTCCAATTCGACGTGCCGTACTATCTGTTCGAGGACATGATGGCCGGCGACACGCTGATCGGCGGTGGCCAGTCGGTGCGGCAGTCGCTCAAGTTCACCTTCGGCGCCTACTCGCCCAAGCACTACCTCTCGCAGTTCCTGCCCAAGAACAGCTCGGTCGACGAGGCCAACGCCAAGGCCAAGGCGGCGGGCTACGAGAACTGGGTGCAGTATCTGCACTTCAAGAAGGACTGGTCGCTCAATCCCGAGCTGCCGACCCTGGGCCCGTGGAAGACCGTCCAGCCGATCAACACGCCAACCTGGGTGCTCGAGCGCAACCCCTACTATTGGGCCGTCGACACCGAGGGCAACCAGCTCCCCTACATCGACAAGGTCCAGCTCACCCTGGCCGAGAACCTGGAGGTGCTGAACCTGCGCGCGGTCGCCGGCGAGTACGACCTGCAGGAGCGGCACATCGACATCGCCAAGCTGCCGGTGATCCTCGAGAACCAGGAGAAGGGCGGCTACACCGTCCATCTCGACCAGGCCTACAACGGCTCGGACTCGGTGCTGCAGATCAACCAGAGCTACGATGCCGACCCCGAGGTCGCGAAGTGGCTCACCAACGCGGACTTCCGTCGCGCCCTGTCGCTCGGGCTCGACCGCGACCAGCTCAACGAGACCTTCTGGCTGGGCGTCGGCATCCCGGGCTCGACCGTGCCAGCGGAGAGCTCGCCCTACAATCCAGGGCCGGAATATCGCGACATGTGGTCGACGCACGACGTCGACAAGGCCAATGCGATGCTGGACGCCCTGGGCCTGACCAAGAAGGACTCGGACGGCTTCCGGGTGCGCACCGACAATGGCGAGCGGCTGCGGATCGAGATCACGACCACCCAGGCCTTCCTGCCCTACCCCAAGCAGGCGGAGATGATCGCCGACCAGTGGCGCAAGATCGGCGTCTTCGCGGAGGTCAAGGAGAACGAGCGCAACCTCGCCATGACCCGCATTCGCAACAACGAGCACCACATCTTCATGTGGACCAATGGCGGCACCGAGCTGCTCTATTTGTTCCCGCGCCACGCCATCCCGGTCGACCCGACTGAGGCCTATATGGGGCCGCTGTTCGCGCAGTGGTACGCCTCGAACGGCGCGCAGGGGAAGGAGCCCACCGACCCGAACCTGCAGAAGATCTTCGAGCTGTTCCGCGGTGCCGCCAGCCAGGAGCGCGAGGCCCGGGTCAAGACCGCACAGGAGATCTGGAAGATCCTGGCCGACCAGCAGTACGGGATCGGCACGGTCGGGCAGTCGCCGGCCTTCATGGGCGTGCGGCTGGCCAGCAACAAGCTGGGGAACATCCCCTCGCGCGCCTGCATCGCCCAGCATTGCCGGACCCCGGGCGGCTCGCACCCGGAGACCTGGTACTACAAGGAATGACGGGCACGGCCGCGGGGTAGGATCATGCTGGCCTACCTGCTCCGCCGCCTACTCCTGGCGCTGGTGACGATCTGGGCGATCACGGTGGTGACCTTCGTGATCATCCAGCTCCCGCCCGGCGACTTCGTCGACGCCTATGTGGCGCAGAGTGCCGCCATGGGCTCGGCGATCACCATGGAGGAGGCGGCAGCACTGCGGCAGGCCTACGGCCTCGACCAGCCCCTGCCGGTCCAGTACTTCAAATGGCTGGGCCTGATCTCCCGCGGCGAGTTCGGCGTCTCGTTCGAGTTCGGCCGGCCGGTCACCGAGGTCATCGGCGACCGGCTGTGGCTGACCATCCTGCTCTCGATCGGCGCCATCATCGTCACCTGGGGCATAGCATTGCCGATCGGGATCTACTCCGCCGTGCGGCAATATTCCTGGGGCGACTACTTCTTCACCTTCATCGGCTTCATCGGCTTGGCGATCCCCAACTTCCTCCTCGCCCTGATCGTCATGTATCTCGCCTTCCGCTGGTTCGGGCTCAACGTGGGCGGCCTGTTCTCGGCCGACTATGAGCTGGCCCCCTGGTCCTGGGCGCGGGTCTGGGACCTGACCAAGCACCTGCCCCTGCCCGTGCTGATCCTGGCGCTGTCCGGCACGGCCCAGCTGGTGCGGATCATGCGCGCCAACCTCCTGGACGAGCTGCGCCGGCCCTACGTCGTCACCGCCCGGGCGAAGGGGCTGCCGGAGCGCCGGGTGATCCTGAAATATCCGGTGCGGGCAGCACTCAACCCCTTCGCCAGCACCATCGGCTACCTGCTGCCGTTCGTGGTCTCGGGCAGCATCATCGTCTCGGTCGTGCTCAGCCTGCCCACGGTCGGGCCGCTGCTGCTGCGCTCGCTGGTCTCACAGGACATGCTGCTGGCCTCGAGCATCATCCTGCTGCTGGGCGTGCTGACCGTGGTCGGCACGTTCCTCTCCGACCTCCTGCTGATGTGGATCGACCCCAAGATCCGGCAGGGCATGCACGGATGAGCACGGCGGCGGTCGTTGAGCTCGATACGGGTGGCGCCGAGGAGAAGGTGGCCGTCGCCAGCCAGCTCCAACTCACCTGGTGGCGCTTCCGCCGCCACCGGCTGGCGGTCTGGAGCGGCGTGGTGGTGGTGCTGTTCTATCTGGTCGCGATCTTCGCCGACTTCCTCGCTACCGTCGATCCGCACGACACCGACGCCAAGCGCAGCTACATCCCGCCGACCTCGATCCACTGGCTCGACGAAGGGCGGTTCGCGCCGCACGTCTACGCGCTCAAGGGCGTGCGCGACCCGCGCACCTTCAAGGTGATCTACACACCCGACCCGAACGAGAAGCGCTTCCTCGGCCTGTTCGTGCGCGGCTACGGCTACAACCTCCTGGGCCTGATCCCGACCGAGCGTCACCTGCTGGGCGTCACCAATGGCCGGGCGCAGGACGGGCTGTTCCTGCTCGGCACCGACCTGCTCGGCCGGGACGTCTGGTCGCGGCTGCTGCTGGCGAGCCGCACCTCGCTCACCATCGGTCTCGCCGGGGTCGCCATGTCGCTGTTCCTGGGCGTGCTGCTGGGCGGCGTCTCCGGCCTCTATGGCGGCTGGGTCGACGTCGTCATCCAGCGGGTGATCGAGATCCTGCGCTCGATCCCGACCATCCCCCTGTGGATGGGCCTCGCCGCCGCCCTGCCCTCGACCTGGAGCGTGACCCAGGTCTATCTCGCCATCACGCTGATCATCTCGCTGATCGGCTGGACCGAGCTCGCCCGCGTCGTCCGCGGCCGCTTCCTCGCCATGCGCGAGGAGGACTTCATCACCGCCGCCGAGCTCGCCGGCGCCAGCCGGCTGCGGATCATCTTCCGTCACATGGTGCCCTCCTTCCTCAGCCACATCATCGCCGCGGTCAGCCTGGCGCTGCCGGCCATGATCATCAGCGAGACCACCCTCTCCTTCCTGGGCCTGGGCCTGCGCCCGCCGGCGATCTCCTGGGGCGTGCTCCTGCAGGACGCGCAGAACCTGCAGGCCCTGGCGGTGGCCCCCTGGCTGCTGGTCACGGCGATCCCGGTGATCATCGTCATCCTGGCCTTCAACTTCCTCGGCGACGGGCTGCGCGACGCGGCGGACCCCTATGGCTGAGCCGATCCTCGAGGTCCGCAACCTCAAGACCTACTTCCCGCAGGACGAGGGTGTGGTCCGCGCGGTGGACGGCGCCAGCTTCACGCTGGAGGCCGGCCGCACGCTGGGCATCGTGGGCGAGTCGGGCTGCGGCAAGAGTGTCACCGCCCGCTCGATCCTGCGCATCGTCGAGCGCCCCGGCCGCATCGAGGGCGGCGAGATCTGGCTGACGCGCGCCAATGGCGAGCGGGTCGATCTCGCCGGGCTCGACCCGCAGGGCAGGCTGATCCGCCAGATCCGCGGCGGCGAGATCGGGCTGGTGTTCCAGGAGCCGATGACCTCGTTCAGCGCCTACCACACCATGGGCAACCAGCTCATCGAGGCGATCCGCCTGCATTCCGACCTGTCCAAGGCCGCGGCGCGCGACCGGGCGATCGAGCTGTTGCGCATGGTCGGCGTGCCGCAGCCGCAGCGGCGGATCGACGAGTACGCCTTCGAGCTGTCGGGCGGCCTGCGCCAGCGGGTGATGATCGCCATGGCGCTGGCGGCCGAGCCGCGCATCCTGATCGCCGACGAGCCGACGACCGCGCTGGACGTCACCACCCAGGCGCAGATCCTGGAGCTGGTGCGCCGCCTGCAGGACGAGCAGGGCCTGGCGGTGATCCTGATCACCCACGACATGGGCGTGATCGCCGAGATGGCCGACGACGTGGTGGTCATGTATCTCGGCCGCGAGGTCGAGAAGGGGCCGGTGGACGACATCTTCCACAGCCCCAGGCACCCTTATACCCGCGCCCTGCTGCGCTCGATCCCGAGCATCATGGCCGAGCCCGGCTCGCGCCTGCTCACCATCTCCGGCAGCATCCCGCACCCCTACAACCGCCCCAAGGGCTGCCCCTTCCACCCGCGCTGCCCCGACTTCATGCCGGGCACCTGCGAGCGCGCCTTCCCCGCCGCCGCCACCCTTAGCGACCGCCGGGAGGTGAGCTGCTTCCTCTACCCGCAGGCGGGGCCGGCCGTGGCCGAGGTCGCCTGACCGGCCCTCCGGTCGGAGGCTCGGCGGCCGCCGGGTTCGGACGTGCACGGCAGCAATTCGTTTGTGCATTCCTGCGCGGTGGGTTCGTTTCGCGAGCGCTCGCTGGGTTCGTTCATGCCAGCTTAGGAATTCGTTCGTGCAGTTTCGCCATGCGCGGCCGGCAGGCGGCGATATCGTTTCGTTCGTGCCAGGCGGGACATTCGGCTGCAGATGCTGCCGCTCGGGTTCGTTCGTGCAGTGGTAGAATTCGTTTGTGCATGTGTGGATGGCCCCCATCCTGCAAGGGCGGTTCTTGCGTTTTGGTGGGTGTCGCTTGCGGTCATGTGTCCGGCCTTTGGCGCGGTCGTTGACCGCCGGCCCCGATGGGTTCCGCGGAGCGAGGCCTCGACAAAATTGCGGGCTCGATGAGCCCGGTGCACGAACCAGGTTGCCCTCGCTGCGTCGGACGACCGATCCACCATCACGCTTCTTGCCCTCGCAAGCTGATGCCGACCCGTTGGCGGCTAGGCCGTCGCGGGCCGGAACTCGGTGCCGTGGCGCAGCACCGCCCAGGCGATGCGCGCCAGCTTGTTGGCGAGGGCGACCGCCACGACCAGGCGCGGCCGCCGGGCGAGCAGGTCGCGCAGCCACGGATTGGCGGCGACCGCCCTGGGCCAGCGCAGCACCGCCTGGGCGCCGGTGATCAGCAGCCGGCGCAGCTCGGTGTCGCCGCGCCTGCTGATCCGGCCCAGCCGCGTCTTGCCGCCACTCGAGCTTTGGCGTGGCACCAGGCCCAGCCAAGCCGCGAACTCGCGGCCGCTGCGGAAGGCAGCAGGCTCGGTGACGGTGGCCGCCAGGGTGCTGGCCGTGACGGGCCCGATCCCTGGGATGGTCGCCAGTCGCCGGCTCGCCGGGTCGGCCCGATGCCGGGCCAGCAGCTCCCGCCCGAGGGCGGCCAACCGCCCTGACACGTCCTCGAACTGCTCGACCAGCAGGAGCAGCACCCGGCGCGCCGGCTCGGGCACGCCGCCGTCCGTCTCGTCGCGCACCACCGCCGCCAGCTGCGCCACGTGGCGCGGGCCCTGAGGTGCGACGATGCCGAACTCGGCCAGATGGCCGCGCAGGGCGTTGATCAGCATCGTCCGCTGCCGCTGCAGCAGGTCGCGGACCCGGTGCAGGACCAGCCCCGCCTGCTGCGTCTCGCTCTTGACCGGCACGAAACGCATCGCCGGCCGGGTGACCGCCTCACAGATCGCGGCCGCGTCGGCGGCGTCGTTCTTCTGCCGCCGGACATAGGCCTTGACGTACTGCGGCGGCATCAGCCGGACCTCGTGCCCGAGTGCCGCGAGCTCGCGCGCCCAGTAATGCGCCGTCGCACAGGCCTCCATGCCGACCAGGCAGCGCGGCAGCCCGGCGAAGAACGTCGTCATCTGCCCACGCCGCAGCGACTTGCGCAGCACCACCTGCCCTGCCGCGTCGACCGCGTGGACCTGAAACACCTGCTTGGCCAGATCGAGACCGACCGTGGTAATCTCACCCATGGATGGCTCCCCTTGCTGGTGACCTGATCGCCACCACTTGGCACGCCGATGCCGTCGGGGGCCATCCACCCCAACAAAATTCGCTTGCGTCTTCGGCCGCGGCGGGTTCGTTCGTGCTGCTTCCGGCAGCGTCACCCTCCGGCACCGCGGGGCCGCGCGAGGGGGCGCCATTGCGGCGAGAAGTTTCCGAGCGGCGAAGATTTGGATCGGGCGGGCTGTCTTGCATCGTGCCGGCTCCGTGGCGGGCGGGTCCGGTCACAGCCTATCACAGGTTGCAAGGAATATTATCCTTTGTGATCGACAGCCAAGCCCTGGATCAAGTCGCCGCTAGTCCGGGCAGGCTCAGAAGCGATGCGACGCCAGTTCCGTCCTGGCCCGCCTGCACGCGCAAATAGCGATCCAGGGCATCGACGCCGCAGGCGAACGCCGTGTGGTCGTGCCCATCGCTCAGCGGCTCGACGCGAAGCGCCGGCGCGGGTGGGTCGGCCACTCAGCCGGCGATGGCATCGAGATGGCGGCGGGCCGCCGCGCGGAGCCGCTCGGCGGGCTCGCGCGGATCGAGCAGGGCCTCGGCGAAGGCTTGGCTCTCCTCGACGCCAAGGGGGATCGTCGCCATCTCCTCGATCGTGCGCAAGGCGGCCTGATGGGCGCTGTCGACGACGAAATCGGTCAATGTCCGCCCCCGCAAATCCGCCGCCCGTTGGAGCAAGGCCTTCTGCTGGGGCGAAAGACGTGCCTCGAGCCGCTCGGGGCGGGCTCGGGTTACGTTCGGCTTTGCCTCGGCTGCCGACATGGCAGGCTCCTCCTGCTCCACCTGATGTACGGCATTTTGCCGGAATTCGGAAGCCGGACCCCGTGCTCGACGTCAGCCGGCGAGCTGCACCGCACCTTCGACAGCGGCCCGCAGCTCCTCGTGGATGCTGATCCTAAAAGATCGGGGTGCAGTCCAGAGGCGAGGGCGTAAAGAGTCCTGATTCCGTTAGTCCCCCTAAACATCTTCCGCAGAACCCAGTATTCTCGTCGGGGTTGGGCGCGCGTCGGGTATTCAGCGGGGACTTACTGTGTCGGAAAACGACGAGGGTTGGGTAGCGGCGGCCGTGAAGGTTGCGAAGGCGACAAAACCGATCGGTCTATCAGTTGCCGAGGATCTTCAGCAGCGCCTTCGGGGCGTCTTGTCGGAGCGCGAGCTCACGAGGGCAGAGCAAATTCGGGCCGCTGGGGATCTGATTGCACTCGTCCGGAACCCGCCAGCCGCAGGCGCCGGCAATGAGGATTAAGTCGCTCATCCTTGAGTGGTTTCGTGGTGCTGCGGACAGCGTGGCCCTTGAGCCGAGCGGCAAATCGATGGTCGTCTATGGCGAGAACGGTGCGGGTAAGTCGTCGTTTATCGATGCCCTGGAGTACATCATAAACGATGGTAAGCTGGGGCATTTGACACACGAGTACGCAGGGCGAAACCAAGAAAGAGCGATCATAAACACCCAAATCCCAGAGGAGCGTGTCCCCACCTTAAGGCTCAAGTTCGCAGACAACACCGAGATAGACGTAAGCATCAGAAGGAACGGAACCCACATTCGGACTGGTGGCGAGGCGATAAACATTACATCCTGGGCATACCGCACGACGGTGCTGCGTCAGGATGAGGTGGCCGAGTTTATCCGCAGCCAGAAGAGAGAAAAATACTCTGCCATCCTACCCCTTCTTGGATTGGAGTCGCTGGAGATCGCAGCGGAGAATCTACGGCAACTCAGTCGGCACGTGGAGCAGCAAGCCGAGCTTCAGGAGAAACGACGGACAGTTGCGCAAACCGCGCTCAAGAGGGGGGAGGCGTTTGGGACCGATAGTGATCAAGCCATACTCTCGTCATTGAAGGCTCTGCACGGAAGCTACTGCCCGAGATCCGCTCACGATCAGGAGCCGGCCGCTCTCTGCGAAGAGGTCGCTCATGCGCTCAAGGCGCGCTTGGATCAACTGACCCCTGAGCAGGACTGCTACAGAATACTCCGTTCGATCGCTGAAACAGACATCACGGCGTCGATCAAGGCGGTGAGGGACGCAAACACTGCGCTTGCCGGATCGGTGGAGCCCCTGATCCAGGAAAAGCTGAGGGTTCTAACCTCCGCGCAGGCGCTTGTAGCGAAACTCGGCGAGGAAGGCGAGATCGCCTGTCCCGCGTGCGGACAGTCCGTGCCCGTCGAAAAGTTCAGAGAGCACATAGCCGCCGAGCAGGTCCGCCTCGCCGACACCATCAATGCGTTCGATGCCCGCACGAACGCAACTGCGGTGCTTATCGACCATCTAAAGGGCCTGAAGAGCAACGTTCTCAGCGTGCATGTGAAATCGTGGCGTGACGAGTTGGCTACGGGTCCAAACGCCGAATCGTTAGCCTGGATCGCTACACTAAGCCCGGACCAGTTCCGGCACGCGCTGGATAGCGAAACGCTCGATATAATCGAAACGTCCGTACCCCGCATCGTCGCGGCCGGAGAGGCGTCCTCCACGTATGCACCGCCGGAAGCGCGGGAGATATCGAGAGATCAAGGGACCATAGGGACAACTAAACTGGTCCTTCAGGCGCACCAGTTCGCCAAGGAAATAGCAGAAGTTGAGGCGCTGACGGCGTTTATCGCAGCTTTAGAAGCTGCGATCCGCACCCAAATACGAGACCGCTCCGAAGCGGTCATCGGGGATATCTCCGACAACCTCAACGAAATGTGGGAAATTCTTCATCCCAGCGAACCCATCGACGACGTCAAACTCATCGTACCAGACAACGACAAGCCTATCGACGTCGGGTTGAGATTCCACGGGCGGGAACAGGATTCTCCTCGCTTAACCCTGTCGGAGGGATATCGAAATAGCCTGGGGCTGTGCATATTCCTGGCAATGGCAAACCGAGATGGGAAAACGGACCGGCCGCTCTTTCTTGACGACGTGGTCGTGAGTTTGGATCGCAACCATCGAGGCATGATTGCGGCAATTCTTGAGAAGCACTTCGCCGGAAGGCAAGTGATCCTACTCACCCACGACCGGATTTGGTATACTGAACTGAAATACCAGCTTTCCAGCAGCCAGTGGATATTCAAATCGCTGTTGCCCTATGAGACGCCGGCAATGGGCATCAGGTGGTCCCACATGACGACCACGTTTGACGATGCGCGCGCCCACCTGAAGGACCGGCCGGATTCGGCAGGAAACGACGCTCGCAAGATCATGGACTTCGAACTTGCTCTGGCCGCCGAAAGGCTCGAAATTCTTCTGCCCTTCGTGCGTGGTGACAAGAACGATCACCGGATGGCCAACGACTTTCTGCAGCAGCTAAAGTCTGACGCACGACGGCGATTCCGCAAGAGGATCGACGGCAAATATGTCGCCCATACTGACGCTGTGGCGCTGTTCGAATTGGCTCACGGGCTTCTCCTGTCTTGGGCCAACCGCGCCTCGCATACGCAAGATCTCGTGAGGCGCGAGGCAGCTAGGCTTATCGACGTCTGCGAGCAGGTTGTAGAACTTTTCAGGTGCCAGGGATGCGAGAAGCCGGTGTGGTTCGCTAACGCCGGCGGGCCTGAACTCGTGCAGTGCCGCTGCGGAGAGTTGGAGTGGCGATACGGAAGTTAAGTCCTTCGCGCCGCAAGCGCCGGCGTCGGCTTCCCACCCCGGCGCGGAAAGGCTAGACCCTGGCCCATGGCCGCGACGATCCTCGAGGTGGAGCAGCTCCGGAAGTGGTTCCCGATCCGGCGCGGGCTGCTGCGCAAGGTGGTGGGGCATGTCCGGGCGGTGGATGGCGTGGGCTTCGAGATCCGGCAGGGGGAGACCCTGTCGCTGGTCGGCGAATCCGGCTGCGGCAAGACCACGACCTCGCGCTGCATCCTGCGCGCGCTGACGCCGACTGGGGGTGCGATCCGCTTCCGCACGCAGGACGGCAGGCAGGTCGACGTCGCCACGGTGCCCAAGACCGAGCTGCGGCCGCTGCGGCGGCAGATGCAGATGATCTTCCAGGACCCGTTCTCCTCGCTCAATCCGCGCATGACGATCATGGACATCGTCGGCGAGCCGCTGCTGGTGAACGGCATGAGCGACCTCGCCGCACGGCGGAAGCGGGTGCGCGAGCTGCTGGAGGTGGTGCAGCTGCCGGCGCAGTACCTGAACCGGTTCCCGCACGCCTTCTCGGGCGGGCAGCGGCAGCGGATCGGCATCGCGCGGGCGCTGGCGCTGAACCCGGCGCTGATCGTGGCGGACGAGCCGGTCTCGGCACTGGACGTGTCGGTGCAGGCGCAGATCGTCAACCTGCTGCTGGACCTGCAGGACCGGCTGGGGCTGTCCTACCTGTTCGTGGCGCACGACCTGTCGGTGGTGAAGCATGTCAGCCACCGGGTGGCGGTGATGTATGTCGGCAAGATCGTCGAGATCGCCCCGACCCGCGCGCTGTTCGCGCGGCCGCGCCACCCCTACACCGAGGCGCTCCTGTCGGCCGTGCCGGTGCCCGACCCGCGCCGGCGCAGCCGCCGCATCGTGCTGGCGGGCGACGTCGCCGACCCGGCGAGCCCGCCGCCGGGCTGCCCGTTCCACCCGCGCTGCGCCCATGCCGTCGAGCGCTGCCGCGTCGAGCCGCCGGCCCTGCGCGAGCTGGCGCCCGGCCACCATGCCAGCTGCCACCGGGCGGAGGAGCTGGGCCTCGCCGGTGTCGGCGCAGGGCTGCACTGATGGAGAACCCGATGAGCGGTGCCGCCGCCCTGCGCGTGTTCTATGAGCCCAGGATCGCGGCCCATCCGCCGGATCTCTACCGGTTCGACGGGATCGACGAGGGCGTGGATGCCGGGGCCGTGGGCGGCGAGGCGGCGCTCGCGCGCTACCGCGAGGACGGCTTCCTCATGGTGCGCGGGCTGCTGCCGCAGGGCGAGCTGACCGCGGCGCGCCAGGAGCTCGAGCGCATGGCGCGTGCCGACCGGCCGGATTGCGGCATGATCTGGTTCGAGGGGGCCCTGCGCGAGCATCTGGCGCTCGATCCCACGGCCGACCGGGCGCTCGACGGCACGACCACGGCCGCGGGCTTCGTGCAGGGCCAGGAGGGCGGGCTGCCGCCGCTCGACCCCGAGCTGCGCGCCCGGTTCGTGCGCAAGTTCATGAGCTTCGTCGGCACCGCCCCGGCGCTGACCGCACTGGCGCGGCACGAGCGGGTGCTGGGCTTCGTCCGGCGGGCCGTCGCGGGCGAGCCCGAGCTGTTCCAGGACATGGCGCTGGTCAAGCCGGCGCGCGGGCGCGAGAAGCCCTGGCACCAGGACCACGCCTATTTCAACGTCGAGATGGGCACGCCGATCGTGGGGGTGTGGATCCCGATGGGCCGGGTGACGCCCGAGAACGGCTGCATGCACATGCTGCGCGGCGGCCACAAGCCCGGCGCGCGCCCGCATTTCAAGCGCCGCGACTGGCAGCTTTGCGACACGCATGTCGACGAGGCCGACCGGGTCGCCGTGCCGATGCGGGCGGGCGACGTGCTGTTCTTCGACGGGCTGATCCCGCACGGCACGCCGGTCAACCACACCGACGAGTTCCGCTGGGCGGTGCAATTCCACTACCGGCCGGCGGGGGCGACACTCACCGACGACGCGTCACGGCTGGCCCGGTTCGGCAGCGAGGGCCGCGACGTCACCTGCTGAGGGCAGCGGCCGCGAGCTACGCGGCGGCGTCGAGCAGGCGGGTCTCGAGGACGCCCTTGGACCGGCACGGTCGCTCGAAGCGGCCGCCGCGGTCGGGATTGACATAAGAGGCGCTGAAGTCGGCACGGACCTCGACCGCCGCCGCTTCGCCGGTCGGCGTGACCGTCACCTGCACCTCGGCGCTGCGGGTCGAGACCGAGACGAGACGCTGGGTGCTGTGCTCGCCGCCGCCGCGTCCCACCAGGGCGGAGCCGCACGCCGCCCACTCGACCGGCGCCTGCGAGCTGCGGCCGGTGAGCAAGCCGTCCTGGTTGGTGACGACCAGCCCCAGGGCGGTCATCGCCGCGGCGATGCGCTGCCGGACGGCTTCCGCCTCTCCCTGCACCGCCCGCCGCGTTCCCGGCGGCGGGCCGACGCAGGCGCCCAAGGGCAGAAGCACCAACGCGCCCAGAAGGATTGTTCGGCATGCCGCTGTCATCGCTCGCGCGCCTTTCCAGCCTGACGCTCCCGAGGCATCGTCCCGTAACAGACTATCGGCTTCGTAGAGGTTGCGCTCATCAGATCGGCGTGCGGCCAGCGCCGGGTCCAAGAAAGGAGGCCTTCGTGAACGGGTCGACGGACTTCGGGGAGGTGTTCGCGCGGCTCGCCCGCACGCAACGGCAGGAAGAAACCGTGGAGCTCGGCGGCGTCGGCATCCGCATGGTGCGGGTCGCCGGCGGCGGCGACGGGCGCTGGGACCGGCACCCGCACAGCACCGAGATCGTCGTGGTCTGGAGCGGCGATTTCAGGGTCGAGTTCAGCGACCACGAGGTCGTCCTGAGCGCGGGGCAGTGCTGCGTCGTGCCGGTCGGGGCGGAGCACCGGGGCACCTCGCGCGGCGGTGCGGAGGTCGTCCTGTTCCAGCAGCTGGGCTGAGGTTCGTCGGCCCCGTCAGCCGTGCTTGAAGATCGTGGTGCGCAAGGTCGACAGCTCGTGCAGCGCGGCGAAGCCCTTCTCGCGCCCGTGACCCGACCGCTTCATGCCGCCGAAGGGCAGCTCGATGCCGCCCCCCGCGCCGAAGGCGTTGACGTAGACCTGCCCGGCGCGGATCCGGCGCGCGACGCGCAGGGCGCGGTTGCCGTCGCGCGACCAGACGGCGGCCATCAGGCCGTACTCGGTGTCGTTGGCGAGGGAGACGGCATCGGCCTCGTCGGCGAACGGCTGCACGCTGAGCACCGGGCCGAAGATCTCCTTGGCGGCGAGATCGTTGCCGCGCGGGACGGGCCCGTAGACCCTGGGCTCGACGAAATAGGCGGCCGCGGGCACGCCCTCGGCGATCCGGCCGCGTGCCAGCACCGGCACCGCGTCGGTCTCAGCCTGGTCGAAGAAGCGCTCGATGCGCCGCTTCTGCGTGGCGTTGATGACCGGGCCGAGGTCGAGATCCATCTCCGGCGTGCCGGCGCGCAAGGTGGCGAACCTCGCCGCCAGCCGCTCGACGACCTCCTCGTAGGCCCCGCGCTCGACCAGCAGGCGGGAGCCCGCCGAGCAGGTCTGCCCGGCATTCTGCACCAGCGTGCTGGCGATCACCGGAATGGCGTCGTCGAGATCGGCGTCGGCGAACACCAAGTGGGGCGACTTGCCGCCGAGCTCCAGCACGCAGCCGATATGGTTGCGGGCGGCCGCGCACTGGATCAGCGTGCCGACCTCCGGCGAGCCGGTGAAGGAGATGAAGTCGAGCCCCGGATGGCTGGCGAGTGCTGCCCCCGCCGTTTCGCCGAGGCCCGGCACGACGTTGACCGCACCTTCGGGGAAGCCGGCCTCGGCGGCGAGCTCGGCCAGGCGCAGCGGCGTCAGGCAGGCATCCTCGGCGGGCTTCATGATCGAGGCGTTGCCCATGGCGAGCGAAGGGGCCACCGTGCGGCCGAACATCTGCGCCGGATAGTTCCACGGGATGACATGGCCCACCACGCCATGGGCGACGTGCTCGGTGGTGGCGAAGTAGCCGGGCAGGAACGGGATCGTGTCGCCGTGGACCTTGTCGGCGGCACCGCCGTAATATTCGAAGTAGCGGGCCGCCGCGACCATGTCGGCGCGCGCCTGCTTGAGCGGCTTGCCGGTGTCGCGGGCCTCGAGCCGGGCCAGCTCCTCGGCGTGATCGGCGATGGCATGGGCGAGCCTGGACAGCAGCCGCCCGCGCTCGGTGGCGCTCATGCGGCCCCACGCCCCGTCGAGTGCGATCCGCGCAGCCGCGACGGCGCGATCGATGTCCGGGGCGTCGCCGGCCGCGATCTCGGCGAACGCCACCCCTTCGGCGGGCGCCACGACCGGCAAGGTGCGCCCCGAGGCCGCCGGCGACCAGCGATTGGCGATGAACACGCCCTTGGCCGGAGCAGTCATGACGGCCTCCCTTGACGCCGAGCACTGAGCCTTTGGCCGAGTAGATGACGGCAACTCCGAACCGGCCAGCGAAAACCGCTCCGCCCGCCCGAGCAGACGTGTTAGCCAAGCCGTCGGGTGGCGAGTCGGAGATGGGGGATGGCCGGGCACGCGATTGCCGAAGCGGACTTCGTCGCCAGCGTCGCCGAAGCGCTGCAGTTCATCTCGGCCTACCACCCGCCCAGCTTCGTGCAGGCGCTCGCCGAGAGCTACGCGCGGGAGGAAAGCCCGGCCGCGCGCGACGCGATCGGACAGATCCTCGTCAACTCGCGGATGGCCGCTTTCGGGCGCCGGCCCATCTGCCAGGACACCGGCACGGTCAACGCGTTCGTCAAGGTCGGCATGGCGGCACGGATCGCCTCCGACCGTCCGCTGGCCGAGCTGGTCGACGAGGGTGTGCGGCTCGCCTATTCGGACCCGGACAACCCGCTGCGCGCCTCGATAGTGCGCGACCCGATCGAGGACCGTCGCAACACCGGCGACAACACGCCCGCCGTGGTCCATGTCGAGCTGGTGGCGGGTGACACCGTCACGGTGACGGTGGCGGCCAAGGGCGGCGGCTCGGAGAACAAGGCGCACTTCACCAACCTGTCGCCGGCCGCCTCGGTCGCCGACTGGGTGGTCGGCACGGTCGAGACCCTAGGTGCCGGCTGGTGCCCGCCGGGGCTGCTCGGCATCGGCGTTGGCGGCTCGGCCGAGAAGAGCATGCTGCTCGCCAAGGAAGCGCTGCTCGAGAGGATCGACATGGCGGAGCTGATCCGGCGCGGGCCGGCCTCGAAGCTCGAGGAGCTCAGGCTCGAGATCTACGACCGCGTCAACGCGCTGGGCATCGGCGCGCAGGGCCTCGGCGGCCTCACCACCGTGGTCGACGTCAAGCTGCGCTCCTTCCCCTGCCACGCCGCGTCCAAGCCGGTCGGGCTGATCCCGCAATGCGCCGCGGACAGGTACGTGACCTTCACGCTCGACGGCTCGGGCCCGGCGCACTTCCGGCCGCCCGATCCCTCGCTCTGGCCGGACATCGCGGTAGATCCCGGCGGTGCCCCGTCAAGGCGCGTCGACCTCGACCGGCTCACCCGCGCGGAGGTGGCGACCTGGCGCGCCGGCGAGACCCTGCTGCTGTCCGGGCGGATGCTCACCGGGCGTGACGCCGCGCACAAGCGGATGGTCGATCTTCTCGCCCGCGGCGAGCCGCTGCCGGTCGAGCTGCGCGACCGGGCGATCTACTATGTCGGCCCGGTGCGGGCGGTGCGGGGCGAGGCCGTCGGCCCCGCCGGCCCCACCACCTCGACCCGCATGGACGAGTTCACCGCCACGCTGCTCGAAGAGACCGGGTTGCTCGTGATGATCGGCAAGGCCGAGCGCGGCCCCGAGACGGTCGCCGCCATCGCCCGGCACGGTGCTGCCTACCTGATCGCCGTCGGCGGTGCCGCCTATCTCGTCGCCAAGGCCGTCCGCTCGGCCCGCGTGCTGGCGTTCGCCGACCTGGGCATGGAAGCGATCCACGAGTTCGTGGTCGAGGACATGCCGGTGACGGTGGCGGTCGACAGCGAGGGCACGTCGATCCACCGCACGGGGCCGTCGCAGTGGCGCCGACCGCCGATCGTCCGCGCGCGGCCGCCGGCTCACGCGTGACGCCCACTTCTTCCCCCCGCCGCTATCTCGATCAGAAGCTGCGGCTCGCGCTGCTGCGCGCGGTCGATGCGGTGGCGACGCATGGCAGCCTGCTGAAGGCTGCGGCGGGGCTCGGCGTCAGCCAGCCCGCGCTGACCAAGAGCCTGCACGAGCTCGAGGAGCTGCTTCAGGTCAAGCTGTTTCACCGCCACGCCCGCGGCATGCTGCCGACCCCAGCGGGCGTCGTGTTCCTGCGGTCGGCGCGCCGCATGCTCGCGGAACTGCGACGGCTCGACGAGGAGCTGGACGAGCTGGCCGGTGCCGGGGGCACCGTGGCGCTGGGCGCCCTGCCCGTGGCGGCCGTGGGTGTGCTGCCGGGCGCGCTGGTCCGGCTCAGGCGCACCCACCCCGACGCGAAGGTGCGCCTGCGGCAGGGGCGCACGGAGGAGCTGTTGCCCCTGCTCGCGTCGGGCGAGCTCGATCTGATCGTCGGCAGGCTCTACGAGCCGACCGTGCCGGACGGCTTCGCCCGCGAGCCGCTCTGGACCGAGCCGATCTCCGTCCTCGCGCGCGCCGGCCACCCGATGTTCGCCCGGCAGTCGGTGTCGGTCGAGGAATTGCGCCGCTACGACCTCGTATTGCCCACCGTCACCCAGCGCGTCGGGCAGGAGATCGAGCATCTGCTCTCGCTGCTCGGCCTCGCACCGGCGTCGTCGCTGCGGTCGAGCTCCTACGGCTTCATTCGCGAGATGCTGCTGGCGACCGATCTGATCTCGGTCATGCCGCGCCTGATGATGGCGGGCGACCTGTTGCGCGGCGCCCTGCGGGTGGTGCCGCTCCCGGTGGAGGCGCCGGACCGGCCCGCCGGACTGATCCTGCCGCGCGACCGGCCGCTGCCGGCGGCCGGCGGCGCCTTCGCGGCATGCCTGCGCGCCTATATCGGCGAGGTCATCGAGGCTTCGTAGATATAACCAACGCTCATAGCGGCGGCGGAACAAGCGATACGACGAAGGTGAGCGAGCCGGCATAGAAGCGGTGGCGAGGCCGCTTTGGTCGCTCAGCTGAAAATGCAGCCGGAATGTCGCTGGCGCATGCCAGACGACTGCGCGTCTAGGGAGACTTCCCATGCAATCAGATTTTCGTGCCGGCGAGTATGGTCCGGTTGAATTGTCCGGTGCGGGCGGCATGTCGGCCGCACGCAGGGCAAATCCCGAGATGCGACGCCGCCGGTTTCTCGAACTCTCACTGGGGCTCGCGGCTGGAGGTCTTGCTGCGTCGGCGGCGCGTGCGGAGGACTATCCGGCGCGGGTTGTGACACTGGTGGTGCCGTTCACGCCTGGCGGATCCGCGGACTTCCTGGGCCGAATCGTCGGCGACCAGATTGCGCATGGCCTCGGCCAGCCCGTGGTGATCGACAACCGGCCGGGTGCTGGCGGCTCTGTCGGCAGTGCTGTCGTCGCCAAGGCGGAGCCAGACGGCTACACGCTGCTCCTCGGGCATATCGGGACTCTGGCCTTCAATCCGTCACTCTATCCCAAGCTGCCCTATGATCCGGTTTCGAGCTTCGCGCCGATCAGCATGGCGGCGCGGCTGCCCAATGTGCTGGTCGTCAATCCGTCCGTGCCGGTGCAGTCGGTGTCGGAGCTGATCGACTATGCCCGAGCGCATCCGGGCGAGCTCAACTATAGCTCCGGTGGCAATGGCAGCGCCGCGCACATTGCCATGGCGGCATTCGCGTCCGCCGCGGAAATCGACTTGGTGCACGTGCCGTACAAGGGCACCGCGCCCGGCGTAACCGACCTGATCGGCGGGCGGGTGCAGCTGACCATGACTGGCGGTCCGGCCGTCCTGCCGCTTGCTCGAGCCGGCAAACTACGGGCTCTGGCCGTGTCCAGCGCCACCCGACTCGCAGCCGAGCCCGAGTTGCCAACCATCGCCGAGGCGGCGCTTCCCGGTTTCGAGGCGTCGCAGTGGTACGGCATTGTCGCACCGGCCGGGACACCTGACCCGATCGTTCAGCGGCTCAACGCGGCAGTGCGCCAAGCGATGGCATCCCCCGAGGTGGTCACCAAGCTGGCCAGCGAGGGTGCCGATCCGTGGCTGACCACGCCGCCGGAGTTCAGCGAGATCATCGCAACCGACATCGCGCGATGGGGTCAGCTGATCCGCGACAACGGCATTCAAGTTCAGTAGCGCCGCCCGAAGGGTTTCATCCCGATGAGGATCGGTGGCGTGCAAGTACCTGCTGGAATTGCGCTGGTCGGCTTTGGCGAGGTCGGCCAGATCCTCGCGCGCGGCTTCTCGGCCGCGGGCATGGCCGAGCTGCGGAGCTTCGACATCGCGTTTGCCCGCCCCGGCACACCCCAGCGACGGGCGGCGACCGAGATCGGTGTTCGCGACTGCACCAGCACCGCCGAAGCCGTGCGGGGCGGCGAGCTCGTGATCAGCGCGGTCACCGCGGCGGCGACCCTGGACGCCGCGGCGGCGATCGCGGAAGGCGTGACGAAAGGAGCGTTCGTCCTCGATCTGAACTCCGCGGCACCGGCGACCAAGGCCGCGGCGGCGGCGGTGATCGACCGGGCGGGCGGCAGGTATGTCGAGGCGGCGGTGATGGCGTCGGTACCGCCGAAAGGCTTGCGCACGCCCATGCTCCTCGGCGGGCCGCACGCGGCGGCGTTCGAGCCGATCGCGGCGGCACTGGGCTTCGCGGCCACGTTCTTCTCCCCGGCCGTCGGCGCAGCGTCCTCGGTGAAGATGTGCCGGAGCGTGCTGATCAAGGGGCTCGAGGCGCTGAGCATGGAATGCCTGCTCACGGCGCGACGCCATGGTGTCGAGCGCGAGGTTCTGGCCTCGCTGGCGGACACCTTCCCGAACCAGGACTGGGCCGAGCTGGCCCGCTACATGGTCGGCCGCTCGCTGCAGCACGGGGCGCGGCGGGCCGAGGAAATGCGCGAGGTGGCGAAGACGGTCCGGGATGCCGGCGTCGAGCCACTGATGAGCATGGCGACGGCCGAGCGCCAGGCCTGGGCGGCACAGATCTGGGCGAAGGCCGACAAGGACGCGCTGGCCACGGCCGAGCTCGGCTCCCTGCTCGACGAGATCCGGGCAGTCGCCGTGCCGGACGATCTTCCCATGCCGACGAGGTAGGCTCGCCCCGATAGGCGGCTGTGCCGGTTCGCGCAACATTTGAAACAGCATGTCAGGAGAGGCTTGATGAGGAAGCGCTTTGGGGTGTGGGCAGCCGGGCTGCTCGTTGCGGGCTCGGTTCTGGCGCCGAGTTCCGTCTGGGCGCAGGACGTCCAGAGCCGCCAGCTCAAGCTGGCCTTCCTGCCGACGGCGGACCATCCGATCGGCCTCGGCGCCAAGCGGTTCGCCGAGCTCGTCGCCGAGAAGACCGGCGGCAAGATGAAGATCAAGCCCTTCCCGGGCGGCACGCTGGGCGGCGATCTCCAGGTCGTCTCAGCCCTGCAGGGCGGCACGGTCGAGATGACCATCCTGGTCACCAGCCTGCTGGCAGGCAACGTCAAGGATTTCACCCTGCTCGATTCGCCGTTTCTGTTCGACAACGAGCAGGAGGCCGATGCGGTCCTGGATGGGCCGGTCGGCGAGGCGCTCTTGGCCAAGCTGCCCGAGAAGGGGCTCGTCGGCCTCGGCTACTTCGAGTACGGCTTCCGCGATTTCACCAACAATCGCCGGCCGGTCGAGAAGGTCGAGGATCTGCAGGGGCTGAAGATCCGCGTCAGTCAGACCCCTCTGCTGATCGACTTCGTCAACGCGCTGGGCGCCAACGCCACCCCCATGCCGATCCCGGAGGTCTACACCGCCCTGGAGACGGGTGCGGTCGACGGCATGGACGCGCCACTGTCGTTCATCCGCCTGCAGAAATACGACGAGGTGCAGAAGCATCTCGCCGTCACCAAGCACCTCTACAATGCGCAGGTCGTCCTGGTCAGCAAGCAGTATTGGGACGGCCTCTCGGTTGCCGAGCGGAAAGTTCTCCAGGATGCCATGCGCGAAGCCCAGGAATATCAGCGGCAGGTATCGCGCGAGCAGGACGCGGCCGACCTGGTCGAGCTGAAGGAGACGATGCAGGTCACCGAATTGCCGCCCGCGGAGATCGCGAAGATGCGCGAGCTGGCGAAGCCCTTGGTCGACAAGTACAGCAAGGAGATCGACCCGACTCTGGTCGAGAGCCTGAGAACACAGCTCAACAAGATACGCGGACAGAACTAGTATCTTTGGGTACCGCGCGACCGCACCTCGAGCGAGGCTGGCCATGTTTCCACGGCCAGCCTACGCGCGCATGGGGCCGAGGTTCTGACGCTGAGGCTCAGGTTATAACCAAAGCTGATAGCTGACACTCGACAAGCGATACGACGAGGGCTGGCAGGCGCGGTAAGCGATCGGCCGAGCCACTCCGAACGGGCACCGCTGGTGCGGCTCCAAAGATGCGCTTCGGTGCCTGACAGGGAGGCTCCAACTTGCAGTCCCAACTCTCGCCGGTCCAATTGGACGTCAAGGCGTTCATCGACGAGCGGCCGATCTCCGCCTACCAATGGTTGCTGGTCGCGATGTGTTTCCTGGTCGTGGTCGCCGACGGCATGGACGTCGCCATCATGGGCTTCGTCACCCCGCCGATCCTGCAGGAGTGGAGCATCTCGCGCCCGGCCTTCGGCCTCGTGCTGAGCGCCGCCCCTTTCGGGCTGGTGTTCGGGGCGCTGCTCGCCGGCCCCTCCTCGGACCGCCTCGGCCGCAAGCTGGTGCTGACCGCCGCGGTGCTCCTGTTCGGCGTGTTCACCGTGCTCGCCGCCTACGCCACCTCGCCCGGCGAGCTGGCCCTGCTGCGCTTCATAGCGGGCATGGGGATGGGTGCCGCCATGCCCAACGCCTCGACGCTCATGGCCGAGTACGCGCCGCAGCGCATGCGCTCCTTGATGATCACCATCATGTTCACCGGGTTCAATCTCGGATCGGCGCTGATCGGCTTCGCAGCCGCCTGGCTGATCCCCCTGCACGGCTGGCCCTCGGTGCTGATGCTGGGCGGCGTCGTGCCCCTGCTGCTGGTACCGGTGCTGCTGCTGTTCCTGCCCGAATCGGCACGCTGGATGGCGCTGCACGGCGCCGACCCCCACCGCATCGCGCGGACCCTGGGTCGCGTTACCGGCGCCAGGCTCACCGGACAGGAGACCTTCGTCTCCAACGAGCCGCCGCTGCCGACCCGCAAGCCGATCGGCGTGCTGTTCTCGCAGGGCTACGGCGTGACCACGATCTCGCTCTGGGTCACCTACTTCATGGGCCTGCTGGTCATCTACCTGCTCACCGGCTGGCTGCCGACGCTGATCAAGGATTCCGGCCTGCCGATCGAGGCCGCCGCCACCATCACCGCCATGTTCCAGATCGGCGGCACGATCGGCGCCATCGTCGTCGGTTGGGCGATGGACCGGGCGCGCCCGGCGCTGATCATCGGCGCGGCCTACTTCCTCGGCGGCCTGTGCATCCTGACGCTGGCGCTGATCGGGGTGCTGTCGCCGCTGCTGGCCGCGGTGATCTTTTCCGCCGGCTTCTGCATGAGCGGCGCACAGACCGGCCTGAACGCCTTCGCCCCAGGCTGCTACCCCACCGCGGCGCGCGCCACCGGCGTGAGCTGGATGCTGGGCATGGGCCGCTTCGGCAGCATCCTGGGCTCGGCTTTCGGCGGCGCGCTCTTGGGCCTGGGCTGGGGCTTCAGCGGCATCCTCGCCCTCATGGCCGTGCCGGCGACCTGCGCCGCGATCGCCATCATGATGGCGCACCGGGTCGGCTCCGACCTGCCCGCCAGGGCGGCGGCCGCCCACTGACCCCCGCCGAGAGTGCATGAAATGATCATCGATTGTCATGGGCACTACACCACCGCCCCCAAGGCGCTGGAGGACTGGCGCAATCGGCAGGTGGCCGCGATCGACGACCCGGCGGCCCGACCGCGAGTCGCCGAGCTGAAGATCGGCGACGACGAGCTGCGCCAGTCGATCGAGGAGAACCAGCTCAAGCTGATGCGCGAGCGCGGCAGCGATCTGACAATCTTCAGCCCGCGCGCCAGCTTCATGGCGCATCACATCGGCGACTTTCGCGTCTCGTCGGAATGGGCCGCGATCTGCAACGAGCTCTGCTACCGGGTGGCGCAGCTCTTCCCGGATCACTTCGCCGGCGCCGCCATGCTGCCGCAGAGCCCGGGGGTCGACCCCAAGACGTGCATTCCCGAGCTCGAGCGCTGCGTGACGGAGTACGGCTTCGTCGGGGTCAACCTGAACCCGGACCCGTCGGGCGGCCACTGGACCAGCCCGCCACTAACCGACCGGCACTGGTACCCGATCTACGAGAAGCTGGTCGAGTATGACATCCCCGCCATGATCCACGTCTCGACCAGCTGCAACGCCTGCTTCCACACCACCGGCGCGCACTACATCAACGCCGACACCACCGCCGTGATGCAGCTCATCGAGGGCGACCTGTTCAAGGACTTCCCGACGCTGCGCTTCGTCATCCCGCATGGCGGCGGGGCGGCACCCTATCACTGGGGCCGTTACCGCGGCCTCGCCCAGGCACTGAAGAAGCCGCTGCTGCGCGAGCATCTGCTGAAGAACGTGTTCTTCGACACCTGCGTCTACCACCAGCCCGGCATCGATCTCCTGGCCAGGGTGATCCCGGTCGAGAACATCCTGTTCGCCAGCGAGATGATCGGCGCCGTGCGCGGCATCGACCCCGAAACCGGCCATCATTTCGACGACACCAGGCGCTACGTCGAGAGCGCGCCGCAGCTGAGCGAGGCCGATCGGCGGCAGATCTTCGAAGGCAATGCCCGCCGCGTCTATCCGCGCCTGGACGCGGCCTTGCGCGCCCGCGGCCGATAACCTCAAAGGACAGGGCCATGAGTGATCTTGCACACCTCGCGCATGTCGAGGTCTACACCGACAAGTACGACGAAAGCCTGCGCTTCTTCGCGGAAGTATTCGGCCTCACCTTGTCGGGCGAGGACGCGAGCTCGGCGTATCTGCGCGCCTGGGACGATTACGAGTTCCACTCGCTCAAGCTGACCCGGCACCACACCACCGGCGTCGGCCACATCGCCTATCGGGCCGCCTCGCCCGAGGCGCTGGCGCGGCGGGTCGCGGCCGTCGAGGCCAGCGGCTACGAGGTGATCGGCTGGGTCGACGGCGATCTGGGCCACGGCCGGGCGTTCCGGTTCGAGGATCCGTTCGGGCACGTGTTCGAGATCTACTGGGACACGGTGCGTTATGCCCCGCCCCAGGCCGAGCGGCCGGCGCTGAAGAACCTGGCGCAGCGCTTCCACGGCCGCGGCTGCTGCCCGCGGCGGCTCGACCACCTCAACCTGCTCAGCGAGGACGTGACCGAGTTCCGCCGCTTCATGGAGACCTGCCTCGGCAGCCGCGTCACCGAGCTGATCCAGCTCGACAATGGCCGGCTCGGCGGCTGCTGGTTCACGGTCAACAACAAGACCTACGACCTCGCCTGCACCGAGGAGCATGGCGGCGGCCAGGGCCGGCTGCATCACGTCACCTACGCCACCGACCAGCGCGAGGATATCCTGCGCGCCGCCGACATCTTCCTCGAGAACGGGGTGCACATCGAGACCGGCCCGCACAAGCACGCGATCCAGGGCACCTTCTTCCTCTATGTTTGGGAGCCGGCCGGCAACCGGGTCGAGCTGGCGAATGCGGGCGCGCGCCTGATCCTGGCGCCCGACTGGCAGCCCGTGGTCTGGACGGAGGCCGACCGCAAGAAGGGCCAGGCCTGGGGGCTCAGGACCATCGAGAGCTTCCACACCCACGGCACGCCGCCCGTGGCGAAAAAGGAGCACTGACATGGCCGTTGTCGTCCAGAACGCCCCCCGCGCCGACGCCCGGGTGATCGCGGGCCTCGCCCGCGCGGGTGTCGCCACCGTGCACGAGGCCCAGGGCCGGCGCGGCATGCTGGGCAGCTATCTGCGCCCGATCTATCCCGGCGCGCAGGTGGCGGGCTCGGCGGTGACCATCTCCGCCCCGCCCGGCGACAACTGGATGGTCCACGTCGCGATCGAGCAGCTCGGGCCGGGCGACCTGCTCGTGCTGGCGCCGACCTCACCCTGCGACAACGGCTATTTTGGCGACCTGCTCGCCACCTCCGCCAAGGCGCGCGGCTGTGCCGGTCTGATCATCGACGCCGGCGTGCGCGACGTGCGCGACCTGACCGCCATGGCCTTCCCGGTCTGGTCCAAGGCGGTCTCGGCCCAGGGGACGGTCAAGGAGACGCTGGGCTCGGTGAACGTGCCCGTGGTCTGCGCCGGCGCCTATGTCGAGGCGGGCGACGTGATCGTGGCCGACGACGACGGGGTGTGCGTGGTCCGCCGCGCCGAGGCCGCTACCGTCCTGGCGGCGGCCGAGAAGCGGCTGGCCAACGAGGAGACCAAGCGCCAAAGGCTGGCGGCGGGTGAGCTCGGCCTCGACATCTACGACATGCGTGAGACCCTGGCCGCCAAGGGGCTGGTCTACCGCAGCCATGGAGAGGGCCATGGCGGCTGAGGCGCTGACGCTGCGGACAGCGCTGGGCGACTATCCGAACACCCGCGCGCTGCGGGACGGCCGGGTCGCGTCCGACCTGTTCCGACTGGACTTCGCGGCGGTTTCGCCCGTCAACCGCGCCTTCGCGCCGATGGTGCGCGAGGGTCGCTTCGACGTCAGCGAGCTGGCGATCGCCACCGCCCTGCAGGCCAAGGCCTGCGGCAAGCCGATCGTCGTCCTGCCGGTTACGGTGGCGGCGCGCTTCCAGGAGGCGGCTTTGCTCTGCCGCGCCGACAGCGACCTCCGCGGCCCCGCCGATCTCGCCGGGCGGCGGGTCGGCGTGCGCTCCTACAGCCAGACCACGGCCATGTGGCTGCGCGGCATCCTCGCCGACGAGCATGGAGTGCCGGCCGACAAGGTGCGCTGGGTGACGTTCGAGGGCGCGCACGTGGCCGAGATCGCCGACCCGCCCTGGGCCGGGCGCGCGCCGGTCGGCAAGGAACTGCTGCCCATGCTCCGCGCCGGCGATCTGGACGCGGTGATCGTCGGCAACGATGTTCCGGACGATCCGGGGTTGCGCACCGTGTTCCCCGATCCCGTGGCGGCCGGGGAGGCGTTCCGGCGCCGGCACGGTTTCGTGCCGGTCAACCACATGGTGGTCGTGCGGCGAGAGCTGGCCGATAAATATCCAGAAGTGGTCCCGGAGCTGTTGCGCATGTTCCGGGACTCGAAGGCAGACAGCCCCTCAGAGAACGACGTCCTGCCGATCGGCAAGGCGGCGCTGAAGCCTGCGGTGGCGCTCGCTGTGCGTTACGCGAGCACCCAGGGTCTCTTCCCGAGGGAATTGGCCGCGTCACAGATTTGGAGTGGTTTGCCGGATTGCGTATAGTCGTGCGACCCGCTCGCCGTCACAGGCCCGGGAACGGTCCATAGAAGTCGTCGATCCTGCGGCCATAGCGTGGGTCCGCCCAGTCGGGGCTCTCGCTCTCCACATACTGCGGCGCGCCCTCGAGCCGCTGCTTGTCCAGGTCGACGATGTAGCCGCCTTGGCTGACGTCATAGCTCAAGCTCTTCCACGGCAACGGGTAGTAGCTGTCACCAATGCCGAGGAAGCCACCGAACGACAGGATTGCGTATTCGACATGCCCCGAGCGCTTGTCGACCATGAAATTGTGGATCGACCCAAGCCGCTCGCCTTCCCGATTGTAGACCCCCGTGCCCTCGACCTTGTCCGAGGCGATCAGTCGATCCGTCTCCTCGGTTACCGTACCGACGGGCGGCATGCCGTCCACAAGTTGATCCTGCTCCATCGCTCGGCTCCTTCCGGTAGCACATGTCCGCCAAAAGCCTGACGATCGGTGAACCGGTCCCGCTATGGGAGCCATCGCCACGCGACAGCGTTCCATGATCCATGGACGCGCGTGCGAAGATGATCTCGATCATGAGCGGCGCCGCTTCGATGCTACTGGCGGCGGTCGCTCCGACCGTACCCGCGGAGGCGGCCACGCGGTCCGCGGCGTGCGGGCATCCTGCGCCGACCCGGTCGCCAGACTCGTTCCTTGTCGAGGGAATTGAGCGCCAGGCGATCGTCGCCGTGCCTGCCGGCTATCGCGTTGACCAGCCGATACCGCTGGTCATCGCGTTTCATGGCCGAACCAACGACAATGCCCGCTTGCGCAGCTACGTCGAGCTGGAGCAGGCCGCGCCGCGCCCGGCCATCTTCGTCTATCCGGCGGCACGGAAAGCCACGGGTGGCGGCTTCACCTGGGCAGCGGCCGATGGGCAGCCCGACGTGGCCGTATTAGACGGCATCCTGTCCGCCATCGGCCGGTCCTACTGCATCGACCGCTCGGCCGTGTTCCTCGTCGGCCACTCCCTCGGCGCCACGTTCGCCAACGATCTCGCCTGCGCCCGGGCGACGGAGATCGCTGGCGTCGGCACCGTGGCGGGCGGCATCACGCAGCGTCGCTGCGCTGGCAGGGTGCCGGCGCTGCTGCTGCACAACCCGCGGGACGAGCTGGTGCCCCTCGCGGAGGGCGATCGTGCGCGTGACGTCCTTCTCGGCTCGTCGATCGCGGCGGCGTGGCCGGTCGCCGAAGACGTGCACGACTTCGCCTGCATGCGTGCGGGCAGCGGCCGAGCGCCGCTCCTCTGGTGCCTGTATCACCAGAACATCACGTCGCGCGGTCGATACTATCCGCATCAATGGCCGGACGGCGCCTCCGGGCTCATCATGGCCTTCTTCGCGGGCATCGCGGCTCCGGGACCGGCGCCGATCCTGAGCGCCCGCTAGCAGAACGAGAGAAGCCAACGCCGGGGACTGTCGATTCGCCGCCGAGCTGGCTCACCCGGATCCCGCGACGACCCGTATCGTGCCGGTCATGTGCGGATGCAGGCCGCAGAAGTAGGCGACGTCACCGGGCGCGGTCAGGGTGAAGCTGAAGCTGTCGTCGGTGTCGAGCGGCGGCGAGGCGAACGAGCCGTCCCCGGCATCGACCAGATGCGGGATGTCGTCCCGGTTCACCCAGGTCACCGTGGTTCCGGCGGGTACGGTAAGCGTCGCGGGCTCGAAGGTGAAGTTGGCGATGGCGACCGTGACGGGCGGGGGCGTCGCCATGGCCGGAGCCATGGCCAGCACGGTCGCGGCCAGCGCCAGGAGGGCGGCCTTCATGACCGCACCAGCGGGCGATCGACGATGGCGAGCGCACCGGCCTGCGGGCTGAACTCGATGCTGGAGGTGCCCAGCAGCTGGCGGAGCCGCTCGGCCGGCACCTTCATCGGTCCCGGCGATTCCGCCTTGCCCGGCTGGGGCTGCGGGAAGGCGGTGGACATGGCGGTATGGAAGGTCACCGCACCCTCGACCTTCTGCAGCACCTGATGGATGTGGCCGTTGAGGACCGTGACCGAGCCGAAGCGTTTGAGGTAGCCCAGCGCCTGCGCAGCGTCGTCGGTCCCCCAGCCCCACTCGGGATAGACGCTCCAGAGCGGAATGTGGGCGAAGACGACGATCGGCGTGCTCGCGGACCGGCCGGCGAGATCCTGCTCAAGCCATTCGAGCTGCTCCGCACCGAGGCGGCCCATGCCGCCCGGCCTGAGGTCGACGACGTTGACCAAGCCGACGAAGTGGACCCCGTCATGATCGAAGCTGTGCCAGCCGGCGCCCAATGCGCCTCGGCCGTAGCGGTCGCGGTAGCTGGCGCCGCCATCGACCAGCATGTCGTGCTCGCCCGGAACGTAGAAGGTCTGCAGCCGCGACGCGCCGATTAGCTGGTCGGCGAGATCGAACTCCTCGGGCTTGGAGAGGTGGCTGATGTCGCCCGTGTGGAGCAGGAAGGCGGGCGCCTGCGGCAGGGCGCGGATCTGGTCGATCGCGGCCTTGAGCGTGCCCGGCACGTCGGTGTTGGCGTCCTTGTTGAAGCCGATGTGGCTGTCGCTGATCTGCGCGAAGCTGAGGCCGGTGAGATCGGCGGCCTGCGCCTCCTCGACCCGCAGCGAGCGGGGCACTCCGCCGGCAAAGGTCCAGATCACGCCGGTGCCCACCCAGGCCATGCAGTGCAGCAGGCGGCGCCGGTCGATGTTGGCGTCCATGATTCGCTCCCGATGTGGTGCCGCCGAAGTGGGCGACGCCCCCACTACCTGCCGGCCGGCGGGCTTATTCCCCGGAGCGCCACGCGCTGGCGGAGGGCGACGGGTGGGAATTTTTCTCGGGCGGTCGAAGTATGGTGCGGAGGCAGGAGTGAGAGAGCGGTGCCCGAGCGAGCCGATTCCACCAGATTCGAGGCCTTGGTGCTCCCGCACCTGGACTCCGCCTACAATCTGGCGCGCTGGCTGTGCCGCGATGCCGACGAGGCGCAGGACATCGTGCAGGAAGCGACCTTGCGGGCTCTGCGCTTCTTCGCGAGCTATCGCGGCGACGACGCGCGCCCCTGGTATCTCAAGATCGTGCGCAACACGTTCCTGACCGGGCGCGGCCGCAGGGACGGCGTGGTCGTGCCGTTCGGTGCGCTGGAGACGCCGGACGGGCCTCCCCTGGTCGAGCAGGTGCCGGCGCCCGGACCCGACCCGGAGGGGGCGCTGGCCGACCTGCAGGACCGCGCGGCGGTCGATCGCATGATTTCAAGCCTGCCTCCCGAGTTCCGCGAGGTGCTGGTGCTGCGTGAGCTCGAGGAGCTGTCCTATCGCCAGATCGCGGAGGTGCTGCAGATCCCGGTCGGCACGGTGATGTCGCGGCTGTCGCGGGCGCGGCGCCAGCTCCTCAGCCGGGCGCGCGATGACGGATTGGCGGAGGCCGGCCATGGGCTGTGACGAGGCGCGCGAACTGCTGGGGGCCGCCCTCGACGGCGAGCTGGACGCGGCGCACACCGCCCAGCTCGATCGCCATCTGGCCGCCTGCCCCGCCTGCGCCGCGGAGCGCCGGGCGCTGGATCGGCTGGGCTCCGCCGTCCGCGGCGCGAGCCGCCATCGTCTGGAGCCCGCGGGTCGCGCCGCGATCCTGCGGGCGCTGCGCACCGAAGCGCCGCCGTCGCGCGCGGTGCGGCCTGTCCTGGCGCGGCGTGCCGCCCTGGCGGCTTCGGTCGTCCTGGGGCTGGGCCTGAGCGGCGGCACGGGCTACTGGTTCGGCAGGACGCGGCGGACCGATGATCTCGACCTCCTCGTCGGCGCACATGTCCGCGCATTGCAGCCGGGCCATGCGATCGACGTGGTCTCGGCCGACGGTCACACGGTCAAGCCCTGGTTCGACGGCAAGGTCGACTTCTCGCCGCCGGTGAAGGACCTGGGTGCGGAGGGTTTCGCCCTGATCGGCGGCCGGCTCGACTATGTCGAGGGACGGGTGGCCGCGGTGATCGTCTACCGCCGCCGCCAGCACCAGATCGATCTCTTCGTCTGGCCAGATTCCTCCGGCACCCCAACGGCGGAAGCCGGAACCATCGATGGCTATCACGCCCGGCACTGGGTGCAGGACGGGTTCGCATTCTGGGCCGTCTCGGACCTCAACGATTCCGAGCTGGACGAGTTCTTGCGCCGCTGGCGGGCCGCCTGAGGTCACGCTCCATTGCGGAGCTCCGCCGCCTGCGGCAAGCGTGAACGCGCAAACTCGGACCGGCATCCTTGCACCTGAACCTGCGCCATCTCCGCTATTTTCTGGCCGTGGTCGAGGCGGGCAGCTTCTCGCGCGCCGCGGCGACCATTCACGTCGCCTGGACAAGCGCCAGCCGGGCTTCGTCGGCATGTATGACGGGGCGTCAATGACCGAGGCGGTCCGTGCCTTCGTCGAGGGCTGCGACGGGGTGCTGGCGGTCGGCACGCTGGCGTCGGACTTCAATACCGGCGCCTTCACCGCGCGCCTCGACGGCAGGACCTTCGCCCAGGCGAGCTGGGCGACGTGCTGGACGCACTGGCGCTCAGGCTGGCGAGGCGCCCCTGGCCGGGCATCGCCGCCAGCTCGCTGGGCCAGCCGTCCGGCAGCGGCGAGGAGCCGATCACCTACGAGGCGCTCTACCCGCGCTGGGCGCAGTTCCTGCGGCCGGGCGACATCCTGATCGGCGAGACCGGCACGGCCTCGATGGGCCTGGGCTTCGCGCTGGCGATGAAGCTGCACGAGAGCCTGACTGCGCTCTACCGGACGTAGCGAACCTACGATCGGGGATGCGGTGCACCGGCCCTTTCCTGAGCCGTCTGGCGCCAGCCCGCCCAGATCGTCCCTGCCGCCACGACCAGGGCCGCGCCCATCGCCGGCACGCCGTAGGCGACGAGCGGGCCGGCATGCTCGCCCCAGCCGTGCAGGGCAGGATCGGACAGCGCCAGATCGCCGGCGATCCAACCCAGCAGGGCGGCGCCGGCGGTCACCAGGACCGGCCACCGCTCCATGATCCCCAGCAGCAGCGCGCTGCCGAAGATCACCATCGGCATGCTGAGCAGCAGCCCGGCGACGAGCAGCACCGTCTCGCCATTGGCGGCGGCCGCGATGGCGATCACGTTGTCGAGGCTCATGACCGCGTCAGCGACGACGATGGTACGGATCGCGACCCACAGGCTGCCATGGTGCTCGCCGGGAGCGCCGGTGCCGGTGTCCTCCTCCGGCAGCATGAGCCCGGTCGCGATCCAGAACAGCAGGGCGGCGCCGGCCAGCTTCAGCCAGGGCATGGCGAGGAGCGCGCCGACGAAGCCGGTGAACAGAACCCGCAGGACGATCGCCGGAGCGACACCCAGCACGATGCCCCATTTGCGCAGCTCGCGCGGCAGGGAGCGGCAGGCGAGCGCGATGACCACGGCATTGTCGCCGCTGAGCAGGATGTTGATCCAGACGATCTCGCCCAGGGCGATCCAGAAATGGCTGTCGGTGGGCATGTCGCTCCCAATTCCAGCAGCCGTGTCGGTCCACCCGCCACCCGGCCGCCACAGTATCGAATTGTCGAACGGCCAACCGGTCCCGCGCTAACCGAACGTTTACCCGCGCCCCGCCATGAACTCGGGCTCCATTCGACGGAGCGCGGGGCGTGGTCACGGCGCGGGTGGCGCGGGCGGTCGGAGCGGCGCTGGCATTGCTGGCGGCTTGGCCGAACGCTTGGGCTCACGCCGAGCCCGGCCACTCGCTCTTCGCACATGCCGACCGGGAACGGATACAGGCGACGGCGAGCCTAGCTCGGGCGGCCGAGACGCTCGATGCGGTTACGGCGGCGGCCAACGCGCGACGCGCGCAAGCCTCCGAGCTCGACGCTGCGCGCGACCGTGCTGCAGCGCTCGTGCAGGTACAGCGGGCCGCCGTGGCCAGCGCACTTGCGGCTACGGGCGGCAAGCCAGGCGATGCCCGGGCCCAGCTGGTGATCGCGCAGCTGATCCGCGCGGCGGCCGCCACTGCCGGTACGCTCGCTGTCCTCGGCGGCAGGCGCGCCTGCCAAGGCCGTCGCTTGCGCGAGGCGGCAGAAGCGGTGGCGCGCGCCCGTCATGGGCAGGCGCATGCCGAGGCTGTCTACGCCGCCGCCGGAGCGCGCTGGCGCGGGGCACTGCGCGACGTGGTTCGCAGGCTCGGCGCGACTGCGACTGCGGCATTGCCGGTCGAGACGACCGCTCTCACGGCGTCGGCGCCGTGGGAGCTGGCGGCAGCGCCCAGGCTTCGTGCCGTCTCGCCGGTTCGCGCGACGCGCAAGCGCACGACAGGCGAGGAGCTGGTGCTCGACGTTCGCCTGCTGCGCTCCGCGAGCCCGGGGGCCGGCGTCAAGCGACGACTGCAGCCGACGCAGATGGCGGGCGCCGAGCCGCTGCTCCCGATCGCGGGAGCCGTCCAGACCACCGCCGCCGATCCGATCGCCGCGCGGGGCGGGCTCGCCATCCTCACCAGCGTGAGCCAGACGGTGAGCGCTCCGGCCGGCGGAACCGTCGTGTTCGCCCGTCGCTTTCGCGACCTCGGACAACTCTTGATCATCGATCATGGCGACGGATATCATGTCGTGCTGGTCGGATTGACGCGACTTGACGTGCGGGAAGCGGCGCGCCTAGTTGCCGGTCAATCGGTGGGCAGGATCGAAGCCCGATCGGATGAGCCTGCGTCTCTTCACATGCAGCTGAGGTATCGGGGCACGCCGATCGATCCGGTGGCCTGGCCGAGAGCGCATCAGGACAAGGTGGCGAGTTGATGCCAAGGAACGCGATCAAGGTCAGCCTGCTGGCGGCGGCCGCCTTTGCCGCCGGCGTCTCGCTGCAGCCGGTGCAGCAGGTCCTGGCCCAGGCGGGCTCGGCCGATTCGTTCCGCCAGCTCAAGCTGTTCGGCGACGTCTACGAGCGGGTGCGCGCCGAGTATGTCGAGGAAGTCAGCGAGAAGCAGCTGATCGAGGCCGCCATCAACGGCATGCTCACCTCGCTCGATCCGCACTCCAGCTATCTCGACACCGAGAAGTACCGCGACATGCAGGTGCAGACCCGGGGCGAGTTCGGCGGGCTCGGCATCGAGGTCACGATGGAGAACGGGCTGGTCAAGGTCGTCTCGCCGATCGACGACACGCCCGCGTCAAAGGCTGGCGTGCAGCCGGGCGATCTCATCACGCACATCGACGGCGAGCCCGTGATGGGCATGGCGCTCAGCGAGGCGGTCGAGAAGATGCGCGGCCCGGTCGACAGCAAGATCGACCTGCGCCTGCTGCGCAAGGGCAAGGAGGAGCCGTTCGACGTCAGCCTGAACCGCGCCGTGATCAAGATCTCGCCGGTGCGCGCGCGGGTCGAGGGCGACGTGGCCTATGTCCGGCTGACCACCTTCAACGAGCAGACCGCCAGCGAGATGACCGAGAAGCTGGGCGAGACCACCGCCAAGATCGGCGACAAGCTCACCGGCATCGTCCTCGACCTGCGCAACAACCCCGGCGGCCTGCTCGACCAGGCCGTCGCCGTGGCCGACGCGTTCATCGACAAGGGCGAGATCGTCTCGACGCGCGGCCGGCGGCCCGATTCCGTGCAACGCTTCAACGCCCGGCCGGGCGACATTGCCGAGGGCATCCCGATGGTGGTGCTGATCAACGGCGGCTCGGCCTCGGCCTCCGAGATCGTCGCCGGTGCCCTGCAGGACCAGCGCCGGGCGATCGTGATGGGCACGCAGTCCTTCGGCAAGGGCTCCGTGCAGACGATCATGCCGCTCTCGGGCGAGGGCGCCATCCGCCTCACCACCGCGCGCTACTACACGCCGGCCGGCACCTCGATCCAGGCCAAGGGCATCACGCCCGACATCGAGGTGCATCAGGCGAACGTCGAGCAGATCGACGACGAGCCCGGCCGGCGCGAGGCCGATCTGCGCGGGCGCCTGCAGAACGAGCAGGCGCCGCAAGGCGAGGCGAGCGCCGCGCAGCCGCCCGAGATGGGCGAGCCGGTCGACGGCAAGGACTACCAGCTGGCCCGTGCGCTCGACCTGCTGCGCGGCATCTCGCTCTACGAGGGCCGCGCGCCGGTGGCGAGCTCGAAGGGCTGATCGAGCTGGCGATGCCGCGGCTCCGGCTGCCCGTGCGGCTGCGCACGCGGCGCGCCGCGGCCGTGCTGGCGGCGGGCCTGCTCGCCGTGGGCTTCGCAGCGGCGGCCACCGCGCTCCCTTCGGGATCGGTGCGGTATGTCGGGCCGGCACCCACGGTCGTGCCGATCGCGCACCGCCTGGAGCCGCCCGCAGCGGTGGCGACCCCGGCGCGCATGGCGCGTTTGAGCCTCGCGGAGCCGGAGCTCGGGATCGGCCCGCCCGCAGCACTCGATCCGTCCCTGCTCGAGCAGACCCCGGAGGGGGCGCTGCCGCGACTGGCACCCGACGGCACCGGCTCCCTCGCCCGCTACGCCAGACCCTCGCCCGGCCCATGCCAGCGCCCCTGTGTCGCCCTGCTGGTGACCGGCCTCGGCCTCGTCGCCAAGCTGACCGAGCGCGCCTTCGCCCTGCCCGCCGCGATCGCGCTGTCCTTCTCGCCCTACGCCGACGCGCGCGACTGGCAGGCGCGGGCGCGCGCGGCCGGACACGAGGTGCTGCTGAGCCTGCCGCTCAAGCCCGTTGGCGCACGCGACGACGCCGGCCCCCTGACCGTGCCCGCGGGTGGCTCGAGCGCCGACGTGCGCGCGGCGCTGCGACGCGTTCTGGCGACGGGCGGCGGCTTCGTGGCCGTCGACGCGACCGCCGGCGCCTTCGCCACGGCATCCGGGCCAGCGGCGGCGATGGCGGAGGAGCTGCACGCGCGCGGTCTGGGGCTGATCGAGGTCGGCGGCGACCGGCTGGCCGCCGCCGCGCTCGCAGCGGGCCTGCCCTATCGCAGCGCGACGGCCGTCGACTCGGACCCGACGCCGGAGGCGATCGACCGGGGTCTGGCGCAGATCGCGGCCACGGCCCTGCGCGCGGGACAGGCGGTTGCCGTGGCGGGCGCGCTTCCGGTCGCGTTCGAGCGGATCATGGCGTGGAGTGCCCGCCTCGACGCCCAAGGCATCGAGCTGGTGCCGCCGAGCCGCCTGCTGCTCGCCGCGCCCGACCCCGCGCTGGCGCGGCGGTGACCTCGCCCTGCGTCGAGACCGATGCGCCGCGCGCTGGCTATCGGCCGTGTGTCGGCCTGTTCCTCCTCGGCCCTGACAATCGGGTCTTCGTCGGCCAGCGCCACGACATGGCGGAGCCGGCATGGCAGATGCCGCAAGGCGGTATCGACCGCAGCGAGACCGCCGTCGAGGCGGGCCGGCGCGAGATGCTCGAGGAGATCGGCACCGACCGTGCCGAGCTGCTGGCCGAGAGCCGCTGCTGGCGCTCCTACGATCTGCCGGCGCCGGTGGCCGCCGAGCGGTGGCGCGGCCGCCACCGCGGCCAGTGCCAGAAATGGCTCGCCTACCGGTTCACTGGTGCCGACGCCGACATTCGCATCGATCTTCCCCACGCCGAGTTTCGTGCCTGGCGCTGGGTGGCACCCGACGAGCTGGCCCTGCTGATCGTGCCGTTCAAGCGGGCCGTCTATCTCAGCGTCGTCGCCGAGTTCCGTCCCCTATGGGCTTGACCATCACCGTCGACGGGATCGGCCGCGGCGCCCTGCGCAGCTCGGCCGGCGGCTCGACGGGAAGCTCGCCGTAGGCCGGCGAGACCGGTACCGGCGCCGGCGGTCGCGGAATGGGTGCTATGGGCTGCGGCCGCGGCTCAGCCGGTGCCGGGCGCAGGGGCGGCATCGGCACCGGCTGCGGCTCGATCGGAGAGGCTGGCTGGAGTTGGAGCGGCGGCGGCGGTCGGGGCACGGGCGGCGCCTCGATCGGCGGTGCCACCAGCTGCGGCTGCGGTGCCAGGAGCACCGTCGGGATCTCGTCCTCGTCGACCGGCTGGATGCCTGCCACCTCCGCCGCCGCGCGGCGGCCCCATTCCTGCATCGCCGGCATGGCCATCACCGTCTCGACATAGGCCTGCGCGTCGCGTTCCAGGGGTACGGCGTAGGTGGTGAATCGCGAGCACACCGGAGCGAACATCGCGTCGGCGATGCCGAACTCACCGAAGAGGAACGGTCCTGTCCCTCCGGCAACCCGCCGGCAGCTCGCCCAGATCGCGATGATCCGCTCCACGTCGGCCTCGACCGTCGCGAGCAGCCGCCCGGGCGGGCCGAAGCGCGCGGTGAAGTCCATCGGCAGGAAGGTCCGCAGCGCGGCAAAGCCGCTGTGCATCTCACAGCACACCGAGCGGGCCAGCGCGCGCTGCTTGGGGTCGGTCGGCCACAGCCCGGGATGACGCTCCGCCAGCCATTCGCCGATCGCCAGCGAATCCCAGATGGCGAGCCCGCCGGCCAGCAGCACCGGCACCTTGCCCGACGGCGAGTAGCGACGGATGCGCAGCGCGCTGTCCGGCTGGCGCAAGGGAACGCTGACTACCTGGTGCGGCAGGCCGAGATGCTGCAGCAGCAGCCACGGCCGGAGCGACCAGGAAGACAAGTTGCGGTTGCCGATGACGAGCTTCAGTTCGTCCATGCCGAGGGATTAGGCCGACGCGCCCTCACGGTGCAAGCGCGGTGCGTCGCCACTATGGCATGGTCAGGACCAGCTTGCCCAACACCTTGCGCTCGCCGAGCATGCGAATCGCCTCGGCGGCGCGCTCGATGGGCAAGGTCTGCGACACGAGCGGCCGGATCCTGCTGGCACGATGCCAGGCGAACAGCTCGCGGAAGCCGTCACGCAGGCGCTCGGGATCGTGCTTGCGATAGCTGCCCCAGTAGAAGCCGAGCACCGAGGCGTTCTTGACCAGCAGGTGATTGGCGGGGATCTGCGGCACTGTCCCCGAAGCGAAGCCGACGATCACGATCCGCCCTTCCCACGCGATCGCCCGCAGCGAGATGTCGAAAAGCGTGCCGCCGACCGGGTCGTAGACGACGTCGGCGCCGCGCCCGTCCGTCAGCGCGCGGATCTGGTCGCGCAGCCCGGCATCCTCGCTGTCCAGCACATGGTCGGCCCCGTGCTCCCGGGCGACGGCAAGCTTGTCGGCGCCACGGGCGGTGGCGATCACCGTGGCCCCGATCGCCTTGCCGCACTCGACCGCGGTCAGGCCGACGCCGCTGCCGGCACCGTGGACCAGCAGCACCTCCCCAGCGTGCAGCTCGGCCCGCCAGCGCAGGGCGCCGTGCGCCGTGCCGTAGGCGATGGCGAAGCCGGCGGCCGTCACGTCGTCGACCTCGTCCGGCAGCAGGACGACGTCCTCGGCGCGCGCCACCGCGAACTCCGCGAAGGCACCGTGACCGACCACCGCCAGCACGCGCTGGCCGACCTGCAAGCCGCGCGCGCCGGCGCCGACGGCATCGATCTCGCCGGCGAGCTCGAGCCCCGGTGTGAACGGCAGATGCGGCTTCTCCTGGTAGCGGCCCGCCACCATCAGCCCGTCGGCGAAATTGACCCCGGCGGCGCGCACGCGAATGCGCACGCCGCAGGCGCCCGGCTCGGGTATGGCCAGATCGGCGACCTCGAGGGCCTCGGGGCCGCGCAGTTCCCGGCAGACGACGGCACGCATGGCTCTCTCCCGCGCTGGACGCCGGCCCGCCATAGATGACCCGCGACGCTCTGGAAAGCTGGACGGTGCGGACGGCGAAGCTCTAGAAGCGCGCATGGATGCCCCGTTGCGCGGCTATTTCGCGATCGGTGCCGAAGGCATCAGCAAGCCCATGAACCTCGGCAACCTCGTCCGCTCGGCGCATGCGTTCGGCGCCAGCTTCGTGTTCCTGATCCGGGCCGAGTACGACGCGCGCCGGGCGATCTCGGACACGTCGCGCGCCGAGCACCAGCTGCCGGTCTACGACTTCGCCTCCGCCGAGGAGCTGCGGCTGCCGCGCGGCTGCCGGCTGGTCGGCTGCGAGCTGGTCGACGACGCGGTCGAGCTGCCGAGCTTCTGCCACCCGCCCAACGCCGCCTATGTGTTCGGGCCGGAGCGGAGCTCGCTGTCGCCGGCACTGCTGGAGCGCTGCCAGCATGTCGTCCGCATCCCGACCCGGTTCTGCATCAATCTGGCGGCCGCCGGGGCGGTGGTGATGTACGACCGGCTGCTCTCGATGGGCCGCTTCGCCCCGCGCCCGCTGCATGCCGGAGGGCCGCAGGCAGCGCCGCCGGCCCATGTCCACGGCCCCATCCGCCGCTTCGCCCGCACCGGACCCGAGCGATCGTGACCGGCTCGCGTAGTTCTTTCACTTACGATGGCAAATCTTTATGTTAGCGCGACATCCACCGAGGAACGAGCCGTCAAGGAGACCAATGCGACATTCGCTGCGTTGGGCCACCATGGTTTTGGCCCTGGCGGTTGCTCCGCCACTTGCGGAGGCTCAGACCGCGGATGCGGTGCCGAAGCAGATCAGCGTGCACAAGGACTGGTCGGTGTATGAGGTCACCGACAGCCGCGGCCGGATCTGCTACGTCGCGACCGAGCCCAAGGAGCAGGCGGGCAACTATTCGCGCCGCGATCCGCCGGCCCTGCTGGTGGCGCGCCTGCCCGGCAACCCGCCGAGCGAGGAGGTCAGCGTCCAGCCCGGCTACAGCTACCTCAAGGGCAGCGCGGTGGAGGTGAAGGTCGACGGCCGCGCCTTCAAGATGTTCACCGAGGGCGAGCATGCCTGGACCAGGACCAACAACGAGGATCGCGCCCTGATCGAGGCGATGAAGGGTGGGTCGTCGATGACCGTGCGCGGCACGTCGATCCGCAACACCTATTCGCAGGACCGCTACTCGCTGAGCGGCTTCACCGCCGCGATGGATGCCATGCGCGAGGCCTGCCGGTCGTGAAGCCGCTCGCCGCCGACGGCCGCCCGAGCCTGATCGGGCTCGACCTCGCCGGGCTGGCGGCGGTCGTCGCCGAGGCGGGCGATGCCGGCGCGTCGACGCCGCTGCGCGCGCGGCAGCTGTTCCACTGGCTGTATCATCGGGGTGCCTCCGCCTTCGAGGCGATGACCACGCTGCCGAAAGGGCTGCGCGCCACTCTGACCGAGCGGTTTTCCGTGGCGCGCCCGGCGATCGCCGCCGAGCAGCGCTCCGCGGACGGCACGCGCAAATGGCTGTTGCGCTTCGCCGACGGCCAGGAGGTCGAGACGGTCTTCATCCCCGAGGAGGACCGGGGGGCTTTGTGCGTCTCGAGCCAAGTCGGCTGCACGCTGAGCTGCAGCTTCTGCCACACCGGCACCATGCCTCTGGTCCGCAACCTGACCGCCGCCGAGATCACCGCACAGATGCTGGTGGCGCGCGACGCGCTGGAAGAGTGGCCGACCGGTCGCGACGGGCGGCTGTTCACCAATGTGGTCATGATGGGCATGGGCGAGCCCCTGTTCAACTATGACGCGACCACGTCGGCGTTGCGCCTGGCGATGGACGAGCATGGGCTGAACCTGTCGCGCCGGCGGATCACCGTCTCGACCTCGGGCGTGGTGCCGCGCATCGAGCAGCTCGGCCAGGATCTCGGCGTCGGCCTCGCCATCTCGCTGCACGCCGTGCGCGACGAGCTGCGGGACGAGCTGGTGCCGATCAATCGCAAATGGCCGATCGCCACCCTGCTCGACGCCTGCCGCCGCTATCCCTCGCGGCGGCCGATCACGTTCGAGTATGTGATGCTGCAGGCCGTCAACGACAGCGACGCGGATGCCCGCGAGCTGGTCCGGCTGCTGCGCGACATCCCGGCCAAGGTCAACCTGATCCCGTTCAACCCCTGGCCGGACTCGGCCTACACCTGCTCGTCCAACAATCGGGTCAGGGCGTTCGCGCGGATCGTCGAAGAGGCCGGCCACGCCTCGCCGGTGCGCACTCCCCGCGGCCGGGACATCCTGGCTGCCTGCGGCCAGCTGCGCACGGCCAGCCGGCGACAGCGCACCCGCCTGTCCGACGCGGCCTGAACGGTGCGCGTCGTCCGGCGCATCGTCGTCGCCCTGCTCGCCATCATCGGCACGTTCACGCTGCTCGCCGTTGCCGCGACCGCGTTCGCCGTCTGGCGGCTCAAGCTGGAGCCGCAGGCCCTGCCGGACCGGATCCTGCTGACCGCGGACTGGCGCGCCAGCCTCGGCGAGACCGCAGGGCCGCCCGACCTGCTGAACATGCGATTTAGGCCCGCGCCGACGGTGACCGACACCGTGCTGGCGCTCGATGCCGCGGCCAAGGACCCGCGGGTGCGCGGGCTGGTGGTGCGGCTGGCCGAGACCGAGCACGGCTTCGCGGTGGCGCAGGAGCTGCGCGAGGCGGTGCTGCGCTTTCGTGCCGCCGGCAAGTTCGCGATCGCCGAGGCCGACACCTTCGGCGAGCTCGGCTCCGGCAACGAGGGCTACTACATCGCCACGGCGTGCGAACTGATCGCGCTCCAGCCGGGCGGGTTGGTCGGGCTCACCGGCATCGGCGTCCAGGTCCCGTTCGCGCGCGACCTCCTGGCCAGCCTGGGCATACGGATGGAGGTGCTGCGGCGAGCAGAGTTCAAGTCGGCGTTCGAGAGCCTGACCGACAGCGCGATCTCTGGCCCGAACCGCCTGCAGCTCGAAGCGCTGCTGGATTCCCTGAACAAGCAGCTCGTGACCGCGATCGCGGAGCAGCGGCGGCTCTCGCCCGAGCAGGTTCAGGCGCTGATCGACCGTGCGCCCCTCTCGGCCGACGAGGCCAAGGAGGCCAAGCTGGTCGACATGCTCTACTACCATGACCAGGTGATGACCTCGGCTCTCGGCCGCGCCCAAGGGTCGAAGCCGGTCGATCTCGACGACTACGGCGCCGCCGGCATATCGGCTCCCGCTCAACCCGCAGCACGGGTGGCGCTGGTTCGCGCGGCCGGCCTGATCCGGCGCGGCGAGGGTGCCTTGGGCACCGAGATCGCCGCGGACGATCTGGTGGAGAACCTCGAGGACATCGCCCACGACCCCGGCTTCGCCGCGGTGCTGCTGCGGCTCGACACCGGCGGTGGCTCCGCGGTGGCGTCGGAATCGATCCGCCGCGCCCTGATCGAGCTGCGCGGGGCGAACAAGCCGGTGATCGTGTCGATGAGCAATACCGCCGCCTCGGGCGGCTACTGGATCGCCATGGGCGCGGAGCGGGTCATCGCGCAACCGGCGACGCTCACCGGCTCGATCGGCGTCATCGGCGGCAAGCCGGTGCTGGAGGAGCTGTGGCGCAAGCTGGGCGTGAACTGGGCCACGATCACGCGCGGTGCTCATGCCGGCGACTGGTCCGTCAACGAGCCGTTTTCCGACTCGGCCCGCGCACGCGTCGACGCCCTGATCGGCTGGCTCTACGACCGGTTCACCAGCCTGGTCGCCGAGGCGCGCGGCCTGCCGCAGCAGCGGGTGGACGAGATCGCGCGCGGCCGGGTCTGGTCGGGCGAGGATGCCGCCAGGCTCGGTCTGGTCGACGAGACGGGCGGGCTCGACGAGGCGCTGGCCGCCGTCCGCCAGTCGCTCAAGCTGCCCGCCGACGCGCCCTTGGCGATTTCCGTCCGCCCGGTCGAGACCAACCCGCTGCGCGCTTTCCTGCGCTCCCTCTCGCCGGTCGGCGCATACATCCGGGCGTTGCTGGCGCCGAACGGTCAGCTCGCGGCGATCGCCCCACCCTTCTCCGCCCGCTGACTCTTAGCCGCTAGACCGTCGCCACCGGCGTCACCGGCGACCCCACGGCACCGGGCAGCCGCAGCGGCGGTGCGGTCAGCAGAAAGCGGCAGCGACCGGCCGCCCGCAGCCATTCGGCGAGCTCGGCCAGATGCCAGAGCTCGCCCAGGTGGATGCCGAGCTTGAACAGGCACAGCTCGTGCAGCGGCAGGAACGGGTGCCGCCCGGGTCGCGCTGTGCCGGGAACGGCCTCGACCGCGTAGTTGTCGGCGATCAGCACGGCAAGGCCGCTCTCGGCGACCCACTGCTGCAGGCGCGGGTCGCTGCCGTCGAGCACCGCCCCGGTCCGCGACAGGCGATCGAGGTCGGGGTCGCCGTCCATGGCGAGCAGGGCGGTGGCGAAGCCGGTGTGCAGGCACACCATGTCGCCCGGCTCGACGGCCACCTCCTGCTCGGCGCAGGCGGCGGCGAGATCGTCGTAGCCGACGAGCCGGCGCTCGGTGCCGAACGCGGCCACCAGATCGATCATCACGCCCCGGCCCTGGACGCAGGCGGTCGCCATGTTCTCGATGCCGAGGCGGGCGGCCTTGACCGGTCCAGCCAGGGGTGCGGTGTCGGCGGTAGCGGCGGCGTCGATGGTCATGTCGGCGCCGCCGCGGAAGCCGTTGTAGAACACGTGCTCGGCCACGCCGTCGCCGTCGGCGTCGAACTCGGCGCCGACATGGCTCAGCGCGTCCCACTGGGTCGAGTACTGGGTCCAGAGCAGGACGGCGTCGTCGCAGACCACGTCGCTCCAGCGCGGGTCCTCGCGACTGAGCGCGAAGTCGTAGTTGCGGGCACCGCCGCGCAGCGCGGCCATGAGCTGGGGCGGATGGCGGCGCGGATTCAGCCGGTTCTTGCCGGGACGATCGAGCGGCAGGCTGAGACAGAAAGTGCGCCCCTCGCGGACCTCGGCCACGCCCTGCCGTACCTTCTCCGGCGTCAGCAGATTGAGCCGGCCGCGCTGGTCGTCCGGGCCGAAATCGCCCCAGTTCGACCCCTCCGGCCGTCGCTTCCAGCGCTGCGTCATCTCGGTCCCCTCCCCGGTTCGCGCTCGGCCGGCGCGAGTGCCAGGACCGCAGTCTGAAAGGGTAGCGGCACCGCGACAAGCGGCATTCCCCGGAGGCGGGCATGGTGGATATGCCGAAACATCTGGTGCGCACGGAAGCGCTCGATCCGGGCGGAGGCCATGATGGTGCGCCATCCGTTCAATCCGAACTCGGAGGTCCATCTGCAGAGGCTCGCCGCCCGGACCGGGATGGGCCGGGTCGCCGTGACCCTGGCCCGGGGCGCCGCCCAGGACGGCATTCGCGTGTTCGAGGATGCCGAAGCCACGCAGCTCAGCCTGACCGACTTCGTCGCCAAGGGCTGAGCCAAGTCAGTTGAAGGTGTGGAGCCGCAGCTTCAGGCTGCCGTCGGGTTGCTTCAGGAACAGATGGGTCGCGATGCCGCTGGAGGCGGCGCGCGTCCCGTCCGGGTTGGGGCTGGTCGCCGTCCATCGGGCGGCGGCGGCGATGCTGCGCGCGTCCTCGTGGATGGTGATCAACTCGAAGCGGTGATCGCTGACGCCTTGCGCCAGGAGCGGCGCGAAGAACCGCTCGATGTTCGCCGGCCCCTCGACGACCGCATGGGTCGCGGGCAGGAAGGTGGCGTCTCCGGTGTAGAGCCCGGCTACCGCCTTGGCGTCGCCACGATTGAACGCCGCGTCCCAAGCCGCATAGGCGGCTTCCACCCGTTCGCGCACCGCATTCGAGCTCATGGCACCGCCCCTTCCGCGAAGGCCCGGCGCGACCCGGGCCGGCGAGATCTGCGCCAGCCCGGGTCAAGACGTCAATTGAAGGTGTGCAGCTTCAGCTTCAGGCTGTCGTCCGGCTGGCGCTCGAACACGTGCGTAGCGATGCCGCCGAAGGTGGCCGGCTGGCCGTTGGCGTCCTTGCCCTGGGCCGACCATTTCGCCGCGGCGACGATCACATCGTCATCGTCGTCGCCCATCACCTCGATCACCTCGAGCTTGTGGCCGGTAACGCCATTTGCGAACAGGCCGGAGAAGAACTTCTCGACGCCGGCCGGGCCCTGCATCACGTCGTGCGTGGGCGGCAGGAACTCCGCGTCGTCGGTGTAGAAGGCGGCAACCTTGGCCGCATCGCCGGTGCCGAACGCCTGGTCCCAGGCGGCGTAGGCGGCCACGACCTGCTCCTGGGCGGAGGCGGCGGATGCCGGTGGTGGCAGGATCGCGGCAAGCACAACAACAAAGCCAGCGAGAAAAGACGATCTCATATTCAACCCCTTGTTTCAGTACTATCGGAACTTTCAATCAACTTTTGTAGTATACACGCCAATCAGGCGAAGTGAAGCTGGGCTTCACGTGAAAGCGAACAGCTCGGCATCGTGGTCGGGCACGCCCAGGAGGTCCCGTTGGATGATCTGGGCGGCGACGGCGCTGAAGGTGATACCGTTGCCGCCGAAGCCCATGACGGCAAAGCAGCGCTCCGCACCCGGGATGCGGCCGATGGCGGGCAGGCCGGTGGCGCTCTCGCCGAAACAGCCGGCCCAGGCGAATGCCGGGCGCGTGTCGACGCCGGGCATCAGCTTGCCGAGCTTGGCGCCGATCTTCGCCACCTTCTCGCCGATCAGGGCGTCCCGGCGCTCCGGATCCGCGAACTCCTCGTCCTCGCCACCGACCACGATCCGGCCGTCGCGCGTGGTGCGCAGGTAGAGGTACGGGTCGGCGGCTTCCCAGATCAGGCTGCGCGACGGCCAGAGCCGGTCGGGCTGCGGTGCGGTCGCCATCGCCCAGGTCGAGATCACGCGGTAGCCTTTTGGGCGCACCAGATCGACCAGCTCGTAGCCCGTCGCGAACACGACGTGCGCGGCGGTGACCTCATGGCCTCCGTCTGTGCCGAGCCGCACGCGGGCGCGGTCGCACTCGATCGACTGCACCTCGACCGGCGCGAACAGCCGGCAGCCGCGGGCGAGCGATGCGCGCCACAGCCCGGCGGTGAGCGCCGCGGGGTCCGCCTCTGCGGCACCCGCGGACAGGATGGCACCCGGCCGGTCGATCCCGGCCAGATCGTGCAGCTCATCGCGGCCGATGAAGCGCGAGCGCAGTCCGATCTCGGCCCGTGCCTCCGCCTCGGCCCGCAGCTTGGGCGTGCGCAACACGTCGCCCGGCAGATAGAGCGTCGTTCGCTCGGCCAGCGCGCAGCGGATGCCGAGATCGGTGACACGGTTGCGAAGATAGCCGACGGCCTCGGCGGACCGCCAATAGGCCCGCACCGCTTGCTCGCGCCCGACCTTGCGGGTGAGCAGTGTCAGCGGCTGGTCGAGCTCGAACTGGAGCAGCGCGGTGCTCGCCGGCGTCGAGCCGCGCACCGGCCCGCGCCGGTCGAGCACAACCACCTCGCGCCCCGACTGCAGCAGCGCGTCGGCGACCAGGGCGCCGCTGATGCCGGCACCGACCACCACCACCTCGGCCCGGATGCTGGCGCTGAGCCGCTCGCTCGGCACCCTGGGCCCGCCACGCCCGAGCCAGACCGGCGTGCCGGACCGGAGGTCGCGCTCCTGCGTGGCACTCATCCTTCCAGCCGCACCATCGGCCGCGGCGGGTCGCCTGCGCCCTGCACCGACTGGTCGAAATCGACCAGGGCACCGCTCATCGGCTGGCTCTCGGGCGAGAGCAGGAACGCCGTGGCCCGCGCCACCTCGGCCGGGTCGAGCAGCCGCCCGAGCGGCAGGCCCTCGCCCGCCTTGTCGAGCCAGTCCGGCGGCGCGTCGTGCGCGGTCTTCTGGATCGCGTGCTCGCCCGGGGTGTTCATCCAGCCGATGTTCAGGCCGTTGATCCGGATGCCGTCGCGCATCAGCGCGTAGGCGGCATTGCGGGTCAGGATCGCCAGCGCCCCCTTGGACGAGGAATAGGCGGCGAGGAAATGCTGGCCGCCATAGCTCGAGGTCGAGAGGATGTTGACCATCGTCCCGCCGGCGCCGCCGCGGCGCATCACCTTGGCCGCGTCCTGGATCAGGAAGAACGGTGCCCGGACATTGACCGCGTACATCCGGTCGAACAGCTCGGGCGAGGTGTCGAGGATGCTGCCGCGCTCGGTGAGCGCCGCCGCGTTGACCAAGCAGTCGATCCGCCCGAACCTGCGGTCAGCCTCCGCCACGATCCGGCGCGCCTGGGCCAGATCCGCCAGCTCCGCCGCCACGAACAGCGCCTCCGCGCCCGCCGCCTGCAGCTCCGCCCGCACGCGCTCGCCGCGCTCCGCGCTGCGCCCGCTCACCACGATGCCGGCCGCCCCGCGCGCGACCAGCAGCCGCGCTATCGTTTCGCCCAATCCTTGCGTGCCACCGGTGACGATCGCCACCTTGCCCGCCAGCTGCTGCGGCTCCCCCGCCATCTGCGCCTCCCTGTCCGATCGCCACCGGCAACCTAGCCGAGGCTCGCACGCACCCTCAATCGCCGCGCGGGCTTGTCAGCCGGTGTTGCCCGTGCTGAGCACGACCACCCTGGCTCCCGCGCGAGACCGCCGCATGACCGACCCGACCAACGTCTCGCCCGAGATGCTCGAGCTGCTCGAGAGGCGGCTGGCCGACGATGTCGGCGACCGGGTGGAGCGCACGCTCAAGGTCCGCTATGCCGGGATCGTCGCGGCCCTCCTGTTCGTGTTCGGCCTCGCCGGCTACAGCTGGATCGACAATCTCGTCGTCAAGGCGATCGGGCCGGTGTCGCAGGATGCCCAGCGCACGATCACCGAGATGAACGTGCAGCTCGACCTGGCGCGCGAGAACAAGCGCAAGCTGGATGCGCTGATCGAGCAGCTCACCTCCGACGCCGACGCGGCGCAGCGGCGAATCGAGAGCTTCCAGACCCGCCTGACCAAGCAGCAGGAGGAGTTCGACGGCACGCTGGAGAGCATCAACGACCAGCTCGGTGCCGTCGTCGTCCGCCGCCGCGAGCTCGAGGCGGACATGGTCGAGAACCGCACCAGCCTCGGCACGGCGCTCGACGAGACCCGCAAGATCGTGGCCGAGCTCGCCCAGCTGACCGAGGATCTCGCCGACCTCGCCGGCGACGGCCGGGCGGACGTCGCCGAGCAGGTGGCCGGCCTGCGCCGGCAGGCGCAGTCGCTGGCCGAGCGGGCGCAACAGGCCGCCAGCGGCGCCCACATCGCCACCGTGTTCCTGCAGTACGGCAAGAGCGTCGCGCCCGACGTCGCACGGGCGGTCGGCGACGCGCTGCGCGGCGACGGCTTCATCATCCCGGGCGAGGACCGGATACCGAACGACGCCCGCGAGGTGCGCTACTTCTACGCCGACGACCGCGAGGCGGCGGCCACGCTCGCCGGCAAGACGGCGGCAGCACTCGCCGGCCTCGGCTATGCCGACCTGACCGTCGAAGTGCACGACTTCACCGGCTGGGCCAAGGCCAAGCCGCGCCCGGGCACACTCGAGCTCTGGCTCGCCCTGCCCGATGCCAAGGCCGGCTGACGACGCTCGCTGCAAGATCAGAACAGCGATGCCTGCACAGCCGGGCTAGCACCGGCCCCCTCCGGCCCGCGCGCGATCAGCCGCAGCTCGTCGACGAAGCGGCGATACTCGGCCGCCTGCGCGCGTTCGTCCGGCAGCCGCAGCAGGTAGGACGGATGGACCGTGACGAACAGGAAGCGGTCGGGCGGGTAGGGCTGGAACCGCCCGCGCTCCTTGCCGATCGTCACCGCCTTGCCGAGCAGGGACTGGGCCGCCGTGGCACCCAGCGCCACGACCGCCGGCGCCCGCACCGCCGCGAGCTCGCCCTCGAGCCACGGCCGGCAGGCGAGAACCTCCTTGTAGTCCGGCTTCTGGTGGATGCGCCGCTTGCCGCGCGGCTCGAACTTGAAGTGCTTGACCGCGTTGGTGAGGTAGACCGCCTCGCGCTCGATCCCGGCCTCGCCCAGCGCCCGCTCGAACAGCTGGCCGGCGGGGCCGACGAAGGGGCGGCCGCGCAGGTCCTCCTGGTCGCCGGGCTGCTCGCCGACGAACAGGATGCGGGCCTGCGCCGGGCCCTCGCCGAACACGGTCTGGGTGGCGTCGGCCCAGAGATGGCAGTTGCGGCAGTCGCGCGCCCGCTCGCGCAGCGCCTCGAGGGTCGGCATGGCTCGGCCTCCGCCTGGTCCGCGGAGGAAGCGGGCGCCGGCGCCGGAGGTTCCGGCGCCGGCCGGTGGCTCAGGCCGTGGCGGCCTGCGCGTCGCCGATCGCCTTGCGCAGCGCCTCTTCCTGCTCGTTGGTCAGGTTGGTCTGCAGCACGTGGCCGGTGAAGCCCTCGGCCTGCAACCGCTCCAGCACCTTGTCGGCGGTGACCTTGCGGATCAGCAGAAAGAGCGCCGAGCTGTTCGGCTTGATCTTGCTACCCAGGTCCTTGATGAACTCGTCGTTGATGCCGTAGTCGGACAGGCTGCCGGCCAGCGCACCCGTGGCCGCACCGACGCCGGCGCCGATCGCCATGCCGGCGAGCGGGTTGAGGAACAAGAGGCCGACCAGAGCACCCCACAGCGCGCCCGAGGAGCCGCCGCTGAGCGCGCCGATCTTGGTCAGCGGCATCGACTGCTTGATCTGGGGCTCGCCGTCGGCCGGGCGGACGACGACGCAGGCGTCCTCCAGCTCGATCAGCTGCTCCTTCTTCATCGCGGTCAGGGCAAGCAGTACCTTGTCGGCGGTGTCGGGCGCGTCGAACGCGACGCAGATCAGGTCGGCCATTGGCCTCGCTCCCTCGGTGTCCGGCTCGTGAGACGCGCCTCTTTGCACCGCGCCCCGACCCTGGCAAGCCTTCACGGCCTGCCTGTCTGCGCGTTAATCCGGGGAGATTCTCCATGCCCGAGCCGACCGAACGCCCCCGGGTCAATCTGGCGCTGCAGGGCGGCGGGGCGCACGGCGCCTTCACCTGGGGCGTGCTCGACCGGCTGCTCGAGGAGGACGGGCTGGAGATCGCCGCCACCTGCGGCACCAGTGCTGGGGCTATGAACGGGGTAGCGCTGACCTACGGCATGGCGCGCGGCGGCCGCGAGGAGGCGCGCCGCACCCTCGCCCGCTTCTGGACCACGGTCGCCGGGCGCGCCCGGTTCAGCCCGCTGCAGCCGACGCCGCTCGACCGCGCCATCTCGGTGGGTGACATGGATTTCTCCCCCGGCTGGCTGTTCTGGGACGCGGTGTCGCGCTCGGTGTCGCCCTACCTCGCCAACCCCGCCAACTACAACCCGCTGGCCGAGGTGCTCGACGAGGTGATCGACTTCGCCTGGCTGCGCCAGCACCATAGGAAGCCGCTGTTCGTCTGCGCCACCAACGTCAAGAGCGGCAAGATCCGGGTGTTTCACTGCGGCGAGATCTCGGCCAAGGCGATCCTGGCCTCGGCCTGCCTGCCGTTCCTCTATCAGGCGGTCGAGATCGACGGCGAGTATTACTGGGACGGCGGCTTCATGGGCAACCCGCCGCTCTATCCGCTGATCTACAACACCGACTGCGAGGACGTGCTGATCGTCCAGATCAACCCGATCCGGGTCGAGGAGGTGCCGACCACCGCGCCCGAGATCATCGACCGGATGAACGAGCTGTCGTTCAACAGCTCGCTGATGCGCGAGATGCGGGCGATCGCCTTCGTCAAGAAGCTGCTGGAGGAGGAGCGCGTGCCGCACGGCCGCTACAAGGACCTGCGCATCCACACGGTCGAGGCCGAGGCCGACATGAGCCAGCTCGGCTATTCCTCCAAGCTCAACGCCGACGCGACCTTCCTCGACTGGCTGTTCAGGCTCGGCCGCGAGCGCGCCAGTCGCTTCCTGGCCGAGCACCGCCATCAGGTCGGTCACGAGTCCACGACCGACATCGTCGCGAAGTTCCTCTAGGAATCTCGGGCGTTGGCCAGTCAAACCGCCCCGTCGGCCACCTACATCGACCTGCTGACGCGCCGCCTGCGCGATTCGGGTGCGGCACCGGTGCTCACCTATCGGGGCCGCGCGATCGGGGCGGACACGTTCCTGGCTTTGATCCACCGCTACGCCCGGGCGCTGGCCGCCATGGGCGTGGACCGCGCGAGCGTGGTGGCCCTGCTCGCCCCCAACGCGCCGGACGCGATCGCCGTGCGCTATGCCGCCAACCTACTGGGTGCCGCCACCTGCTACCTGTCCGCCCCGCCCACCACGGCGGCGCGCGCGGCGCTGATCCGGCAGATCGCGCCCACGCTGCTGGTGGTGCTGCCCGACACGCTGCGTCTTCTGCCGCCAGGCATCAAGGTGCCGACCGTGGCCGTGGGCCACTGCGGCCAGTCCTTCGCGCGCCTGGACGCCGCGGCGGCCGGGCAGTCGGGCGAGCCGCTGGACTGCCTCGCCCGGCCCGACGACCTCGCCGTGATCGTCTCCTCGGGCGGCAGCACCGGCGTGCCCAAGGGCAGCTGCCGGGACTTCGCGCACTATACCGGCATGGCCGCGGCCCCGAGCCCGCCCGACCGCCGCCAGCTGGTCAACGGCCACCTAGCCTACCTGTCCGAGGTGCTGGTCGACATGACGCTGATCGGCGGCGGGTCGGTCGTGCTGCGCGACGAGTTCGACGCCGCCGACACGCTGGCGCAGATCCAAGCGGAGCGGATCACCGACCTGTTCCTGGTCGAGCCGCAGCTGTTCGCGCTGATGGACCATCCGGCCGTCCCGGCGACCGACCTTTCCTCCCTGCGCACCCTGGTCCACATCGGCGCCTCGGCCCCGCCCGTGCTGCGCCGGCGCGCGCGGCTGCGGCTGGGGCCGGTCGTCATGCATACCTACGGCGCCAGCGAGCAGGGGCTGATCAGCCCCTGCTCGCTGGGCACGCCCGAGACGGCGCCGGAGGCCTTCACGAGCGCCGGACGCGTCCTGCCGGGTGTCCGGCTGCGGCTGTGCCGGCCCGACGGCGGCCTCGCCGCCCCGGGCGAGCCCGGCATCATCGAGACCGCCTCGCCCGGCATGGCGCAGGGCTACCGCAATCAGCCCGAGCTGACCGCCCGCGCGTTCCGTGACGGCTGGTTCCACTCGGGCGACCTCGGCCGACTCGACCGGGACGGCTTCCTGCAGGTCCTCGGCCGGGCCGAGGACGTGGCACAGGTCGGCACTCGGCTGGTCACCCCCACCGGCATCGAGGACACGCTCTGCCGCCTGCCCTCGGTCCGCTACGCCGTGGTCGTACCCGACCCGGAGCACGGATGCCGGGTCGCGGCGGTGGAAGCTTGGCCGGGCGGTACTGTGGAGGAGGCGGGCTGTCGGCAGGCAGTGGCCGCGTCGTACGGGGCAGAGGTCGCGGCCTCGCTGGTCCTGGCACCCGTCGGGTCGGTGCCGCTCACCGAGCAGGGCAAGCCGGATCGCGCGGCGATCAAGGAACTCGCACCGCCGCCCGCGCCAGCGACTGGCGCGACAGCAGGCGTGCCACGGCCGGGCCGGTGACCAGAACGACCAGGAAGCGGGCGACCTGCATCGCCACGACGAAGGGCAGGTCGACCTTGGTGGCGGCGGCGATGATCGAGACCGAATCGGCACCCCCGGGGCTGGCGGCGAGGTAGGCGGTCACCGGGTCGACGTCGGCCAGCCACACCAGCAGGCCGGCGAAGCCGCCGCAGACGGCGATCAGCGCCAGGATCGAAAGGATCACGCGCGGGAAGGCGCGCGCGGCGTGGCGCAGCACGTCGGGGGTGAAGCGCATGCCGATGCCCCAGCCGAGGACGGCGTAGGCGACGACCAGCAGCGGCAGCGGCAGGACTAGGACGAGGCTGTCGGTGAACTTGGCCGCCATCGCCAGCGCCATCGGCAGCAGCAGCGGGCCACCCGGCAGGCGCAGCCAGAGGCCCAGCGCGGCGCCAGCAAAGGCGATGGCGACGCTCCCAGCCAGCCCCGGCCAGGAGAAGGGTGCGGCCACGGCCGCGACATGGGCGGCGGCGGGCTCGCCGAGCAGCCGGGCCACCAGGGCGGCGACCACGGCACAGCAGGCGACGCGGGTATATTGCATCAGCGCCACCAGGCGCAGGTCGGCACCATAGGATTCGGACATCAGCACCATGGCGGTGGCGGCACCCGGCGAGGAGCCCCAGATCGCCGTGGTGCCCGGCAGCACGCGCGAGCGCGTCAAGAGCCAGCCCAGCACGCAGGCGGCGATGAGCGTCGACAGGGTGCCGAGCAGGAAGATCGGCCAGTCGGCGGCGATCTCGGCGAACACCGAGCGCGGCAGGTTGCTCGCCAGCATCACGCCGACGACCCCCTGCCCGCCCGTGAACGCCGCCCGCGGCACGCGCACCGCCACCCCCCGGACGGCGAGCACGATCGCCGCCGCCAGGGGGCCGAGGAAGAGGGCGGCCGGCAGGCCCGCCAGCTCGAGCAGCCCGGCGAACAGCAGCGACAGGGCGAGCAGAGCAGCCCAGCCGCGCGCCACGAGGCGGGTCACCACGGGCCGGGAGAGCAGCCTTGCCCAATCCGTCGACAACTGAGCTCCTCGATGCGCCCGGCCACACTACCCCGGCGATCTGCGGCGGAAACACGCGGATGGCGCAGCCATGGGGCTCCGCCGGATTTGTGCGGCCCTCGCAGGCCGGCGGAGGATCGTAGCGGAGTCCGCAGCCATGGCGCACGCCGGATTCGACGCCCGAACGATGGCTTGACGCATGGGAGAAAGCCAATCCCGTGGCATCGGTTTCTGCAGGTCGCGCATGGGCATGCAGCAACCGTTGTCGCGTCACTCTTGCCTCGGGTCATTCCAGCCGGTTCTGGCCTTGAGCATGGCGGTGAGGGTGACGAGCATCCTGCGCAGCAGGGCGGCGAGCGCGGCACGTTGCCGGCAGCCGGCGGCGGAGTATATCAGGCCCGCCACGACAGCCGACCGGAGCCGATGCGACGCTTCCTTTCCATCCTGCTTGGTGAGGACCCCGATGCGGCCGAGCGCGGGGCGGGGCAAGATCCAGTGCGGGTCGCGACCGCGGCCCTGATGGTCGAGGCGGCCCGGCTCGAGGGTGGCCCGGGCGAGGTCGCGCGCGATCGGATCCAGAAGCTGCTGGCGGCCCACTATGGGCTCACCCCCTGGGTCGCGGCCGAGCTGCTCGCCGAGGCCGAGCGAGTGGCGGGCGAAAGCGTGGCCTGGCAGGGGCTGACCAGCACCATCAAGGACGGCATGCCGCCCGAGGAGCGGATCGCGGTGATCGAGCTGCTGTGGGAGCTGGTCTATGCCGACGGCCGGCTCGGCGACTACGAGGCCTCGCTGCTGCGCCGGGTGGCGGGCCTGCTCTATGTCGGCGATCGCGACAGCGGCGAGGCGCGGCTGCGGGTGATGGACCGGCTCGGCATCGCGCGGACCTGATCCGAACTCAGTCGCCCGCACGCCTTCGCGTCCGGGCGAGCTCGGCCTCCTCCGCCCCGTCGAGCAGGTAGCGGCTGTCGTGGCGCCGGGCGATCAGGTAGCGGCGCACCGGGGCGGTGGCGCCGCGGTGGTAGGCGACGGCCCGGGCCTCGAGCGCCGCGTCGGCCCGGGTCATGCGCCGGCGCAGGCGCTGGTGCTCGACCCAGTCGCCGAGCACGAACGCCTCGAGCCAGCGCTGGCCGTCGGCGGTGTCCTGGTAGAGGCGCCAGCGCAGGGCACCGTTGCGGCGGCGCAGATGGCCGACCTCGTCCATGGCGGCGACGAAGGCCGGCGCCTCGGCGGGGCCCACCTCGTACTCGACCTGCACCAGCACCGGCCCGTCCTCGCCGGCCGGGACCGGCGGCAGGGGCTCGGCGCGGGCGAGCGGCTGCAGGTCGGGCAGGGCCGCGGCCGGCAGAGGCAGGAGCCAGTGCAAGGTGAGGCTCGCCAGCAGCATGGCCCCGGCCAGCAGGTAGGCGGTTTCCAGCGCCGTGATCTCGGCCAGCACCCCCCAGCCCCAGGCGCCCAGTGCCATGCCGCCGAACACCAGCGCCTGGTAGAGCGAGAGCACGCGCGCCTGGACCCAGACCGCGGTGCGCATCTGGACGGTGATGTTGAAGGTCGAGAAGGCGCCGAGCCAGGCGGTGCCGGCGACCGCCAGGGCCGGGACCACGGCACCATAGCGCCCCGGCAGCAGGCCGATCAGGACGAAGGCGGCGCCGCCCGCGGCGGACAGGAGGGTGATCAGGAACTCGGCGCCGCGCCGCTGGCGGATCGGGTGGATCAGGAAGGCGCCGAGCAAGGCACCGATGCCGAAGGCGCCGAGCAGCAGGCCGTAGACGATGGGTCCGCCGCCCAGCCGGTCGCGGGCGACCAGCGGCAGCAGGGCCAGCCCGGCCGAGGCGGCGATGCCGAACACCGTCGAGCGGGTCAGGACGGCGCGCAGGGCGGCGGTTTCGGCGACGTAGCGCAGGCCGGTGGCGACGGCCCCCATCAGCCGCTCGCGCGGCAAGTCGTCGGCCGGCAGGCGGCGGCGCCAGAACAGCAGCACCACCACCAGCGCCAGGGCGGCGACGCCGTTGAGCAGGAACGCCGCCTCGGTCCCCCAGGCCGCGACCACGGCCCCGCCCACCGCCGGGCCGACGGCCCGGGCGAGGTTGAAGCCGATCGCGTTCATGGTGACGGCGGCGGCGAGCTCGGCCGGCGGCACCAGCTCGCGCACGATCGCCTGCCAGGCCGGGCCGTTGAGGGCGGCACCGGTGCCGATCAGGAAGGTGAACAGCAGCAGCGCGAACGGCCCCAGGTACCCCAGCGCGCTGCAGGCGGCGAGCGCCAGGGCGGCGGCGGCGACCCAGACCTGCGCCAGCATCAGCACCCAGCGCCGGTCCCACAGGTCGGCCAGGGCACCGGCGAACAGGGCGAACAGCAGGATCGGCAGGGTAGTCGCGGTCTGCACCAGCGCCACCATGTCCGCCGAGCCGGACAGCGAGGTCATCAGCCAGGCGGCACCGACGCCCTGGACCAGCCAGCCCATCGAGCCGATCAGATTGGCCGTCCACACCGCCCGGAACATGGGCAGGCGCAGGGGTGCCAGGATGCCGCCGCCGGCGGCGGTCGCGGATGGCCCGGTGCTCATGCGCCAACCCTGCGACAGGGCGCGCGGCCGGGCAAGCTGGTGGGCATGACCCGCCGCCACTACCTACACGTCGGGATCGACGTCCGGAGGGAACCCATGCGAACCGCCGTCCTCGCCGCCCTGACCGTCCTCGCCTTCGCCACCGAAGCACCCGCACAGGATCAAAGCGCCGCGACCGAGGCGGCGGTGGCGTTCGCAGAGCGGCAGGCCGACGTCTGGCTCGCCTCGCTGGCGGCACAGCTGCAGCCGACCGCCGACCAGACGGCGGCACTCGCCGCCTACGGCACCGCGATCCGCGCCCAGGCGGAGCTGCGGGCGGGGCATCGCACCTCGGTGCTGTTCGTCGACACGGCCAAGCTGCCGCCAGCGCCCGAGGCCCTGGCCGCGGACGTGCAGCGGCTGCGCGAGCGGACCGACGCCCTGGCGGCGGTGCAGGCGGCGGCGGCCGAGGTGTACGCGCTCCTGACGCCGCAGCAGCGCACCGTGTTCGACTTCCTCGCCACGACGGCGAGCGGCACCGGCAGCGCCGAGGCCTATTGACGATCGCGCCGGGCTCCGGCCGTGCGGCCTATCGCCACCGGAACATGACATATCATTGGGCGGCCTGAACCATTCTCTTACCCTTTTCGGCTAGCCAGAGAGGCAGATCGGGGCACGGCGGGCGAAGGCAGGCGATGGATTACGAGGGGGAGTTCCGGGCGGCGGTGCGGCGGGTGCGGGCGGAGGGGCGCTACCGGGTGTTCGCCGATCTCGAGCGCGCGGTCGGGGCGTGGCCGCGGGCGCTGCGGCACGGGCCGGGCGGGCCCGAGCCGGTCGTGGTCTGGTGCTCCAACGACTATCTCGGCATGGGCCATCACCCCGCGGTGCTGGAGGCCGCGGCCGAGGCGGTGCGGCGCCACGGGGCGGGGGCCGGCGGCACGCGCAACATCGCCGGCACCAGCCACCTGCACGGCCGGCTCGAGGGCGAGCTGGCGGTGCTGCACGGCAAGGAAGCCGCACTCCTGTTCACCTCCGGCTACGTCGCCAACGAGGCGGCGATCGGCACCATCGCCCGGCTCTTGCCCGGCTGCCTGATCCTGTCGGACGAGAACAACCACGCCTCGATGATCGCCGGGGTGCGCGCCGCCGGCTGCGAGAAGCGCATCTTCCGCCACAACGATCTGGGCCAGCTCGAGGCGCTGCTGGCGGCCGAGCCGCACGGCCGCGCCAAGCTGGTCGCGTTCGAGGGCGTCTACTCGATGGACGGCGATTTCGGCCCGGTGGCCGAGATCTGCGCGCTGGCCAAGCATTACGGGGCGCTCACCTATCTCGACGAGGTGCACGCGGTCGGCCTGTACGGGGCGCGGGGCGGCGGGGTGGCCGAGCGCCAGGGGGCGATGGCCGCGGTCGACGTGATCCAGGGCACGCTCGGCAAGGCGTTCGGCTGCATGGGCGGCTACCTCGCCGGCAGCACGGCCCTGGTCGACGCGGTGCGCAGCCACGCGCCGGGCTTCATCTTCACCACCGCCCTGCCGCCGGCGGTGGTCGGCGGGGCGCTGGCGGCGGTGCGCCACCTGCGCGGCCCCGCCGGCGGCGAGCTGCGCGCCCGCCACCAGGCGCGCGCCGCCCGGCTCAAGGGGCTCTTGCGCGCGGCCGGCCTGCCGCTGATGGCCTCGCCCTCGCACATCGTGCCGGTGCTGGTCGGCGACCCGGTGCGCTGCAAGGCCGCCTGCGACCTCTTGCTCGAGCGGCACGGCATCTACGTCCAGCCGATCAACTACCCGACCGTGCCCAAGGGCAGCGAGCGCCTGCGCCTCACCCCCGGCCCGCTGCACGACGACGCGCTGATGGACCGGCTGGTGGCAGCGCTCCAGGACGTCTGGGGCGAGCTGGCGATCCGCAAGGCGGCGTGAGGGCTAGAGCGGCCGACGCCAGTTCCTTCCGCTTGGCAGGAAGCCGTGACGCGGCCCTTCCTGGAGCAGCCCCGCCAGCGTCTCGCGCCAAGCGCAAGAGCGATCCTCCACGAGCACCAACGCTTCGCAGCAGTCGAGACGCACACCTAGGCCGACAACGGCCCGCAGCAGCGAGCCGAACACCACATGCCTGCCCACGGGCTCGGCTGACCGCAGGCGCGGGACCCGCAGCGTCCGGGCGCTCACCGTCTCGCCGCGCACGGCGAAGAAGAAGAGCGCGAGAACGACACCTTTCGGATTGCGGAGCGTCATGATGCCACGCAGCCCGCTCGAGCTCCCGGGCACGGGCCGCCACCCTGCGGCCGGTTCGGGGACATGCTGGGGACCGGGAATCGCATTGAGCAGCGGCAAGACCAGCCTGGCCTCCCGCTCCCCGAGCAGCTTCGGGCATAGGCCGATCAGGGGATCGGCCGGGAACTCCCAGATGTCGCGCGGCATGGCATGATATTGCCGCTCTGTCGGCGCACCGCGCATTGACCCAAGTCAAATGCCGCGGGAGGCTGCTCTGATGCTTGGGCACAACAAGGACACGGGGTCGCCCGGCGGCGCGGCGCGGCGGCTCTCCGCGTGCCGCCATCCGCATTGCACCGGATGCGACGTCAGGCACGCGGCGATCTGCGCTGCCGTCGGCCCCGAGCTGCTGCCGCGACTGGCCTCGATCGCGGTCGAGCGCAGCCTGGCGCCCAGGCAGCTCCTGTTCGATGAAGGTGATCGGGCGGAGCACGTGTTCGTCGTGACCGGCGGCATGCTCAAGCTCTACAAGGCGCTGGTCGACGGGCGCCGCCAGATCGTCGGCTTCATGGTGCCGAGCGACTTCCTGGGCCTCGCCTTCGGGCATCTCTACATCTACAGCGCCGAGACGATCACGATCGTGACCGTCTGCAGCATTCGACGCAGTCAGTTCCTCGATTTTCTCGACGAGTGCCCGGCGCTGGAGAAGGAAGTGCTGTTGCGGACCTGCACCGAGCTCGCCGCGGCTCAGGAGCAGATGCTCCTGCTCGGCCGCAAATCGGCGCTCGAGCGGGTGGCCAGCTTCATCCTGTCGATGGCCAGCCGACAGCGGCTGCATGCCGGAGGCACCTTGGAACTGCCGATGAGCCGGTCCGACATCGCCGACTATCTCGGCCTCACGATCGAGACCGTGAGCCGGGCCCTGGGCGTCATGCGGCGGCGGGCCCTGATCGCGCCGAAGGGACCACACCGGATCGCGATCCCGCTGCCGGGGCAGCTCGAGCATTTCGCCGGCGTGTGATCGCTCTCAGAGCTGGGCGGCGCCGAAGGTGTCGCAGGAGTTGATGTCGCCGCTCTGCAGGCCCTGGCGGAACCATTGCATGCGCTGCTCGGAGCTGCCGTGGGTAAAGGCGTCCGGGACGACATAGCCGCGGGTCGCGCGCTGGATGCGGTCGTCGCCGACCGCACTGGCCGCCTGCAGCCCCTCCTCCACGTCGCCCTTCTCCAGCACACCCTGGCTGTCGTGGAGCTGCCGCGCCCAGACGCCGGCGAAGCAGTCCGCCTGCAGCTCCATCATGACGGACAGCCGGTTCGAGGTCGCCTCGTCGGACCGCTGGCGCATGTCGCTGACCTGCCGGGAGATGCCGAGCAAAGTCTGGACATGGTGGCCGACCTCGTGGGCGATCACGTAGGCGGCGGCGAAGTCGCCGGGCGCGCCGAACTTCTGGCTCAACTCGCGGAAGAACGAGGTGTCGAGATAGACCTTCTGGTCGGCGGGGCAGTAGAAGGGGCCGGTGGCGGCACCGGCCATGCCGCAGGCCGACTGCACGGCGCCGTCGAACAGCACCAGCGTCGGCTCGCGATAGGTCTGGCCGGACTGCTGGAAGACCTTGGTCCACACGTCCTCGGTCTGGCCGAGGATGGCCGAGACGAACTGGCCGCTCTCGTCGTTGGCGGGAGGCGCGCCGGTGGGGCCTGAGCTCGTCGGCGCATCGGGCTCGGAAAAGCCGCCATCGAGACTGCCCAGGATCGTCATCGGATTGACCCCGAGCAGCATCGCGATCAAGGCGAACACGATCAGCCCCAGTCCGCCGACCCCGCCGGCGCGGACCCCGCGCCCCATGCCGGCCGACATGCCGCGGCGGTCCTCGATGTTCTCGCTGCGACGACTCATCTGCCAGCGCATGGCGCCTTCCCTGCCTGCACGTTTCGGAAAGAAGTGTAGCGCGCGCCGTGCGGTCCGAACAGGCGGCGAGTCAGCCCTCGAGCAGCCGGGCATGAATCGGCCGCAAAGCGGCGTAGGCGGCGGCGTAAGCCGCCTGCCGCCGCGCCCGGTACGCGACCGTCCAGCGCGGGTCGGGCTCGACTGCGCTGGTCGACAGCTCCAGGCCGCTGCGCGCCTCGTCCAGGTCGGCGAACACGCCGGCAGCGAGGCCGCCGAGCAGTGCGGCACCGAGGCAAGTGGCGTCGGCGAGCTCGACCACGCCGAGCCGCGCGCCGTAGACCGAGGCCTTGAGCCGCATCAGCAGACGGTTCTTCGTGCTGCCGCCGATGGCCAGGATCCGTTCGGGCGCGCCGCTGCCGGCATGGCGCAGCATGGTTTCCAGCATGTTGCCGGCGTCGAGGGCCATGCCTTCCAGAACCGCGCGGAACAGCGCCCCCCGCCCCGTCGTCGAGGCGATGCCGAGAAAGGCGCCGCGCCCGACCGGATCGGGAAAGGGCGGCGAGCCGAGGCGCAGATGCGGCAGGAACATGACCTGCTCCGCCGCGTCCGCCGCCTCGGCCTCGGCGATCAGCTTCGCATGCTCGACGCCGCCGCTCTGGGCGCGGAACCACTCGACCGCCGCCGCCGCGGTCGGCAGGCCGCCGAACATGTAGAACAGCGGCCGTCCCGCGTCGAAGGCGCCCTGCTGGAACCCGTCGCGACCGACGATGGGGTCGTCCGCCGGACGCTCGCGCACCAGCGACAGCGCCTCCGCCGTGCCGATGCTGTCGAGCAGCACGCCCGGCCGGTCGGCGCCGACGGCGAACATGCCGCAGACATGGTCGTGCCCGCCGACCCCGATGACGCAGTCGGACGGCAGGCCCGTCTCTCGCGCCATCTCGGGCAGGATCGTGCCGATGCGGCTGCCCGCGGGGCAGATCGGCGGCAGCAGGCCAGCCGGCAGGCCAGCCGCATTCCGCAGCTCCGCCGACCACCGCCGCCCCTCGAGATCGAGCAGCAGCGTGCGCGAGGCGAGGCTGAGGTCGGTGGCGCGCTCGCCGCACAGCCGCCAGGCCAGATAGTCGCCGATGTTGAGCCAAGCGGTCGCCGCGGCCAGCAGCTCCGGCTGCCGGCGGCGATACCAGAGCAGCTTGAGCAGGGTGAAGGTCGGGTCGGCGCAGAGGCCGGTGATCCGGTGCAGCCGATCGAAGCCGACGGTGGCGAGCAGCCAGTCCAGCTCCTCCCTGGTCCTCGTGTCGTACCAGGCGATGATCGGTGCGAGCACCCGGCCATCGCCGTCGAGCAGGACGCCGGCCTCGCCGACACTGGCCACCGCCACGCTGCGGACCGCACGCGGATCGGGCAGTTCGCCGAGGGCGCGCCGCAGCACGCCGGCGACGGCGCTCCAGAGATCGGCCGCATGGGTCTCGGCCCGATCGGGCCCGAGAATGCGCGTCGGCGTCGGTGCGGCGGCGCCGGCCACAAGTTGGCCGCTGCGGTCGAACACCAGAGCCCGCACCTGGCTGCTGCCGGCATCGATGCCGCACAGCAGCGGCTCGTCGTCGCTCACGAAGCGGTCAACGCGCGGTCGGCTCCGGTGTATCGCATATGCCCCCTCGCCTCCTCCTGCCCGCAGGATAGAGGCGGCTCCACGGCGCGGGAAGCGCTCGCCTCAACGCGCGAGCTGCTCGATCCGGGCGATCAGCAGCCGGGCGGAGTCGATGTGGTGGTCCTGCAGGAAGTCGCGGCGCTCCTGCCGGAGCTGGCGGCCGATCTGCGCCAGGGTCGTCGGCAGCCGCACGCCGTCCATCAGCCGCGCCGGGACAGGCGTGGCCCAGCTCGGGCAGGCCGCGGCACGATAGGCCGGGGCGTCGGGCGGCTGGCCCCGGCCGAGAAGGTCCGCCTGCAGCTCGCGCAGCAGCAGAGGGCCGAACCGGCGCAGATACTGGCCGGGCGGCACGCGGTAGAGCGCGCTGGCGCCGTCGTCATAGAGCAGCTCGCCGACATGGACATATTCACCGGCGCCGAACCTGGCGCCGGCGAGGAGGGGGGCGAGCCAGTCCGTGGCTTCGATCAGCGGGTCGAGCAGGTGGCGGCCCAGGACACGCGCGAGCGAAGGCGGCAGAGGGAGGTGCGGAATGAGGTCGTGCCGGTGCTCGATCCGCAGCAACGGCACGGAGTAGGAGGCCGCGAAGGCGCGGTCACCCACCCGCGGGGCCGAGAACACCACGGCCGCGCGGACGTCGGCACCCTGCGCCTGCAGCCGCCGCGCCGCGAGCGTCGCCAAGGCCCCGCCCGCACTGTGGCCGGTGACGTAGACCGGCTTGCCGCCCAGCGCGTGGTCGCGAACCATCTCGCCCAGCCGCGCGCCGAGGCCGTCCAGCTCACGGGCATAGCCGCGGTGCACCATGCCGCCGCCCGGCTCGGCCACCTGCGAGAAGTCGAGATTGGCGAGCCATGCCTGCAGGGTGCGCCGGAACAGCTCGCCCGAGTCGAGGTGCAGCTTGGTGCCGCGGAAGACGAGATAGGCGGCCCGCTCGTCCGAGGCGACGAAGCCCGAGAAGGCAGCGGTCTCCAGGGCATCGACCTGGGCCGGGCGCCAACCGGCCGGATCGGCCGTCACCGCCCCATAGGCCTGGCGCGCGAGCCCGACCAGACGGCCGGCGAGGGTCAGGTTCATCGGCCGGCCGCCCCGCTCTGGCCGCCGGAGGCGCGGGCCGCTAGGGTCCGCCGCCCCGATGCCCGAGCGAAAGGCTCCTTGCGGCCATGGCCGACCGTCCCAATCCCCTGAAGCTCAATCCGTTGCAGGCGAAGACCCTGGCGCTGCTGCAGGAGCTCGCGCGCCAGCCGCAGTTCGCCAACCCGCCCGACGCCGAAGGTGCGATCCAGCTGCGCCACCTGCCCCAGCCGCATGGCGATCACTTCCACATCGGCGCCGCGGTGGTGCGCAGCCGCGATGCCAGCGGCCTCGTCAACCCGGCCGTCTATGGCGCCCTCGCCCGCAAGGGGCTGGTCAGCGCCGGCCAACAGGGCATGCCCGCGCTGACCCCGGCGGGGCTCGCTTATGAGACGGGGCTCGCCGACCAGATCCTGCACCGCTCCGATCACTGATCGCCCAGCCGCTCAGCTCGCGCGCCGGTCGTCCTCGGCCGGCAGGGTCAGCGGTGCCGCCGGTGCTTCCGGCTCGTCCTTGAGGCCGGCCTTGAAATTCCGGACTCCCTTGGCGAGATCACCCATCACGGTGGGCAGCTTGCCGGCACCGAACAGGACCAGCACAATCGCCAGGATGATCACCATCTCGGTCAGGCCGAAGCTCACGTCGCGGCTCCTCGTCGCGGGCGCGGCCGATGCCGCTCGCGTCCAGAGGTGGCGCTTGCGGACCCGCCCGGCAAGCGGCGGCACGCCATGAGCGCGGCCGTTCGCTGGGACGAGCTCGCCCTCGGTCTCGCCCGCGAGCCGGTGGTGCCCTCCACGCCCCGGCCGGCGACACGCGCCCTGCCCTTGTGGCGCACGCTCCTGCAGATCCGGCGCAACGTGCTCACCACCTGGGGCGAGCCGGCCTATGCCGAGGACATCCTGGCCGGCCGCTTCATGGGCCGTGCCAGCTTCCTCGTGAACCATCCCGACGGCATCCGCCGGATCCTGGTCGACAATCACGCCAACTACGGCCGGACCCCGGCGACGATCCGCATCCTGCGCCCGATCCTGGGCCAGGGCCTGTTCCTGGCGGAGGGCAATGCCTGGAAGCATCAGCGGCGCACGCTCGCACCCGCCTTCGCGCCGCGCAGCCTCGACGTCGCGGCGCAGCACATCGCGCGCGTCGCCGACGAGACCGTCGCCGACCTCCAGGGCCGCGCCACGGCCGCCGTCGACCTGCTGCGCATCGTCCAGCGCGTGGCCCTGGAGATCGCCGGCCGCGCCTTCTTCTCCCAGGGCATGGCCGAGCATGGTCCGGCCCTGCGCCGCACCTTCGAGCGCTACGGGACGCGCACCGCACGGCCGTCCTTCCTGGATCTCCTCCTGCCGCCGCGCGCGCCGAGCCCGGTGGACGCGGCCCGCTGGTGGCTGGCCCGCGACTTCAAGCGCGTGCTCGACCGGATGATCGCGGAGCGCGCCGCCACGCCGCCGCGCGACCCGCCGCGCGACCTGTTCGACGTGCTGGTGGCGGCGCGCGACCCTGAGACCGGCCAGGGCTTCACGCCGACCCAGCTGCGCGACGAGATCGCGACGCTCGCCGTGGCCGGTCACGAGACGACCGCCCTGACCATGTTCTGGTCGGCCTACCTGCTGAGCCTCGCGCCGGAGGTGCAGGAGGCGGTGGCGGCCGAGGCGGCCGGCGTCGACCTGGCGCCCGAGCGGGCGGCCGAGGCCATGCCGCATTTGCCGCTCGCCCGGGCCGTGGTCCAGGAGGCGCTGCGCCTCTATCCGCCGGCCTTCACCGTCGTCCGCGTCGCCAAGGGCCCCGACCGGCTGCCGGGCCACGAGGTTCCGACGGGCAGCCTGATGGTCGTGGCCCCCTGGATCCTGCACCGCCACCGGCGGCGCTGGGCGCACCCCGAGCGCTTCGATCCGACCCGCTTCCTGCCCGGGGCGCCGCCGCCCGACCGCTTCGCCTACCTGCCGTTCGGCGTCGGCCCGCGCGTGTGCATCGGTGCCCAGTTCGCCCAGATCGAGGCGGTGCTGGTGCTCGCCCGGCTGGTCCGCGCGTTCCGCCTCGAGATCGTCGGCCCCAGACGCGTCACCCCGGTCGCGGTGGTGACCACGGTCCCCGATCGCGCACCGGTGTTCCGGCTGGTGCCGCGGGGCGGCTCAGCCGCCCCATAGCCCCGCGCCGACGGACTTGGCCACGTCGGCGGCGTGCTGGTAGCTCTCCGGCGCGCCCGCGGGATCGGGCTGGAGCAGGCCGCGCTCGAGCAGCTTCAGCGCCGGGTCGGCGCCGTCCGCCGTCTTGCAGTGACCGAGGAAGTAGCCGTGGCCGAGGCGGCGCTCCTTGACGCAGGCGACCGGCCCGCCGCCGGTCAGCTCGCCCAGTGCCGCCGCGGCGAGCTCGGCGCAGGGCGTGCCGTCGCAGCTCGCGTCGCCCGTTGGCGGCAGCACGCCCGACAGCCTGACGCGGGTGCCGGACAGCACCAGCATGTCCGGCCCGCGCACCTTGGCGCTGCCCGAGATCGTGTCCTCGTCGGCCCGCGCCGCGACGCTCGCCAGCAGGACGCACAACAGAGCGGCCGCCCTCATTCGTAGTGATCCGTCGAGCGGATGTAGGCGTGCACCTGCCAGACATCGTCCGGCGACAGCTTGAGGCCGAACGCCGGCATGATCGCCCCCTTGCGGCCGTTGATCACCGTCATCAGGAAGGTCTCGTCGCTGATCGTCGACTTGAACAGGTTGGGCCCGCGGCCGCCCTCGGAGAGATGGCAGATGTAGCAGCGCTGCCGATAGATCTTCCGCCCGGCCTCGATCGCCTGCGGGTCGCCCAGCACCGGATTGGTGAGCGGCTCGCCACCCGCCCCGAAAGCGGGGCCGGCGGCGAGGATCGCCAGCGCGGCGAGGGCGCCGCGCCGGCACCGGCTGCTATTGCTTGCCATAGACCGGCAGCGCGGTCTCGATGATCGACGGGTTGAAGCTGGTCGTGTCCGCGACCTTGCCGTCGACGGCGAACACCCACAGCATCCCGCCCTTGGGGCCGGAGAAGTAGAAGCCGGGATCGCCGCCGAGACCGGACAGGATCGCCACGTACTGCGTGCCGTCCAGCTCGTAGGTGATCGGCGAGGCGTTGATCCCCGACCCGGTCTGGAAGCGCCACAGCGGCTTGCCCGTGGCGGCGTCGATCGCCTGGAAGAAGCCGAGCTGGTCGCCGGTGAACAGCAGGCCCGACTTGGTCGCGAGCACGCCCGCGAACATCGGCAGGGCCGACGGCAGCTCCCACAGCCACTTCTTGTTGGCGACGTCGAACGCCTTGAGGAAGCCGGTATGGTCCTTGTGGCGGTACATCTGGTAGTCGACGCCCATGTAGACCTGACCGGCCTCGTAGGTGACGTCCTCGGGCTTCCACGCCTTGAGCGACATGGCCCAGTCGTTGGTGTTGAGATAGACGATCCCCTTCTCGGGGTTGGCCGCGATCGGGAACCAGTTGGTACCGCCCTCGAGACCGGGGATGATCGGCTCCACCTTGTCGCCGCCGCTCCTGGGGCGCTTGGCCTCGTTGACGTTCGGCCGGCCGGTGACCGGGTCGAGACCGTCGGTCCAGTTGATGCCCGCGATGGTCGGCGTCGCGTAGATGAACTCGCCCGTGACGCGGTCGAGCACGTAGAGGAAGCCGTTGCGGTTCGACTGCACGGCGACCTTGCGCGGCTTGCCGTCGATGGTCACGTCGAGCAGGACCGGGCCGTTGTTGCCGTCATAGTCCCAGGCGTCGTTGGGCGTGTACTGGAACGCCCACTTGATCTTGCCCGTGGCGACATCCATCGCGACCAGCGAGCAGCTCCACTTGTTGTCGCCCTTGCGCAGGTCCGAGTTCCAAGGGCCGGGATTGCCCGTGCCCCAGAGCAGCGTGTTGGTCTCCGCGTCGAAGACGCCGGTCTGCCAGGTCGAGGCACCCCCGGTCTTCCAGGTCTCGCCGGGCCAGCTGTCGTTGCCGGGCTCGCCCGGGCCGGGGATGACGAACGTCTTCCAGACCGGCTCGCCGGTGGCCGCCTTGAACGCCTGGACGAAGCCGCGCACGCCGTATTCGGCGCCGCCGATGCCGGTGATCACCAGATCGCCGACCACCAGCGGGGCGCCGGTCGAGGTATAGGCCTTCTGCCAGTCCTCGAGCTTCTGCTCCCAGGCGACCGAGCCGTCCTTGGTGTTGAGCGCCACCAGCCGCGCGTCGAGCGTGCCGACGAACACGTGATCGCCCAGGATCGCGAGGCCGCGATTGACGGGGCCGCAGCAGAGGACCGCCTCCACCCCGTCCTCGTACTTCGGCTCCCAGTACCAGCGGACCGTGCCGGTGCGGGCGTCGAGCGCGAACACCCGCGAATAGTCGCCGGAGAAGTAGAGCGAGCCGTCGTGGAACAGCGGCGTCGCCTCCAGCCCGGCGAACTTGCCGCCGGTCGAGTAGGCAAACACCGGCTTGAGCTGCGCCGCGTTGGCCGGGGTGAGCTGGTCGAGCGGGCTGTAGCGGGTGTTGCGATAGTCCCGGCCATACAGGAGCCATTGGGCGCCGTTGGCCTGAGCCTGCAGCAGGGATTCGGCGGTCACCGGTGCAGCGCCGGCGGCGGCAGGGACTGCAATCGCGATCGCAAGGGCCGTGAATGCCCCCGAGAGTTGGTCTCTCAGCATGAGGGTGCCTCCGCGTTGTCATTTCTTGATCGAGCGCCATGCACTCTAGGGAGGCAAAAATTCTCCTACAAGCTGGACATAATCGCCGCGATATGAACCTTCCGCGCGAATTCAACGATTCCGCAGCAATGCGCCGACGCTATGCGAGCGGCGAGTAGCCGCTATGCACGAACAGGGGATCTCGTGTCGGGCGACCGGGCCGGCGCCACAGCAGCCGGCCCTTCGCTTCGGGCGACCGTGCCGCTCAGGGAGGCGGGGACGCCAGCGAGGGGATCGCCTTCAGGTAGGCGTAGATCGCCTTGAGGTCGTCGTAGCGCATGTCCTGGTAGATGGGCCAGGGCATGACCTGCAGCAGCTTGGTCTGGTCGTCGGGGTCGCGCCCAGTGCGCATCACGGCGATGAACTGGTTGAGCGTGAGGCCGGCCGGCAGCCGCCGGGCGTCGGGGGTGATGTTGGCCGAGATGAACGGGCCGAACGCCCGGCCGCCCGAGAGATAGGTCGCGACATTGGTCTTCTTGGGCTGGCCGAGATAGGGGTCGTGACCGGTCGCGAACGGCTGGACGGAATGGCAGTCGTTGCAGCCCGAGACCGCGTTCACCAGATAGCTGCCGAGCCCGACCTGGTTGCGATCGAGGCCGCGCAGATTGAGCGGCACCGGCGCGATCTTGAAGCCCCGCGCGATGCGATTGGCATCGCTGTCCGTCGTCGCCCCCGCCGGTGCCGCCGAAGCGAGCGCCAGCGCGATGCCCAAGGTCCAGGCCGCGAACCTGAAACGCATTTCTGTTCCCCCTGCCGCGCCACGTCCTGGCGCATTGTCGTTGAGGGCCACACTTTAGAATTGGTTTTGTTAATCGTCACGCGTGATCCGCGTACACCTGCACAATCGATGGGAGATACGCGATGAGCTGGCAGCCGGCACCCGATCCGCTGTGCGACAAGGCCGCGGCGGACCTGATCGAGACCGTGATCGTGCCGCGCGCCCGCGATCTGGGCGGGTTCTCGGTGCGCCGCGCGCTCCCTGCCGCACAGCGGCAGATGGTGGGGCCGTTCATCTTCTTCGACCAGATGGGCCCGGCCGAGTTCCTGCTCGGCAGCGGCCTCGACGTGCGACCGCACCCGCACATCGGGCTGGCCACCGTGACCTATCTGTTCGCGGGCGAGATCATGCATCGCGACAGCCTGGGTACGGAGCAGCCGATCCGGCCCGGTGACGTGAACTGGATGACGGCCGGCCACGGCATCGCGCATTCGGAGCGCAGCCCGCAAAGCGAGCGTGCCGGCGGCGGCACGCTGTTCGGCATCCAGGCCTGGGTGGCTTTGCCGGCCGGGGCCGAGGAGACGGCGCCCACCTTCGCGCATCACGACAAGGAGGCGCTGCCGGTGATCGCCGGCGAAGGCAAGGGAGTGCGGCTGATCACGGGCGCGCTCTACGGCGAGCGCTCACCGGTGCCGACCTTCACCGAGATGTTCTACGCGGATGCGCGGCTGGATGCGGGCGCCAAGCTGCCGCTGCCCGTCGAGCACGAGGAGCGGGCGGTCTACGTCACCGACGGCGAGGTCGAGGTGGCCGGCGATCGGTTCGCCGCCGGCCAGCTCCTGGTCTTCCGGCCGGGCGACCCGATCACGCTGGTGGCCACTCAACCCTCGCGGATCTTGCTGTTGGGCGGCGAGCCGATGGACGGGCCGCGCCACATCTGGTGGAACTTCGTCTCGAGCCGCCAGGACCGGATCGAGCAGGCGAAAGCCGATTGGCGCGCCGGCCGGTTCGCGGCCGTACCGGGCGAAACGGAGTTCATACCCCTGCCCGAGCGCTGAGCCGCGAACCAGGCCGGCGGCGGCCCCGAGTGGCGTGGGTCCGCACCCTCGGGGCCATCCCGCGCGCACTCAGGCGTAACGGTAGTAGTCGCCCTCATGCCGGCTGCCGAGCGAGCCGCCCAGGCCCGCCAGCACGGCGCCGATCACCAGCGCGACCACCGACCAGAACGACACCTGCGCGACCGCGGCCGTGGCGGCCTGGGCGGCTTGACGGGTCTTTTCCTCGGCCTGCTGCGCGTACTGGCGATAGGTGGCCTGAAACTCGCTCAGCCGCTGCTCGGCCTGCTCGCGTGAAATGCCGGCCTGCTGCGCGATGACGTTGACCGCCGCGTCGCGATCCTGCGGCGAGGCGCCGTCCTGCACGCCGCGCACCACGCGCTGCACCGCGTCCATAAGATTGCCGCCACCGGCCGCCTGTTGCGCCTCCTGGACCTGCTGCTGCGCCTGATCGGCTGCCGCGGGGGCGCGGTCGAACAGCCGCTCGGCCTGCCCTCGAATGTCGTCGGGCAGGACCTGCATCGCCGCCGAGGCGAGCGACTGGCCGCCTTGGCCGACGGCCTGGGCCGCCGAACCGAGCGCGCCGAAAGCGCCGCCCAGCAGGCCGCCGATCGCCGTCGACAGGAGATAGATGCCGAGCAGAGTGGCGGCCGCCCAGGTCACCAGGCCGTGCAGGCCGCCGTCGAGCCGCGACGGCACGGCGGCGAGGCGCGCCGCCACCCAGGCGCCAGCGAACACCGCGATCGCCGTCGCGGCCAGCCACCAGACCGCGCCGCTGGTGCCCAAAGTCGCCGCCTGCGGCGTGTCGGCCGTCGCCGGATCGACCGTGGCGGCGCCGATCGCGAGGCCCAGCAGCATCAGCAGCATCTGGACGACGAGCACCACGACGATGCCGGCGATGATCGCACCCCAGGAGATGCGGCGACCCGCCGGCAGCAGCCGCGGGTCGGGATAATCGTGCATGGGTCGGGCGGTGGTGGCCATCGGGTGTTCGCTCCGCTGGGGTCGAACGCCCGGGACGGGCGTCGTCGCACTCGGCGGCTTAACCCGAACTCGCTTGCAGGGTTCCGGCGGGGGTCAGCGCAGGCGCTGCGCCACTTCCTCCGCCAGTGCCCGCACCTCGTCGGCCGCGGCGCTCCGAGGCTCGCTCTCGACCACGCCCAGGCCCTGGGCGATGCTGCCGACGAACGCCTGGCGGTTGCCGAGCTGCGTGGCGAGAGCCGGTGCCCCGAGCTCGAGCAGGGCATGGCGCGCCTCCTCCACCGCTCGCCCGCGCGGTGGCACCCGATTGAGCAGCAGCGCCGTCCGGCGCTTCTCCTTGGCCGCCAGCTCGACCGTCGCCTGGCTGGCCCAGACGTCGAGCGAGCTCGGCTGGACCGGCACCAGGACCAGATCGGCGCCGCGCACCGCCGCCTTGGCGTCGATCTCGGTGTGCGGCGGGGTGTCGACCAGGATCACGTCCGCCTCGCGCTTCAGCCGGTCGATCTCGACCCCGAGCCGCCAGCCGCCGATCATGGCGAAGCGCAGCTCGGCCGCGTCGCGCTGGCGGTGCTCGCGCAGCCGCATCCAACCCGTCAGGCTGCCCTGCGGGTCGATGTCGATCAGGGCCACGCGCCGGCCGAGCGCCCGCAGCGCCGTGGCGAGCTGGATCACCAGCGTGGTCTTGCCCGCCCCGCCCTTCTGCTGCGCTACCGTCACCACCGATGCCATGGGCACTCCCCCGCTCCAGCGCTCAGTAGCCGCGCGCCCGGTCGACCAGATGGCGCAACGGCCGCCCATCAACGAGCCGGCGCAGATTGTCGGCCACCGCGTCCGCCGCACTGTAGGGATCGGAGAAGGCGGCGATGTGCGGCGTGACGTCGATCCGCGGGTGCGACCAGAACGGGTGCCCCGGCGGCAGAGGCTCCTCGGCGAAGCAGTCGAGGCTGGCATGGGCCAGCCGGCCGCCGTCCAGGGCCGCCAGCAGATCGGCCTCCACCTGGTGGGCGCCGCGGCCGACATTGATCAGCCGCGCACCCGCCGGCAGGCCGGCGAGCAGGCGCGCGTCGAGGATGCCGCGCGTCTCGGGGGTGAGCGGCAGCAGGCAGACCAGGATGTCGGTCGCCGCCAGAAAGTCGGGCAGGGCGTCCGCACCCGCGAAGGTGGCGCAGCCCGGCAGCTCGCGGCGGCCACGGCTCCAGCCGCGCACCGTGAAGCCCTGGCCGGCTAGCACGCCGGCCGCATGCGCACCGAGCTCGCCCAGCCCCATGATCCCGACCCTGGTCGCGGCGGGCGGGTCGGGCAGCAGGAAGCTCCAGCGGCCGGCGCGCTGCTCGCGCGCATAGTGATCCAGCTGGCGATGGTATTTGAGCACCAGGGTCAGCACGAACTCGCTCATGCTGCGCGCCATCGAGCCGTCGACCAGCCGGCACAGCGGCACGTCGGGCAGGTCGGGATCGGCGAGCAGCCCGTCGACGCCGGCGCCGAGCGACTGGATCAGCCGCAGGTTGGGGAATCCGGCCAACATGCCGGGCGGCGCGCGCCAGACCAGCGCGGCGTCGATCTCGCCCGGATCGCCGACTGCCGGCGTCACGCGCACGTCAAGGCCGGGCAGGCGGTCGCGGAGTGCCTGGCTCCAGGCTGCCGCATCCTCCTCGGGGCTGTGGAACAGGAGCGCCAACCGACCGGTCTCCCAGGGCCATGGTCGCGGCCTTGTCGCCGGTTTGGCGCGTGGCGGCAAGCGCCTCCCCCGTGCCCCCGCGTACCGCCGCCTTAACGGGCCGTTCAGTGCGAGCGACTAGTCTCGGTCGCACGGCTCCAGGTGAGGGTAGCACGCCGCCATGGCCGAGCCCGGCCCGCCCGATCGACCGCCCCAGGATCTGCCCGGCGTCCTCCTGGCCCATCCGCAGCCGCAGCGGCTGCAGGCCGCCGCCGCCGCCCTGTCGCGCGAATATCGCGTCGAGCTGGTCGGCGACGGCGGCGCCGCCTACGAGGCCCTCGCCTGCGGGCGCTGCGAGCTGGCGCTGGTCACGATGGCGCTGCCCGGGCTGAGCGGGCTCGAGGCGCTACGCCGGCTCGACGGGCTCGCCCTCGGCCGTCGCCCGCTCCTGATCGCCGCCGGGTCGGCCGACGACGTGCGCCTGCAGGTGGTCCGCACGCACGGGCTCGCCGATGCGCTGCTGGCGATGCCCTGCGCCGACGGCGTCCTGCTGCGGACGATCTGGGCGCTGCTCGATCGCGAGGTGGAGCGGCGCTGGGCCAAGCTGCCGCCCTTGCCCAAGGCGATGGTCCGGACGACGCGCGGCCTTTTGGACCTGGCGGGCGGTGCGATCGCCGCCGGCGGCGAGATTCCCGCCGAGCAGGCGCGACTGGCAGGCAGGCAGGTGGTCGAGGCCTTGTGCGCCCGCCTGATGGGCGACGTGCTGGACGATCTGCGGCGACACCACGACTACACCTTCGCCCATTCCTTCCGCGTCGCCAGCCATCTCGCCGCCTTCGCGCTCGCCACCGGCATGCGGCGCGACGACGCCGAGCTGCTGGCGCAGGCGGGACTGCTGCACGACATCGGCAAGGCGGCGATCCCGGTGGGCATTCTCGACAAGCCGGGGCCGCTCGACAGCGGCGAGTGGGGCGTCGTCCAGCGCCACCCGCAGACCGCGGCCGAGGTGCTGCAGCGCACCGAGGCACTGCCCGCCCACCTGATCCGCATCGCGCTGCGCCATCACGAGCGGCTGGACGGCTCTGGCTACCCCAATGGGCTCGCCGGGACGGAGATCGACGAGCCCAGCCTCCTGTGCGCCATCGCCGACGTGCACACGGCGCTGACCGACCGGCGCGCCTATCGCAACCCCTGCGCGGAGGAGGCGGCCTTCGCCCGGATGCGCCCCCTCGCCGGCCGCCACCTCGAGCCGGGGCTGTTCAGGCGCTACGAGGCGGTGATGCTCGATTCGCCGCCACGGGACCCGCCGCCCCGTAGCGGATCACCTTGACCCGGTCGCCCGGCGTCAGCGCCCGCCCGCGATCCAATCCGTTGAGCAGGACGAACAGCCCGCTTGGGTCGGGGACGCCCTGCATCTGACGGGCGAAGCTGTCCACGGTGTCGCCCTGGCGGACGGCCACCAGCTCGACGTGCCGGGGCCGAAGTGCTGCCGCGTCGGCGGCGGAGAGGGTGCGCAGGCTGCGCAGGCTGGCTTCGAACGCGGCGACGTCGGCCCGATCGAGGCCGCGCCGGTCGCCGAACACGAAGCGGAACACCTTGTCGCCGCCCGCATCGACCACCGCGAACATCGCCTGGGCCGGGCTGCCGCCGATCTCGACGCCGCCGAAGCCGACGGCCGCGGGGCCGCGGGCGACTTGCAGGGACTGCAGGTTCTGGAGCTGCTGGTTCTTCACCCAGCCCTGCTGGAGATAGCCGCGCAGGTCGCCGCGCACCGCGCTGGCCGTGTCGAAGACCATGAACCGGCCGCTGCCGTCGCTGCCCGCCACGGCCGCCGGCGAGTTCTGCAGCCGGAAGCCGGGCGGCGCCTCGAACGCGACGCGCAGGCCGGGGTGCCGGAAGGTCCTGCCCGCGATCACGCCCTGGGCCGGGTCCTCGCCGTAGACGACCCCGTCGACCGCGGCCAGCAGGGCGGGGCGGTCGGTCTCCCGCGCGCCGGGCATCTCGCCGCTGGTCGCCGCGACCGCCCGCGCCACCCGATCCGGCGTGCGCGGATGGCTGCGGAACCAGTCGCCGACGAAGCTGCCCTCGTCGCTGCCGCCGCCTTGCGTCTTTTGCCGATAGGCATCGTCGGCGCCGAGGGTGGCGAGGAACGTCGCCATGGCCGCCGGATCGTAGCCCGCCCGGCCGAGATAGCGGATGCCCAGCTGGTCGGCCTCGAATTCCTGCTCGCGCGAATAGCCCTGGACGTACAGCTCGGCCCCCGCCGAGCCGAGCTGACCACCCGCCTGGCCGCCGAGCTGGGCACCCTGGGCCCCGCCGAGATAGCCGCCGAGCAGCATGCCGCCGAGCTGCGCCGCGACCGAGCCGAGCTGGCCGAGCTGGGCGCGGTCGTAGCGCTGCGCCGTGTGGCGGGCGGTGACGTGGCCGACCTCGTGCCCGAGCACGCCGGCGAGCTCGGCCTCGTTGTTGGTCAGCGCGATCAGGCCGCGCGTGACGTAGACGTAGCCGCCCGGCAGGGCGAAGGCGTTGACGATGTCGGTGTCGAGCACGGTGAAGGTGAAGCTGTCGCCGCTGAGCTCCGAGGCGTTCTTGATCCGGTTGCCGACCTTGGTGACATAGGCCTGCAGCCTGGCGTTGTCGTACTGCCCGCCGAACTCCTGCAGCGCCTTGGCATGCTCCTCGCGGCCGAGCTTCTTCTCGTCGGCGGGGCTGAGCGAGGTGTATTGCAGCTCGCCCGTCGCCGGGTTGCGGACCTCGGTGCAGCTCGCGGCGGCGAGGGCCACCACGACCAGGGCAAGGGCGAGCCGTCTCATTCCTCCACCTCGATCTGTGCCGGATGCACGAGCTCGATCATGGGGCCGGCACTTTCGAACAGCCAGCCCCGCGCGAGGATCCGGCGGCCTGCCAGCCGCTCGAGGTCCAGGCCGGCCGCGGCGAAGCGGTCGAGCTCCTTTGTCTCCGCGCGCAGGGTGAAATCGCGCCGCCAGTCCGCGCCGAAGTCGAGATAGGTGTAGGCACCGCGCCGCGCCACCGCCGCGACCCGGCCCTCGACCAGCACGAATTCGCCGCGCCTGGCCGCCACCCGCTGCGCCGGCCAGGGCCCGTGCCCGCCGTCGCGCCAGACCCCGAGCCCCCTCGCCCGGGCCGCCCGCTCGAGCGCCAGCAGGCGGCCGAGACTGTCCGCCGGAACGTCCGCCGCCGGCGCCACGATCGCCTGCCCGCTCGCCACGAGGTCGGCCTGGAGCCAGTGCCCGTCGGCGTCGCGCAACTGGGCGCGCGCCCGCCCGTGGCGGTCGAGCACGGCCGGACCCTCGTCAGCCGGCAAGAGCGCGCCCGCGTCCGGCGGGGCGCCGACGATCACCACGCCCGCCGCCACCGCCGCGCGGCCGTCCGCCAGCCGCAGCTCCTGCGCCTGCGCGCCCGCAGCACCGCAGGCGCAGGCCAGCAGGACCCACCTTGCTTGCCGCCCGAGCATGGCCGCTGCTATAGCACGCCCGGGCGCCCGTAGCTCAGCAGGATAGAGCACAGGATTCCTAATCCTGGGGTCGTGGGTTCGAATCCCGCCGGGCGCGCCAGGACAGGCGGGCGCGCAACCTATTCCTCGTAGCGGCTCGTCGGGTCACGGTCGCCCTCGTAGCGTCTGGTGAGCGGAAACGGCGGCAGCCAGGATTCGCGGCGGACGATCCAGCTCTCGTAGGTCGGCGTCAGCTGGTCGGGGGCGTCCAGGGAGCCGAGGTTCACCTCGATCTCGTCGCCGCTGCGGCCGAAGACGGTCGAGCCGCAGCGCGGGCAGAAGAAGCGCCCGGCATAGTCGCGGGTCTCGCCCTCGATCGTCACCGCGTCCTGCGGAAAGATCGCGGAGGCGTGGAACAAAGCACCGTGATGCTTGCGGCAGTCGAGACAGTGACAAAGGCCGACCCGATAGGGTCGCCCCACGGCGACGATGCGGACCTCGCCGCACAGACATCCACCGGTGAACCGGTCCATGCTGCTTCTCCTCGGATCGAGAACGGTCGAGCCCCCGCAAGGATGCGGCTCCGGAGCGCGCCATGCCCGAATCCAGCTTTCCCCTGGCGGATCTGCCCACCACCGAGCGCGCGCACAACGCCGTGCTCGGTGCCCTGGTCGAGCTGCTGCTGACCCTGCCCGACCTGACGCCGGACCTGGCGGAACGGCTGCGGCAGCTGCGCGCGCCGGGGCTGGGCTTCGCCGAGGTGATCAGGATCGCCCACGAGCTGGCGCTGGCCTGCCGCGAGCATCAGGCCCGGCTGGGGCGGCCGTGAGGCTCAGGCGCGGCCTTCCTCGACGGCGTGGCACGCCACCAGGCGGCCGTGCAGCGACTGCAGCTTCGGCACCTCCTCGCGGCAGCGGGAGTTCTGCAGCGGGCAGCGCGGGTGGAAGACGCAACCGGGCGGCGGGCGGAGCGGCGACGGCAGCTCGCCGGTGAGCTTGCTGCGGCTGCCGCGGCGTGCCGGGTCAGCGATCGGCGACGCGGCGAGCAGGGCGCGGGTGTAGGGATGCTGGGGGGCATCGAATATCGCATCGCGCGAGCCGTGCTCCACCGCCCGGCCGAGATACATGACCAGCACGTCGTCGGCGAAGTGGCGCACGACCGAGAGATTGTGGGCGATGAACAGGTAGGCGAGCTGGAGCTCGTCCTGCAGCTCGACCAGGAGATTGAGCACCTGGGCCTGGATCGAGAGGTCGAGCGCCGAGACCGGCTCGTCGAGCACCACCACCTTCGGCCGCAGCATCAGGGCGCGCGCGATGGCGATCCGCTGCCGCTGCCCGCCCGAGAACATGTGCGGATAGCGCCGCGCATGCTCCGGCCGCAGGCCGACGCGGCGGATCATGTCGGCCACTGCCGACTGCCGCTCGCCCTTGCCGGCGTCGGTGTTGATCTCGAGCGGCTCGCCCAGGATCTCCTCGATCTTCTGCCGCGGATTGAGCGAGCCGTAGGGATTCTGGAACACGATCTGCACCGTGCGGCGCAAGCGCCGCTTGGTAGCCGCATCGGCATTCGCCGGGTCGGCGCCGTCGATCTCCAGCCGCCCGGCCGTGGGCTGCTCGATCAGGGTCGCCAGCCGCGCCAGCGTGCTCTTGCCGCAGCCCGACTCGCCGACCACCGCCAGCGTGCGGCCGCGATCGAGCGTGAAGCTGACGCCGCGCAGGGCCTGGACCTCGCCGCCGGCCTTGAACAGCCCGCCGCCGACCACGTAGCGCCGCTCGAGCCCCTCGCCCGCCAGCACCCGCTCGGCACTCATGCCGCCAGCCCCGCCGTGCCGGGATGGTTGCCGGGCACGCCGCCGGTCAGCGGATAGTGGCAGCGCACCCGGCCGCGCGGGCCTTGCGTGAAGGCCGGCTGGGCGAGCCGGCACTGGGCCGTGGCGTAGGTGCAGCGCGGGTTGAACAGGCAGCCGGCCGGCCGGTCGAGCACGCCCGGCACCACGCCCGGGATGGTCGGCAGCAGCCGGCCCTGCGAGCGCTCCGGCAGCGCCGCGAGCAGGGCGGCGGTGTAGGGGTGCATGGCGTCGGCGAACAGGCCGTCCACACCCTGCGCCTCGACCTGCTGGCCGGCATACTGCACCACGACCCGCTCCACGGTCTCGGCGACCACCCCCATGTCGTGGGTGATCAGGATCAGGGCCATGCCGCGCTCGCGCTGCAGGTCGAGTAGGAGATCGAGGATCTGCGCCTGAATGGTGACGTCGAGTGCCGTGGTCGGCTCGTCGGCGATCAGGAGGCGCGGGTTGCAGGCGATCGCCATGGCGATCATCACCCGCTGGCTCATGCCGCCGGAGAGCTGGTGCGGGAAGACGCCCAAGCGGTCGCGCGGGGCGGGGATGCCCACGAGATCGAGCAGCTCCACGGCGCGATCACGCGCAGCACCTCGCCGCAGGCCCTCGTGCAGGCGCAGCGCCTCGGTGAGCTGGAACTCGACCGTGAAGCAGGGGTTCAAGGAGCTCATCGGCTCCTGGAAGATCATCGCCATGTCCTTGCCGACCAGCCGGCGCCGGCGGCGCGGGCTGAGGCCGAGGAGCTTCTCGCCCTGGAAGACGAGCCGATCGGCGGTGATCCTGGCGGTCCAGGGCAACAGCCCCATCACCGCCAGCATGGCCACGCTCTTGCCCGAGCCGCTCTCGCCGACGATGCCCACCACCTCGCCCGGCTCGACGGTGAGATCGACCCCGTCCACCGCCTTGAGCGGCCCCATCGCGGTGCGGAACTCGACCGAGAGGTTGCGGATCTCGAGCAGCGGGGCGGCCATCGCGCTCAGCTCCGCTTGAGCTTGGGGTCGAGGGCGTCGCGCAGGCCGTCACCCATGAGGTTGAAGGCGAGCACGGTGATCAGGATGGCGAGGCCGGGGAAGGTCACCACCCACCAGGCACGCAGCACGAACTCGCGCGAATCGGCGAGCATGGTGCCCCACTCCGGCGTCGGCGGCTGGGCGCCGAGGCCGAGGAAGCCGAGGGCGGCGGCATCCAGGATCGCGTTGGAGAAGCCGAGCGTCGACTGGACGATCAGCGGCGCCCAGCAATTGGGCAGCACGGTCTTGAACATCAGCCGCAGGGTGCCGGCGCCGGCGACCCGGCTCGCGACCACATAGTCCTTGGTCAGCTCGGTGATCACCGAGGCGCGGGTGAGGCGCGTGAACTGTGGCAGGTAGGTGACCGCCACCGAGATCATCGCGTTGACCAGCCCCGGGCCGAGGATGGCGACGATGACGATCGCCAGCAGCAGGCTGGGCAGGGCCAGGATGATGTCCATCAGCCGCATGATCAGGGTCTCGACCATGCCGCGGGCGAAGCCGGCGACCAGGCCCAGGGCCACGCCGATCGAGAGCGACAGGACGATGACGATCAACCCGATCATCAGCGAGAAGCGGGCGCCGTAGATGATGCGGGAGAAGATGTCGCGGCCTACGGCGTCGGTGCCCAGCGGGTAGGCCCAGGAGCCGCCCGCGGACCAGGCGGGCGGCTTGAGCAGCGCGTCGCGGAACTGCTCGGTGGGGTCGTAGGGTGCGATCAGCGGTGCGAACACCGCGGCCAGCACGACGATCACGATCACGACCAGGCCGGCGACGGCACCGGCGTTCTCGCTGAAATAGTGCCAGAACTCGGCCAGCGGCGAAGGCGGCAGGCTGACCGGCAGCGGCTCGGCGGCGGCGAGCGTGCGGTCGGCCATGGCTACCTCGCGTGCCGGATGCGGGGATTGATCAGGCCGTAGAGCAGGTCGACGCCGAGATTGACCAGCATGACGATGCTGGCGATCAGCACGATGCCGCCCTGGACCGAGGGGTAGTCGCGCCGCGAGATCGAATCGACCAGCCACTTGCCGACCCCGGGCCAGGCGAAGATGGTCTCGGTCAGGATGGCACCGCCGAACAGGGTGCCGATCAAGAGCCCGATCACGGTGACGACCGGGATCAGCGCGTTGCGCAGGGCGTGCAGCCCGACCACGCGCGAGGGCGGCAGCCCCTTGGCGCGGGCGGTGCGGACATAGTCCTCGCCCAGGACCTCGAGCATGGCCGAGCGGGTCTGGCGCGCGATCACGGCGAGCGGCACGGTGCCGAGCACGATGGCCGGCAGCACCAGATGCGAGAGTGCGGAGCGGAAGGCGCCCTTCTCGTCGCTGAGCAGGCTATCAATCAGCATGAAGCCGGTCTTGGCCTCGACGAAATAGGTGAGCGAGATCCGGCCCGAGACGGGCGTCCATTGCAGGATGCCCGAGAACAGGATGATCAGCAGCAGGCCCCACCAGAAGATCGGCATCGAGAAGCCGGCGAGCGAGATGCCCATCACCGAATGGTCGAGCACGGAGCCGCGCTTCACGGCGGCGATGATGCCCGCCGGCAGGCCGATCACCAGCGCCACCAGCATCCCGGCCAAAGACAGCTCGATGGTGGCGGGGAACAGGGTCAGGAAGTCGCCGAGGACGGGCGAGCGGGTCACGATCGAGCGGCCGAGGTCGCCATGGGCCAGATTGCCGAGAAAGCCGGCATATTGGACCAGCAGCGGCCGGTCGAAGCCGAACTGCGCCATGAGCTCGGCATGCCGCTCCGGCGAGATGCCGCGCTCGCCGACCATGAGCAGGATCGGATCGCCCGGGATCAGGCGGATGAAGGCGAAGGCGACGAAGGTGACGCCGAGGAACGTCGGGACCAGGACGGCAAGCCGCGAGCCCAGGAACCGCAGCATGTCAGCGCGGCCCGCCCGCCGCCCCGAAGCGCCGATTGTTCGACACGTCGTTCCTCGCCCTTACCGGCTCTTGCAGGGCAAGCTAGCCCGGCCGTTTTGGAAGCGTTAGCAAAAAGAGAGCCCGACCAGGGTCGGGCTCAGCTGGACCGGATAAGGCTGTCGGCGGCCGCCTATCCCGTGGCGGCGCGCCCGTGATGCTGGCCGTCCTCGCCCGTGAGGGCCTGGTGGTCGCCAAGCGGCGCCGAGTCGTCCATGGGCTGCCAGAGATCGGCCGCCGCATGGTCCCCAGTGAGCGCGCTCAGGCTGGAGACCGACTGGGCCGCGACCGCCGCGACCGTCTGAACCGGTGCTGAGGGCGCGGCCACGGGCTCGGCCTCGCCATGGTCCAGCCCGGCCCACGGTTCCGGCAGTGGTTCGGCCAGACCCGGCGCCGGTGCGTAGTCGGCGAGCCAGTCCGCCGGCGCGACCGACTGCGCCGCCATCGCGCCATGGTCGGCGGTGAAGTCCGACAGCGGCCGCAGTCCCTGCCCCAGGTCGATGCCCGCGATGCTCTCGGGATGAGACGCGTAGTCCGACACCGTCGCCACCACCTTGCCGGCATGGGCGATGATGAGATCACCCCCCTGCAGATCGAGCGTCAACCGAGCCGGGTCGGCCCCGATGAGCCGGAGGCTGTTGTTGCCTTCGTGATCGAAGACGAGGTCGCCCGATTCCTGCAGCCCGAGGACGTAGACGTCGTCGCCGGCCCCGCCATAGAGGGTGTCGTCGCCCAGACCGCCGTCCAGCCAGTCGTTGCCGGCACCGGCGTCGATGAAGTCGTTGCCGCCACCGCCATAGACCGCGTCGTCGCCACCCCCGGCGTAGATGTGGTTGGCTCCGTCGTTGCCGACGATCAGGCTGCCATGGTCGTCGCCCACCACGTCGTGCCGAGCGCTGCCCTCGAGCCGGATGTTCTCGATGTCGGGGTCGATCTGCTGGCGGAAGCCGGCGACGTCGGTCGGGAAATTGGCGACGTCGGGTCGCCCGAGCACGAAAGTGGCGCGCCCATCGCTGCCCGACAGCGCCGCGGCGAGGCTCTTGGAGTAGCTGTCGACGACGACGACCGTGTCGTTGCCACCGCCGTCGGCACCGAGGCCCAGCTCGGTCAGCGCGTCGCGGACGTCGGCCAGCACCAGGATCTCGTTGCCGGTCCCGCCCGCGAGCCGGTCGATCCCGGCCCCGCCGTTGAGGAAGTCGTCGCCGCCGCCGCCCAGCAGGACATCGTCGCCACCGCCGCCGAGCAGCACGTCATCGCCGGTGCCCCCGTCCAGCAGGTCGTCGCCCATACCGCCTTCGAGCAGGTCGTCGCCGCTGCCGCCCAGGAGCGTGTCGTCGCCGGAGCCGCCCTCGAGATGATCGTCGCCGCCCGCGCCGTCGATGTAGTCGTCGCCGGCGCCGCCGACGACATGCTCGTTGCCATCGCTGCCGATGAAGATGTCGTCGCCCGAGGTCAGCACGGTGGTGCCGTCGCTGCCGTCGCCTTGGACGTACCGCCCGATCGGTCCGACGTCCTCGGCATCCGCGGGGCTGGGCGCCTCGGCCTCCGCGACTGCCGCTGGCGGCGCCGAGGCGAACGTCACGCCGGCCGCCGTTGCCGCAGCGCCCTCCGGGGCATGCAATTCGCCAAGGCCGCCGGGGCCGGTCGCCGGGCCGGCGGCGTGCTCCTCCAGCTCGGGGCCGGCAACACCCAGCGATCCCGCCAGGCCAGCCAGATCCAGGTCGCCGCTCGGCGCCTGCCCAGCGGTGCCTGGTATCCCGCCATCGACCGCGAGCGCCGACGGCGCAGCGTCATGGGTGGCAATGTCGTGGAGCCCGGGGCCATCCTGGTCCGCCGCCGCGGCGCCCTGCCCGTGAGCCCCGACAGCCGCGATCGCCTGGTGCAGGTCTTGCGCCAAGAGCAGGCCCAGGAAGGTTGCGGCGATCGGCGTCGCCACCTCCTGCAGCGCCATCTGCCGGCGCCGCGGCCGCGCCCGCGCGGGGACGCCGCCGATGCCCTGGAAGCCCGATCCGCCTTGCTCCGCCCGGTTCCCGCCGTCCAGCAGCATCCTTGTCGCTCCCTCGCGACCGTTGCGCCACCGACCGTGCGTGCTCCCAGTGCGACCAGAGCCGGCCGCAATCGTTCAGGTTGAGCATAGGAATAGGGATATAACCTCCGAATTTCAAAGGAAATCGCTCATGCACGACGCCTCTCGGTAGTGCGACGAAAACGCAATATCAGCTCAGATCTTAGCTTAAGAGAATATCCTCTTGATAAACCTCAATTTCTCTTGCGGCGCAAGGCGCCGAGGAGCTCGTCGATGCCTACCATGCCAACCAGCCGCTCGCTCTCGTCCGTCACCAGGACGGGCCAGCCGCTGTTGCGCATCGCCTCGATCGCCTCGCGCATCGGCGTGTCGGGGCCGGTCGCGAGCAGCCAGTCGCAGGGCGCCTTGCCGTCGACGAACGGCTCGACCGCCCGGACGACGCGCAGCGGCAGCCCGGCACCGTCGACCGCAGTGACCCGGCCCTCGGCATCCAGCCGCGCGCCGAGCCTGATCCGCGGATCGAGCTGCAGCATGTCGCCCTCAGCCCGCAGCTTCGCGGTCGGCCGGATCATGGTGCCGAGCTTGAGGACGTTGAGCGGGTTCACGTTGGCGACGAAGCTGCGGACATAGTCGGTGGCGGGGGTGGTGACGATCGCCTCGGGCGCGCCCGACTGGACGATCCTGCCACCCTCCATGATCGCGATCGTGTTGCCGATCTTGAGCGCCTCGTCGAGATCGTGGCTGACGAACACGATGGTCTTGTGCAGCGACTGCTGCAGCTCGAGCAGGTCGTCCTGCAGCTTGTCGCGGATCAGCGGGTCGAGGGCCGAGAACGGCTCGTCCATCAGGAGGATGTCGGCGTCGGTGGCGAAGGCGCGGGCGAGCCCGACGCGCTGCTGCATGCCGCCGGACAGCTCGTGCGCGAACTTGCCCGCCCATTTCTCGAGATGCACCAGTGCCAGCTTCTCCATCACGATCCGATCGCGCTCGGCCTTGGGGGTGCCGCGCAGCTCGAGGCCGAGCGCCACGTTCTCGGCGACCGTGCGCCAGGGCAGCAGGGCGAACTGCTGGAACACCATGGCCACCCGGCGCATCCGCAGCTGGCGCAGGGTCTTCGCGTCGCAGGAGGCGACGTCGACCTGGGTGCCGTCGTCGTCGACCCTGACGGCGCCGCGCACCACCTTGTTGAGGCCGTTGACCGCCCGCAGCAGGGTCGACTTGCCCGAGCCGGACAGGCCCATGAGCACGCAGATCTGGCCCTTCTCGACGGCGAGCGTGCAGCCCGAGACGCCGAGGACCTGACCGGTCTCGGCCAGGATCTGCTCGCGCGACAGGCCCTGCTCCATCAGGGGCAGGGCGGTGCGCGGCTTGTCGCCGAACACGATGTCGACCGCTTCGAAGGCGACCGCACTCATCGGCTTAGCCCTCCCCGCCGGTGCCCGGGCGGCGGCACAGCCGGTCGAGCATGATGGCGAGCAGCACGATGGCGAGCCCGGCCTCGAAGCCGCGCGCGACGTTCACCGTGTTGAGGGCGCGCACGACCGGCTTGCCCAGGCCGTCGGCACCGACCAGGGCGGCGATCACCACCATCGAGAGGGAGAGCATGATGCATTGGGTGAGGCCCGCCATGATCGTGGGCATGGCGTAGGGCAGCTCGACCTTCCACAGCAGCTGCGACGGGCTGGCGCCGAAGCTCTCGCCGGCCTCGATCAGCGGCTTGGGCACCCGGCTGACGCCGAGATAGGTCAGCCGGATCGGTGCCGGCAGGGCGAAGATCACGGTCGAGATCAGGCCCGGCACGACGCCGAGGCCGAACAGGATCAGGGTCGGGATCAGATAGACGAAGGTCGGGATGGTCTGCATCAGGTCGAGGATCGGCCGCAGCACCGTGTAGAAGCGGGGTCGGTGCGCCGCCACGATGCCGAGCGGGATGCCGATCAGCATGCAGATCGCGGTGGCGGCGATCACCAGCGCCAGGGTCTCCAGGGTCTCGCGCCAATAGCCCAGGTTCATGATCAGCAGGAGCGAGATCACGACCAGCGCCACCAGCTGCCACGACCGGTGCAGGAACCAGGCGAGCACGGCCAGCAGCACCAGCAGCAGCAGCGGCGGGATCGCGACCAGGGCCACGGTCATGCCGTTGATCAGGCCGCCCAGGGTCCAGGAGATCAGGTCGAAGAAGCCCGCCGCATGGGCGTTGAGCAGGTCGACCAGCGACTTGATCCAGCTGCCCAGCGGAATCTTGTACTCGGTCAGCCAGTCCATCGCGTCCTCCCGGCCCGTGCCTGCGGGCGTCTCATCGTTGGCGGCGATGCCGAGGGCATCGCCGGTCGGTCACCTCACGAGCCGAGCGCGCCCTTGACCGCAGCCATGCCGTCACCGCCGTCGAACGTGGTGACACCGGCCAGCCAGCCGTCCAGCACGCCGGGATTGGCGGCCAGCCATTCCTTCGCCGCCTCCTCGGCCTCCTTGCCGTCGTCGAGAATGCCGCCCATCACCGAGCTTTCCATGGGCAGCGCGAAGACGAGGTTTTGCAGCAGCTTGCCGACGTTCGGGCACTCCTGGAGATAGCCTTTGCGCACGTTGGTGTAGACCGTGGCCCCGCCGAAGTTCGGGCCGAAGACGTCGTCGCCGCCCGTCAGGTAGGTGAGCTGGAAGCGCGTGTTCATCGGGTGGGGCTCCCAGCCGAGGAAGACGATCGCACCCTTGTCGCGCCCGGACCGCTCGACCTGCGACAGCATCCCCTGCTCGGAGCTCTCCACCAGCTCGAAGCCGCCGAGGCCGAACTGGTTGTCGTCGATCATCTTCTGGATCAGTCGGTTGCCGTCGTTGCCGGGCTCGATGCCGTAGATTTCGCCGCCGAGCTGCTCCTTGAACTTGGCGATGTCGGCGAAGTCCTTGAGGCCCTGGTCGGCGAGATAGGTCGGCACCGCCAGGGTGTACTTGGCACCCTCCAGATTGGCGCGCACCGTCTCCACGCTGCCGTCCGCCTTGAACGGGGCGATGTCGGCCTCCATCGTCGGCATCCAGTTGCCGAGGAAGACGTCGATGTCGCCGTTCTTCAGGCTCTGGTAGGTCACCGGCACCGCCAGGATGTCGGCCGTCGGCTCGTAGCCGAGGGCCTCGAGCACGACCGAGGTCAGCGCCGTCGTCGCGGTGATGTCGGTCCAGCCGACATCGGAGAACCGCACCGCCTTGCAGCTCTCGGGCTCGGCCGCGACCGCGGTCCCGGCCAGCAACAGGACGGCGCCCGCGCCGCCCAGCAGTTCTTTCCACATGAGTGCCTCCATCAGACCATTTCGGCTGGTGCGGCGACGTTAGTCCCGGCCGGCACCGCCGCCAACACGCTCGCAGTCGGGCCGGGACGCTGCCGGGTGCGCCATTCGGGATCGCTCCAGACCGGCACGTCGGCGGGCGGCGGCGCCGTGCAGCCGAGGATCAGGTCCGCGGCTTTCTCGGCCAGCATGATCGTCGGCGCGTTCAGGTTGCCCGAGACCATGCTGGGCATGATCGAGGCGTCGACCACGCGCAGGCCGTCGAGCCCGCGCACCCGGCAAAGCGGATCGACCACCGCCAGCGGATCGACCCCCATCCGGCAGGTGCAGCACGGGTGGTAGGCGCTGTCCGCCCTGGCGCGGACGAAGGCGTCGATCTCCCGGTCACCCGTCACCTCCGCACCGGGCTTGAGCTCGCGGTCGCGGAACCGGTCGAAGGCGGGCTGGGCGAAGATCTCGCGGGTCAGCCGGACGCAGGCGCGCAGGTCGACGCGGTCCTGCTCCTCGGCCAGGTAGTTGGGCTCGATCAGCGGATGCTCGCGCGGATCGTCGGAGCGCAGCTCAAGCCAGCCGCGGCTCAGCGGCCGCATGGTCCCCGCATGAGCCTGATAGGCGTGCATGCCGCCCTTGGAGCGGCCGTGGTCCTCGACCAGGGCCGGCAGGAAATGGAACTGGATGTCGGGGTGCGGCACGCCCGCACGCGAGCGGATGAAGCCGCCCGCCTCGAGGTGGGAGCTCGCCGCAGGCCCGTCGTGAAACAGGAGCCAGCGCAGGCCGATGGGCAGCATGTTGTGCGGCCGCATCGCGTCGAGCAGCGTCACCGGCTCGCGGCAGGCGACCTGGAAGTAAAACTCGAGATGGTCCTGCAGGTCGCGGCCGACGCCCGGCAGCTCGTGCCGCACGGGCACGCCGACGCGGCGCAGATGATCGGCGGGCCCGATGCCGGAGAGCAGCAGGAGCTGCGGCGAGTTGATGGCACCCCCGGCCACGATCACCTCGCGCGCCGCGCGTACCTGCTTCGCTATCCCCGCTTCGACCAGCTCGACGCCGACCGCCCTGCCACGCTCCAGCAGCACGCGCGTGACCAGGCAGCCGGTGAGCACGACGAGGTTCGGGCGGCGCCGCACGGGGCGCAGATAGGCCTTGGCGACGCTGCAGCGGCGACCGTCACGGATGGTCATGTCCATCCGCCCCATGCCTTCCTGCCTAAAGCCGTTCATGTCCGCCGTCGGCGGGTAGCCGGCTTGGGCACCGGCCGCGATCCAGGCGTCGAACAGCGGGTTGTCGCCCGACCCGCGCGTCACCGTCAGCGGGCCGTCGCCGCCGCGATAGGCGTCCGGCCCGAGCGAGAAGCTCTCCGCACGCCGGAAATAGGGCAGCACCTCGGCGTAGGACCAGCCGGCAGCCCCTTCCGCGGCCCAGCGATCGTAGTCGAGCGCGTGGCCGCGAATGTAGACCATGGCGTTGAGCGAGGAGGAGCCGCCGAGCACGCGGCCGCGCGGCCAGTAGAGCCGGCGGCCGTCCATGTTACGTTGCGGCTCGGTGCGGTAGTACCAGTTCACCCGATCGTTCATCAGATTGTAGGTCAGCGCCGCCGGGATCTCGATCTTCCAGCCGCCGTCGCGCGGCCCCGCCTCGAGCAGCAGGACGCGCACGACCGGATCGGCGCTCAGCCGGTTGGCGAGCACGCAGCCGGCCGAGCCGGCGCCGACGACGACGTAGTCGAACTCGATCACCTCACGCCGCCAGCTGGCGGTGGAGATAGTCGCGGGCCAGGGCCCGGGCGGCCTCCGGGCCGGCATCGAGGCGGCCCAGGGCGAAGCTGAGCCACAGGCCGTCGATCATCGCCGCCAGCCCGGCCGCCGCCAGCGGCGCGCGTGCACCCACGAGCCGGCGGAAGTCGTGGCGCAGATGCCCCTCGAGGCGACGGGCATAGATCCGCTGGAGCCGGCCCAGCTCGCGATCGTGCGGCGCCTGGCCCCAGAAGGCGAGCCAGGTGACGATCACCTGCGGCTGGAACTGGCGCGCCGCGAAGCTCGCGTCGATCACGGCCTCGATCCGCTCGCGGGGATCCCGGGCGGCGCGCAGCGCCGGCACGACGCAGTCCCGCAGCTCGACCATGAGCGCCCGCATGGTCGCGGCGAGCAGGGCGCCCTTGCCGCCGAAATAGTGATGGATGATGCCCGGCGACATCCCGGCCG
>JAXMCJ010000016.1:0-122790 GCA_046349415.1 Geminicoccaceae bacterium
CGCATCGATCGGGCGTGAACGGCATGTCGCTCTACGCCTTCGCCTCGAGATGGGAAGCCGCACCCCGGCCTTTGCCGGGCGGGATGCTGCTCGCCGTCGGCGACGTCCACGGCCATCTCCAGCATCTCGACGCCCTGCTGGGCCTGCTGCGCCCCGAGATCCAGCGCGCCCATGGCGCCGGCCTCGCCTGCGAGCTGGTCATGCTCGGTGACTATGTCGACCGCGGCCCGGACAGCCTCGGCACGCTGCGCCGCCTGCTCGGCCTGGATGCGCTCCTGGGCGTGCCGGTGACGGCACTGTGCGGCAATCACGACCAGTACCTGATCGACTTCCTGTGCAGCGAGGAACCGGGCCCGGCGGTGCTCGACCATTGGTGCGCCAATGGCGGCCTGAGCACGCTGGCGGAGCTCGGCATCCGCCAGCCGGAGATCGGCAACCGCGACTTCGCCACGCTGGCCGCCCGCGCCCGGACCATGGCCGGGCCGGAGGTGCTGCGCCTGCTGCAGCGGCTGGCCCTGACCCGCGCCTGCGGCCCCTATGTCTGCGTTCATGCCGGCATCCGCCCCGGGCGGCCGCTGGGCGAGCAGGAGCGCAAGGAGCTGATCACGCTGCGCGAGCCCTTCCTCTCCGGCAAGGGCTGGGACTATCCGTTCACCGCGATCCACGGCCACACCATCCGCGGCCCCGAGGTCCTGGAGCACCGCATCGCGGTCGACAGCGGCGCCTACCGCACCGGCGTGCTGTCGGCGGTACAGATCGAGGGCGAGCGCCTGCGCTTCCTCAACGTCACTTCCGACCCCAAGCTCAAGGCGTTCAAGCGCCTGCCCGGACCCGGGCAGCGCCGCCGCTTCGACGCACCCGAGCCGCTCGCCGGCACGCGCCCGCCCGCCTTCGCGCTCGGCGCCTGACCGGCTCAGAGCATCGCCAGCGGCCGCGGCCCCTCGGGCGGCGGGAACGCCCGGTCGATCGCCGCCAGCTCGTCCGGCGACAATTCGAACCCGAGCACTGCGACATTGGCCTCGACATGGGCGGCGCGGGCGGCCTTGGGGATGGCCAGGACCCCCGGCTGGGCCAGCACCCAGGCCAGCGCCACCTGCAGCGGCCCGCAGCCCCGGGCGCGCGCCAGCGCCCCCAGGGTCGCGTTGCCGGCGAGCCTGCCCTGCTCGAGCGGGCTGTAGGCCATGACCGGGATGCCCCGCTCGCGGCACCAGGGCAGCAGGTCCCACTCCGGCCCGCGCCGGCCGGGGTTGTAGAGCACCTGGTCGGTGGCGCAGGCGCCGCCGCCGGGCAGCTCCGCCAGCTCGGCCATGTCGGCGGCGTCGAGGTTGCTCACCCCCCAGTGCCGGATCTTGCCCGCCCGCTGCAGACCCTCGAAGGCGGCCACGGTCTCGGCGAGCGGATGGGCGCCGCGCCAGTGCAGCAGATAGAGGTCGATCCGGTCGGTGGCGAGCCGCTTCAGGCTGCGCTCGCAGGCGGCCACCGTCCCCTGCGCCGAGGCGTTGTGCGGGTAGACCTTGCTGACCAGGAACACCTCGTCGCGCCGGCCGCCGATCGCCTCGGCGATCACCCGCTCGGCCCCGCCCTCGGCATACATCTCGGCGGTGTCGATCAGGCTGAGGCCGAGCTCCAGCCCGCGGCGCAGGGCCGCCACCTCGGCGCCGCGGTCGGCCGGGTCCTCGCCCATGCCCCAGGTGCCCTGGCCGAGGGCGGGGACCGCCTCGCCGCCCGGCAGGCGCAGGGTGCGCAAGGGCTAGACGCTCGGGTCGGGGGTGGTGCGCAGGTAGGGCTTGATCTCGGTCACACCCTTGGCGAAGCGCTTCTTCGCCTCCTCGGTCGGGATCGAGTTGAGCACGATCACGTCGCCGCCGGGGGTCCAGTTGACCGGTGTGGCGACCGAGTGCTTGGCGGTCAGCTGCATGGAATCGATCACCCGCAGCAGCTCGTCGAAGTTCCGCCCGGTCGACATCGGGTAGACCAGCACCAGCCGCACCTTCTTGTCCGGGCCGATCACGAACACGTTCCGCACGGTGGCGTTGTCGGCGGGCGTGCGCCCGGCGGCGGTCTCGCCCGCACCGGCGGGCAGCATGTCGTAGAGCTTGGCCACCTTGAGCTCGGGGTCGCCGATCATCGGGTAGTTGGGCGCGGTGCCCTGGGTCTCCTCGATGTCCTTGACCCAGCGGTGATGGTCGTCGACCGGGTCGACGCTGATGCCGACGATCTTGACGCCGCGCTTGTCGAACTCCGGCTTGATCCGGGCCATGTAGCCGAGCTCGGTGGTGCAGACCGGCGTGAAGTCCTTGGGGTGCGAGAACAGGATCGCCCAGCCGTCGCCGATCCACTCGTGGAACCTGATCCTGCCCTGGGTGGAGTCGGCCTCGAAGTCCGGGGCGACGTCGCCGATACGGATGGTCACGCGTGTTCTCCCTCGTGGTACAGGCTCGCTTCTAGCGCCGGCTTGTCCCGACTTGAACCCCGGCGCATGAGATCGCCGACCTCCAGCCCAGGCAAGGCCCGCCCATGCTGCTCTGCATCCCCGACATCCTCTCGCCCGCCGAGGCGCGCCAGGTCTGCGACCGGGTGCAGTCCCTCAAGTTCGTCGATGGCAGCGCCACCGCCGGCGTCTATGCGCGCACGGTCAAGCGTAACGAGCAGCTGGAGGCCAGCCCCGAGACCCAGAAGCTGCAGGACTTCGTCATGCAGGCGCTGTTCCGCAGCGTCGAGTTCGAGCGCTTCGCCCGGCCGCGCAACATGAAGCCGATCATGTTCAGCCGCTACGAGCCGGGCATGGAGTACGGCACGCATGTCGACAACGCCGTGATGTCCGGCCGGCCGCCGGTGCGCTCGGACGTCTCGCTGACCCTGTTCCTGAGCGAGCCCGACACCTATGACGGCGGCGAGCTGACCATCCAGACCATGACCGGCGAGGAGCAGATCAAGCTGCCGGCGGGCTCGATCGTCACCTATCCCTCCTCGACCCTGCACCGCGTGGCGCCGGTGACGCGCGGCGTGCGGGTGGCGGCGGTCACCTGGGTGCAGAGCATGATCCGCGACCCGTCCTGCCGCGAGATCCTGCTCGACCTGGAGACGGCGCGCCGGACGATCTTCGAGAGCCAGGGCAAGACCCGCGAGTTCGACCTGATCTCCAAATCGTTCGCCAACCTGATGCGCATGTGGGCCGAGGTGTAGCGGGCGGGCGATGATCCCGGTCACCGACGCCATCAGCCTCGACGAGGACGAGCTGGTCTTCGGCTTCCTGCGCGCCTCCGGCCCGGGCGGCCAGAACGTCAACAAGGTCGAGACCGCGGTCCAGCTCCGCTTCGACGTCCGCCGCTCGCCCTCGCTGCCGGACGCCGTGCGCGAGCGCGCGGAGCGGCTGGCGGGGCGCAGGCTGACCAAGGACGGCGTGCTGGTCCTGACCGCCCAGCGCCACCGCAGCCAGGAGCGCAACCGCGAGGACGCGATCGACCGACTCGTCGGCTTGCTGCAGGCGGCCGCGATCCCGCCCACACCGCGGCGGCCCACCAGGCCGACGGTCGCCGCGCGTGCGAGACGTCTCGAGGCAAAGGGCCGGCGTGCGACGGTCAAAGCGTTGCGGTCACGCGCCCCGAGCGACGAATGACGCCCGATTGGGGCAGTTGGTTCATTGCCGGCCCAAGCGGTGAAGCGCCGAACAAACATGGTCGACCTGCGCGTCGGTGAGCTCGGGAAAGATCGGCAAACCCATGATCTCGGTGGCGACGGCTTCAGTGCGTCGGCAACCGGATGGCCCGAGCGGCAGGCGACCGGCATAGGCTGATTGCCGATGGATCGGCACTGGATAATGGACGCCGGTGCCAATCCCCTCCTCCAGCAACCGCGACCGCAGCGCATCCCTATCGGGCGCTCGAACGACGTATTGGTTGAAGGCATGCTCCGCCCCGGGCCGTGTCACCGGCGGGGCGATGCAGCTGTCCGCGAGAACCGCGTCGTAGGCGGAAGCGATCACGCGTCGCCGCCGGTTCATTGCATCCAGATAGGGTAGCTTGGCGCGAAGGATCCCGGCCTGGAGCTCGTCGAGCCGGCTGTTCATGCCGACCTGCTCGGAATGAAAGCGTTCCCCCCAGCCATATTGACGGATCGAGCCCGCCCGATCCGCCAGGGTCTCGTCGCTCGTGACGAGCACGCCGGCATCTCCCAGCGCGCCCAGGTTTTTCGTCGGATAGAGACTGAACGCGGCCATCGAGCCGAATGTGCCGACCATCCGGCCGTGCCAGGTGGCACCATGCGCCTGACTACAGTCCTCAATTACCGGCACCTCGCGGCGCGCGCAGATCTGGAGGATTGCGTCCATGTCTGCCGATTGACCGTAGAGGTGCACCGGGATCACGCCGCGCACCGGTGGCCAGCCGAGCGGGCGGTGGTCGAGGACGGCAGCCAGCTCCATCGGGTCCATCGTATAATGGTCCGGGTCCACATCGATTAGAATCGGGGTGGCTCCCACGAGCTCGATCGCCGCGACGACCGCTACTGCCGTGTGAGATACGGTCACGATCGAACAGCCCGGGCCGATGCCGAGAGCTTTCATGGCGAGGATCAGTGCGTCGGTGCCGCTGGCGCAGCTCACCGCCCGAGCCACACCAAGCCAGCCGGCAAATTCATCCTCAAAGCCGGCACACTCTCCACCTAGGACATATTGCCCCGACGCGAGCACGCGATGCACGGCGCCGTCGATGGATCCCTTCATGGCCCTGTATTCGGCGCCGGGATCGGCATGCGGCACCACGAAGCCACGCGAGGTCATTCCGAAGTTTCCCCCGCATAGTCCGCCATGCGCGTCTGAAACCAGCCGAGCGATCGTCGAAGACCGTCTTCGAGTGTCACCCGCGGCTTCCAGCCGGTCGCGCTTCGAAATGCCCCGTCGTCGGCGTAGTAGCTGCCGATGTCGATCCGGGCGCGCTCGGGGGGAAAGTCCCGCCGCTCGAAGCAGGCGGAGCCGCCCGCGACCCGCACCAGGGCACGGCCGATCTCGTCGAGCGACACCGGTCCGGCGCCCCCGACATTGTAGAGCTGCCCGCGGCAGGCGTGGGTCTCGGCCGCGCGCAAGAACGCCTCGGTCACGTCGTCCGCGTAGATCAGGTCACGGAGCTGGGCGCCGTCCCAGACCTCGAACGGCCGCTGCTCGAGCGCGCGGCGAAGCCAGATACCCATGAAGTTCTGGCGCGCGTCCCTGACGCGCATGCGCGGCCCATAACAGTTGGTCAGGCGCAAAGCGACCACGGGCAGTCCGCGCGTCCTGTGCTCAAGCAGCCAATATTGCTCGCCCGCGTATTTGGAGATTCCGTTGCCGTCGGTCGGTGCGATCGGATGGCTCTCGTCGACCGGTAGACATCGGGCCCGCCCGTAAAACTGCCGGGTCGATGCGTGCACCACGACCGGGCCCCGCCCGGCCTCCCGAACGGCGGCGATCAGGCGGAGCTGGGCCATGACATTGATCGACGCGTCCGTGATCGGGTCTTCCTGGCCGCCGACATGGCTGGTCTGGGCGGCCAGATTGAAGATCGCCGCCGTGCCCTCGCAGTACGGCCGAAGGTCGGCCTCCCGCAGGTCGGCACGCACTTGCTCGACCGCGATGCCCTCCAGGTTCGCGCGATTGGCGCCGCTTCCGGGCAGGAACGCATCCAGGGCGACGACCTGCGCGCCGCGCGCCGCCAGGGCTACGCACAGGTTGGCGCCGAGGAAGCCCGCTCCCCCGGTCACCAGCACCCTGCGCCCTCGCCAGGGCGAGGCGTACACTGCGCTGTCGGCCTCGTCGCCGTCTTTGGTCATCGGTCCGCCTTCGTGCTCCCGCACCGCTCGATCCGCCACTGCGGCGAGGGCCGGTTGCTCAATGGAAGCCGGCGTCAACGATGTGGATCCAAGGAATCTGGCCGTCGCCGGTTGCCGGCGCGGTCGTCCGAGCGGACAGGGTGACGTCGTACGAGCCCGACAGCGGCCCGATCTCCACCTCCCACGCCCGCCGGGTCGCGGGGCCGAGCGCGAGGCGCTGGTCGACCAGCACCTCGCCGCTCTTCCGGTCGCGCAGGCTCAGGCCGACCTCAACCTCGGCGGCCGGCAAAGCCGAATGCCCGCTGGAGACTTCAGCGACAAACATCCGCCGATCACCCAGAGCCAGCCGGCAGGTGACCGAAGCCGGCGGCAGCCCTGGCGGGCTCGGCACGAGGTTCAGACCGGCCCGTCCGAACTTGTAGAAACCGAAGCGGTCCGCAACATGGGCGAGCTCGATCGGCCGCAGCCTGGGCGAGGCAGGCACCAGCGGCACCGCCCGCCGCGCGAGCGGGCGCGCCGACACGGGCGGTGAGCGTCGTCGGAAGGCCAGGATCATGCTCGCGTTGGTGACTCGCTCGAACAGCTCATCGGGAAAGGCAGCCAGCAACCGGCCTTCGTCCGTCGGGTCGGGCCACGTCCCCCGCGGCGGCTTGGTGGCCACCAGAAGGGCCCGGTCGGCCCATGGCCGCTCGGGGTGCGTCAGCAGATCGACCTGAGCTTCCAGGCTGATGCACTTGATGAAGTCTGCACCGTCCCAGCCGCGCATCTCGAGGATGTCCGAGATCGTGTAGGCCGGGATCGTGTCGGTCCGCCCGGGCTCGCCAGGCGCGAAGCGGTTACCCCAGTCCCCGAGATCAGGTGCCGACCATGCCAGGGCCGTGCGCTCGGGCCAGACCGCAGCCGCCAGACAGCGGATGTTCGGGTACGGGGAGGTATTGACGACCAGGGCGTCGAAATTGGCGCCCGGCGGCTCGACGCACATGATCTCGGCACCGGGAAACCGGTTGGCGAGGTAAACCGCGACGTAGCCGCAATAGGCGCCGAGATCGAGGATCCGCTCCAGGGGCGGCATCTCGAACGCATAGTCTCCGTACAGATAAGGTGCGTCGCCGCGATCGCCGTCGAGGAAGATCTGCCGCAGGTTCCAGATGTCCGAGGTCGATGCGCGCACCATCAGCGGCGTCGGGATTTCCGGAAGACGGGCATGGAACGAGCCGAGATTGGAGCGGCTCAGCCGTTCCAGGAGCTCGAAGTATCGGTTCCGCAGATCCCAGTCGGACGGATCGGAAAGCATGCGCCGCTCAAGCTGGTCTTTCGTGGCTGGAAGCGGCGCGGCTGCCGGCGACGCTGACTTCGCACCGGAGCCGACGGAACGTTTCCCGAAGCGGTCGCGAAGGGCGCGCAACGGCCGGGTGATCCGCCAGGACCCCGACCGACGGATCCTGCGCAGCTCTGACGCGAGGTCCGAGCGAGCCTCCTCTGCCCGTGCCGCGCGGGCCTCGATCGCACGGAATCTGGCCTCCTGCAGAGTGAGATCGTCGCAAAGACGCTGCGCCTCCGACTCGGCCGAGTCCAGGCGGTCCTCGAGGATCGTGGCCGCCGCTCCGCGATCCGCGGCGGCCACAGCCAGCCGGTCGTTCTGCGAGCGCAGCAGGGCGATGCTTGTCTCGAGCCTGCCCAGTTCCTGCAGCCACGGCTCGCGCGAGCGCAGCGGAACCGGCTTCGCCTCCGATGCGGCCCGCTCGAACCGCTCCCGAATGTGCTCGGGCGAATAGAGATATTGATAGCCCCACTTGTTCTCGAGATCCGTCGAGCCGAGGCCGGTGCGCAGCTCGGCACTCCGGGAGATCTCGTAATCGAGGCCAAGCTTCTTGTAGTGAAGCAGCAGCACCTCGGGGACCCGTGGCCACGTCACGCGGCCCTCCGGGCGGGCGGTATGCCGGCCATGGCTGAAATTGGTCCTGATGATCGCGGACGGATCGAAGAAGCACAGCTTGTCGTCGAGTTCCGGGCAGCGGACGCCGGTGGTGACGGTTTCGCACAGCCGCCTGCCGGTATCGGGGAAAGACGGCGAAACCATCTCGTAGCCGATGGCCTGGATCGCCGTGACGCCCTGTTCCCTGCACCAGCGCAGATAGGAGCGCAGATCCTCGTGGTAAGCATGCTCGTCGACGTCGATGACGATGGCCCACTCGGCGAGACCGATGCTGTTCTTCCAAATCTCCTCGCTCAGGCGGAGTTCGGTCTCTGCGAATGACTGGTGCTCCGTCCGAAACGGCGTGACACGGACCCGCTCGTCTCCTGCTAGCATTGCCAGAGATCCATCAGTCGAGCCGTTGTCGTAGACAAAAAATCGATCAACGATGGAACTATAGTGGTTGAAGAAATGCGGAAGCATCCTCCTGTCATTCCAACAGAGAGTATAGAGATCGACATGATACGGAACGGACATGCCATTACCTGAAGGTAATCTTCTCTGCCGGGCAAACGCGCCTCTGCCGTGCGGCTGGCTTATGGCGGCGCGCAGACTGAGCCGTCAATCATGAAGCGGAGCGCCGCCTCCGCGTGAACGCGGGTCGTATCGAATAGCGGCAGGTCGACGTCGTCCGGCCCGAGCAGCATGGTCAGCTCGGTGCAGCCCAGGATCACGCCGTCCGCACCCTGCCCGCGCAGGCGGTCGATGCAGCGCAGCGCACCGCGGCGCGAGGCGTCGGTGACGATCCCGCGGCACAGCTCCTCGTAGATGATCCGGTGGATCTCCGCACGGCCGGCCTCGTCCGGCACCAGGGGGTCGAGGCCGAAGCGGTCGCGCAGGCGGCCGGCATAGAACGGCTGCTCCATGGTGAACCGGGTCGCGAGCAGCGCCGGGCGCGAGCGGCCGACGGCGCGGATAGCGGCACCGGTGGCGTCGGCGATGTGCAGGAGCGGGATGCCGACCGCGGCCTGCAGCGGCTCGGCCAGCTTGTGCATGGTGTTGGTGCACAGCACGAGGCCGGCAGCACCGGCGGCCTCGAGCCGCCGCGCCGCCTCGATCAGCCGCTCGCCCGCCGCGTCCCAGCGGCCGTCGTGCTGCAGGGCTGCGATCTCGGCGAAGTCGACCGACCAGAGCAGCAGCCGCGCCGAATGCAGCCCGCCCAGCCGCTCGCGGACCAGCTCGTTGAGATGGCGATAGTAGATGGCGGTGCTCTCCCAGCTCATCCCGCCGATCAGGCCGAGCAGGCGCATGGGCTCAGCCACGGCCGGTGACCGGCACGCCCGTGCCGGTGACACCCGAGGCGGCATCCGACAACAGGAAGGCGATCACCTCGGCGAGCTGGCCGGGCGTGACCCAACGGCTCGTGTCCGCCTTGGGCATGGCGGCACGGTTCTGCGGCGTGTCGATGATGCTGGGCAACACACAGTTCACCCGCACCCCTTCCGCCTTCAGCTCGTCGGCGAGGCTCTCGGACAGCCGCAGGACGGCGCTCTTCGCAGCCGTATAGGCGGCCATGCCCTTGCCGCCTTTGGCCGCGCCCGCAGCACCGATGGTCACGATGCTGCCCCGCCCCGCCGACCGCATCGTCGGCACGACCGCCCGGCAGATGTTCACCGCGCTCAGCAGGTTGGCGCGGAACAGGAAATCCCAATGCGCTGCATCGGCGTCGTCGAGGGCGGCCATGGCGAAGGTGCCGACGGTATGGACCAGCCCGTCGATCCTCCCAAAGCGTGCCAGCGCAAAGTCGACCAGCCCGCGGCAGGCCTCGAAGTCGCCGAGGTCGATGCCAGGCGCGGGCAGCACATGCGCGACGTCCAGCGCGCGTAGCACTCGAGCGAGCGCCGCATCCGTCCGGTCCATGACGACCAGCCTGGCGCCGCGCGCCGCGAGAAGCTGAACGACCGCCGAGCCGAGATTGCCTCCGGCCCCGGTCACGGCGACGACGTTCTCAACCAGCATATCGCCATTCTGAGCCATCTGCGGCTCTAAGCAAAGGCGCCGTAGCGTCGGTAGTGAGCCTCCTCGATCTTGGTTCTTGATCGGATCTGGTCGCCAGCAGCACACTCCACTCGACAAGGAGTTGTAGTGGGCAGTGCCGATGTTCGGCCTCTCGCGAGCGCCATGAGCCGAAGACCGTATGTCCGATAAGCGCATTCAGCGTCGCCTCGCCGCCATCCTGGCCGCCGACGTGGTCGGCTTCAGCGGCCTGATGGAACAGGACGAGGCCGGGACACTGGAGGCGCTAAAGAGCCGTAGGACGCAAGTCTTGGATCCGCTGGTCGCGAGCCATAGGGGTCGCGTCTTCAAGTTGCTTGGCGATGGCGTGCTGATCGAGTTCGCCAGCGCGGTCGATGCCGTCCAATGCGCCATCCGGCTGCAGGCGGCCATGGCGGCCGCCAACAGCGGCCCGGCGACGCGGCGTCGCATCACCCTGCGGATCGGCATCAACATCGGTGACGTCATCGTCGAAGGCCGCGACCTGTACGGCGACTGCGTCAATGTCGCCACGCGACTCGAGGGCATTGCCGAGCCCGGCGGCATCTGCCTCTCGCACGCCGTGCACCAGCAGGTGCGACGAAAGCTGGATTGCGAGTTCGAGGATCTGGGATTGCACCCGGTCAAGAACATCCTTGAGCCAATTCATGTCCACCGAGTGGTTTCCGCCATCTCTGCGGTAGGCGACCCGGACGCACCCCTGCCCCTACGACTGCCCGCGAAGCCGTCCATTGCCGTCCTGCCCTTCACCAACCTGAGCCAGGACTTGGCGCAGGAGCCGTTCACCGACGGCCTGACCGAGGATCTGATCACCGAGCTGTCGCGCCATGCCGGACTGTTCGTCATCGCCAGGCATTCCAGCTTCACCTACAAGGGCAGATCGCTGGATGCCCGCCAGATCGCGAGCGAGCTCGGGGTCCGCTACCTGCTGGAGGGCAGTGCGCGGAGATCGGCCGATAAAGTCCGCGTCAACGTCAAGCTGATCGACGCCATCGGCGGCGTGAGCCTCTGGGCTGAGCGCTTCGACCGGGGTCTCGACGACGTGTTCGCCGTTCAGGACGAGGTGACCGGCAAGATCGTCGAGGCGATGATCGGCCGGCTAGATGGAGCGCCACCACCGCGCAAGCGGCCGAGGAGCCTCGAGGCGTACGAGCTTTGCGTCCGTGGGCGCACCTTGGCGGGCCGCTCGCCCGAATCGGGGCGGGAAGCGGTACTCCTGCTCCGTCAGGCGATCGCTCGCGAACCGGACTATGCCGAGGCGCATCGCTGGTTGGCCTTGCACCTGTGGGCGGCGTGGGTGCAGTGGGGAGAGCCGGAGGAGCCGAACCGCCGTCTGGCGGTAGCCGCTGCGGAGCGAGCCGTGGCGTTGGACCCGAACGATGCCGGGTGCCACTGGATGCTGGGCCACGTGCTTGGCTATGAGCGCCGGTTCGCAGCATCGGACGAGGCGTTTGCTCTGGCTTTGCAGCTCGATCCCAACGATGCCGACGCTTGGGCGATCACTGGGGCCGTCGCGGTGTATCGCGGCGACCCAACAGCGGGCATCGCCCATATCGAGAGGGCGCTGCGCCTGAATCCGCACCCGCCGTCATGGTACTTTCATGAGCTCGGCTTGGCGCAGTATTCGGCCCGCCGCTACGACGCCGCAGTGTCCAGCCTGCGGCAGGAAGGCACCTACCGAACGGTTTCGCGGCGGATCCTTGCAGCCAGCTTGGCCCAGCTGGGCCGGACCGACGACGCTCGCCAGGAAGCTGCTCTGTTCATGGCGGCCAATCCCTCGTTTACAATCGCCGCATGGGCCGCACACGAACCATCCCGTGATCAAGCGACGCTCGACCACCTCGTCGAGGGCTATCGCATGGCGGGACTTCCGGACTGAGCCAATGCGTTCGACCGCTCCTACTCGGCCGCCTGCAGATCGTAGCCGAGATCGGCCGACAGTTTGGCGAGCAGGTCCGCGGCCGCCTCGGCGATGACCGTACCCGGCGGGAAGATCGCCCGCGCGCCGGCGGCGAGCAGCGCCTCGTAGTCCTGCGGCGGCACCACGCCGCCCACCACAATCATGATGTCGCCGCGGCCGCGCGCCGCCAGCTCCTTGCGCAGCTCGGGCACCAGGGTGAGGTGGCCGGCAGCGAGCGAGGAGACGCCGACGATGTGCACGTCGTTGTCGACTGCCTGCTGCGCCGCCTCGCCGGGCGTCTGGAACAGGGCGCCGATGTCGACGTCGAAGCCGAGGTCGGCGAAGGCGGTGGCGATCACCTTCTGGCCGCGGTCGTGGCCGTCCTGGCCCATCTTGGCGATCAGGATCCGCGGCCGTCGCCCCTCGGCGAGCGAGAACGCCTCGACCAGGTCGCGGGCACGACGGACGCTCACGGGCTCCCCCACTTCCTTGCCGTAGACGCCGGCGATCGAGCGGATCTCGGCGACGTGCCGGCCCCAGACCTTCTCCATGGCCGCGGTGATCTCGCCGACCGAGGCGCGGGCGCGGGCGGCGGCGATCGACAGCTCGAGCAGGTTGCCCTCGCCCGTCTCGGCACAGCGGGTCAACGCGTCCAGCGCCCTCCGGCAGGCGAGCTGGTCGCGGCCGGCGCGCAACCGCCCGAGCTTCTCGATCTGCCGGGCGCGCACCGCCGAATTGTCGACCTTGAGCACCGGGATGTCCTCGACGCCGTGCGGCCGGTACTTGTTGACGCCGACCACGGTCTGCTTGCCGCTGTCGATGCGCGCCTGGGTCCGGGCGGCAGCCTCCTCGATCCGCAGCTTGGGGATGCCCCGCTCGATCGCCTTGGCCATGCCGCCCGAGGCCTCGACCTCCTCGATGTGCCCGAGCGCCTGCCGCGCCAGCTCGTAGGTCAGCCGCTCGACATAGTAGCTGCCGCCCCAGGGGTCGATCGTGCGGGTGATGCCCGTCTCCTGCTGGATGAACAGCTGCGTGTTGCGGGCGATGCGGGCGGAGAAGTCGGTCGGCAGGGCCAGCGCCTCGTCGAGCGCGTTGGTGTGCAGGGACTGGGTGTGGCCGTGGGTGGCCGCCAGCGCCTCGATGCAGGTCCGCACCACGTTGTTGTAGACGTCCTGTGCGGTCAGCGACCAGCCCGAGGTCTGGCAATGCGTGCGCAGCGCCAGCGATTTCGGGTCCTTGGGCGCGAACTGCCGGACCAGCTTGGCCCAGAGCAGGCGCGCCGCCCGCAGCTTCGCCACCTCCATGAAGAAGTTCATGCCGATGGCCCAGAAGAACGAGAGCCTGGGCGCGAAGGCGTCGACGTCGAGCCCGACCTCGCGGCCGCAGCGGATGTATTCGATGCCGTCGGCCAGCGTGTAGGCGAGCTCCAGGTCGGCGGTCGCCCCTGCCTCCTGCATGTGGTAGCCGGAGATGCTGATCGAGTTGAACTTCGGCATGTGCTTCGCCGTGTAGGCGAAGATGTCGGAGACGATCCGCATCGAGGGCGAGGGCGGGAAGATGTAGGTGTTGCGGACCATGAACTCCTTGAGGATGTCGTTCTGGATGGTGCCGCTCAGCTGTTCCGGCCGCACACCCTGCTCCTCGGCCGCGACCACATAGAGCGCCAGCACCGGCAGCACGGCGCCGTTCATGGTCATCGACACGCTCATCCGGTCGAGCGGGATGCCCGAGAACAGGATCTCCATGTCGAGGATCGAATCGATCGCCACGCCGGCCATGCCGACGTCGCCGGCGACGCGGGGATGGTCGCTGTCGTAGCCGCGGTGGGTGGCGAGATCGAACGCCACCGACAGGCCCATCTGGCCCGCCGCGAGGTTGCGGCGGTAGAAGGCGTTGCTGTCCTCGGCCGTGGAGAAGCCGGCATATTGCCGGATGGTCCAGGGCTGCGTGGTGTACATCGCCGAGTAGGGGCCGCGCAGGTAGGGCGGCAGTCCGGGCCAGGTCGCCAGAAAATCCAGACCGGCGGTATCGGCCGCGGTGTAGAGCGGCGGCACCACGATTCCTTCCGGCGTGGTCCACGCCGCCTCCGCAGGACCGTGGCCGGTTTCCCGGAGAAACGCCTCCGCCCAATCCGCTCCCGCTGATTGCGGGCCCCCTAGGGCCACCTCGGCGAAGCTGGGGATCCGGCTCATGCCCGCCCTCCTGTCTCGCGGTCGTGGGCGCGGCCGAGCACCGCCAGCACGTCGCAGCCGGCAAAGACGAACTCGTCGACGCCAGCGGCCGACCACGTCGCCTGCAGCGTCGCGTCGGCCGGGCGGCCCATCAGGTAGATGCCGCCGGCGCCGGCCTGCCGCAACGCCCGCGCCGCCGCTGCCGCCTGCTCGCCATAGACGGCGTCACTCGAGCAGATGGCGGCCTGCCGCGCGCCGCTGGCGGCGAATGAAGCGGCCTCGCCCGCCGCAACCTCGAACCCGCCCGCCTCGAACAGATTCCGGGCGAAGCCCTGGCGCGGGGCGAACTGGGCGGGCGTGCCCAGCGTGGCGAGGAACATGACCGGCCTGCGATCGGCGGCGGCGCTGCGCGCGCGGACCTGCTCGAACGCCTCGGCCAGCCGATAGGGCCGGATCATCCGGATCGGACCAGCCTCGTGGTCGGCCGGGGTCTCCTTCCGGCCGGGCATTCCTTCCGCCGGATTGGCGAACTCGGAAACACCGGTGATCCCGGCCCGCCGCGTCGCGACCGCCTGCTCGAGCTGCTCGCGGCTCCGCGCCACCAGCTCCTGCGGCCAGCCATCCTCGAGCGCCGCGGCCATGCCGCCGCGACGCTCGACCTCCTGGAGCAGCGTCCAGGCCTTGGCTGCCAGCTCCTCGCTCAACGACTCGACGAGCCAGCTGCCACCGGCCGGATCGATCACACGGCCGAGATTGCTCTCCTCGAGCAGCACCAGCTGGGTATTGCGCGCGATGCGGCGGGCGAGCGGCGACGGGGCGCCGCCCGCGAGGTCGAACGGCAGGACGGTGACGCTCGACGCGCCGCCGGCGGCCGCGGCGAAGGCCGCGACCGTGCCGCGCAGGATGTTCACGTGCGGATCGAGGCGGGTGAGCATGCGACTTGCCGTCTCGGCATGGAGGCGCAGCCTCGCCAGCGCCGGCTCCGCACCGGCAACGGCCAGAACCCGGGACCACAGCCGGCGCAGGACGCGCAGCTTCACGACCGTGAGGAAGAAGTCGCTGTCGGCGGCGAGCGCGAACGCCACCTGGCCGGCCGCGGCTTCGGCCGGCAGCCCCTCCGCGTACAGATGTCGCAGGTAGTCGAGCCCGGTCGCGACGGCGAACGCCAGCTCCTGCGCCTCGCTGGCGCCGCCGCCGTGGTAGGGGCGCCCATCGGCCAGCAGGGCGGTGGCGTTCGGCCAGGTCGCGGCCACCGTCCTGGCGAGCGCCGCGGCGCCGCGCAGGCCGTCGGCGAGATCGCCGCCGCCCCGGACCGCAGCGCCGAGCGGGTCGGCGTTCAGCTGCGCTCGCATGCTCGCGGGATCGACGCCTTGCGCGGAGGCCAACTGCTGCAGTTGGGCAGCGACCTCGGCGGCGTGAGCGCCTGCTTCCAGCGCCACCGGTGCCACGTCCAGCAGCACGTTTCCGAGCAGCGCCTGGAGAAATCCCGGAGAAGGCGCCCGATCGAACTGCAGGTGAACGGAGGTCGCTCCGCCCTCGAGATCCTCGAGGATGGCGCGGTTGGTGGCGGCAGCGTCACCGACGACGTGGTGGCCGCGGACGTCCCAGCCGCCGAGTACGGAGCCGGCCGCGGATGCGCCGCGAACGAACGGTGCCGCGCCGGGGGTGCCGATCCGCGGGCTGTCGGCACCGGGAGTGTAGAGTGGGCGGATCGAGATACCGTCGGCGGTGGGCCGCACCAGCCGCTTGTCGAAATCGCTGCCCTTGAGGACCTTCCCGACCAGCTCGCGCCAGCTCTGCTCGTCGTAGGCCGGAAAGTCGCCGGCCAGCAGCGGCTCGGTTGGTCGGCTGATCGCGGTCATGCTCGATGCTGCCCTCTTGCGTCAGGCAGGTTCTGCCTGCACCGGCGGCTGACTTCCAGGGGCCGGATGCCGCAAGGCCGAATGCCCAACTCCACATTGCGCGAAGTCGTGGTCAAGCGCGGCCATTGCGACCTAGTGCCGCTGCGGTGCCTGTTTTGTGTGCAATTTCAACGCGCCCTCCTGTCCACCTGCGTGGGAGGATGCATGGTTTCGCCATTTTCCCGCAATGCAGCATGATGTATGAATGATTCTGGTTGCGCTACACGGCCCTCCCCAGCCTCAAGATTTCGGGAGCGACATGACGCCAGCGACGGACATTTCTCGTCCCGCCAACGACCCGAATGACGGCGACGGCGGCCTCGACATCAAGGAACTGCTGGGGATTCTCCGGCGCCGGAAGAAGGTGATCCTGGCGACCGTCCTGTTGGTCACCTGTCTCGCGGTGCTCGCCGGCCTGCAGCTGACGCCGAAATACACGGCGACCGCGCTGGTCATGATCGACCCGCGCAAGAGCAACGTGGTCGATGTCGAGAGCGTGATCCAGGGGCTCGGCACCGACGCTTCCACGGTCGAGAGCCAGGTACGGCTCATCAGCTCGCGCTTCCAGCTCGAGCGGCTCGCCGACGACCTGCGCATCTACGACGATCCGGAATTCAACGTCGCGCTGCGCAACCCGGACAGCACCGTGCAGATGCGCATGGCCGGTCCGCTCGAGACACTGGTGTCGTGGATGCCCGAATCCTGGCTCGTCGCCACGGGTCTCGCCGCCGAGCCGGTCGAGATCAGCGCTGCGGACCAGCTCTCGATGCAGCATCAGGCGACGATCGAGGCGTTCGGCGACGGATTGAAGGTCACGCCCGAGGGCCGGTCCTACGTGATCAGGATCGCCTTCACCTCCGAGAGCTCCAGCAAGGCCGCGACGATCGTCAACGCGGTCGCCAACGATTATGTCGACATGCTGCGCGAGGAGAAGGTCGACAAGACCAAGCTCGCCACCGAGTGGCTCGCCCAGCGGCTCGACCAGCTGCGCGCCGAGGTCGAGGTGGCCGAGGCGGCGGTCGAGCGCTACCGCGCGGACCACAACATCAACGATCTCAACGGCGTCACGCTCAACGAGCAGCGCCTGTTCGACGTGAACCAGCGACTGTCGGAACTGCGGGCCGACGAGGCGGGGGCGCAGGCCAAGATCGCGCAGATCCGGCAGATGCGCACCCAGGGCTTCGAGGCGGTCGAGGCGGTGCCCGAGGTGCTAAATTCGGTCACCATCATTAATCTCCGCGACCGCGAGACCGAGCTCCTCAAGGAAGAGAGCGAGCTGCGGAGCACCTTTGGCGCCAAGCACCCGCGGATCGTCAGCATTCAGCAGGAGAAGGCGACGCTGGTCGCCAAGATCCAGGCCGAGGTGGCGCGGATTCTGAAGACGATCGAGAACGACGCCGACGTCACGGCCTCGCGCATCAAGGCGCTCGAACGGGAGATCGACACCGTCTCGGGTGGCACGTCGCTCGACCGCGAGGTGGCGGTCAAGCTGCGCGAGCTGGAGCGGGATGCCGACGCGTCGCGCAACATCTACAATTCGTTCCTCGAGCGGTACAAGGAGATGGCCGACCAGCAGGAGCTGATCGAGGCCGATGCCAAGGTCGTGTCGACCGGTGCGCCGCCGATGCAGCCCAGCACGCCCGGCCCCAAGCTGTTCGGCGCCGTCGGCTTCACCGCCTCGCTGATGCTGGGCACCCTGCTCGCCCTGCTGCTGGAGCGGTTCGACAATGGCCTGCGCAGCGCGCGGCAGGTCGAGCAGACCCTGGGTCTGCCCGCCCTCGGCCTGGTGCCGAGGCTCGACCGGCTGCGCCGCGGGCAGCGGCCGCACCAGTATCTGCTGGCCAAGCCGCTGTCGGCCTATTCGGAATCGCTGCGGGCGATCTACACCTCGCTGCAGCTGTCCAACATTGATGACCCGCCGCGCGTCGTGCTGGTGACCTCGTCGCTGCCGCAGGAAGGCAAGACCACCCTGGCCGTGAGCCTGTGCACGTTCGCGGCCCTGTCAGGCCGCAAGGTGGTGCTGATCGACGGCGACCTGCGCCATCCGAACGTGCACCGCGAGCTCGGCGGCGGTCACGAGAACGGGCTGATCGAATATCTGGCCGGCGAGCGCAGCCTCGACGAGGTGATCCTGACCAACGAGGAGACGGGCATCGCCTATCTGCCCGTCAAGCGCCAGACGGCCAATCCGACCGAGCTGCTCGGCAGCCGCAGGATGCGGGAGCTGCTGACTGCCCTGCGCGAGAGCTACGATTTCATCGTGATCGATTCCGCCCCGTTGCTGGGCGTGACGGACACGAAGCTCGTGTCGCAGCTGGCCGACAAGGTGCTGTTCGTCACGCTGTGGGACAAGACGAGTCGCGACACCGCGCTCAATGCCCTGGCCCATCTGCGCGAGGCGCGCGGCCAGGTCGCAGGTGTGGTACTCACCCAGGTCGACCTGCGGCGTCACGCCCAGTACGGCTACGGCGACGTCGGCCAATACTACGGCAAATACCAGAAATACTACGTCAACTGAGCCCGGAGAGAGCCCGGCGATGCGCCTTTACGATTTCGGCGTCGTGATCATCCTGGCCGCCATCTGCGCCGCCGTCGCGATCGCGGTCACCGCCCAGGTCGGCTGAGGCCGGCTCGGCGGCGAGACGAGGGGTCGCGGCTCGACCCGCATATGCTGCATCGCAGCATCAGCTTGTGCTGAGATCCGATTCGCGATTGTGTTCCAGCGATTTATGCAATGCTGCCCTGCAGCAGGTGCTCTGGCGGATAGGCGAGGAAGCCACGAGATGGTGTCCCTGTCGGGCGTCGCTGCATGCCCGACGGATCAGGGGGAGGCGTCAACCTTCCCGGCCATGGGCGGCTGAGCCGCCGGTGCCGGTCTTCATGGAGATCGGACCAATGGATCTACTCAAAGAAGCCTATCGTACCTGGGCCATGCATCGCGAGTTCCGCGCCGTCCTGCGCGAGCTGGCGAGCTACTCCGAACGGGAGCTGGTCGAGCTCGGCATCGGCCGAGGCGACATCCCCCGTGTCGCCATGGAGGAGGCCGAGCGCCGCATCGGCGCGCCCGAGCCGGTAGCACCGGTGATGCCGAAGGGGGCCGACTGGCGCGCCCCTCTGGCTGCGGCGGCGAAATAGCCCCGTCGCGCTCACCACCCAGGAGACGCTGATGACGACTCACCACGAGGGCATCGGCGGGCCTTGGCGGCTCACCGACGTCACCCGGCCGGACCGCGCGCGCTTCGTCAAGGAAGCGCGGCGGCTCCGCAACCAGCAGATCGACCGCCTGCTGCGCAGCGCGGGCCACGGATTGGCGCGGCTCTGGCCTGTGCCGCGACGCGCCACCCCGCTGAGCGGCAGCCCGGCCCGCTGACGACCGCTTGGCTGCTCATCTCGAAAGGATTCGAACCGTGATCAATCTGTCCTATGTCCTTCACCCCGCTCTCGGGCGTGGCTCGAGCCTCGCTCGCCACCTGCGTGAGGAGATCCGCTATCTGCACGCGATGTGGACTCTCAACCGGCTCGACGGTGCCACGCTCGACGACATCGGTGTCGCACGCGACCAGTTTCCCGCGCTTGCCCGCCGGCACGCCCGTGGCCTGCCGCCCGTCTCAGCCGCAAGTCTGGCCGACTGACGCGACCGCGCTGGCTCAGTGAGACTGCGTTCCCCGAGGGTGACCGGTATTCTTGGCGATCAGCCAGAAGATGAAGGCGAGGCCGAAGGCGACCATCAGGAAGCCCGTGGTCGACATCATCCGGTCGTGCGCGCGACTGGCGACGAACAGCCCGACAAAGCTGAGCAGGGCCATCACGACGCCGAAGATCCAGTTGCCCATGAAATGCTCCTAGGCTGAGCGACGCCTTCAGGCGCCCTCGGGGAAGCTCACGAGATCGCGGTAGGCATGCCAGGTCGCATGCCCGATCAGCGGCAGCGTGACGATCAGGCCGAGATAGAGGGTCACCAAGCCGGCGGCCGAGAAGCCGGCGATCAGCACCGCCCAGAACAGCATGGGCAGGAAGTTGGTCTGCACGGTGCGAAAGCTGGTGGCGATCGCATCGATCACGTTGGCCTGCGGCCGATCCAGCAGCAGCGGGATCGCGACGACGCTGATCGAGAACGCCAGGAGGGCCATGCCGCCGCCGATCAGCGTGCCCAGGACCAGGAACGGCAGGCTGTCGGGCTCGAGGAAGGTCGAGGCGAACAGATCCTCGAAGGAGGGCGGCTCCAGCCCGAAATAGAGGAAGAACAGCAGGGCGGCGATGCGCGCCCAGGCGAACATAAGCAGCATCAGCGCCACGCCCATGAGCGCGATCTGGCTGCCGTTGCGGCGGAAGGCGGCGAGCGCCTCGAACAGGGTCGTCGACTGGCCAAGCTCGGCGCGCCGGCTGACCTCGTAGAGGCCGACGGCCAGGATCGGCCCGACGATCAGGAACCCCGCCGTGAGCGGTAGGACCAGATAGAGCAGGTCCGCCCACAGCAGGCCGAACGTCAGCAGATAGCCGGTCACCGCCGCCAGGACGCCGTAGGTGAAGCTGACCGTCGGCGCCCGGCGCAGGTCCTGCCAGCCCTTGACCAGCCATTGCCACGGCCGATCGAGCTCGATCCTGCGGATCGCCGGCTGGGGGCTGACGTAGACCGGCGCCAGATCGCCTGCGGCTTGGGTCTCGGTCGTCATTGTCGTCCTCCCGCTGCGGGTGCGCGGCCCCGTCGGACTCCCGCGTTGCAGCGCTCTAATCGACGCACTTGCGCCCGATCCATGCACCCGCTCAAGGGCGGCTGGCAAGGTCACGTCGTCGCATGGCCAAGATTGCTATTCACCGCGGCGGTGGGGAACGAGTAGCTCAAGTGCATGTGGAGGTCGGGGAACGAAACCGGACGCGCTCGGGATCAGGCAGCCGTCGGCACATTCCTTTCTCGGACCGGCAAGGTTGGCAGGAGAGCGACATGGCAGCGGCCGCCGTAGCCATTCGAGCGCCGGAACATCCGGGCTACAACGAAGACGTCATCCGGATGTTCACCATCGCCACCATGTTCTGGGGCGTGATCGGCTTCGCCGCGGGCACGTTCATCGCCTTCCAGCTCGCCTATCCCGTGCTCAATCTCGGCCTCGAATGGACGACCTTCGGCCGCCTGCGGCCGCTGCACACCTCAGCGGTCATCTTCGCCTTCGGCGGCAACGCCCTGCTCGGCACGTCACTCTACGTGGTGCAGCGGACTTGCCGCGCCCCGCTGTTCGGCGGGCGCCTGCTCGCGAACTTCGTGTTCTGGGGCTACCAGCTGTTCATCGTCATGGCCGCGCTCGGCTACGTGTTCGGCATCACCGAGGGCCGCGAATATGCCGAGCCGGAATGGTATGTCGACATCTGGCTGACGATCGTCTGGGTCCTTTATCTCGTCCTGTTCTTCGGAACGATCCTGACCCGCAAGGAGCCGCATATCTATGTGGCGAACTGGTTCTACCTTGCCTTCATCGTCACGATCGCGATGCTGCACATCGTCAACAACCTCTCGGTGCCTGTCTCCATCTTCGGCACCAAGAGCTACTCGCTGTTCTCGGGTGTCCAAGATGCCTTGACGCAATGGTGGTACGGCCACAACGCCGTCGGCTTCTTCCTGACCGCAGGCTTTCTCGGGATCATGTACTACTTCGTCCCGAAGCAGGCCGAGCGTCCAGTGTACTCCTACCGCCTGTCGATCATTCATTTCTGGGCCTTGATCTTCCTCTATATCTGGGCAGGGCCGCACCACCTGCACTACACCGCACTACCCGATTGGGCGCAGGTGCTCGGCATGACGTTCTCCATCATGCTGTGGATGCCGTCCTGGGGAGGCATGATCAACGGCCTGATGACGCTGTCCGGCGCCTGGGACAAGCTCCGCACCGATCCTGTCCTGCGCTTCCTCGTCGTGTCGGTGGCCTTCTACGGCATGAGCACCTTCGAAGGGCCGCTGATGTCGATCCGCCAAGTCAACGCGCTCAGTCATTATACTGACTGGACCATCGGCCACGTCCATTCGGGTGCCCTGGGCTGGGTCGCGTTCGTCAGCTTCGGCGCGGTCTATTATCTGGTGCCGCGCCTGTGGAAGGTGCAGCGCCTCTACTCCTACAAGCTGGTCGAGTGGCACTTCTGGGTCGCGACCATGGGCATCGTGCTCTACATCACCGCGATGTGGGTCTCGGGGATCATGCAGGGCCTGATGTGGCGCTCCTTCGACCACCTCGGCTTCCTGCAGTTCTCGTTCATCGAGACCGTGCAGGCCATGCACCCGTTCTACGTGATCCGGGCGTTCGGCGGGGTGCTGTTCCTCAGCGGCTCGCTGATCATGGTCTACAATCTCTGGCGCACCGCACGCGGCGACGTCAGCTCGGAGCAGGACGTCGTGCTGGCACCGGCCTACGCGCCGCGCGCCACTCCGGCCGAATAGAGGGGGCGCCGCCATGTCGCTGCTGCGCAGCCACGAGAAGGTCGAGACGCGTGGGCTCCTGCTGCTCGTGCTGATCCTGGTGACCGTGTCGATCGGGGGCATCGTCGAGATCGCGCCGCTCTACACGATCGAGAGCACGATCGAGAAGGTGGACGGCGTCCGGCCCTACTCGCCGCTGGAGCTGATGGGCCGCAACATCTACATCCGCGAGGGCTGCTACAACTGTCACAGCCAGATGATCCGGCCGTTCCGCGACGAGGCGGAGCGCTATGGGCATTACAGCCTTGCGGCGGAAAGCATGTACGACCATCCGTTCCAGTGGGGCTCGAAACGCACGGGTCCCGACCTGGCGCGGGTGGGCGGCAGGTACTCGAACGAATGGCAGGTCGCGCATCTGGTCGATCCGCGCAGCGTGGTGGCGGAGAGCATCATGCCGCCCTACGCGTTCTTGCTCGACCATGAGCTCCATGCCGACGACATCGTGGCACACCTGCAGACGCAGCAGATCGTCGGGGTGCCGTACACCGACGATATGGTCGCCTCCGCGCGCGCCGATCTCGTGGCTCAGGCTTCGGTCGACGGCGACCATGAGGGGGTGCTTGCCCGTTATCCCAAGGCGGCGGTGGGCGACTTCGACGGGCAACCCCGCCGGCTGACCGAGATGGACGCCCTGGTCGCCTATCTGCAGATCCTGGGCCGAATGGTGGACTTCACCGCGATCCGCGCCGAGGACCTGCAGCAGTAGGAGGCGCTCGGGGTGGACACGCTGCTGCCGGTTCTGAAGCAGCTCTGGGTCGTCTGGCTGATGGTCCTGTTCGCCGGGATCATCATCTGGGTCTATTGGCCCAGCCGACGCCGCGAGATGGAAGACAATGCGCGGATTCCGTTCCGCGACGAGGAGAACGGCGATGGCCGCCAAGGGTGAGCGTGACGCCATCACGGGCGTGGAAACGACGGGCCACGAGTGGGACGGTATCAGGGAGCTGAACAATCCCCTGCCCCGCTGGTGGGTCTACACGTTTTTCGCAAGCATACTCTTCGCCATCGTCTGGTGGATACTCTACCCGTCCTGGCCCTGGAGCTCCGGTTACCTGCCGGGGATCTTGGGGCGGAACCAGCGCACCGACCTCGAGCTGCGGCTGGAGCAAGCGCGGCAGGCGCAGGCGCAGTGGACGGATCGCATCGCCGCCATGGATGCGGCCGCGATTGCCGCCGACCCCGAGCTCGTGCAGTTCGCGATCGCGGGCGGCGAGCAGAAATTCAAGATCAACTGTGCGCCGTGCCATGGCCTTGGCGGCGCCGGGCAAGGGTTCTTCCCGACGCTCGCCGATGACGACTGGCTGTGGGGCGGCAGCATCGAGGCCATCGAGCAGACCATCCGCCACGGCATCCGGAACGGGCAGGATACCGAGGCGCGCGAGAATTCGATGCCAGCGTTCGGCGCTGACGCGATGCTGGATCGCAAGCAGATCGATGAGGTCGCCCAGTTCGTGCTGTCGCTGACGCAGCGCCAGACGGATGCGGCGGCCGCGGAGCAGGGCGCGCCGATCTTCGCCGAGAACTGCGCTTCCTGTCACGGCGATGCCGGCGAAGGCAATCGCGAGCTGGGCGGGCCGGCGCTCAACGACATGATCTGGCTCTATGGCGGCGACCTCGACCAGATCGTGGCGCAGATCAATCACCCGCGCATGGGGGTCATGCCGGCATGGCAAGGCCGGCTGGATGACACGACGATTAAGATGCTGACAGTCTACGTCCATAGCCTGGGCGGGGGCGAGTAGCGCCGCACGTCACGCCTTGCCTCGCTGCCTTCTCGGCGCATAGTTGTAGTAGGCCCCGAGCCTGATGTCGGCCGGGCCGCGCCGCATTGGACCGGGAGCCCGGAATGAAGGTTCAAGAGATTCTCGCCCACAAGGGCAGCAAGGTCGTGACCATTCGGCCTGACGCGACCATCGCAACCGCTGTCCATCGCCTCGCGCTCGAGCGCGTCGGCGCGCTCGTGGTGAGCGAGGACGGGGTGTCGATCGCCGGGATTCTCTCCGAGCGCGATCTGATCCAAGGTCTCGCCGACGACGGGGCGGCCATCCTCGCCCCGGACCGCCACGTGCGCGACCTGATGACCAGGAGCGTGCGCACCTGCCGGCCGGATGACGCGGTCAAGGGGGTGATGGCCGAGATGACCCGCCATCGCTTCCGCCACATGCCCGTGGTCGAAGGCGGCCGGCTGGTCGGGATCGTCAGCATCGGCGATGTCGTCAAGACGCGGCTGGACGAGATGGAGCTCGAGACGGTCGTGCTTCGGGAAGCCTATATCGCCGGCCACTGACACCGTGAGCCGGGCCGCGAGCCGATGACAGTGCAGCGCACGATCTCTCCGGTCGACGGGCGGATTATCGTCGAGCGACCGCTGGCGGACGACTCAACGGTGGCGGGCGCGCTCGAGCGCGCTGCCGCCGCGGGGCGGGCGTGGCGCGACACACCAGTTGACCGTCGCGTGGAGGTGATCGGCCGGGCGATCGACCTTCTGGTCGCGCGGCGGGACGAGCTCGCGGCCGAGATCACCTGGCAGATGGGACGGCCGCTCGCGCAAAGCCCGGGCGAGATCCGCGGGCTGGAGGAGCGCGCCCGCCACATGCTGGCCGTGGCCCCGCGAGCGCTCGCGGATCGCCGGCCGGAGCCCAAGGCCGGGTTCACGCGCTTCATCCGCCACGAGCCCTTCGGCCTCGTGTTCGTCATCGCACCCTGGAACTATCCCTACCTGACGGCGGTCAACAGCATCGTCCCGGCGCTCGCCGCCGGCAACACGGTACTGCTCAAGCATTCGGCGCAGACGCCGCTGTGCGCGGAGCGGTTTCAGGAAGCGTTCGACGCGGCGGGCCTGCCGCCCGGAGTGTTCCAGCATCTCCACATGGGCCACGACGCGGCGCTGCGCATCGTCGGCAGCGGCGCCGCCCAGCTGGTCGCGTTCACCGGCTCGGTGCCGGCAGGCCACGCCGTCCAGCAGTCGGCCAGCGCAGCCTTCATCGCGACCAACCTCGAGCTTGGCGGCAAGGATCCGGCCTATGTCCGCCGTGACGCCGATCTCGCCCACGCCGTCGAGAATCTGGTCGACGGCGCCTGCTTCAACTCGGGCCAGAGCTGCTGCGGGATCGAGCGGATCTACGTCGAGGCGAGCCGCTTCGAGGAGTTCGTGGCCTGCTATGCCGAGCTCGCCGGCAAATACGTGCTCGGCGATCCGACCGATGCCGCGACCAATCTGGGCCCAATGGTGCGGGGGTCCGCGGCGGACTTCGCCCGCGGTCAGGTCCGGGACGCCGTAGCACAGGGCGCCAGGGCGCTGATCGACTCCGCGACTTTCGCCCGCGAGGCGGAAGGGTCCGCCTACATGGCGCCGCAGTGTCTGGTGGGAGTCGACCACCGGATGCGGGTGATGCGCGAGGAAAGCTTCGCGCCGATCGTCGGCATCATGCCGGTCGCAGGCGACGACGAGGCGGTGGCGCTGATGAACGACAGCGAGTTCGGCCTGACCGCTTCGGTCTGGACCCGCGATCCCGAGGCGGCCGAGCGGATCGGCCAGCGGGTCGCGACCGGAACGTTCTTCATGAACCGGTGCGATTATCTCGACCCGGCACTGGCCTGGGTCGGCATCAAGAACTCCGGGCGCGGCTGCTCGCTGTCGGAGGAGGCCTACGCCTTCCTCACCCGCCCGAAAAGCTTCCATCTTCGTACCGGCTCCTGAGCGCGGAACCAGACTTCAGCTGCACCGTTACCTGTCCGGCAACCAGAAACAGGGTCAGGAACGAGCAATGCGTGCTGTTGCACTGTGGTTGATCGGAATTCCCATTCCCATCATCATTCTGCTTTATCTGTTCCATGTGTTTTGAGCACTGACGCACACTCGCGCGGTAGGTCCGCGAGGGTGAGCGGAGCCGGCACCGGCCCGGGCGGCTTCGGGCGCCACGGCTCGTCGGTCAGCCACCAGGCGAGATCGGCGCCGCAGCCGTCCCCGGTCGGAGGCGCATCCTGATCGTGGCATGCGGCTTGGCCGGCGGGGCATCTGAGCCGAACGTGAAAATGCGTGTCGTGGCCCCACCACGGCCGCACCTTCCGCAGCCATTCGCGATCACCGGCGACGCGGTCGCACATCGCTTGCTTGATGCCGGGGTGGACGAAGATGCGGGCCACCTCGGGGTCGAGCGCGGCACGCCGGATGAGCGCGATCTGGAGGTCCGTCAGGCGTGACGGATCCGCGGTTCTCGTGCCTTCGGCGAGCATCGAGATCGCGGACATCTGCTCACGCTCGGCCGTGCCCAGCAGGTGGTCGGGCATCGGCATCAACCACAAATCTACGTCGAGGCCGATCTGGTGGGACGCGTGGCCCGTGCGCATGGGCCCACCTCTGGGCTGCGCCATGTCGCCGACCAGCAGGCCGGGCCAACCGTCGGCCTGCGCCGCGACGGCCAGCCGTTCGACGAAGGCTACCAGCGCCGGGTGACCCCATGTGCGATTGCGCGACGGCCGCATCGCCTGCCATCCCGGGCCGTCCTTCGGTAAGCTCGTACCGCCCGCGAGGCAGCCCTTGGCATAGCTGCCGATTGCGGCCGCAGGCGCGACGGAGGGTGTGGCGACTGCCCCAAAGAGGCTTTTGGCCGTAGGCTCGGTTGCCGAAGCTGGCAGCGCCGCCACGAGAAGCAGCATGGCGAGCGCGCGCACGACGGGATCAGCCGACGCGAGGGGCGGGCAATAGGGCATCGGTGTGACCGAGCAATCGATAGTAGACGAGGCCGTACCATTCGTAGGCTGCCTCATCCAGCTCGTCGAGCCGTTGCCCCATGCTCGGCTCGCCGACCGTGCTCCACCTCCCCGTCGTGCGGTAGTCGACGGGCCAGGGCGTCAGCTCCGGCCAGCCGGCGCGGCGAAACACGCCCATGGCGCGGGGCATGTGCATGGCCGATGTGACCAGCAACCAGCGCTCGCCCGGATGCGGCTCAGCCAAGGGCAAGGCGAAGAGGGCGTTCTCGCGCGTGGAGCGGGCCTGGTCCTCCAGGATCACTCGGCCCTCGGGCACCCCTTGCGCGGCGAGAAACTGGCCGATCACGCGCGCCTCGCTCCAACCATCGGCGCCGCCCGTCCATGACGGCCCGCCGGTGAACAACATCTTGGCCTCCGGGAACCGCCGCGCCAGCTCCGGGATGGCGGCGAACCGCTCCATGCTCTGACGGAAGCTCGGCTGGCCCCGCGCCTCGGTCAACCGCCCGTCGACCCCGCCGCCGAGCACCACGATCCCGTCGACGCGACCGATGTCGGCGCCGGGGCCGGAAAAGCGGTCTTCCAGCGGCATGGTCAGCCAGAGTCCCACCGGTAGCACCGTGCAGACCGCCATGGCGAGGACGGCGCCGGCCATCAGCGGGAAGCCCCAGCGACGTCGAAGGCTCATCCCCGCGACGCCGAAAAGGGACAGCAGCAGGAGCAGATTGCTCGGGCGCACCAGGAGGAACACGAGCTTACCGACGATGAACGCCATGCCGAACCCTTCTTGCGGCGATGGTGCGCAGGTTCTACGCACCGGCAGTCAGCCCGAACGGACGAGACCGGAAGCATGTCTGGCAGATTGGACAAGGCGCAGCTCGAGACGCTGGTGGCCAGTGGCGAGATCGACACGGTGGTCGCCGCGTTCACCGACATGCAGGGCAGGCTGATCGGCAAGCGGGTCACGGGCCGGTTCTTCCTCGATGCGGTGCACGAGGAATGGCACGCCTGCAACTACCTGCTCACCGTGGACATGGACATGGAGCCCGTGCCGGGCTTCAAGGCCGCCTCCTGGGAGAAGGGCTACGGCGACTTCGTAATCCGCCCCGATCTCGCCACGATGCGGCGGATTCCCTGGCTGCCGGGCACGGCATTGGTGCTCGGCGACGTATGTGACCATCACGGCCAGGAGCTGCCTTTCAGCCCGCGCACGATGCTCAAGGGGCAGTTGGCACGCCTGAAGAAGCGCGGCTGGACGGCCAAGATGGCCTCCGAGCTCGAGTTTTACGTCTTCGACGACAGCTACGCCGCCGCCAAGGAGAAGGGCTATCGCGAGCTGAAGACCGCCGGTTGGTACATCGAGGACTATCATGTGCTCGAGACCACCAAGCGCGAGCCGCTGATGCGGGCGATCCGCAACGGCATGGAGGCGGCCGCGATTCCCGTCCAGGAGAGCAAGGGCGAGTGGGGCCCCGGCCAGGAGGAGCTGAACCTGGTCTATGCCGAGGCCCTGGAGATGGCCGACCGCCACGTCATCTACAAGAACGGGGTCAAGGAGATCGGCTGGCTGCAGGGCAAGGCGATCAGCTTCATGGCCAAGTGGCGCGCCGACCTCGCCGGCAACTCCTGCCACATCCACGGCTCGCTGTGGGACGACGCCGACCGGCCGGCGTTCAGCGGCGGCCACGGCGAGACCGATCTGTTCCGCCAGTTTCTGGCTGGCCTGCTCGCGACCGGCGGCGACATGACCTATTTTCTCGCCCCGTACGTGAACTCCTACAAGCGCTTCGTCGTCGGCTCGTTCGCGCCGACCAACCTGGTCTGGAGCCGGGACAACCGCACCTCGGGCTTTCGTGTTCTCGGGCACGGCGCGTCGACCCGGGTCGAATGCCGCGTCGGCGGTGCGGACGTGAATCCCTATCTGGCGTTCGCGGCCTTCCTGGCCGGCGGCCTGCATGGGATCGAGAGCGGGCTGCAGCTCGAGCCCGAGTTTCGTGGCGATGCCTACAAGTCCGGCGACGTGCCTTCGGTCCCCCGCACGCTGCACCAGGCTCTCGACCGGCTCGAGGGCTCGGAGATCCTGCGGGCGGCGTTTGGCGACGAGGTGGTCGAGCACTATCTCCATGCCGGGCGGTGGGAGCAGGCGGTCTACGACAAGGCAGTGACCGACTGGGAGCTGACCCGGTATTTCGAGCGCGCGTGAGCTAGTTGCAGCGATGAGCCTGCATTGGACCCTCGCCACGTTAGTGATCGGGCTGTCGCTGGCGGCGCTGGCGCGGTGGCAGGAAACGCGCCCGCGCGAGCTGGGTGAGGTGCGGCTGTTTCCTGTCCTGCCAGTCATGGCGGTCGGTGTCCTGCTCAGCGTGCTCGCGGGCGCCCATCTGGTTTCCTTGCTCACCGGCACGCCGCTGAAGGGCCGGCTCGGCTTCTGATCGGGCGGCAGCGCGGCCACACTCGGGGCCTTGATCGAATTTCCTGGCGACGACCCTGTTCACGCCGCCTGCCGAATCCGTATAGTTGCGGGTCGTGACGTCTTGCCCGAACGAAGAGGAGAAGCCCATGCCGCGGGTAGCGGCGGAGCTTTGGTCGATGCGCCGGATCGCGGGGATGGTCGCGATCGCACTGCTGCCAGCAATCGCCGGGGATGCGTACGCGGCATCGGAGCTGCAGGGTCTCGATCTACGCCTCAACCCGGGCGACGTCAGGCCCGCGGCGCCGCCGCCTTATCGGTCGGTCGCCAAAGCCGAGCCGGAAGCGCAGCCCGAGACCGACTCGGTCGCCATGCTCGACCAGGGGCCGATCACCAGGGCTCCCAATCGGCGTAAGGCCGGCACCACCAGCCTGGAATCCCTCACCGGCGACGAGGACCTGCTGAAGGAGCTGCTGGAGAACAAGACCATTCCCTTGTTCCGCCTCACGGTCGAGGCGCCACTTCCTTAGCACAGCTCCTGGCGCAGCCCTGCCGGGGCGCTACATAGGGGTTTCCAAATCCCGCTCGGAAGGGGGAATGCCGTGCGCTATCTGCACACGATGGTCCGGATCAGCAATCTCGACGATTCCTTGGCGTTCTACACGGAGAAGCTGGGCCTCCGCGAAGTCCGCCGTCACGAGAGCCCGCAAGGCCGCTTCACGCTGATCTTCCTCGGCGCCGACGAGAACCCCGAGGCGCAGGTTGAGCTCACCTACAACTGGGACCCCGAGATCTACACGGGCGGGCGCAACTTCGGCCACCTCGCCTATTCGGTGGCGGACATCTACGCCACCTGCGAGCAGCTGATGGGTCGGGGTATCACCATCAACCGCCCGCCGCGCGACGGGCGGATGGCCTTCATCAAGTCGCCGGACGGCATCTCCATCGAGCTGCTGCAGCAGGGTGAAGCGCTGGCACCGCGGGAGCCGTGGACTTCCATGCCGAACGTCGGCAGCTGGTAGCGGGCGAGGGGCCAACCTAGACGGCGTTCACCTGGACCCGCGTCAGCCAGCGTCCCGCCTCGTCGCGGCACGCCACGCCGCGGCTGGTCAGATTGGCGCCTTCCTCGGAGACATGCGCCTCGAACACGCGGCAGTAGCGACCGTCTGCGTTGACGAAGGTGCTCAGGGGCTTGAGCGTCCCCGAGACGCCTTGCAGGTGATCGCTGAAAGCCACGGTGGTGCCGCTCAGCTCGGTTTCCAGGACCTCCGGGAGCTGGGCCTGGATGGCCGCCACCGCGGGCGGCTCGACCTCGTGAAAGGAGAGTGGGCTGAGCTGGCCGCCGGCGAAGCCGAGCATCAGCCCGCCGAGGCCGGCCGCCACTGCCACCCGGGCCGTGCCGAGCCACCGCCGAGACGGCTGGGCCGTCGGGAGCACCGGGCGCTCGGTCAAGGCCAGTGGCGGCAATGGGCTGTCGAGGATCGGTCGAAAGGCGCCGTCCAGCGCTGAATCGACCCGCCTGAGCGCATCGAGCTGCCGCTGGAGACGCAAGTCGCCGGCGAGCGCCGCTTCCACGCGCAGTGCCGCCACATGGCTGAGCTCGCCGTCGAGATAGGCCACGAGGGTGGCCGAATCGATCCTCGCCGTCATCATCCGCTCCGCGCCAGCGCCTGGTTCGGCGCAGCCTCGACCTCCTTGCCTTCCAACGCCTCCGCCAGCGCGACGCGCGCGCGCGCCACCCGGCTGGCCACGGTGCCCGTCGGCACCCGCAGGATCTCGGCCGCGTCGCCGTAGGACAGACCATCCACGGCGACCAGCATCAAGGCGGCCCGTTGCTCCGGCGGAAGCGCCGCCACCAGCCGGCGCACGTCGCCGAGGGCGAGCCGCGCATGGGCGTCGCGCTCGCCGTCCGCCCCGACCAGCGTGTCGGGGTCGACCGGCTCGCTCCTGCCGCCCCGTACCGCGGCATGGCGGCGACGGCTGATCCACAGGCTGTAGGCGATCTTGAACACCCAGCTGTGAAACCGCGTCCCGGGCTCCCATTGCAGATGCCGCTCAACCGCGCGCTCATAGACTGCCTGGACCAGATCATCCGCCTCGTCGAGCGACCCGGTCAGACCCGATGCGAAGCGACGCAGTCGTGGACGTAGCGCCAAGAGCGCCTGCCACGCCGCCTGCTGCGACCACGGCTCCGTGCCTTCCATCGCCCGACGTTCCATCCCGGGGCACTGCAATAGGCGCCCACACCGCCCATTCTATCGCAATCGGGCGGCCGCAAAGCCACAAGAATATTTTTGCAGCCGCCGGGATAACGGCCGCGGGCATCGGCGTTATCGGCGTCGGAGCCATCCATCTCGAGAACGGGCATGCGGACGAAGAACGAGAAGCGCCTCTGGCTGCTCTGTGGCGCCAGCCTCGTCGCCTTGCAGCTGGCGAGCGGCCCGGTCGAGCGGGCCTGCGGCCATCCCGTCCTGATCGCCAACGCGCAGGCGCAGGAGGCGTCGTGCTTCGTGGCCGGCACCCTGGTGCTCATGGCGGACGGCACGCAGCGCCCGATCGAGGCGATAAAGGTGGGCGACCTGGTTCTCGGTCGCCGCGGCCGCAGCAATCGGGTCCGCGGCTGCGAGCGCACGCGGCTCGGCCGACGTCGACTTTACGGCCTGAACGGCGGCCGGCCGTTCGTCACGGCCGAGCACCCGTTTCTGACCGCGGAAGGCTGGAAGGCCCTGGATCCGGACGCGACCCGCCGCGAGACGGATGGGCTCGCGGTCGCACCGCTGCAACTCGGCGATCGCCTCTGTCGCGGCACAGCCCGACAAGCCGGCGCGGACCCGGGGCGAGAGGCTCTCGTGTACCTGCAGTCCGTCACCGTGCTCGAGGCCGTCGTCGGCACGACGGGCGCATCTTCGACCCCATTGTTCAATCTGCTCCTCGACGGTGATCACAGCTACGTCGCGGACGGTTGGATCGTTCACAACAAGAGTGCGGATGGCGCGGGCTCCGACGGTGGCGGCGGTGGCGGCTCCGACGGCGGCGGCGGCGGTGGCTCCGATGGCGGCGGCGGTGGCGGCTCCGACGGCGGCGGCGGCGGTGGCTCCGATGGCGGCGGCGGCGGTGGCTCCGATGGCGGCGGCGGCGGTGGCTCCGACGGCAGCGGCGGTGGCGGCTCCGATGGCGGGGGCGGCGGGGGCTCCGATGGCGGGAGTGGCGGCGGAAACGCATCCGGTGCCGGTGGTCCGTCGACCGATGGAGGCGCGGGCGCGCATACCGGTTCGCAGGCAGATGACGCCGGGAATGCCGACGACCCCGCTTCCGGGCCGGCCACGACGGGGACCTCGACAGAGCGCGGTACTGCGTCGAGCGGCTCGATCGGCTCGACTGGCGCTCGGCCCACGACCGGCGCTCAGCCGCGGACGAGCAATGCCAAGTCGAGCCGGCAGGGCGGCAAGCCCGCGCCATCCCCGCCGCCAAGCGGTCCGATCGACGCCCTCCTGCGCGCGATGGGCTTCAGAGATTCGCAGGACGCCGGCTTGGCGCCGACAGGTCCGCCACTATCCGTGGACCAGGAGAAACTGGCCATCCAGCAGGGCTGGCGCGAACGCCGCTAGTCGATCCGCTCGGGATCGCCCACGAACTCGGCCGAGCAGAACGGCCCCCCCTGGAATCGCTCGGCTACCGGGTCGGCAGCCGTGGGCTCGGCCGCGAGGACGTCCGCGGCGAACGGCTCGGACTCGTCCTCCGGACGATAGCCCAGGCGGTAGGCGTTGGCATTGTCCCACCATGCGCGATCGCTCTCCGACGCGCCATAGACCACCTCGTAATGCAGATCGGGATGCTCGAGGCCGATCCGCACCAGCTGGCGGAAGTCGCGCGGGCTGAGCCAGATCGACAGGCGCCGCCGGTCCATCGGCTGGTCGGCGAAGTTGCCGATCCGGATGCACATGACGCCCAAGCCGAATTTGTCGGCGTAGAAGCGGCCGAGCGCCTCGCCGAAGGCCTTGCTCACGCCGTAGCGGCTGTCCGGTCGCGGCGGCACCTGATGGTCGATCCGGGTCGTGCGCGGATAGAAGCCGATGACATGGTTGGTGCTCGCGAACACCACCCGCTGCACGCCCTTGCGGCGGGCGGCCTCGAACAGGTTGTAGCAGCCGACGATATTCGCCTGGAGGACCGTATCCCAGTCCGCCTCGATCGCCTGCCCGCCGAGATGGACGATGCCGTCCATGCCCTCGCACATCGCCTCGCACGCGGCGAGATCGGCGAGATCGGCGACCATCACCTCCTCGCCCGCCGCCGCCGGCTCGGGCGGCACGCGGTCGGTCAGCCGCAGGACGGGGTAGATGCCCTGCAGATCGGCGCGCAACCGCCGCCCGATGCCGCCTGCCGCCCCCGTCACCAGCACCCGATCCATGGCCAGGACTCCCTCGATGCCGGGTTTCGCATAGCCCGCCGCTCGACCCACCGACAAGTGCCGCCCCGGCCGGCCTACCCGCGCTTCTCACCCACGAACGGATTCGTGCGCCGCTCCAGCGCGATCGTCGATCCCGGCCCGTGGCCGCACAGGAAGGATACCTCGTCGCCCAATGGGAACAGCTTTTCGCGGATCGATTGGAGCAGGGCCGGCCCGTCACCATAGGGGAAGTCGGTGCGGCCGACCGAGCCGCGGAACAGGACGTCGCCCACAAGCGCGAAACGGTCGGCGGCACTGTGGAACACCAGATGCCCGGGCGTGTGGCCGGGGCAATGGAGCACGGCGAAGGCATGCCCGCCGATGTCGACCTCGTCGCCCTCGACCAGCCAGCGATCCGGCATGACGTTGCGCACGCCGGCGATGCCGTACTCCCGCCCCTGGCGCTCGAGCCCATCCAGCAGAAAGCGGTCGGCCTCGTGCGGACCCTCGATCGGCAGGGCGGGCTTCCCCGCGCCCAGCGCGTCGCGCAGCGCCGCGGCGCCGCCGGCATGGTCGATATGCCCGTGCGTGAGCAGGATGCGCTCGATCGTGACACCCAGTTTGTCGACGGCGTCCACGATCCGCTCCACGTCGCCGCCCGGATCGACGACCACCCCGCGCTTGCCGGGCTCGTCGAAGACGATGGCGCAGTTCTGCTGAAACGGCGTCACCGGCACGATGGCGGCCTTCAGACCGGGCATGGAAGATCCCCGAATTGGGCGGTCATGCAGCTACGCAGTCGTGGCGGCCCGCTCCGCCATCCATTAGCCAAGTGGAGCGACCCCGAACAGCACGGGATGCAGCCACAGGACGGCGACATAGAGCGCCAGAGCCAGCGCCACGCGCCAGAGCCCGATCTCGCCGGGCGCCAGGCGCTGGCGCCGCTCGAGGATCGCGGCGAACGGCAGATTGGAGGTCGCCTGCAGGAACACGCCCCAGCCGGGGGCGTTCTGGCGGGTCCGCCGCTGGTCGATCAGGATCGTGCCGGCGAGGGCGAGGGTCGCAAGCGCGCCGAAGAACAGGAGGGAGGCCAGATCACCGTTCACGGCGAGGTGAAGGAGGGCCCAGATGCCGATCGCCCACATCAGTGGATGGCGCGTGACACGTATGATGCCGGCAGCCGGTGCGCTGGCGTCCGGGTCTGGCCGCTGGCCGACCACGGTCGGGTTGGGAGCGGTGACGGCGCAGACCGCGAGGAGAAGCGGCAGGGGCATCAGGGCGGCTACCAGATGGTGCAAACCGACGCCGGTGCTCCAGAGCGGATCGAAAGGGGCCGCCCGCCAGGCGAGGACGAGCCAGGCGAAGGCGGACAGCGCCAGCAGGGAATAGAGCATCCGGTAGAAGCCTTCGCCGACCCGGGCGATCAGCTGGCCCCGCAGCAACGTGCTGGCGATCCCGAAATGGGTGCCGAGCAGGAACAGGGCGGCGATGGCGAGATTGAGCATTGAACCGGTAGTGGAACGACGCGGAGCGTATCGGGACGATCCGCGCTTGCCCCAAGCGGCGTAGACGCAAGATCGTAGCCATGCAAGCAGCCGGAGAAAGTGCGGTGAAGGCGCAGTCGAGCTGGAATGTCCAAGAATATCAGGTCGGGCCTGATGGTCGCACGCTGGGCTCGTGGCCATCCGCGACCGAGCGGGACTTCGCAGAGCTCACATCCGTTCCGGAGCGCGACCTGCCGCCGACGTGACCATGCTGGGCTCGATCCCTCTCGGTCGACCGGCCGCGGCGGGGACGTGGCCGGCGCTCACCGTGCGCCGCGTTCGGTTGATCACCGGCCTCTGGCTCCTCTTCTACGCGACCGGCCATCTGCTCAATCACGCCTTGGGTCTCGTCTCGCTGGCCGCCGCAGAGGAGGGCCGCGCGCTGTTCCTGGGCTTCTGGCGCACGCCCCCCGTCGAAGCCGGCCTCGCCCTGGCGCTGGTGACGCATGCCGGGCTCGGCCTCTGGCGGCTCTGGCAGCGACGGACGGTGCGGATGCCGGCGCTCGAAGCCTTGCAGCTGCTGCTCGGCCTGCTCATCCCGCTCTATCTCACCACGCATGTCCTGGCGACCGGCTGGCTGCATCGCTGCTGCGGCGTGAACGACACCTACGCCTATGTGCTCGGCGTGATCTGGCCGCGCGGAGGGTGGTCGCAGACCCTCATGATGGTGATCGTCTGGGGTCACGGCATGATCGGCCTGCACCAATGGCTGCGGGCCAAGCCCAAGGCGGCGGCACTCCGGCCGATGCTGCTGGTGCTGGGCACCCTGCTGCCGACGCTGGCGCTCGCCGGATTCGTGAGTGCCGGCAGGGAGGCCGCCGCCTTGCGCGACACGAACCCGGTGGCGTGGTCCGCGCTCGCGGACGCCCAGGGCTGGCCCACGCCGGAGCAGCGCGCCGCCTGGGTGTTCGTGCCGGAGCGCTGGATCGTCGGCGTCTATCTCGTGCTGGTGGCGACCGTGCTGCTTCTGCGGCTGCTGCGCTGGGCCTGGCAGCGCCGCCGCAACGTCGTCCTCCACTACCCCGGTGGGCGCGAGATCGTCGTGCCGCGCGGTCTGACGGTCCTGGAGGCCAGCCGGATCGCCGGCATTCCGCATGCCGCCGTCTGCGGCGGGCGAGGCCGTTGCTCGACCTGTCGGATTCGGCTGGGCCGCGGTGCTGAGCGCTTGGCGCCGCCGGGGCCGGACGAGCGGCGCGTCCTGGCCCGCATCGGAGCGCCGCCCGACGTGCGCCTCGCCTGCCAGGTCAGGCTGGCCGGGGACTTGGCGCTGACACCGCTCCTGCCGGCGGGCGCCGGCACCGCCGAAGTGCTCAGCCCGACCTCGCCGGCGCTCGGCGTGGAGCGCGAGCTGGTGGTGCTGTTCGGCGACCTGCGCGGCTTCACCAGCCTGTCGGAAACCCGGCTGCCCTACGACACCGTATTCGTGCTCAATCGCTACTTCGCCGCCATGGGCGAGGCGATCGAGGCCGCGGGCGGGCGGATCGACAAGTTCATCGGCGACGGCGTCATGGCCCTGTTCGGGATCGAGGGCTCCAGATCCGTGGCCGCCCACGCCGCCCTGGTCGCTGCCGGTGGCATGATCCGTGCCCTGGAGCGCCTTAACCAGGAGCTCGCCTTCGAGCTCGACCAGCCTTTGCGCATGGGTCTCGGCATGCATCTGGGGCCGGTCGTGCTGGGCGAGATGGGTCACGGCGCCAGCCGCCACCTCACCGCCGTCGGCGACACCGTGAACGTGGCGAGCCGGCTCGAGGCCCTGACCAAGGAGGTCGGCTGCGTGCTGATCGTCTCGGAGCGGCTGATCCGCGCCGCCGAGGTCGAGCTGCCCGAGGCGGAGCGCCGCGAGCTCGATCTCGTCGGCCGTACCGGACGCCTCGCCGTCAGGCTGGTGCGCGATCCGACGGATCTGCCGGCAGCCCCTACAGAGGTCGCCGCCAGCGGCGGCCGCGGCTCGCGACGGAGGTGGCTCGGTGCCGGTTGGGCTTGACAGGAGGCAATGACCGGCGCGCAATTTCGCTTGCCGGGGGTGGAGGCGGGGGATCCGTGATGTCGCAGGAGCAGCCGGCCCTCGCCGTCGAGGGCATCAAGAAGCAGTTCGGCCAGGTCGAGGTTCTCAAGGGAATTTCGCTCCAGGCGCAGCGCGGCGACGTGATCGCGATCCTGGGTGCGAGCGGCTCTGGCAAGAGCACCTTCCTGCGCTGCATCAACCTGCTCGAGACGCCCAACGAGGGGCGCATCGTGGTCGGCGGGGAGGAGATCGCCCTGACGCCGGGGCGCAACGGCTCGCTGCAGGCCAAGGATCCGCGCCAGCTCGCGCGCATCCGGGCCAAGCTCGCCATGGTGTTCCAGAGCTTCAATCTCTGGTCCCACATGACCATCCTCGAGAACATCATCGAGGCGCCGGTCCACGTGCTGAAGGTACCGCGCAAGGAGGCGATCGCGCGCGCCGAGCAGCTGCTGCACAAGGTGGGCATTTTCCAGCGGCGCGACGCCTACCCCGCGCACATCTCGGGCGGCCAGCAGCAGCGGGCCGCGATCGCGCGGGCGCTGGCCATGGATCCGACCGTGATGCTGTTCGACGAGCCGACCTCGGCGCTGGATCCCGAGCTGGTCGGCGAGGTGCTGAAGGTGATGCGCGATCTCGCCGACGAGGGCCGCACCATGCTCGTCGTCACGCACGAGATGGGTTTCGCCCGCGACGTGGCGAGCGAGGTCGTCTTCCTGCATCAGGGACGGGTCGAGGCGCAGGGCGAGCCGCACGGCATGTTCGCCAGCCCGCCGAGCGAGCGGTTCCGGCAGTTCCTGGCGAACTTCACCAAGCAGGGCCAGGGGGCCGCGGCTTGACGTTGCCTTGGGCCGCCGGCATGTCGAAGCCGACGGGCAAGGACGGAGAGGCACGATGAAGCGATTCTCACGCAGGTTGGCCGCAGCCGTCGCGGCAGCCCTGGTCCTGGCCGGCGCTTCGGCCTGGGCCAAGGACTGGACCAAGGTGCGCATCGGCACCGAGGGCGCCTACCCGCCATTCAACTACATGTCGCCCGACGGCAAGCTCGTCGGCTTCGACGTCGACATCGCCATGGCGCTGTGCGAGCACATGAAGGTCGAATGCACCCTGGTCCAGCAGGACTGGGACGGCATGATCCCGGCCCTGCTCGCCAAGAAGTTCGACGCGATCGTGGCCTCGATGTCGATCACCGACGAGCGCAAGCAGAAGGTCGAGTTCACCAAGAAATACTACCAGACCCCGGCCCGCTTCGTGGCCAAGAAGGGGACGGTGACCGACATCAGCAAGGAGGCGCTGGCCGGCAAGAAGATCGGCGTGCAGCGCGCCACCATCCACGACAGCTTCCTGACCGACAATTTCGGCGATGCCGTCGAGGTCGTCCGCTACGCCAGCCAGGACGAGGCGAACCTCGATCTGGTCTCCGGGCGGATCGACATGATCCTCGCGGATTCGGTCACGCTGAGCGAGAGCCTGCTCAAGACCGACCAGGGCAAGGGTTTCGAGTTCGTCGGGCCGGCCTACTCCGATCCGAAGTGGTTCGGCTATGGCGTCGGCGTCGCGCTGCGCAAGTCCGACACCGACCTGCGCGACAAGCTCAACGAGGCGATCGACGCGATCCGGGCCGACGGGACCTGGGACAAGATCGCGGCCAAGTACTTCGATTTCGACGTCTACGGCAGCTGATCGGGTGATCGCGGCGGCGTAGGTGCCGCCGCGCGCCGTCCGCGGGGGATTGGACCGGAGTGCTGGACCTCAAGGGATTTGGCCCTACGCTGCTTTCCGGCACCGTGCTGACGGTCGAGGCCGCCCTGCTGTCGCTGGTGGTGGCGGTGCTGCTCGGTGCTGCGGGCGCGCTGGCGAAGACCTCGCACTCTGCGGTGGCCCGGGCAATCGCGTCTGCCTATACGACCCTGATCCGCGGGGTTCCCGACCTCGTGCTGATGCTGCTTATCTTCTTCGGCGGCCAGATGATGGTCAACAGCATCGCCGAGTCGGTCGGCTATGAGGACTATATCGACGTCAGCCCGTTCATCGCCGGCGTGCTCACCATCGGGTTCATCTACGGCGCCTACATGACCGAGACCTTCCGCGGTGCCATCCTCGCCGTGCCGCCCGGGCAGCTCGAGGCTGGGCAGGCCTTCGGCATGAGCCGCTGGCAGGTGTTCAAGGAGATCCTGCTGCCGCAGACCATTCGCTACGCCCTGCCCGGTTTCGGCAATAACTGGCTGGTGCTCCTCAAGACCACGGCTCTTTTGTCGGTCATCGGCCTCGCCGACGTGCTGTTCATGGCGGGCAAGGCCGCGGGCTCGACCCGGATGCCGTTCACCTTCTACCTCGCTGCCGCCCTGATCTATCTGGCGCTTACCGCGGTCTCGACCTCGCTGCTCGATTGGGCCGAGCGGCGCGCCGAGCGCCCCTACCGTCGGCCCGACCATGGATCTTGAGATCATCCGCGAGAGCCTGGGGCTCTATCTGCAGGGGCTGTGGACGACGGTGTGGATGGTCGCCGTCGCCGTGGTGGTCGGCCTGTGCCTCGCGGTGCCACTGGCGGTGGCCCGCACCTCGAAGAACCCGCTGCTCAACTGGCCGGTCTGGGCCTACACCTACTTCTTCCGCGGCACGCCGCTGCTGATCCAGCTGTTCCTGATCTATTACGGCCTCGGCCAGTTCCAGCTCATCCAGGAAAGCGTGCTCTGGCCCCTGCTCAAGGAAGCGTGGTTCTGCGCCCTGCTCGCCTTCGCCCTGAACACCGCCGCCTACACGACGGAGATCCTCCGCGGCGCCATCGAAGTCACACCCATCGGCGAGGTCGAGGCCGCCAAGGCGGCCGGCATGTCGCCGTTCCTGATGCTGCGCCGGATCATCCTGCCGAGCGCGTTCCGGCGCGCCATGCCTGCCTACGGCAACGAGGTGATCTTCATGCTCCACGGCAGTGCTGTGGCGAGCGTGGTCACCATCGTCGACCTGACCGGAGCAGCGAGGCTGGTCCAGTCGCGCTACTACGCCCCCTACGAGGCCTTCATCACGGCCGGGCTGTTCTATCTCGTGCTGACCTTCGCCGTCATCTGGCTGTTCCGCGCCCTCGAGCATCGGCTGCACGCCCATTTGCGCCGGCCGGTGGGCTGAGCCGGTCAGGGCGACCCCGGCGCTCCGGCGCTGCGTGCCAGCTCGGCGGTGAGCGTCCGCGCCTTGGCGGGATCCATCTCCGCCACCACGGCGGCCACCTTGGTCTCGCGCATCCCTCGCACGATCGGCAGCAGGAGCTCGAGCGGCATCGGGTCGAAGATCGCCGCGGCGTTCTTCGCCTTCATCGCCTCGTAGACCTTGACCAGCTGGGCGAGCCGCGCCCGTTCCTCGGCGGTGACCGCTCCGCTCGCCTGCTTGAGGGCGGCACTCGCCGCCTCGAGCCTCGCGATCTGCTCGCCGAGGCGCGCCTCCAGGCTCGCCGCCACGGCCTCTCGGGCGGAAAGCAGCCGTTCGCGCTCCTGGAGCGCGCCGCGATAGTCGGCGAGCTCGGCGGCGAGCTCCTCGACCGCCGTCGCGGTCGGCGGGTCCAGCTGGGGCGACGGTGGCGCGGTCGCGGCTGCCGGCGTCTCGGGTGCGGACGGAGGCTCCGCCGGCCCGGCTTCGGGTGCGATCTCCGCCAGCGGGGTGACCTCGACCGGCTCCGCACGCTCGAGCGGCGCGTGATGGGCGAGCAGTCGCGCGATGCCCGCGCCGACAAGGGCCAGGGCCACGAGCACCAGCAGCGCGGACAGGCGCCCGAACCCGCAGCGACCGCCCGACGTGCCGCTCATCGCAGACGTTCCAGCAGCTTGGCCAATTCGACCTCGAGGCGTGGCCGCGGGGTCGGCTCAGCCGTTCCGGCAGCAGCGGCGGCGCTCGTCTCACCCGGCTTGGCGCGTGCGTTCGCGCGCTCCCGTTGCACGGCCTGCTCCGCCAGCGTGCGCGCGCCTTCGTGCACCGCTCCCTCGACCCGGCGCGCCATGCGGCCGGCGCTCTCGAGAAGGCGCGAGAGCTCGACGGTCTTCTGCTCGAGTGCCGTCTGGTCCACGGCGAGACGGCGCTGGGCCTCCGCGGCGCCGTCACGAATGCCGGCGATTGCCAGCTCCGCCTTGCGCACCGCACTGTCGACCGCACCGAGAAAGGTCTCGATGTCGCTGCGCTCGACCTTGAGCCGATGCAGCCGGCGATAGAGCAGAGCGCACCAGGTCGAGGTCAGGACGAGCAGAAAGGCGACCAGCAGATCGGCCAGCAGATTGATCATGCCTGGCCGCCCTGACGCTCGCCGCCCTGCTCGACATTGACCACGAGGCGGTCGCCGGAGCGGCCGATGCGGCCTCGCGCCATCGCCACCTGGCCGCAACGCAGGACGACCTCGGGATCGGTCCCGGCACTGAGCCGCAGCGTGCTGCCGACCTGCAGCCGAAGAATGTCGGCGAGGCTGACGATCTGCTCTTCCAAGACCGCCCGCAGCTCGACACCCGTCACCCAGATTTCGCGGGCGAGATGATTCTCCCAGATCGAATCGCGGCCGAACTTCTCGCCCATGAACATCTGCAGCAGTAGATCGCGCGCCGGCTCGAGGGTGGCATAGGGGATCAGGAACTCCACCGTGCCGCCACGATCCTCCAGATCGACACGCAGCCGGAAGACGATGCAGCCGTTGCCGGGCCGGGCGATCGCGGCGAAGCGGGGATTGGTCTCCATCCGCTCGAAGCGGAAGGTGATCGGCGTGATCGGTGCGAAGGCCTGGCCGAGATCGTCCAGGATCAGGCGGACCAGCCGCTCGACCAGCGAGGCCTCGATGGTGGTGTAGGGCCGACCCTCGATCCGCATCGGCGCGGTGCCCCGGCGCCCGCCCAGCAGGACATCGACGATCGAATAGATCATCTCGCTGTCGACAACGATCAGGCCATAATTATCCCATTGCACTGCCTTAAAGATCGAGATCATCGCAGGCATTGGAACCGAGCTCATATAATCACTGAACCGTTGCGCCGATATGTTCTCCAAGCTGATATCGACGTTTTCAGAAGTAAAATTGCGCACCGAGGTAGTGAGCATGCGTTCGAGCCGATCGAACACTACCTCGAGCATCGGCAGTCGTTCGTAGGTGATATCGCGCGACTGGACGAGCGAAAGCATGCCGCCCGGTCCCGCGGCGGGCGCAAACTCGTCGTGCAGGCCGCGGTTCTCGAGGCCGGCCAACGGCGTGGCCGCCCGGTCGAGCTCGTCATCCGATTCGACCAGATCCAGGAACGGCGCCCGCATGCCGGTCGGTCCGCTTAGCGCGCCGGTCATTGTACCAGCATCTCCTTCAGAAGGACGGAGACGATCTGCGTCGGTGCCACGGCCAGCCTCGCCCTGGCGCCGAGCTCCTCCTTGAGGCGCTGCATACCGGGCGCACCCTGCACGTCTTCGAGGGACAGGGCGCGCAGATAGAGCTGAAAGCTGTCCATGATCCGCGGCATCAGCCGCCGAACGCTCTCTGCCATCGGCTCGCCGTCCACCTCGAGCGACAGCCGCAGCTTGAGATAGCGCAGCCGCGGCGAATCGGAGCGTAGGTTGACCAAGAGGTCCGGCATGTCGACGAAGACCGGGGCGGGAGCCGCGGCCGCGACGTCGTGGCCATCCGCGGCGCCGGCGTGCTCGGACGTGGCCGCGGTCTCGGCCGGCGCAGCCCAGTCGAGCAGGCCGGCGAACCAAGCGGCAGCGCCTCCGCCGCCGAGCAGCACGACGAGGCCGATGCCGCCGAGCAGAAGCAGCTTGCTCCTGCCACCCCGCTTGACCGTCGCGTCCGTCTTCTCGCCGCTCGTCGCCATCGCTGGACCCATCTTCCCCGGCCGCTTCGGGTGATAGTCCGACGAGGTTAACGTCATCTTAGCGCCCGCGGGCGTCTGCTGGGCGAAGCCGGCCCACCGCGCCGGAAGGAGCAGCGATGCGCATCTCCAGCTATCTGGCGCTGAGCCGCCAGGCGACGCTCGAGCGGGACATGTCCGTGATCGCAAACAATCTCGCGAACGCGACGACCACCGGCTATCGCGCCGAGCGCACGGTCTTCGACGAGACCCTGGAGCGGACCGGCCGTCGATCCGTGGCCTTCGTACGGGACGTGGCCCAGGCGCGCGATCTCGCACCGGGGCCGATCGCGCAGACGGGCAACCCGCTGGACGTCGCGCTCGAAGGTCCGGGGTATCTTGCCTTCGCCACGCCCGACGGCATCCGCTTCGGGCGTGGCGGGCATCTCGGCATCGACCCGACGGGCCGGCTCGTGAACGCGGCCGGTCAACCCGTCCTGGACGAGAGCAGCAACCCGATCACGCTCCCGGCCGAGGAGACGGCGATCGCGATCGCAGGCGACGGCACCATTGGCGGGCGGACCGGCCCGCTGGGTCGCCTCGGGGTGTTCGCCTTCGCCGACGAGCGATCGCTGCGCCACTCCGGCGGCGGGCTCTTCTCGGCCCCCACGCCGCCGCTCGGGCCTGCCGCAGGCACCCGGATCGTCCAGGGCGCGCTCGAGGGCTCGAACGTGCAGCCGGTGCTCGAGATGACCGCGATGCTGGCGACCTCGCGCGCGTTCGAGGGCGCGCAGCGCCTGCTCGACACCGAGCACGAGCTCGAGCGGCAGGCGATCGAGCGCACCGTCCGTGCAGTCGGTTAACCAAGCTGCAACCCCAGCGACGCTAGAGCTGCGACCGAAAGGTAGGATTCAGCATGCGTTCCCTGAGCGTCGCCGCGACCGGCATGATGGCCCAGCAGCTGCATGTCGAGGTCATCTCCAACAACATCGCGAACATGACCACGACCGGCTACAAGCGCCGCCGCGCCGAGTTCCAGGACTTGCTCTACCAGAACGAGCGGCGGATCGGCTCGCCCTCCTCGGCCGAGGGCACGGTCGTCCCGGCGGGCGTGCAGCTCGGCCTGGGGGTCAAGACCGCCGCGGTCTACCGCATCCACGACCAGGGCGAGTTCGTGAATACCGAGAACAGCCTGGATCTGGCGATCCAGGGCAGCGGCTACTTCGTGGTCGAGCTGCCCAGCGGCGAGCTCGCCTACACGCGCTCGGGCAACTTCCAGCTCAGCCCCGACGGCGAGCTAGTCACCCCGGACGGCTACCGGCTGAGCCCGAGCATCACCATTCCCGAGGATGCGGTCGAGGTTTCGATCAACCAGGAGGGAATGGTCTCCGCCAAGATCGCCGGCCAGGTCGAGGAGCAGCAGCTCGGCGAGCTGCAGCTCGCCACCTTCGTCAACGAGACCGGGCTCGAGGCTATCGGCAGCAACCTGCTGCTCGAGAGCGCCGCCTCCGGTGCTGCGCTGGCGGGCCCACCAGGGACCGAAGGGCTGGGCACGGTGCTGCAGGGCTATCTGGAGAGCTCCAACGTCAACCCGGTCCAGGAGATCACGGCGCTGATCGCGGCACAGCGTGCCTACGACATGAATTCCAAGGTCATCTCCGCCTCCGACGAGATGATGGCCACCGTCACTCAGCTCCGCTAGGCGATGCGCGCCGCCCTCGCCTGCATCTTGCCGGTGGTGCTCCTCCTCCCGCTGCATGCCAGCGGCGCGGAGCTGACGCTGGCGCCCGGCATGCCGCTCACGCCTGCCATGGTCGGCGAGCTCGTGCGCGGCGCGCTCGCGGCGCGCGGTCTGGCGGGCGATCTCGCCGTCGAGATCCGCCAGCCGCGCGGCGAGACGCCGAACCGGGCGGTGGCGCCGATGCGGATCAGCCTGGTCGAGCTCGAGGTCGATCAGGGGGCCGGCCGGTTCCAGGGCCGGATCGAGGCCGTCCTGCCGTCCGGCGAGCGCGCGCAGCTGCCGACCTCGGGCGTGATCGACCGGGCAGTGGACGTGCTGGTGCCAGCGCGCGCCATCGCGCGCGGTCAGGGCATCACCGACGGCGATCTGACGACGGTGCGTCTGCCCGCCTCGTCCCTGCCTGCCGACGCCCTGACCCGAGCGAGCGAGATCGTCGGGCGCCAGGCTGCCCGCAACCTCGCACCGCAGCGCGCCGTCCGCGCCGGCGACGTCGCCGAGCCCTGGCTCGTGCGCCGCGGCGACGAGGCCGCGGCCGTCTTCCGGCGCGGCAGTCTCGAGATCGTCTCGGCGGGCGAGGCGCTGGACAATGGCCGGCAGGGCGAGACGGTGCGCGTGCGCAATCTCGACAGCGGCGAGGTGCGGCGCGCCGTCGTGGTCGCGCCGCGGCGGGTCGAGGTCGCCACACCGTGAGACCGTGCGGCTGGCGTGCGGCACTCCTGGCACTGGTCGTCGTACCGCCCGTCACCGGCTGCTCGATCGCCGAGCGGCTGAGCGACATCGGGCAGGCACCGAGCCTCTCGCCGATCACCAACCCCATCCAGGAACGCGGCTACCGCCCGGTCTCGCTGCCGATGCCGGAGCCCGAGCCCATGCCTGCCGCGAGCGCCAACTCGCTCTGGCGGTCGGGTGCCAAAGGCTTCTTCCGCGACCAGCGGGCGCGCCGCGTCGGCGATATCCTGACCGTCGAGGTCAGCATGTCGGACAACGCCAACTGGTCGAACCAGACCACACGCTCGCGCAAGGCCGACGACCATCTGGGCATCCCGGGCTTCTTCGGGCTGCAGAATCTGGCGGTGAAGGCGCTGCCCGAGGCGATCGACGGCACGCCGGTCGATCCGGACGAGTTCGTCAAGATGGACAGCCAGACCCGCAACACCGGCCGCGGCACGGTGAATCGGGCGGAGGAGATCAAGATGAACCTGGCCGCGGTCATCACCCAGGTCCTGCCGAACGGCAACCTCGTCATCCGCGGCCGGCAGGAGGTGCGTGTCAATTTCGAGATGCGCGAGGTGATGGTCGCCGGCATCATCCGGCCGGAAGACATCACGCCGCGCAACACCATCGCCCACGAGAAGATCGCCGAGCTGCGCGTCGCCTATGGCGGCCGCGGCCAGATCACCGACGTGCAGCAGCCGCGCTACGGCGCCCAGGCGCTCGACATCCTGCTGCCCTACTGACCGGCACCCTCAGCCGCGCGCGGCCGAAGGGCGGCCGCCGAGCCGGGCGGACCACTCGCCGAGAGTGGCGCGCAGGCGCCCGATCCGCAGCGCATCCTCGATGCGCCGGTCGAGAAAGGCCCAGGTCGCGGCCGAATCTTCGGACTGGTCCGCGAGCCAATAGAGCAGGGTGGAGGCGAGGACTCCCGCCAGCGTCGTCCGGCGCGAATAGTAGGCGAAACCGTCCGACGGCGCGCCACCCAGGCCCGCCGCCTGCCACATGAGATCGACGGTGCGCCACAAGGACCGCCCGGTCCCGGCGACGTTTCCCGGCAGGCCACGGGCGGCGACGGCGCGGCGCAGGGCCTCGCGGTGCGCGGTCAGCGGCTCCAGCCGCGCCCGCACCAGGAGGGCGATCCGCCGCCGGACCGGCAACCGCGCGAGATCGACCTCGCGGATACCGTCCAGCATCCGCCGGTCGGCCCAATCATCGAGCCAGTCGAGCAGGCCATCGCCCCCGCGCGGAAACAGGCGCCGGGCGGCAGCCGCATCGATCCCGGCATCATGCGCGGCATTCTGCAAGGTGCGTCGGCTCCAGCCGTCGAACGCGGCATGCAGCAACGCCGCCTCGAGCACCCGATCCTTGAGTGCTCGCCGCTCCGCCAGACCGTCAGTTTCGGTCATGCGCCCTCCTGGCCGCGCTCGAGCCACAAGCTCAAATGGCGCAGCTCGCTGGTGAAGGCGAGCTCGCGCAGATCCGGCATCCGCATCGGGTAGAGCACGCCGTCCAGATGGTCGACCTCGTGCTGCAGGACCCTGGCGAACAGCCCCTCGGCGCGCCCCTCCACCATGTTGCCCTCGCGATCGAGGCCGCGATAGGCCAGCGCATGATGGCGTGGCACGCGGCCACGCAGGCCCGGCAGCGACAGGCAACCCTCGAAGGCGAGCTCCGTCGGATCGCCCTCGAGCATCAGCTCGGGATTGATCAGGATGCGCGGGCTGGCCAGCTCGCGCTCCGCGCGGTCGGCCAGATCCAACGCCACCACGATGCGCAGCGGCGCGTAGACCTGCGGTGCCGCCAGGCCGATACCGTCGGCATCGAGCATGGTCTCGAGCATGTCGTCGATCAGCCGCTGGATTTCGGGCGCAGTGGAGTCGGTCACGGGTGCAGCGGGCTCCAGCAGCACCGGATGGCCCAGCAGGGCGAGCTTGCGCAGCGTCATGGCGACCAGATAGGCGGATCATCGCGCGTGCGCCAGTATCGCAGCCGCTTGGCACCGACCGCGTCCCGTGATAGACGCACCACGCCTTTCGCAGCGAGGGACGGCTGTGCTCGTCCACGATTCGGCCAAACTGGAGTAGGAACCATCGTCGAGGTTCAGGTTCGCGACAACAATGTCGATCAGGCACTGCGCGCGCTGAAAAAGAAGATGCAGCGTGAGGGCCTTTATCGCGAGATGCGGATGCGGCGGCACTATGAGAAGCCGTCGGAGCGTCGTGCCCGGGAGCGGGCCGAGGCGGTGCGCCGTTATCGCAAGCTCCTGCGCAAGCGCGCCGAGCGGGACGAGATCTAGCCCGACGAGGGCCGGCGCGGCGCGGTCCGGCGCGGCGTGGCCACATCGCGAGACCCCGGCGCGCTAGACCAGGCCCACCTTGCGCTGGGCTTGGCCCGGGATCTGCGATGGTTCTTCAAAGACCGTGTCGATGCGCCCGGTGCCGAAGCGCGGCTCAGGGCGAACATGGAGACCCGCGCCGAGCGCTTCCTGAATCTGCTCGAGCGTTCGGTATTCAAGCGACCCGATAGCATCTACGCTCGCCTGTTCGCGCATGCGGGGATCGACCTTCACGATCTGCGCCAGCTGGTCGCCCGCGACGGCGTCGAGGGCGCGCTCGGCCAAGCCGCCGAGGCGGGCGTGCGGCTCAGTGTCGACGAATTCAAGGGGCGAACAGCGATTCGCCGCGGCAGCCTCGAGCTCGCCGTCAGCACGCGTGACTTCGACAATCCGCTGGGAGCCGGGAAGATCGCCGTGCAGACCGGCGGCTCCAGGAGCACGGGCACCCGGGTTTATGTCGATCTGCGCCAATACGCCAACGATGCCGACTATGAAGCGATCCATTGGTCGGCTGCCCGGCTCGAAGGGCGGCCATTCGCGATCTGGCGACCTGCACCACCCTACTCGGCCGGCCTGTCGATCACCATGCGGCACTCCCTCATCGGGCAGTCGCCCCGCAGGTGGTTCGCACAATCGATGCCCGCCCTCGCCGGCGCGACTTGGCGGCACAGACTCGTTCTCGAGCTGATCCTCGCCGCCAGCCGCTGGCACGGCCGACCGCTGGCGCGCCCACGGCGGACACCGACCGCGTCGGCCGAGCGCGTGGCCGCGTGGCTCGCGGACGCCAAGCGCTCGGGCGTCGCCCCGATCCTCAATACCCCCGCTTCCGGAGGCGTCCGCGTGGCGACGGCCGCGCGCCAGGCAGGAATGGACATCGCCGGCACGCTGTTCGTGCTTGGTGGCGAGCCGCTGACCGAGGCTCGTGGCAAGATCATCGCCGATGCCGGCTGTACCGCGATCGCGCACTATTCCATGGGAGAGGTCGGCCGTGTCGGCATGCGCTGTTGCACGGCCGCGCTTGCCGACGACGTCCATCTGCTCGAGGACAAGATCGCACTCGTCCGGCGCCCGCATCGGCTGTCGGACGGGAGTGTCGTCCTGGCCAACCACTACACGACCCTGAGCATCGCGACCGCCAAGCTGCTGATCAACGTCGAGAGCGGCGACGAGTCGGTGGTGGAGCATCGGGTCTGCGACTGCCCGTTCGGCCGCGCCGGGCTCGCCACCCATCTCCACACGATCCGCTCCTATGAGAAGCTGACGAGCGAAGGCATGAACTTCCTCGGCAGCGATCTGCTCCACCTGATCGACGAGGTGCTGCCCGGCCGTTTCGGCGGCGCGCCGACCGACTACCAGTTCGTCGAGCGCGAGGACGCAGATGGCCTGCCCCGTATCGACCTGCGCGTAAGCCCGAGTGTGGCGCTGCGGAACACCGACGATGCCCGCGAGCTCGTCCTGACCACGCTCAATCGGGGCAAGGCGCACGGCTATGCCGATCGTTGGCGCGAGGCCGGCACGCTCAACGTGATCCGTGACGAACCGCTCGTCACGGGTGCCGGGAAAATTATCGCCCTGCATTCCTTGCGCAAGAAGCCCGAGCGCCAGAGCTGATTCGAGGCTCAGCCGAGAAACCGCGCTGCGGGCATCGGGACGCCGAGCCCCCGATGCAGGAGCTCGACCAGGACGCAAAGGGCCGTTCCGCTCAGGGCCGCCGCCAACCAGGAGGCGCGCGCCTCCAGCCGGAGATAGGCGGCGAGCGTGACCCCGGTGCCCACAGGCCCTCCCAATCCGGCGATCAGCAGCACGATCGCGGCGACCCAGGCCAGCGCGCGCAACTCCCGGGGAGCAGGCCATTGCGCCTCCTCTTCGCGTTGCCGCGACAGCGCGCGAAGCTGGCGGGCAGCCTCGACCAGAATGAGAGCGAGCGTCACCGCGATCACGGCCAGGCTCACGAAACGGGCAGCGGGCCCGAGCTGCAGGGTCTGAGCGAGCAGCCAACCCACCCCCGCGGCCAACAGCAGCGTGAAGCCGAGGTCGCCGGCGCCGATCATGCCGCCTTCCGCATGCGCCAGGCCGGCAGGAGCAGCGTGCCCAGGATGAGCAGCGCCAGTGTCAGCACGATGGGCCGGGCGAGCAGGTCGATGCGGCCCAGCTCCTGGAGCCGGAGCGTCAACAGCAGATTGGTCTCGAAGGGCCGGCCCAACACGAAGCCGATCGCCAGCGGCACCCGCGGCCAAGCATGACGACGCATCAGATAGCCGAGCACCCCGAAGGCCGCCGCGACCAGGAGATCGCCAAGCAGCCCGCGCGTGGCGATGGCACCCACAGCGGCGAGGCACAGGATGACCGGCGCCAGGATCTGCGTGCGCAGCACCGTGATCCGGGCGAGCGGCCCGCTGACCGCCAGACCGACGAGGCTGGTCAGCCAGTTGGACAGGAACAGCGCCCAGATCAGCGCGAACACCAGCGGCAGATGGGCGCTCATCAGCTCACGGCCGGGCACGATCCCATGCTGCTCGAACAGCACCAGCAGCATCACCGTCCCCTCGCTGCCGGGGATGCCGAAGGCGAGCACCGGCAGCAGCGAGCCGCCATCCTTGGCATCGTGGGCCGCCTCGGGCGCCAGGACGCCCCGGACATCGCCCTTGCCGAAACGTTCGGGATCGGGGCTGCTCTGCACGGCATGGCCATAGGCGACGAAGCTCGCCACCGTGCCGCCGACGCCGGGGATCGCGCCGATGATCGTGCCGATCGCCGAGCTGCGCAGGAACAGCCCGAGATTGCGCCAGACGGCGGCGATGCCCTCGCGGATGCTGCCGCGCATCGCGCCGGGCCCCAGCTCGCCGGCGATGCTGGTCCGTTGCGAGGCCATGAGCTCGATCGTCTCGGTGATCGCGAACAGCCCGAGCAGGACGGGGATGACGGTCAGGCCCTCCTGCAGATAGTCGAGGCCGAGCGTGTAGCGGTCCTCCGAAGTCTGCGGGTCGCGCCCGATCATCGCCAGCAGGAGGCCGATGCCGGCGGCGGCCATTCCCTTCAGCCAATTGCCGCGACCCAGCATTGCGACCGTGGCCAACCCCCAGATCGTCAGCATCAGGAACTCCGGCGGGCCGAAGCTCAGCAGCAGGCTCCGCACCCACGGCAGCAGCAGCACGAGGATGACGATGCCGAAGGTCGAGCCGAGGGCCGAGGCCGCGGCGGAGCAGGCGATGGCCGTGCGGGCCTCGCCGTTCCGCGCCATCGGATAACCGTCGATCAAGGTCGCGGCGCTCGGCGACGAGCCCGGCACATTGAACAGGATGGCGGTCACCGAGCCCATGAAGGTGCCGCCACCGACCAGCGCCGCGAAGAACAGCAGGGCCGGGATCGGCTCCCAGGCGAGCGTGAGCGGCAGCGCCATCGCCATGACGGTGACGCCGCTCAGGCCGGGCAGAAAGGCGGCGAGCATGGCCAGCAGCGTGCCGACCACGGGATAGGCCAGATTGGGCCAAGTGAGGACGATCGCCCAACCCTGGACGCCCGCCTCGAGGAAGCTCATGAACTAGCGCGCGACCCGAAACGACGTCACGAGCGCAGCCGCTTCTTCTCGTCCTCCAAGATCTGGCGCAGGGATTCGACCTCCGGCGCCACCGCCTCGATCGCCCCCCGGGTGCTGGCCGCATCCCGTGCGGAGATCGGTCGCTTGGCCGCGGCCATGGCGTCGACCACCGTCGCGTCGGTCAGCACCGCCCACACGGCCTGCTGCAGGCAAGCCGCCAGCGCCGGCTGCAGGTCCCGCGGCCCGACGATCACCCGACCCAGCTCGGAGACACCCGCCAGGGCATCGGCCTGTCGGCGGGCCATGGCAACGTCGCGCCCCTGCGCGGCCGCGCGGCGCGCCGCGAGACCAGCCTCGCCCGTTACCACCGGCAGATCCGCGCCGAGCATCGCGTCCGATTCGCGGCTTTGCGTCGGCCGCAGCAGCGGCCGGAGGTCGCCTGCAGCAATGTTCGCCCGGCCGCTCGACGCCTCGAAATCGGCCACGTCGCCTTCATCGCGCAGGAGGGCGGCGGCGGTCTCGTTCGTACCGGAGTAGCTCGCCACGAACTCGTGCGGAATGCCCAGGAGCGCCGCGGTCACGCCACCGCTGACGAAGGTCGCGGCACCAACGTCGGAGACGGGAATGACGATCGGCCGCTGGTCCGCGAGGCGGAACAGGTCGTCGACGGTGGCGATCGGCCCGTCGGCTCGCACCAGCCAGACCCGATCGCCGGTGGCGAGGGTCGCGATCACCGTCAGGTCCTTGGCGAGGTCCGGTATGCTGCCTTCGCCGAGCAGCTGGGAGGCGACCAGCCCCCCGGCATTGACGATGCCGAGCGTCCGTCCGTCGCCCACCGCCTCGCCGATCTGCTTGGTCCCCACGACACCGCCGGCGCCCTCGACATTGATCACCGAGACCTCGACGCCGAGCGCCGCCTCGAGATGGGGCTCGATGAGCCGGGAGTAGATGTCGTAGCCGCCACCCGCCCCGAACGGCACGATCCAGGTAACGGTTTCGCCGGCGAGCTCGGGGCAGGGAGGCCCGGCGGCCGCTACCGGCTGGGCCATGAACGCCAAAGATGCGGGGAGGAACAGGCTGCTCGCGGCAGAGGCCAGGGCGGACCGGCCGGCCATGCGCGCGTTCCTCCTCGATCGGTGACCTGCAGCTGGCGGTGCCGCGTTCGTTCTGATGCTTGCTTTTGCCCGGGCGCCCGGTGACTGAACGATCAGAGATGATGGTGCCCAGGGGCGGATTTGAACCACCGACACGCGGATTTTCAGTCCGCTGCTCTACCAACTGAGCTACCTGGGCGCGTGACGGCGCGCTATAGCCGCCGGGCGGCACGCTGTCCAGCGTCATGGGCCTCGGCCTCTGCGACCAGCCGGGCGGTACCGGTTTCGATCGCGGCCTCCAGCTCACGCATGAACTGCTTGCGGTCGAGGCCGGGCGGGATCGGCTCGAGAAACTCGACGATGATCCGCCCTGGGCGCTTGACGAACTCGCGGCGGCGCCAGAACACGCCGGAATTCAACGCTACCGGGACCGCCGGCACGGCCAGGGCGGCATAGAGCGCCGCGACGCCGGGCTTGTAGTCCGGCGCCTCGCCCGGCGCCTTGCGCGTACCTTCCGGAAAGATCAGGACCGACAGCCCCTGGCCCATCGCCGCCCGGGCACCGGCGATCAGCGAGCGGATCGCGCGTGCCGCGGCACCGCGGTCGATCCGGATGTTGCCCGCGCGCATGAGGTACCACCCGAATACCGGGATCCTGGTCAGCTCCTCCTTCAGTCCGATCGAGACTGCCGGCACCAGGGTATGGAAGGCCAGGGTTTCCCAGGCCGACTGATGTTTGGATGCCAGGAGCACGGGCTGCGCCGGCAACCGGTCGCGGCCACGGACTTCGTAGGATAGACCGACCGTGAGGCGCAGCGCGGACAGGACGGATCGCTCCCAAAAGCGTGCGACGGCGCGCATGCTCGCAGGGCTGAGGAACGGGAACGCCGGCAGGACCGCCAGCCCCAACACGACGGACCAGAGATAGAAGAACGCCTGGAATGCCAGCGAGCGAAGCGCCTGGATCATGGTTCCGAGCAGGGCGTGATTTACTCGCGAGAGCGACGCCGAGGAGCAAAGCCGCGGCTGCGCTCGTTGGCAAGCATCCTAGCGCAGACGGGCGAGGCCGATCCGCACGGTGAGCTTCGCCACCCAGCCCGCGAGCAGACCGCCCGCGACCGGCACGGCTGCGAGATGCAGCCAGTCGGCAGGCGTCAGCCGAGGCTCGACCGGGCCGACGGCGAGCCAGATCCGGCCGGCGAGAGCCAGGGCCGCGAGGACCGACAGGGCAGCGAGAAAGCCGGCGCCGGCGCCGATCAGGGCGGCCCGGGCGGCATGCTCCTCGAACTGGCGCGAGATGTGCGCATCGTTGGCGCCGAGCGCACGCAGCAAGCGGACGCCCTCGGCCTGCGCACCGAGGGCCCAGCGAGCGACCAGGGCCACGCCGAGCACGAGCCCGGCCAAGCACAGACCACCGCCAAGCCAACCGAGACGCATGGTGCGAAGGGAATCCGAGGTTTGGGCCGCAGCATCATCGTCCGGCGCGCCCACCGTGATTCCCGGGGCGACGGCCGCAAGTCGCGCGACAAGGTCGTCAGGTCGAGGCGTGCTCCTGGACTCGAAGCCAACCTCGAGCAGGCGCGGCAGCGTGACGCCTGCCCCACCTACCCCTTCGAGCAAGCCGGCGGGGACCAGCGTCTGGAGCTCGGTGGGGGGCACTTCTCGCAGCTCCACCATTCCCGGAATCCGGCGGATCGCCTCGACGACGCGCTCGAGCATGGCAGCGTCCGGAGCGCCGGACGGCGGCGGCAGCGCCACGGTCAGCTGCCGCGGCTCGGCCTCGAGGCGCTCCAGCTGCGCCCTGGCGCCGGAAGCCACCGCGAGCGCCAGAACCGCCAAGCAGACCACCGCTGCGGTGAGGATCGCCAGCGTTCCGCCCGCCGGGACGTCGCCGAGTGGTAGGGCTCGGCCTGGCTCGGCATTGCGCCAGACTGCGCGCATCACGCCATCGCCGGGATGGCGCCGGCCGGGCGCCGGCTCAGGCGCCCGCGCGCCATCTCGAGCACTGGGAAGCGGTGCCGCCGCACCAGCTCGTCGCTGTGGGTCGCCACCAAGACGGTGGTGCCGATCCTGTGCAGCGAGAGAAGGAGATGCATCACCCGGCGCGCATGACCGTCGTCGACGCTGCTCGTCGGCTCGTCGGCGAGAAGGAGCTGCGGCCGGGTCACCACCGCCCGCCCGACAGCGACGAGCTGCCGCTGCCCCATCGACAGCTCGGGGGGGCGCTTGGCAACGACTTCCCCGAGCCCGAGCCAAGCGAGCAGCTCGCCGACATGGCCCGCAATCTGGGCATCCACAGCGCCGGCAAGTCGAAGGGGCAGGGCGACGTTGTCGAAGACCGTCAGATGGTCGAGCAGACGGAAGTCCTGGAACACCACCCCGATGCGCCGCTGCAGTGCGCCGGCCTCGGCCCGGGTCAGGTCGGCCGCGAGCCGCCCAAACAGCGTGACCCGGCCCCGCGAAGGCGGCTCGGCAAGCGAGATCACCCGTAGCAGGGAGCTTTTTCCGGATCCGCTCGCGCCGGTCAGGAAATGAAAGCTGCCGGCAGCGAGCAGCAGCCGAACGTCGCTCAGCACCTCCGGCCCGTTGCCGTAGCGCATCGCCACGTCCTGGAGCTGCGCGGTCGCGGGGTCGACGTCGGCTTCCACAGGCTGGACCAAGCTATGGGTCGATAACCATATAGTAGATTGATATGGATCGAATTCAACTGTAAAGGAAGGCAGGCCGCTGCGGAACAGCGAGCGACGCCATGATCATCACTTGCCCTGCCTGCCACGCGCAGTTTCATCTCCAGCCCGCCGCGCTCGGCACGAGAGGCCGCACGGTGCGGTGCTCCAGCTGCGGCGAGCGCTGGTTCGCCGAGCCGTTCATCGAGGCACCCACCGAGCCGCCGCCGATGCAGGCGGTGGAAGCGTTGGCATCCGCTGCCGTGACCCGCCGCTTCCCTCTCACCTCCTGGCTGGCCGGCGCCCTGGTGCTTCTCCTGCTGGCCGCTCTGGTAGCAGGGCGGGACGAGATCGCCACCCGCGTCCCGGCCATGATCTCGCTCTATCAGAAGCTCGGGCTCTCGCTCGAGCTGCCCCTGGACATCGAATTTCGCGGCCTCGCCTCGGAGCGACGGGTCGCCGACGGCCGGCAGGTACTGGTAGTCACGGGCGAGATCAGCAATATCTCGCCCCGGCCGCGGCCGGTGCCGCCGATCCGGGTCGCTCTGCTCGACGGGCAACGGCGCGAGCTGGGCCACGAGCTGTTCGCGCCGCCCCGGCCTGCGCTCGGCCCCGGCGACGTGGCCCGGTTCGAGGTGGCCATGAGCGAGCCGGCCGGGGAAGCGAGCGATGTCGAGGTGTCCTTCGGTTCGGAACCGCGCCGACCCTAGCGACTTGCCGATGGCCCGGGCGCTCGCCCAGGCCGAGCTGGCAGCCGCCACCGGCGAGGTGCCGGTCGGTGCGGTAATTATCGCCGCCGACGGCACGGTGCTGGCCGAGGACCGCAACCGGATCGAGGAGCGGGCCGACCCGACCGCGCATGCCGAGATCATCGTGATCAGGGCGGCGGCCGCGCGCCTCGCCACGCCGAGACTGGTCGGCTGCGACCTTTACGTCACCCTCGAGCCCTGCCCCATGTGCGCGGCGGCGGCGAGCCTTGCCCGATTGCGCCGTATCTATTTCGGGGCGGAGGATCCCAAGGGCGGCGGCGTCGACCACGGGCCTAGGATCTTCGCCAGCAGCTCCTGCCACCATCGGCCGGAGGTCTATGGCGGGATCGCTGCGGAACGAGCCGGCGCGCTTCTGCGCGCCTTCTTCCGCGCGCGCCGCTGAGGTCAGACGACCGTTCCAGCCTCGCGCAGCCGGGCGCGCTCGGCAGCGTCGAGTCCGAGCAGCTCGGCGAGCACCTCGTCGGTGTGCTGGCCGAGCGTCGGCGGGCTGTGGCGGTAGGAAGGCGGGGTGGCGCTCATCTTGAGCGGGTTGGCGATCAGCGGCACCGACCCGGCGGCCGCCGATGCGTGGGGCATGTCCAGCCGCATGCCGCGCGCATGAACCTGCGGGTCGGCGAATACGCCATCCAGATCGTTCACCGGCCCGCACGGGACGCCGAGCCGGGCGAGCCCATCGACCCATTCAGCGGTGGTCCGCGTGCGCATCACCTCTGGCATCAGGGCATAAAGCTCGGCGCGGTGCATGATCCGGAGGCTGTTGGTCGCGAACCTGGAGTCGGCCGCGAGCTCCGGTGCGCCGGCGAAATCGCACCACTTACGAAACTGGGAATCGTTGCCGACCGCCAGGATGACGTAGCCGTCGGCGCTCTCGAACGTCTTGTACGGCACGATGTTGGGATGCTCGGTACCGAGCCGTCGCGGGACCCGGCCGGACAGCAGGTAGTTGGTGCCCTCGTTGATCAGCCAGGCGATCTGCGTGTCGAGCAGGGCCGCATCGATGCATTGGCCCTCGCCGGTGGCGTCGCGGTGCCGCAGCGCCGCCAGTACCGCGACGGTCGCGTACATGCCGCACATGACATCGGCGATGCCGACGCCGACCTTCATCGGCGACCCATTTGGCTCTCCCGTGATGCTCATGATGCCGCCCAGCCCCTGGGCGAGATAGTCGTAGCCGGCGCGCGGGGCGTAGGGGCCGGTCTGGCCGAAGCCGGTGATCGAGCAGTAGACGAGCCGCGGGAAGTCGGGGCGCAGCTGTTCCCAGCCGAGGCCGTACCGGCCGAGGTCTCCGACCTTGAAGTTCTCCACCAGCACGTCGCAATGGGCGAGCAGCCGACGGACCAGCGCCTGGCCGGCGGTCGAGGCGATGTCGATCGCGACCGAGCGCTTGTTGCGGTTGGCGCAGAGATAGTAGGCGCTCTCGGCGGTGGGGCCGTCGTGACCCTCCACATAGGGCGGGCCCCATTTGCGTGTGTCGTCGCCGGCGCCGGGGCGCTCGATCTTGATGATGTCCGCGCCGAGATCGCCCAGAAGCTGGGTACAGGTCGGCCCCGCCAGGATCCTCGACAGATCGAGGACACGGATTCCCGCCAACGCCTCGGTCATGGTCGCGCGACGCTCCTCGTCGGTGCTGGATTCGGCCGGCGAACGGTGCTTAGACGCGCCGCCCGAGGGCGGCAAGCCGGTGACCGGAACCGCGGTCTGGTCGCTTGACATCGCCGGCCCGGAGGCCAAGTTACGAGCAATCAGTACCGCGTTGGTCCTGATTCTCCAGGTGTGTGGGCGCCACTTGATCAGGCTGAGCAAGCTCGCGGACTACGGCATCGTCATCGCGACGCATCTGGCGCGCCATCCCGGACGCCAGCACACGGCCGCGGATGTGGCTACTGCGACAGCCGTGCCGCAGGCGATGACCAGCAAGGTCCTCAAGCTCTTGACCCGCGCCGAGCTGCTCGTCTCCCACCGTGGCGCCCAGGGCGGTTACGGCCTTGCCCGACCAGCCGGCATGGTGAGCGTCAGGGCAGTCGTGGAAGCCCTGGACGGGCCGATCGCGATCACCTCCTGCACCGAGCCGACGCCCGGGGATTGCAGTATCCTGAGCCTGTGCCCGACGCGGGCGAACTGGGAGCGCATCAACCGCGCCATCCGCGATTCGCTCGACGAGGTTACCCTCGACGAAATGGCTCACGCGATCCCGGCGGCGTTCCTGCCGCACGGCGAGCATCTGCGCGGGGCGCGCCAGTGAGCGCCGGCCCCGACCTGACGGAGTAGACGATGGCCTCTGCCCTCGAGCAGGTCCGTGATTACACCGGGCACGAGTACAAATACGGCTTCGTGACCGACGTCGAGGAAGACCGCGTTCCGGTCGGGCTGAGCGAGGACGTCGTCCGGCAGATCTCGGCCAAGAAGGACGAGCCGGAGTGGATGACCGAGTGGCGGCTCGAAGCCTATCGCCGCTGGACCGGCATGACCGAGCCGACTTGGCAGAAGCCGCACTATCCCGCGATCGACTATCAGGGGATCAGCTACTACGCCGCTCCGAAACAGAAGGAGCAGCCGAAATCGCTCGACGAGATCGATCCGGAGATCCGCAGGACCTACGACAAGCTCGGCATCCCGATCCGCGAGCAGGAGATCCTGGCCGGCGTCGCCGTCGACTACGTGTTCGACAGCGTCTCGGTCGCCACCACCTTTCGCAGCAAGCTCGCCGAACTCGGCGTCATCTTCTGCTCGATCTCCGAGGCGATCCGCGAGCATCCCGAGCTCGTGCGCCGCTATCTCGGCTCGGTGGTGCCGCAGGGCGACAACTTCTTCGCCGCGCTCAACTCAGCGGTCTTCTCCGACGGCAGCTTCGTCTACGTGCCCAAGGGCGTGCGCTGCCCGATGGAGCTGTCGACCTATTTTCGTATCAACGCTGCCGGCACCGGCCAGTTCGAGCGGACGCTGATCGTCGCCGACGAGGGTGCTTATGTCAGCTACCTCGAAGGCTGCACCGCGCCGATGCGCGACGAGAACCAGCTCCATGCCGCCGTGGTCGAGCTGGTCGCCCTGGACGACGCGGAGATCAAGTACTCCACCGTCCAGAACTGGTATCCGGGCGACAAGGAAGGCAGGGGCGGCATCTACAATTTCGTCACCAAGCGCGGTGCCTGCCGCGGGCGGAAATCCAAGATCAGCTGGACCCAGGTCGAGACCGGCTCGGCGATCACGTGGAAGTATCCTTCCTGCGTGCTGCAGGGCGACGAATCGGTGGGTGAGTTCTACTCGGTGGCCGTGACCAACAGCCGCCAGCAGGCCGACACCGGCACCAAGATGATCCACATCGGCAAGAACACCCGCTCGCGCATCGTCGCCAAAGGCATCGCCGCCGGCCGCTCGGACAGCACCTACCGTGGGCTCGTGCGGATGCTGAAGTCGGCCGAAGGTGCCCGCAACCACACGCAGTGCGACAGCCTGCTGATCGGCGACCGCTGCGGCGCCCATACCGTGCCCTACATCGAGGTCAAGAACCGGACCGCCAAGTGCGAGCACGAGGCGACCACCAGCAAGATCAGCGACGACCAGCTGTTCTACTGTCGCAGCCGCGGCCTGGGCGCCGAGGATGCGGTGGCGCTCATCGTCAGCGGCTTCTGCCGCGAGGTGATGGAGGAGCTGCCGATGGAATTCGCCGTCGAGGCCAGGAAGCTCTTGGGCATCTCGCTCGAGGGCAGTGTGGGCTGACGCGCAAGGCATAACGGATCGCAACGATGCTCGAGATCAAGGACCTGCACGCCGAGGTGGACGGCAAGCGGATCATCAACGGACTTTCGCTCCGGGTCGGGCCGGGCGAGGTGCACGCCATCATGGGCCCGAACGGCTCGGGCAAGAGCACGCTCGCGTTTGTCCTCGCGGGCCGGGAGGGCTACGAGGTCACCAGTGGCAGCGTCACGCTCGACGGCGAGGACCTGCTTGCCATGGAGCCGGAGGAGCGCGCCGCCGCCGGCGTCTTCCTGGCCATGCAGTATCCGGTCGAAATTCCCGGCGTCGCCAACATGTACTTCCTGCGCCAGGCCATGAACGCCCAGCGCAGGGCGCGAGGCGAGGCCGAGATCGGTGCCGGCGAATTCATGAAGCGGCTTCGGGCGAGGGCCAAAGTGGTTGGCGTCAGCGAGGAGCTGCTCAAGCGGGACCTGAACTTCGGCTTCTCGGGCGGCGAGAAGAAGCGCAACGAGATCCTGCAGATGGCGATGCTTGAGCCGCGGCTGTGCATCCTGGACGAAACCGATTCGGGGCTGGACATCGATGCCCTGCGCACCGTGGCGGACGGCGTCAACGCGCTGCGCGGGCCGACGCGCGGCTTCATCGTGATCACGCATTATCAGCGGCTGCTCGACTACATCGTGCCCGACCAGGTCCACGTCCTGGCGAACGGTGAGATCCGCCGCTCGGGCTCCAAGGAGCTGGCGCTGGAGCTCGAGGCCGGCGGCTATGCCGGCGTGCTCGGCGGCGAGCGTGCCGAGCAGCGGGCAGGAGCCTGAGGCGATGGCCGCGAACCGCTCTGCGGTCGAGCCGCTGCCGGCTTTCGGGTCCGCGTTTGCCAATGCCCAGGATGCGTTGGCCGGCCAAGGTCTGCGGCAGTGGCGCAGAGCGTCCTATGATCGCTTTGTCGAGCAGGGCATCCCGACCAGTCGGGCCGAGGACTGGAAGTACACCAACGTCGTCAAGGCCGCGAACGTGCCACTGGCGCTGGCGCCGAAAGCCGAGGTCGGCCTCGACGCGATCGGCCCTTATCTCCTGGGCGGCCACAAGGCCCGGCGCCTGATCTTCATCAATGGTCATGTCGTTCCGGAGCTGAGCCATGTGCAGGGCCTGCCGCGGGGGGTGCGGGCCACGAGCCTGCAACGCGCGCTGCAGAACGAACCCGAGCGGGTGGCGCAGACCTTGGCGATCGTCGAGGACGATCGCGCATTCACCGCGCTGAACGGCGCCTTCGCTGGTGCCGGCGCGTGGGTCGAGCTCGACGATGGCGCTGACGCCGAAGATCCCTTGCAGCTTCTGTTCCTGACCGTCGGCCAGCCTTCCGCCTTCATGAGCCACCCGCGGATCGTGCTGCGGCTTGGTGCCGGCGCCCGTCTGCGCCTGATCGAGAGTCATGTCGGCATCGGAGCAGGCGCGAGCCTCACCAACCTGGTGACCCAGATCGATCTGGGTCCCGGCGCGGCGCTGGAGCACGACCGCGTCGAGCTGGTCACGCCCGAATGCACGCAGATCGGCAAGGCGTATATCCGCTTCGACCACGGCGCCCGGCTCGCACAGACGGTTGCCACCATCGGTGGCGGACTCGTGCGCAACGAGACCGAGGCGCGGATTCTCGGCCGCGGAGTCGAGTGCCTCCTGAACGGCCTGTATCACGCCCGAGGACGCGAGCATGTCGACAATCTGATCCGGGTCCACCACATGGCGCCCGCCAGCCATTCGGACCAGTTCTACAAGGGCGTGATCGACGGCCGCGCCCATGCCGTGTTCGCCGGCAAGATCATCGTCCACCAGGACGCACAGAAGACGAACGCCTACCAGAAGAACGACAATCTGCTGCTGTCGGACGACGCCGAGATTGACACCAAGCCCGAGCTCGAGATCTATGCCGACGACGTGAAGTGCAGTCACGGCGCTACCTCCGGCGACCTGGACCCGACCGCCCTGTTCTACCTTCGCTCGCGCGGTCTTTCGCGCGAGGTTGCCGAGAGTGTGCTGACCTTCGCCTTCGCGGCCGAGGTCGTGGAGCGGTTTGCCGATCCGTCGGTGCGCCACCATGTCCGTGAGCTCGCCGCCAAACGGCTGCCGGGCGGGCCGAGCCTGGAAGAGCTGGTGTGACCGCGCTCGCTGCCCGCGCCGCGCGGCAAGGCTACGACATCGAGCGCGTGCGCCGGGATTTTCCGATCCTGGCGACACGGATGAACGACCGGCCGCTGGTCTATCTCGACACCGCCGCCAGCGCCCAGAAGCCGCGCGCGGTGATCGAGACGCTCAAGCGCTTCTACGAGCAGGACTACGCCAACATCCATCGCGGCGTGTACGATCTGAGCCAGCGTGCGACTGCCGCCCACGACGCTGCGCGGCGCAAGGTGCAGGCGTTCGTGAACGCGGCCGACTGGCGCGAGATCGTATTCACCCGCAACGCCACCGAGGCCATCAATCTGGTCGCGGCGAGCTTCCTGCGACCACGGCTGGAACCAGGGGACGAGATCCTGGTCACCGAGATGGAGCACCACGCCAACATCGTGCCCTGGCAGATGGCGGCGGATGCCGCCGGTGCGCATGTAGTCGCCGCCCCGGTCACCGACACCGGCGAGCTCGACATGGCGGCGTTTGCCGAGCGCATCACACACCGGACGCGGATGATCGCGGTCGCCTGGGTTTCCAACGTGCTGGGCACGGTGAACCCGGTCCACGACCTAGTGCGGATCGCGCGCGAGCGCGGCCTGCCGATCCTGATCGACGCGGCCCAGGCGGTGCAGCACATCCCGGTCGACGTCCAGGAGTTGGGTGCCGATTTCCTGGCGTTCTCGGGCCACAAGCTCTACGGCCCCACCGGCGTGGGCGTGCTGCACGGCAAGGCCGAGCACCTGGAAGTGATGCCACCCTATCAAGGTGGCGGCGACATGATCGAGCGCGTCAGCTTCGCCGGCACGACGTGGAACGAGATCCCGTTCAAGTTCGAGGCGGGAACGCCGGACATCGCCGGCATCGTCGCTTTCGGCGCGGCGATCGACTATGTCGAGGCGTTGGGCCTGGACGACATCGCCCTGCACGAGGCGGAGGTGCTCGCCTACGCCACGCGGGCCTTGAACCAGATCCCCGGGCTGCGCCTGATCGGCACCGCACCCGAGAAGTGCAGCGTGCTGACCTTCGCCCTCGAGGGGGTGCATCCCCAGGATCTGGCCGCCCTGCTCGATCTCGACGGCATCGCGATCCGCACCGGGCATCACTGCGCGATGCCGCTACACGAGCGATTCGGGCTGGCGGCGAGCGCGCGGGCGTCGATCGGGCTTTACACCAGCTTTCAGGACATCGACACGTTCGTCGCCAGCCTGCGGCGGGCCGGCGGGATGCTGCAATGATGGAGGGTGCCGTGGACACCGCGATGGCGCGTGCGCAGGCGATCCTGGCCGACGACCCGGAAGATGTGGCCACCAAGGAGCGACAGGTCCACGTCGAGGAGACGGGCCGGCAGATCATCGAGGTGCTGCGGACGGTCTACGACCCCGAGATTCCGGTGAACATCTACGAGCTGGGCCTGATCTACAAGATCGACATCGAGGACGACGATCGCGTGCTGGTCGAGATGACCCTGACCTCGCCGCATTGCCCGGTGGCCGAGACGCTGCCTGGTGAGATCGAGCAGAAGGTCGCGGGCGTCGAGGGCGTGTCGGCCTGCGAGGTCAAGGTGGTCTGGGACCCGCCCTGGAACCCCTCGATGATGACCGAGGAGGCCCAGCTCGAGCTGGGCATGATCTACTAAAGGCGGCTCCGTTCGAGCCCTATTGCGTCTGGTCCAGCCTGCCGATCCGGTCGAGGGGCGGGACCCCCACCTTCTCCCGAACGGAAAAATAGTCGGCCAGGGCATTGACGTCGTAGGGGCCTGTTACCCGGTCGATACCCTCCTTGATCACCGAGAAGCCGTCGCCGCCGTCGGCGAGGAAGCTGTTCACGGTCACCCGATACGCACCCATGGGATCGACGGGCTTGCCGTTGAGCTGGAGGCTGGCCGGGTCGACCCGCTCACCCGGCGGCTTGCCGCCGTCCCAGCTGTAGCTGAAACCGTCCGAGACGTGCAGGATGCGCGGCTTCGGCTGGTCGATCCACTGCTGCTCCAGCATCCGCTCGATCTGACTGCCGGTCAGCTCCATCGTCACCAGCGAGTTGCCGAACGGCTGCACGGCGAAGAGATCGGCGTAGGTGACGACGCCTCCCTCCTTCAAGGGCAGGTCGGTCCGCACACCGCCGGGATTGGTGAAGGCGATCTCGGCGCCGCTGGCGATCTCGGCCTTGGTCGCGGCGAGCTGGGCATCGGCGATGACGTCGCCCAGCGTGGTCTCGCCCGCCGGCGTCTCCTCCTTGGTGAGCGCCGAGACCAGATGGCCCACCACCCGGTCGGCCAGCGGCTGCACGATCCGCTGATAGCGCTCGATCAGAGCCGTCTGCTGCGGGTCCTTCGCCAGCTCCTCGGTGCGCACGATGATGTTCTCGGCCTTGGCGCTGGCCACGTCGCGGCTGGCGCGGTCGAGGGTGACGTCGATCTCGGTCACCAGCGTGCCGAACTTGTCGGCGCTGGTGACCAGCCTGCCGTCGATCACGCAGGTGTAGGCCTTGTGGGTATGCCCGCTGATCACGAGGTCCACGGCCTTGTCCAGCTTCGGCACGATCTCGGTGATGGCGCCCGAGATGCCGGGGCACTCGTTCATCCCGCCGGTCGGGAAGCCACCCTCGTGGATCAGGACGACGATCGCCTCGATGCCTTTGGCGCGCAATTCCGGCACCAGCGCGTTCACGGTCTCCGCTTCGTCCTTGAAGGTGAGGCCTGCGACGCCGGAGGGCATCACGATGCCCGGCGTGCCCTTGAGAGTAAGGCCGATGAACGCGACGGGAACGCCGTCGAACTCCCTGACGTAGTAGGGCGGCAGCACCGGCTTGCCGGTGGCGTCGTCGATCGTGCTGGCGGCCAGATATTGGAAGCCGGCGCCCGCGAAGCGTTCGGCATCGCCACAGTTCACGTTGCCTGGCGGGCAGCCGCCATGCTGCAGCCGCAGCAGCTCGTCCATGCCGTCGTCGAACTCGTGATTGCCGACGGCACTGGCCGCGAGGCCCATGAGCGACATGCTCTCGATGGTCGGCTCGTCGTGCAGGATGCCTGAGAGGAGGGGGCTGGCGCCGATCAGATCCCCGGCCGCCACGAAGATCGTGTTGGGCGCGCCGGCCCGAAGCTGGGACAAGAGGGTCGCCATCGCCTCGGAGCCACCGGCCGGCACGGCGATCGTCTTGCCCGGATTGGCCGGATCCGGGATCTTGATGCCACCCGACGGTGGCAGAAGGTTCCCGTGGAAATCGTTGATCGCGAGTATCCGCAGCGCGACCTCGCTCGATGCGGCGGACGCCTGAGTGTGGATGACCACGGGTGCCAGCGCCATCAAGGTCAGCCATACGGCACGGCCGCATCTCGGCATCATGCGCTTCCTCCCACTCGCCGTCGCTCGACCCTCTCTTCTGCTTAGCACCCGCAGCATGGCCGGCAAGGGATGCCGGCCGAAGCGCGAACGCTGCGAGTAGGCGCTTGGGAAGGTCGAGCGGCCAGCCTACAAGTCGCACAGTCGTGGCAGCAGGGTTCCCACATGGAGGTCGAGCGCAGCGTGCTCGGGCGTAGCTGGCGGCTACGCGCCTGCGACGAAACGATCGCGGTCGCCATCTGCCAGCAACACGGCATCGCGGAGATCCTTGGCCGCGTGCTCGCCGGCCGCGGCGTCGGGCCAAAGGAAGCCGGCGCCTTTCTCGCGCCGAGGCTGCGCGACTGGCTGCCCGACCCATCGCACTTGCACGATCTCGATCGGGCTGCCGAGAGACTGGCCGACGCGATCCTGCGCCGAGAGCCGGTCGGGCTGATCGGCGACTACGACGTCGACGGCGCCACGGCGACCGCGTTGCTCACCCGCTATCTGCGCGCGCATGACTGCCAGGTGGCGTTCGAGATCCCCGATCGCATCCGCGACGGCTACGGTCCCAACGTGCGGATACTGACGGCGCTCGCCGGCCTGGGCTGCCGCCTCGTCGTCACCCTCGATACCGGCACGACGGCCTTTGCCCCGTTGAACCATGCTGCGGCGCTCGGCCTCGAGGTCGTGGTCATCGATCACCATGCTGCCGAGGAGGCGCTCCCGCAGGCCTTGGCGGTGGTGAATCCGAACAGGGTCGACCAGGCGAGCCCGCTCAAGCACTTGGCGGCAGTGGGTGTCACCTTCGTCGTGCTGGTCGCGGTGACCCGCATTCTGCGCGATCGAGGCGCATACTCCCGGCTGCCGGAGCCCCCGCTGCTGCATTGGCTCGACCTCGTCGCGTTGGGGACGGTGTGCGATGTCGTGCCTCTCGCCGGTCTCAACCGCGCCTTCGTCCATCAGGGCCTCAAGGTGTCGCGCACTGCCGGCGCACGGGGGCTCGCCGCTCTAGCTGAAGTCGCCGGCCTCGGCGGCGTGACGGACGCGCGGCAACTCGGCTACGTCCTCGGGCCCAGGATCAACGCCGGCGGCAGGATCGGGCAGTCGGACCTCGGGGCGCGACTGCTGACGACAGAATCCGCCGAGGAGGCTGGCGCGCTGGCGCGGCAGCTCAACGCCCTCAACACGGATCGCCAGGCGCTGGAGCGGGCTACCCTCGAAGCGGCCGAGCGCGTGATCGAGCCGCAGTTGGCGGCCGGGCGCGCGGTCATCGTGGCAGCCGCGGCGGGGTGGCATCCGGGTGTGGTCGGCATCGTCGCGAGCCGCTTGACCGATCGCTTTCACCGTCCGGTCGCCGTGCTCGCCATTGCCGAGGGCATCGCCAAAGGTTCCGCCCGCTCCGTCCATGGCTTCGACCTCGGCGCAGCGATCATCGCCGCGCGGCAGCAGGGTGTGCTGCTGCAGGGTGGTGGCCATGCTATGGCCGCCGGCATGACGCTTGCGGAGGCGGATCTCGGCCGGTTCCACGAGTACCTGCTGGAGGCCTTCGCCGCGGTGCTCGGCCAGGGCGTCCCAGCTCCGCGGCCCCTCGTGCTGGATGGGACGCTCAGTGTCGGCGCCGCCAAGCCGGCGCTCGCCGAGCAGGTGGCCCGGCTGGCACCCTACGGTTCCGGCAATGCCGAGCCATGCTTCGTCCTGACGGATGCGCGGATCATGCAGGCGAGAATTGTCGGCGACGGCCATGTCAGCTGCATCGTGACCGGCGCGTTCGACGGCAGGGTCAAAGCGATCGCCTTCCGCAGCGGCTCCTCGCCGCTCGGCCGCGAGCTGCTGGCGGCGCGCGTGCCGTTGCGGCTCGCGGGCCGCCTCCGTCTCGACACTTGGCAGGGGCGGCAGCAGACCAGTTTCGAGATCGACGACGCGGCGCCCGCCGCCTAGCGTCGTCCCTCTTCCACGGATATGGAGGTGGTGGTGCTGACGACCGAGGCTGCTGGGGTCTACATCATCGCCGCGACACCGTTCGCCGCAGATGGCGCGCTCGACCTTGCCGCACTCGACCGCTTGATCGACTGGTATCAGGAGCGCGGCGTCGACGGCATCACGATACTCGGGCAGCTTGGCGAGGCGCCGAAGCTGACCCAGGACGAGTCGCTGGTCGTCGCACGGCGCGTTCTCGGTCGGACCCGGCTGCCGGTCGTGGTCGGCGTCTCCAGCCCCGGCTTCGCCAGCACGGCGGAGCTGACTGCCGCCGTTATGGACCGGGGCGCCGCCGGGGTGATGGTGGCACCACCCGGCACGCTGCGCGGCGACGATGCGATCCTGGGCTATTGCCGGGAGATTTCGCGGCGGCTCGGCCCGACCCCCTGGGTGCTCCAGGATTTCCCCCTGGCCGGCGGGCCGCCGATGGGGGCTACATTGATCCGCCGCATCGCCGACGAGTGTTCGGGCATGGTGGTGCTCAAGCACGAGGACTGGCCTGGCCTGGACAAGATCACCGCACTGCGCCGCCAGGAGGAGAGTGGTGCCAGCCGCCTGTCGATCCTGTGCGGGCATGGCGGCATCCTGTTGCCCCACGAGCTGGCGCGGGGTGCGGACGGCGCCATGACGGGCTTCTCTTTCCCGGAAATGCTGGTCGACGTCTGTCGCCTGGGTCGGGCGGGATGCCTCGAGAAATCACTCGACGCCTACGATCCCTATCTGCCGCTGCTGCGCTACGAGCAGCAGCCTGGGCTCGGCTTGACCGTGCGCAAATACGTTCTCTGGCGACGCGGTGCTCTGAGCACACCCGCCTTGCGGTCGCCCGCCGCGCCGCTGTCGGAGGAGACGCGCACCGAGATCGACCTGCTGCTGGCCCGCCTGGACCGGACCATCGGCGTCCGGTAAGGCTCGGGCTCCCTGCCCACTCCGCGACCGGTCCCGCCATGAGCAGCTTCGATCTCGTCATTCGTGGTGGCACCGTCGGGACTGCGAGCGGCGTTTTCACAGCCGACATCGGCATCGTCGGCGAGCAGGTGGCAGCGCTCGGCCTTAGCCTGCCCGCCGGGCGCTCCGAGCTGGACGCCACGGGGCGTCTCGTGCTGCCCGGCGGGGTCGACAGTCACTGCCACATCGAGCAGCTCACCGCGTCCGGCCTGATGAATGCGGATACCTTCGCCACGGCCACCGCATCGGCCGCAGTCGGCGGCACAACCACGGTGATACCGTTCGCAGCCCAGCATGTCGGCATGAGCCTGACGCGCGTGGTCGAGGACTATCACCTGGCCGCGCAACGCGGGGCGATGGTCGACTACGCCTTCCACATGATTCTCTGCGATCCCAGGCCCGACGTGCTGGCGGAGGAGCTGCCGCCCCTCGCGCGGTCCGGCCACGGCTCGCTCAAGGTATTTCTGACCTACGACCGGCTGCGCATCGACGACGCGCAGTTTCTGGATGTGCTGGACGCGGCCCGGCGGCACGAGCTCATGGTCTGCGTCCATGCCGAGAACCACGGCATGATCACCTGGATGGGCCGTCGCCTGCTCGAGGGCGGCTACCGGGCGCCGCGCTACCATGTGCCGTCCCATCCCCGGCTCGGCGAGGTCGAGGCAATCGGCCGCGCCATCGCCTGCGCGGCGCTGATCGACCAGCCGCTGATGATCTTTCACGTCAGCACCGCCGAGGGTGCCGCCACGATCCATCGGGCGCGCGGCGAGGGCCTCAAGGTCTGGGGCGAGACCTGCACGCAATATCTGACGCTTTCCGCCGGCGATCTCGACCGCCCGGGGTTGGAGGGCGCGATGTGGATGTGCTCGCCGCCGCTGCGCGAGAGGTCGGACCAGGAGGCCCTGTGGCGGGCGCTCGAGATCGGCACGCTGCAGACGGTGTCCTCGGACCACGCACCCTACCGCATGGACGCGAGCGGCAAGCTCGCCAACGGCCCCGACGCCAGCTTCAAGCAGATCGCGAACGGCATGCCGGGGCTCGAGCTGCGGCTCCCCGTGCTGTTCGACGCGATGGTCAGCCGCGGCCGGATGGGCGTGGAGAAGTTCGTCGAGCTCACCGCCTCGGCGCCGGCCCGCCTCTACGGCCTGGCACCCGCGAAGGGCACCATCTCCATCGGCGCCGACGCGGACCTCGTTCTCTGGAACCCGGACCGCGAGGTGGCGATCGAGCAGGGCCCGCGTCACGACGGGGCCGGCTACACGCCCTATGCCGGGCGGTCGTTGCGCGGCTGGCCGGAGACGGTCCTGCGCCGCGGCGAGGTGATCGTACGGGAGGGTCGGCTTACGACCGCCCCGGGCTCCGGTCGGTTCCTGCCCCGCTCGGGCGGTGCAGCGGCGCGGCCTGCCGGCCTGACTGCCCCAGAGCTGGACCCGGCACGCAACTTCGGCGCGTTGGTGCGCCCGGCATCGGCCTGAGCGTGCTTACGCCGCCCGCTTCGCCTGGGCGCGGGCCAGATTGTCGAGCTGGCGCCGCGCCGCTTCCATCGTTGGGTCGAGACGCAGGGCTTCGCTGAAGTCGGCCCGTGCAGGGTCGGCCCGGTCCATCAAGAGATTGGCCCGGCCGCGCCCGTAGAACGCGGCCGCGAGGTTCGGCCGCAATGCGATCGCCCGGTCGAAGGCGGCGATCGCCGTCTCGGCACGATTCAGACGGATCAGCGCATTGCCCCGCGCGAGGTAGCCGAGCGCATTCTGCGGATCGAGGCGGATCGCCTCGTCGAGATCCTTGAGCGCAGCCTCGTCCTGGCCCTTCTTCACCAGAGCGTCGGCGCGCGCCAAATATGCGGCGGCAAGGTCGGGAGCGCGCTCGATCGCGGCCGTGAAATCAGTGATGGCGGCATCCAGACTGCCTTTGCGAACCTGGACATTACCCCGGTTGCGGTAAGCGTCGGCCAGGTTCGGGTCCAGCTCCAACGCTCGCGTGAAATCGGCAATGGCTTGGTCGAGCTGCCCGCTCGCAGCCTCGATCCTGCCACGCTGGCTGTAGGCCTCGGCCGAGCGAGGCTCCAGCGCGATGGCCGCATCCGCGTCGGCCAGTGCCGCGGGGTAATCGCCCAGCTGCAACAGCGCCGCAGCGCGGGCGAGCCGCACGTTGGCGGCGTCCGGACGCAGCTTGATCGCCTCGCCATAGTCATGAGCGGCCGCGGCGAAATCCCCCGAGCGCCGATGCGCGGTGCCGAGCAGCAGCCAAGCGTCGCTCCGCTCCGGCCGCAACTTGACCGCCTCGGAGAGATCGCGAATGGCCCCTGGATAGTCCTCGGCCTCCAGCTCCAGCCGCGCCCGCCCGATCAAGGCGTCGACGAGCCACGGGCCTTCTGCCAGAACCTGATCGTAGTCGGCCCGCGCCGCGGCGAGATCTCCCGACTTCTCGGCGATCTTCGCCCGCTCCAGACGAGCGGTGGTGAGCCGCGGCTCCATGGCCAGTGCGGCATCGATGTCGGCCTTGGCCTCCTCGGTGCGGCCGAGTCGGGCGTAGGCCACGCCGCGGGCCGCGAGATAGACGGCCCTCTGCTCCTGCGGCGGGTCTTGCGAAAGCAGCCGATCGCACGCCGTGACCGCCTCGAGCGCGTCATAGTTCCGCTCGCGACAATCATAGCCCGCCTGCTTCAGCTGGTCGCGCGTGGCCCCGCAACCGGCCGTGAGCGTCAGCACCAGCAGCACCAGGAGACGATTCATATCCAATCGATTCCCTCGAGAAGCGTCTTGGGCCGGCCTCCGCCCCATCTAACATGGCTGGTCGGCCGTCCGCACCAGGCCAGCGAGTGATGCGTCAGCCGTTGCCGCCGGCAGGCGGTTTCGGCTGCAGCGCTGCCGATCTGGGCTGTCGACAGACGTCGTAGGACAGCCAGCCGACATCCTCGCCCGCACCGTCCCGAGCGACCGAAACCGCGAGGCACTGGCTGCCCACGGGCCGCTCACCAGCTGCCGGCGTGAACAGTGGCGAGCGCTCGCCACTGAGTTGGGAGACGGTCCAGACCTTCTCGGTAAGCACGACGCCCGAGCCGTCCGCCACCGCCACGCAGTCGGAACGCTCGCCGCCGGACGCCAAGAGTCTAACGCCGGTCAGGCCCTCGGCGATCGGCCAAGCCTTCGTCACGCCGATCGCTGCCACCCCGGAATCCTGGAGGCATGCCTCGATCGCCGGCAGGAGCTCGGACAGCTCGGCCGCCCAATCGGCTTGCGGCTGTGGCGCCGCCCGCATGGCGGCGTGCCCATCGCCCCGAGGCGCCTCGGCTCCCGCACAGGCGGCAAGGACGGCAAGTCCTGCCAGTCCCAGTGGCCGAAGTCGCCACATCCTCCGCTCCATCGGCAGCACGACACCGCGACGGCGTCGATGCTCAGCAGGTCATGCCGCCGTCGATAACGTGAACTCCGCCCGTCGTGTAGCTGCTTTCGTCCGACGCCAGATAGAGCGCCAGCGCCGCGATCTCCTCGGGCGTGCCGATTCGCCCCATCGGCTGCCGTGCGATGAAGGCCTGCCGCGCGGCCGCGTAGTCGCCTTGGGCGCGCATCCGGTCGTCGAGCGACGGCGTTTCCACGGTGCCGGGACAAATCGCGTTGCAGCGGATGCCCTTGGCGACGAAATCCATCGCGACCGCCTTGGTCAGGCCGATCACCGCCGCCTTGCTCGCCCCGTAGACGAACCGGTTGGGCACGCCCTTCACCGAGGAGGCGACCGAGCTCATATTGACGATGCTGCCGCCGCCGCGGGCCAACATGCCCGGCAAGAGCGCTCTGGTCAGGCGATACATGGCGCGCACATTGAGATCGAAGGCGAATCCCCACTGCTCCTCGGTGCAGTCGAGGATCGTGCCGTGATGAACATAGCCTGCGCAGTTGAACAGGACGTCGACCTGTCCGACCTGGCCGGCAAAGGCCTGGATGGCGTCAGCATCGAGCACATCGAGCCGCTCGTGCGTGCAGCCGGCGACCAAGGCCAGCTTCGCGGCGTCGATGTCGGTGGCGATCACTTCGGCACCTTCCCGGGCGAACAGTTCGGCTGATGCCTTGCCGATGCCCTGGGCCGCCGCCGTCACGACCGCCCGCTTGCCCGCCAGCTTTCCGGTCATCTGTGCCTCCACTCGCTTGCAGTTCCCGCAGCGATGCGCGGGGGGGCGTGCCCCGTCAAGCGACGCTGGGCTTTGTTGCAGCGATCGGTACAATCAGCGCCGCTTGACGACGACCAGCAGATGCACCCCATCCTCGACCCTTTGCTCGGCGAGATCGTGGCCGGTGGCCTCGGCGAACTCCTCGAAGTCGCGGGGCGCAGCGGGGTCGGTCGCCAGCACGCAGACCCGTGCTCCCGCCGACAGCACCATCAGGGCTTGCCGGCACTTCACCAGCGGCATCGGACAGCTCAGGCCCCGCGCGTCGATCACGGCATCGTAGCTCGTGGAACCCATCCCCTGCTCAGCCGAACGACCTGTCTGCGTGCACCGCTCGGACACCGTTCAGTGACCACAGCAGTAGCGGCAGGACGAGGGGCAGCCACGCCCAAGCCTGATAGAGATGGAGCACGTACAGCGTCCCCGCGGTCAGCAGGGCGAACCCCACAGCCGCGACCAGCACGCTTCGTTGGTAGTCGATCAGATGGATCATCGCCAACGGCAGCAATGCCGCGCCCAGCCAGGGGACATAGCGATTGTCCGGTTGGCCGAGCAGATCATGCCCGAACAGCAGCATGCACGCGCCATTGGCTGCAAGAGCGAACAGCAGGAGCGCCCATGGCGCCACCGCCAGGCGGGTTACGGGGGCCACCTCGTAGCCGTGATTCAGCCGGGGCCACACGAGCAGCTTAACACCGCCTTCGGCCAAGATGCGGGCGAGCTCGAACAGGAACAGGACGATCAACCCGACCATGCCCAGACCAATGATGACAACTGCAGCAAAGGTCATGGGTTCGCGCTTCTCCAACGCAGCCGACCCATCATGTCCGTGGCCGCGGCTGTCTCGGCGGCGAGTGCTAGCAGAGCGCGCGCCGGAGCGCGACGAAACGATCGACGGGACATACCTTCCGATGCCGCCAGCGCAACCAGCTATCCCTTCAAGACCCTCTAGGGTATTAGGTGCGAAGGGTGGCGTGTGCCGCGGCCGCCACAGCCTCTAGCCAACCAGCGGACCCATTATCAATGTCCACGGCCTCGCCTCTCGAGCCCCAGGCGACGCGCTCCGCGTCGACGGCCATCGAGGATCCCCGTACCAGGCAGCTCGACCCGGTGCTGGCCCGTCTGGTGCTGGCGGGGCGGATCTCGGCGGATGCCGCGGTGCGCGCCACCGCCACAGCGCAGGAGCAGCGGCAGAGCCTCGCCGCCGCGGTGACCAGCCTCGGCCTGATCAGTAGCCGCGACTGGGCCGAAGCCGTTGCCCGCCACTACGATTTCGAGCTCGTGGTCGGCGAGGCGTTTCCGCGCGAGCCGCTGCTCGCGGACGGCATTTCGCCACGGTTCATGCGCCATACCGCCGTGCTGCCCGTGCGGGCGTCCGAAGACACCGTCTGGCTGGCGATGGCCGATCCCGGCAACAGCTACGCGATCAAGGCGGTCGGTCTCGCCTTGCAGCGCAAGGTCGTGCCGGTGATCGCGGCGCTGGAGGATCTGCAGCGCGCCTATGCCCGGTACTGGGAAGCGGGCCAGTCCGCCCTGCAGCGGATCGTTGACGACATCGGCGACGACATCGGCGCAGAGCTGAGCGCCGACGTCGAGCATCTGATCGGCGCGGCGCAGGAGGCGCCGGTGGTGCGGCTGGTGAATCAGCTGCTGACCGACGCGCTGCGGCTGCACGCCTCCGACATCCATATCGAGCCGGCCCGGGATCGGCTGCGCGTACGCTATCGCGTCCACGGCCGGCTGCGCGAGGCCGGTGCCCCGCCGGGCCGTCTTTCAGCCGCGGTGATCTCGCGCATCAAGATCCTGGCCAAGCTGGACATTGCTGAGCGGCGCCTACCACAGGATGGCCGTGCGCGACTTACGCTACTCGGTCGGCGCATCGATCTTCGCGTGGCCACCGCCCCATCGGTGCATGGCGAGAGCCTGGTCATCCGCATTCTCGACCAGAGCGCGCAAGGCGGCGATTTTCCGGATCTCGGCCTGGATGCGGACCTGGAGGCGAAACTCAAGCGAGCAATCGGCGCGCCGCACGGCATGATCCTGGTCACCGGCCCGACGGGCAGCGGCAAGACTACCACCCTCTATGCCGCGCTGCGCCACCTCAATAAGGCCAGCGACAAGCTCATCAGCATCGAGGATCCCGTCGAGTATCAGATCGACGGGATCACCCAAATCCAGGTGAAGCCCGAGATCGAGCTGGATTTCGCGCGAATCCTTCGCTCGGTCGTCCGTCACGATCCGGATGTGGTGATGGTCGGCGAGACCCGCGATCCGGAAACGGCGGATGTGGCGGTGCAGGCGGCGTTGACCGGACACATGCTGCTGACCACGCTGCATACCAACAGTGCGGCCGGCGCCATCGCGCGCCTGCTCGACATGGGGGTCGAGCCCTATCTGCTCGCCTCGGTGCTGCGCGGCGTCCTCGGCCAACGCCTCGTCGGCATCCTCTGCCCGGCCTGCAAGCGGGACCGACCGGCGACCGCCGACGAGCTCGCCTTCTTCGCTCAGGCCGGCTTCACGGCGACGAGCGACCTCCGGCTGTGGGAGGCGCCCGGTTGCGAATCGTGCGAGGAGCTCGGCTTTGTGGGGCGGCTCGGCATCTTCGAGTTTCTCGAGATGAACGAGCGGGTACGCGAGCTGATCCGGGCCCGGGCATCGACCCAGGCGGTGGCCGAGGCTGCCGCCGCCAATGGCATGCAGACCATGTTCATGGACGGGCTGCAGAAGTGTGTTGCCGGCGTGACCACCCTCGAGGAGGTCTGCGGCGTCACCAGCGACGAATGGTAGGGCCGGGCACTTGCCCAACTTCGCCTACCGGGCCCTGACCGCCGCCGGCGAGCGCGTGACCGGCGAGCTCGAGGCCGCCGATGTTCCGGCCGCCATCGCCCGTCTGCAAGACAGCGGGCTGATCCCGATCGATGCCGCTCCGGCGGGCCGCTCGGAGCGGCGGGCTGCGCCGGTCGTATCGGCCCGCGCCGGAAAGCACGTCACTCAATTGGCTCGCGAGCTTGCGACCCTTGTCGGCGCCGGCCAGACGATCGAAGGCGCACTTTCCCTCGCGCGCGAGGAGATACCCGATCGTGGGTTGGCGGCGGCAGTCGAGGGTGTGTTGCTGAAGGTCAGAAGCGGCTCGAGCCTCAGCGATGCGCTGACGGCGGAGCCGCGCTATTTTCCGCCGCTGTTCGCAAGCCTCGTTCGTGCCGGCGAGGCATCCGGCCGCCTCGGGACATCCCTCGGCGAGCTTGCGGTGATGCGCGAGCGGACCGAGGCCCTGCGCGCCAAGGTGAACTCTGCGCTGATCTATCCGTGCGTCCTGTTCCTCGCCGCGATCGGAGCAGTGATCGTGCTGCTGACGGTGGTCGTGCCGCGCATGGAGCCGATGTTCGCCCAAGCGGGTGCTGCGCTGCCTGCCAGCACGCAGATCGTGCTGGACGCATCGGAGATCGTTCGCGAGCACGGCCTGCTCCTGTTGGCGCTGCTCGCCTGCACACTGCTGCTGGCTGAGCGCCTGTTGCGGCGACCGGGGCCGCGCCGCGCCTTCGACCACTGGCTGCTCCGCGTACCGTTGGTCGGGCCACTCCTGCGCGATCGCCTGACCGCCCAACTTTGCCGCGCTCTGGGTACCAGCCTTGGTGGCGGTCTCGATCTGCCGACGGCGTTGGCCGTCAGCCGTGACGTGCTGGCCAATCTGCACGGCCGGGCGGCGATGGACGAGGTGATCACCAAGGTGCGAACGGGTCGCACGGTGGCGGACAGCCTCGCCGCCGCCGACATCGTCACGCCCCTGGCGGTCAAGATGCTGCGGGTCGGCGAGGAGAGCGGCCGCCTCCAGGCGGTCGCAGCTCATCTCGCCGGGACGTTCGAGGAGCGGGTGGCCACCAAACTGCAGCGCCTCGTGGCCCTGATCGAGCCCGCGACCGTGATCGTGCTGGGGCTTGTCGTCGGCGGGATCGTGATGTCGATCCTCACTGCCGTGCTCAGCGTGAACGATCTGGCGTTGTAGCTATTGCTCGTACCGTGCGACGCAGACGGTCGCCGCGGTATTGACCGCCCGACGAATGCTCACCTAGAGACACGCTGCCGAGAAGCGGAGGACCCAGACAGCCGTGGCCAAGTGGCACCCAGCCACCAAATTTCTGGTCGCCCTTTCGCTGCTCGCCGGTCCCTATCTCTTCTGGACCCGGACCGAGGAGCCGGCGCCGGCGGTTGCAGCCAGCGTGGCCAGGCCGGCCCAGGTCGAGACCGGGTCGATCGCCGAGCAGCCACCTGCGCCCTATGTGCTGCCGCCCCTGGAGACATTCACGGCTGTCGTGGAGCGACCCCTGTTCTCGCCCACGCGCCGCATGCCCAATCCTCCGCCGGAGGCGGACGCACCCGTTGCCGAGGCGCCGACCGCCGAGCCGAGCGGGCCGGCCGAACCGGAGCTGCGCTTTTTCGGCACCGTGACGCAGGGCAGCGTCGCCGCTGCCTTGGTCACGTTCCCCAGCACGTCCGAGGTGGCGCGGTTGCGGCCCGGCGACATGGTCGGCGACTGGCAGGTCATCTCGGTGGACCGCAACAAGCTCGAGCTCGGATTGGGCGACGATCGCCGCAGCTACGAGATCTTCGGCCAGGGCACGCGCGCCGCCCCGCAGCCGCAGCCGCAGCCGCAGCCGCAGCCGCAAACGGAACCGGCGCCGTCGGAGGCCACCACGCCCGATGACGGCGAGGTGCCCGGCGTTGACCCGCAGGGCGATGCCGACTACGGCGACGACGCGCCCGGGCAGGAATGAATTTGCTCGTGCCGGCAGTCGATCCAGCGCGGGAGGATGCAGCGATGCGGCACGAGGGTAACGACCGGCGCAGGCGCCGCGCAGCCGCCGACGCCGGCTTCACCCTGATCGAGCTCCTCGTCGTGCTCGTCATCCTTGGACTGCTGGCCGCACTGGCCGGCCCGAGAGTCATCGGCTATCTCGGCGGCGCGAAAGCCGATACGGCGCGGCTGCAGGTGCAGAACTTCAAGTCGGCGCTGGACCTTTACCGCCTGGATACCGGCAGCTATCCGACCACCCAGCAGGGGCTGACGGCCCTGGTGCGCAGCCCGGGCAACGCGCCGGGATGGAAGGGCCCTTACATCGACAGCCCCAATGTGCCCAACGACCCTTGGGGCAATCCGTACATTTTCAAGGCGCCGGGCGAGCACGGCGCCTATGACCTCTATTCGCTGGGCTCGGACAAGTCGCCGGGCGGCAGCGGCGAGGCAGCCGATGTCACGAGCTGGGGCAGCTGAGCACGGCTTCACCCTTCTCGAGCTGCTGGTGGTGCTGACCCTGGTGGGGCTCCTCGCCGCGGTCGCCTTGCCTCGCGTGCAGAATCTGCTGCGGCCCAACATCGATCGAACCAGTCGCACGGTTGCACTCGCCATCCGCGATCAGCGGAGCACAGCCATGCGGACGGGCACGCTCGCTGGTGTTACGGAAGCGTCGATCACTGCGCTCCTACCCAGGGGGACGACGATCGAGACGGCCAACCTCGGTGTGGACGGCCTGCTGTTCTTCCCAAACGGCACCTCGACGGGCGGGGGGGTCGTGCTGGCCGGCTGGGACGGCCGACGCGTGGTGAACGTCGATTGGTTGACCGGGCGGGTGTCGGTGCAGGCCGTGCCGTGACCAGCCGAGCCCGCGCCATGGCCGGCTTCACCCTGCTGGAAACCCTGGTAGCCCTCGCCATCCTCGGCGTGATCATGACCACGGTCTATGCCGTCATCGGCAGCGGCCTGCGCATGGCTCATCGCGACGAGGACCGCCTGCTGCTCGGCCTTGTCGCGCAGAACCTGCTCGCACGCAGCCGCCTGGATCTCAATCCGAAAGACGGGCCAATGACCGGCGACATCGACGGTGGCCTGCGTTGGCGGATCGAGGCCGAGCCCTACCCGGTACCGAAGGATCTGCTGCCGGAGGCTCCGCCGGAGCAGGCGTCGTCCCTGGCGAAATCCCCGGGCACTGAATCCGAAACTTCGACCAGCATGGAGCGCGGCGATTCGACTTCGATGGGGCAAACAGGGGCGCGCGCTTCCAACAGTACCGGCGGCCCGAGCAGCGACCTCCGCACGTCGGAAGGTGAGCAGCAGCAAACACGTGAGCAGCTCCGGTTGCGCCAGATTCGAGTGTTGGTTGAGAAAGGAGATCAGAGCTTTTCCCTGTCGACGCTGGAGCTCGAACCACCCCGTGTCCGCTCAGCGCTGCCCTGATCGCTCCGGTGGCTTCACGCTCGTGGAGCTGCTCGTCAGCCTCGTCGTGCTGGCACTGATCGCCCTGACCATGACGGCGGCGCTGCGGTTCGTCATCCGCGCAGTGGCCAGCACGGATCAGCGGCGTGAGCAGCTGGAGGAGCTGACGCTCGGGCTGTCGTTCCTGCGCGGCGAGCTGCAGCGTACCGAGCCGATGATGCGGAAGGTGGATGGGCGTCAGCTGGTGATGTTCGCCGGCGGACCGGACCGGTTGCGCTTCGTCAACGTCGAGCCACCCTACCTTGCCGGGTCACCCTATACCGCCTTCGAGGTCGCCATCGAGCCCGATGCCGGTGCCTGGCGAATCGCGGTTCGTCGCGCCGCCCTGGATCCTGCCGAGCCGGACCTCGCCGTCGTCGAGACGGTGGAGCCACGGACGGTGCTCCGGCTGACCCAGCCGGTACAGTTCAGCTTCTGGGGTCGTGAGCGGCCTCGCGAGCCGCCCGCATGGCACGAGCAGTGGCCAATTGGGGCCTTTTTGCCCGATGCGGTGCGACTTGCCGGCGGTGCAGAGCCGGGCTGGCCCGAGCTCGTCGTGCCGCTACGCATCATGGCGCCGTGGTACTGTGCTGCCGGTGGGGCGGCTGGTGGGGGCCAAGGCGGGGAGCCGGACAGGATTGGCGCTGCGGCTGGCGGAAGCCAAGGCGAAAAGACGGGAAGGGTTGCCGGGGCTGGCCGCGGCCAAGGCGGTGGGGACGATAGAGCCGGCTGCCCAACCGAGCAGGGAACCGGAGCCGCTGGTCAAGGTGAGGGGTCCGAGACGGGCCAAAGCGGCCTGTCGGGCACCGATTCTGCACCAACTCCGGAGCCCTTCGGCAAGACCAACTGAGCCGTGCCGGACACCGGTTGGTCAAAGCCGACTGCCGATCAGTCGGCGACCCCGAACAGCCGCGAGCGATTTCGATCGTAATAGGCTTCGGCATCGAACGGTTGGATCGGCAGATGAAGCCCTTCGACCGTGAGCTGGCCGACAGCGAGCTTCAGCTGATAGCTCGCGAGAATCTCCTCGCGTCGAGCACGCACGAGATTGACCTGCGAGGTGAAGAGCTCCTGTTCCGCGTCGAGCACGTCCAGCACGGTCCGTGCGCCGACCAGTGCCTCCTGCTGCACACCCTCGAGCGCGACCTGATTGGCCCGCACCTCCGCCTCGAACGCATCGATCGCCGAGGTGGCGGCCAGCAGCCGCTCCCACGATGAGGTGACCAGCTCCTGCACGCTGCGATGGGCCGTCTCGAGCTGGTCACGGTTCTGGCGAACCTGCTGGCGGCTCTGACGCACGCGCGAATATTCGCCGCCGCCCTGATAGAGGGGGATCGACAGGTTGAGCCCGACCGACGCGCCACGGCTGCGCTCGATGTTGGCCGTCGGATCCTCGGCCCACTCGAGCTGGCCCTCCAGATCGAGGCTGGGCAGCAGGTTCGAGAACTGGACGTCGACATTGTCGCGGGCCGCATAAAGATCGAACGTGGCGGCGATGATGTCCGGGTTCTGGGCTGCCAGCGCACGCGTATCGTCCTGCGTCTGCGGCAGATCCTTGAGGATCTTCGGCTCCTCCAGCTTGCTCGGCGGCTCGCCGACGACGCGCTCATAGAGCGCACGAGAACTTGCCAGATCCGCTTTCGCCTGTTCCACGTCCGCCCGTGCACGCGACAGGCGGGCCTCGGCCTGCGCGACGTCGGTGCGGGCGACCTCGCCTACCTCGAAGCGGTCGCGCGTCGCCTCGAGCTGGCGCTGCAGGCGCTCCTCGTTGTTGAGGGCGAGGTCGAGCACCGATTGGTCGCGGTAGGCAGCCGTGTAGGCATCGACGCTGTCGAGCAGGACCTGCTGCTCGAGCCCATAGAGCCGCGCGCGCTGAGCCCGCACCTGATTCTCGGCTCGGCTGACCTCGGCCTGTGTGCCGCCGCCGGCATAGAGATTCTGGCGTAGAGTCAGGTTGGCGGCCCGGGTGAACCGGTTCTGGTCGAAATCCTCGCCCTGCCGGACCTTCGCCCGCTCCCCCGCCAGCTGACCGTTCAGGAACACGCTGGGGCGATAGCCGGACAGCGCCTGCGGTACCAGCTCGTCTACCTGGCGCAGCTCCGATCGCCCGGCCTCGAGCTGAGGGTTGCTGAGATAGGTGGCGACCAGCGCATCGCGCAGGGATGTCGCCATGGCCGAGCCGTTGAGGGCGCAGATCGCGAATGCGACGGCGGTCGATCGCCGAATGAGCCTACCGCCGCCCCGCATCGATACCGCCTCCTCGCAAGGGGTTCACCGCGACCCGGTCACCTGCCGGCCGCATGGCTCCTGCCCGAACCGATGGGAAGCTAGGCGGTGGATCGTGAGTGTGGCAAGCTCGGCCGGCCGCGTGCAGGGCGGTTGAGCCGGGCCATGTGTGGTCGCGGTCACGACATCGGCACCGCCGAGTTGCGCAAGATCATTCATGTCGACATGGACGCTTTCTTCGCGGCGATCGAGCAGCGCGACAATCCCGCCCTGCGCGGACAGCCCATCGCCGTAGGATCCGCCAAGGGTCGCGGCGTCGTAATGACCGCGAGCTACGAGGCGCGACCCGCCGGCGTGCGCTCCGCCATGCCTTCCGCCCGCGCTCTACGGTTGTGCCCCGAGCTGCTCTTCGTGCAACCAAGGTTCGAAGTCTATCGGGGCGAGAGCCGGCGGATCCGCGCGATCTTCCAACTCTTTACCGACCTCGTCGAGCCTGCATCCCTCGATGAGGCCTATCTCGACGTCACAGAGCCCAAGATCGGACGGATGCCGGCGGCCGAGATTGCGGCAAGGATCAAGGCGGCGATCCTTGCAGAAACCGGGCTGACTGCCTCCGCAGGCGTGTCGTTCAATAAGTTTCTCGCCAAGACCGCGTCGGGCTTGAGAAAGCCGGACGGGCTGACCGTGATCCGGCCGGAGCGGGCACCTGCGTTTCTTGCCGCCCTGCCGATCGAGCAGTTTCATGGCGTTGGGCCGGCCACCGCGCGCAGGATGCGGCAATGTGGGATATCCTCCGGCGCCGACCTTCAGGCGCGCGGCGAGCCGGCGCTGGTGGCGCTGTTCGGTCGTATGGGCGCTCACTATTGGCGCGTCGCCACCGGCCGTGACGACCGGCCGGTCACACCTGATCAGCCTCGCCGCTCGATCAGCGTGGAGACGACCTTCCGCTCCGACCTGACTGCCGATGCAGATCTCCGGGACGCCCTCGCACCGCTCGTCAAGGATCTCGCAGACCGCGTGGCACGCGCGCAATTCCTTGCCCGCACCCTCACGCTCAAGATCCGGTTCGCCGACTTCTCGCTCGCGACCCGCCGCTCCACCGACCGCCGTCCATTCCGGTCACCGGAGCACATTCTGTCGGCGGCGTTGGGGTTGCTGGAGCGGCGACCGAAGCGTGGCACGCCTATTCGCCTGCTCGGGGTCGGCCTGTCTGCGACCATCGAAGCGGAGGAATTTCGCCAGCTCGGGCTGCCGATCCTTGTCGACGGTGGCGGCTTCAGCTGACGCCTGTGCCATTCCACTCGGGCTCCGGCATGACCCCGGCCAAAGCCTTGAGCTCAGGCTGGCGACGGCTCTGGATCATCTGGTAGATCGCCGCCGCGGTTTCCTCGACCGAGCGCTTGGAGACGTCGAGCTCCGGCCAATTGTGCCGGGCGAACAGGCGTCGCGCCAGGACGAGCTCGCCCCGGATGCGCTGAAGGTCGGAGTAGTCGCCCCCGTAGCGGCTCAGATCGCCTGCCTCCAGCCCCATCATCTTCTGCCGTGTTCGCCTGATCTGGGCCAACGTCTCGGGATTGATCGTCAGCCCGACGATCAGCGGCCGCTGCAGCCGCGCCAGATCTTCGAGCTGCTGTGCGTCGGCGACAATCGGCACGTTGGCGGCCTTGACGCCCCGATGGGCAAGATAGACGCAGGTAGGGGTCTTGGAGGTCCGTGACACGCCCACGAGCACGACGTCCGCCGTTTCCAGCTCTTCCACCGCTTGGCCGTCGTCGTGCCGCATCGCGAAGTCGATCGCCGCAATCCGATGGAAATAGCCCTCGTCGAGCGCGTGCTGCCGGCCAATCTGCGGCCGACCTGCCGAGCCGAGCATGCCGGCGAGCGCGTTCATCACGCTGTCGAGCACCGGGACGCATGGCACGCTGAGCGCCAGACAGCGCTCCTGGAGGACATGCCGTAGCTCCGGCGAGGCGAGCGTGAAGATGACGAGCCCTGGCAGGACCTCGACGATCGCCAGTACCTTCTCCAGCTGCTGACGGGTCCGGACGAAGAACCACACATGCTCGACGGGGACCACATCCTCGAACTGGGAGACCGCCGCCCGTGCCACGGTGGTCACCGTCTCGCCGGTCGAGTCCGATATCAGGTGCACATGAAGCCGCATGTGGGCGAACCCTCCTGAACGCCTCCCGAGCCCGGTGCAGGATCTGGGGACAAATCAACTCTTCCGTAAGCGCGCTGCCGCTCGCGTCCCGCCCGATCGAGTCCCGCACAGATCGCCGCTCTGCCCCACGATCTTCTCGACAGCCCGGGAGAGGCCTCACCCATGCGCCTTATGCCGGATCTATGCACAGCCCGCGCCGGCGTCGCCACCATGATCTGCGCGGCCACGTAGCCGCAATCCTCGGAGTCCGACGACCACGCTCGCTCGCGATGCACCGCGGGCAATTCCTGGGGACAAGGGGCGACGGGACCGCTAATCCCGGCTACACACATCCCAACCTCAGCCACATCCAGGATTCTAAAATCTTAAGCTGGAACAGGGAGTAGCCCTCCCGACTTATCCACCTGAGACCAAACGGGCATGTCCTTGAGCGGCAACACGCCAACGAAGCCTTTATTGGCGGCCCTGGCCGGCGCGCAGCGCAAACGGCCGCCCATCTGGCTCATGCGTCAGGCCGGCCGATATCTGCCGGAGTATCGCGAGCTCAGACGCTCGGTCGGCAGCTTTCTCGACCTGTGCTACTCGCCGGAGCTGGCCATCGAGATCACGCTCCAGCCCATTCGCCGGTACGGCTTCGACGCCGCCATCCTGTTCTCGGATATTCTGGTCGTACCGGACGCGCTGGGTGTCGAGGTGCGCTTCGTGGAAGGCGAAGGACCAAAGCTCGCTCCCCTGGCAGGCGCCGGGGATCTGGCACGGTTGGCCACCGGGAATCTGCACGCGCATCTCGAGCCGGTCTATGCGACGCTCCGCGGGCTGAGGACGGCACTGCCACCGGATGTCGCCCTGATCGGTTTCTCTGGCGCGCCCTGGACCCTGGCTGCGTATATGGTCGAAGGCGGCGGCAGCCGGGAATTCGCCGCCGCGCGCCGTATGGCACGCCGCGATCCCGATCTGTTCTCCGCCCTGATCGACCTGCTGTCCGCTGCCGTCCTGGACTATCTGAGCGCGCAGATCGAAGCCGGTGCTGAAGTAGTTCAGCTGTTCGACAGCTGGGCCGGTGTGTTGCCGGAGCCCGAGTTGCGCCGCTGGTCGATCGAGCCCACGCGTCGGATTGTAAGTGCCCTCCGGCAGCGGCACCCGGACACGCCGGTGATCGCTTTTCCCCGCGGCATCGGTGCCTCCTACCTTTCGTTTGCCCAGGAAGTTCCGGTGCAGGGGCTCGGCCTGGATACGACCGTGCCGATTTCATGGGCCGCGCAGACGTTGCGCCGCGATCCCATCTTGTGCCTGCAGGGCAATCTCGACCCCATGGCACTTTTAGGCGACGCGGAGAGCCTGACGGCCGAGGCGGGACGGATCGTCAGCGCCTATGGGGACCGCCCGTTTATCTTCAACCTCGGGCACGGCGTGATCCAGGAAACGCCGCCGGAATCGGTGGCGCGGCTCGTTGACCACTTGAAATCCCTGGACGGATGAGCCATTGAAGGTGCGGCTCGCGCCGAACGAGCCCATTCGGCTCGCTCCGAGATTGCAGTGGTTTGAGCGTTGCCGATCTAGCCGTCGAACCGCGGACCCGCTCTTCGCCCCCGGCTGCCTCACCTTAGATCAGGTTTTCCGATGGATGGAGCCTTGTGGCTCAAGTCGCTGCATATCATGGCGTTCACCGCCTGGATGGCAGGAATGTGGTACCTGCCGCGGCTGATGGTCTATCACTCGGAAACCGCGATCGGCTCGGAGAGCTCAGAGACGTTCAAGGTGATGGAGCGCCGATTGCTGCGGGCAATCACGACGCCCGCCATGATCGTGACCCTTCTCGCCGGGATCCTGCTCGCCAGCGTCCAGGGGCAGTGGGGTGAAGGCTGGCTGCACGGCAAGCTGCTACTCGTCGCTCTGATGCTCGCCTGCCATGGCGTTCTCGCGGCGCATGTGCGGCGTTTCCAGGCCGACGAGCGGTTGAGATCGGCGGTCTGGTACCGCGTGTTCAACGAGGCACCGACGGCGCTGTTCATCGCCATCGTGCTGTTGGCCGTGCTGAAGCCGTTTTGAGCTCGATGCTTTCCTCCCCGCCGCGCTTTGGAGCGGCGCACTCGTGAGCGTCTCATGACCGACTCCACTGACGACACCGCGGCCACCGGCGAGTCCCTGGCCAGCATCATCCCCGCTGCAGCACCTCCGCCTCGGCGCCGGCGGGGTCGCCCGCCGGCCGGTGACCAGGCCGCTCGCGCGGAAACGGGCAATGGCGAGGAACCTGCGGCGGCGGCCCCAGCCGAACCGAGTTTGGAGCAGGCCACGCTGCGGCTGATCGAGGAATCTGTGCCCGTGCCGCCGCGCGATGCACCGCCGCCGCGTGAGGTCCGCGAGCCCCGGGAAAGCCGTGAGCCGCGGGAGCAACGCGAAGCCCGTGAGCCGCGCGAGTATCAGCAGAGGGAGTTCGTGCCGCGCGAGCATCGTCAGCGCGACCATGGCGGGCGGGACTATCCGCCGCGCGCGCCGCGCGAGCAGTTCCAGCGCGAGCCCGTCGAGACGCGCGAGTTCGAGCCACGCGAACCGCAGCCGCCACGCGAGCCATTGCCGGCCGTCAACCTGACGGAGCTCAAGCGACGGTCTCCCGGCGAGCTCCTGCGCTATGCCGAGGAACTCGGTGTCGACAGCGCCAGCACGCTGAAGAAGTCGGATCTGGTCTTCGCCATCCTGAAACGCCTGGCCGAAACCGACGTCCCGATCAACGGCGAAGGCGTTCTCGAGATCCTGCAGGATGGCTTCGGCTTTCTGCGCTCGCCCGATGTCAACTATGTGGCGGGGCCGGACGACATCTACGTCTCGCCGTCGCAGATCCGCCGCTTTGCCCTGCGCACGGGCGACGTCGTGCAAGGGCAGGTCCGGGCGCCGAAGGAAGGCGAGCGCTACTTCGCGCTGCTGCGCGCGAACACGATCAATTTCGATACTCCCGAGGTGGCACGCCATCGTGTCCACTTCGACAATCTGACGCCCTACTATCCCACTCAGAAGCTCAATCTCGAGGTCGTCGGGCAGAAGGACAACTCGACCCGGATCATCGAGATCGTCGCGCCGCTCGGCAAAGGCCAGCGCGCGCTGATCGTGGCGCAGCCGAGGACCGGCAAGACCGTCCTGATGCAGAACATCGCGCACGCGATCATGGCCAATCATCCGGAGGTGTTCCTGATCGTGCTGCTCATCGACGAGCGGCCCGAGGAGGTCACCGACATGCAGCGCACGGTGCGCGGCGAGGTGGTCAGCTCGACCTTCGACGAGCCGGCGACCCGGCACGTCCAGGTCGCCGAGATGGTGATCGAGAAGGCGAAGCGGCTCGTCGAGCATGGGCGCGACGTCGTGATCCTGCTCGATTCGATCACCCGCCTCGCGCGCGCCTACAACACGGTGGTGCCCAGCTCCGGCAAGGTGCTGACGGGCGGTGTCGACGCCAATGCCCTGCAGCGCCCCAAGCGGTTCTTCGGCGCCGCGCGCAATATCGAGGACGGCGGCTCGCTGACGATCATCGCCACCGCGCTGATCGACACCGGCTCGCGCATGGACGAGGTGATCTTCGAGGAGTTCAAGGGCACCGGCAACTCCGAGATCGTGCTCGACCGCAAGATCGCGGACAAGCGGGTGTTCCCGGCGATCGACATTCAGAAGTCGGGTACCCGCAAGGAAGAGCTGCTGGTCGACCGGGGCACGCTCTCGCGGATGTGGGTGCTGCGCCGCATCCTCAACCCCATGGGCACGGTCGACGCCGTCGAGTTCCTGCTCGACAAGATGAAGTATGCGAAGTCGAACGACGATTTCTGGGGAACGATGAACTCCTAGGCCCGCCCCGCCGGGGGGTCGGAGAGGCAGCGTGCTGCGTTCGCTGGTGGCCGTCCTGGTCGTCCTGCTGCTCGGCGGTGCCGCTGCCGTGAGCTATTGGTGGCTCGTGCTTCAGCCGTCCCAGCAAACCGGATCGCCGGTCGGCGCACCGGGTCGGGGCCCCGCCGGTCCGGTGCCGGTCGAGGCCGAGCCTGTCAGGGTCGGTGCCGCCGAAACCACGATCGACGCCGTCGGCACGCTGATCTCGAACGAATCGGTCGTGTTGCGGGCCGAGGTTGCCGGACGGGTGGCGAGCATCAACTTCGTGGAGGGTGCCCGGGTCGCCAAGGACGATGTCCTGGTCGAGCTGGACAGCTCGGTCGAGCGCGCGGAGTTGGCCCAGGCCCAGGCGCAGCAGGTGCTGGCTCGCAGCAATTTCGAGCGCGCCAAGGAATTGCGGCGGAACAATGCCGGCACCCAGCGGGCGCTCGACGAGGCCGACGCCGCCCTGCGCACTGCCGATGCTGCCGTCGATCTTGCCCAGGCCCGACTGGACAAGCGACGCCTCGTGGCACCTTTCGATGCCTGGGTGGGCCTGCGGACCATCAGCCCCGGCGATTTCGTCATGCCGGAGACGAAAATCGTCAACCTCGAGCAGACAGACCCGCTCAAGGTCGATTTCCGGGTACCCGAAATCTTTCTGCCAGCGCTGGCGCAGGGCCAGCGGATCACCCTGGAAATCGACGCCTATCCTGACATCGCTTTTCCGGGCACGGTAAGGGCCCTCAATCCGCTCGTGGATGCCGCCGGACGTGCGGTCGTGGTGCGGGCGGAGATCGCCAACGACGACGGGAAGCTTCGGCCCGGGCTGTTCGCGCGCGTACGCCTGACGCTGGCGGAGCGCGAGAATGCCGTGTTCGTCCCCGAGCAGGCGATCCAGCCGCAAGGCGACAAGGCCTTCGTTTACCGCGTCGTCGACGGCGGGGACGGCAAGACCATCGCCAAGCTGACCCCGGTCGTCCTCGGTCATCGCCGCGCCGGTGAGGTGGAAGTCACACAGGGGCTGGCGGCCGGCGACATCGTCGTCGACGCCGGGCTGCTCAAGATAAGGGACGGTGTGCCGGTGCAAGTACAGCCGCCATCGTCTGGCCCGGCGCCGCTTGCCCAGAACAAGCCCGCCACCGGCTAGGCGGAAGCCACGACGATGCACCTGAGCGAACTCTGCATCCGCCGCCCGGTGTTCGCGAGCGTGCTCAGCCTGATCGTGCTGCTCGTCGGCCTGATGGGCTACAGCCGGTTGCCGGTGCGCGAGTATCCCAACATCGACGAGCCCGTGATCTCGGTCACGACCGACTATCGTGGAGCGTCACCGGAAATTATCGAGAGCCAGGTCACCCAGCCCCTCGAGGACGTACTCTCCGGGATCGAAGGCGTGGACATCATCGTGTCGCAGAGCCGCGAGGGCCGGAGCCAGATCAGCGTTCGGTTTCGGATCGACCGGGACCAGGACTCGGCTGCCGCGGACGTCCGCGACCGGGTCTCGCGGGCACGCCGGCAACTGCCGGACCAGGTCGACGAGCCCGTGATCGCCAAGGTCGAGGCCGACGCTCAGCCGATCATCTACCTGGCGCTTGCGTCGGATCGCGCGACCCCGATCGAGGTCACCGACTATGCCGACCGGTTCGTCAAGGATCGGCTGCAGAACCTGCCTGGCGTTGCCGAGGTCCGCATTTTCGGGGCTCGAACTCCGGCGATGCGCATTTGGCTCGACCGCCTGCGGCTGGCCGCCTACGGCCTGACGCCGCAGGATGTCGAGGCGGCATTGAGGCGCCAGAATGTCGAAGTGCCCGCTGGGAGAATCGAGAGCCAGCAACGCGAGTTCACCGTCTTGGCGGAGACCGACCTGCGGACCGCGGAACAGTTCAACGATCTGATCATTGCCGATGCCGCGGGCTATCTCGTTCGTCTCAAGGACGTGGGTCGCGCCGAGATCGCGGCGTTGGATGATCGCACGATCACCCGATTCATGGGCAATCCGGCCGTCGCGCTGGGCGTGGTGAAGCAGTCGACCGCGAACCCTCTAGAGGTCTCCGCAGCCGTCAAGGCCGCCCTTCCGGAGGTCGAGCAGGTCATGCCGGAGGGCATGAAGATCGATGTTGGTTACGACAGCTCGATTTTCATAGCCAAGTCAATTGACAATGTATTTCACACGATTATGGAAGCCATAGTTCTTGTAGTTATTGTAATATTTGTATTTTTGAGAAGCTTTCGTGCTACTCTGGTGCCAATCGTTACGATACCAGTATCGCTAATTGGTGCGTTCATATTCATGTGGTTGTTCGGTTTCTCGATCAATACGCTGACGCTGCTGGCCCTGGTCCTAGCGGTCGGGCTCGTCGTCGACGATGCAATCGTCATGCTCGAGAACATCAGCCGGCACGTTGAGGAGGGTATCCCGCCGATGGCGGCGGCGATCCGAGGTGCCCGGGAGATTTCCTTCGCGGTGGTCGCGATGACGATCACGCTGGCTGCCGTCTATGCACCCATTGGGTTCCAGACCGGAAGGACGGGGCGGCTGTTCACCGAGTTCGCCTGGACTCTAGCCGGTGCCGTGCTGATCTCTGGATTCGTGGCGCTCACCCTGTCGCCGATGATGTGCTCGCGGCTCCTGCGCCACCAGGAGCGCCACGTCTTTCTCTATCGCTGGATCGAGGCCGCCTTGAACGGCCTCACACGCGGATACGCAGCCTCGCTGCGGGTCACGCTGGGCGTGAAGGCGGCAGTCGTCCTGGGCATGCTCCTGGTCGCGGCTGCGGCTGCGTTTCTGTTCCATCAGCTGCCCGCCGAGCTGTCTCCGATCGAGGATCGCGGCACGATCGTGGCCCTCGGCATCGCGCCGGAAGGGTCGACGCCAGGCTACACCGATCAGTACGTGAAGCGGATGGAGCAGATCTTCGAGCACACGCCATTCGTGGAGCGGTTCTTTACGGTGATCGGCTTTTCGGGTGTGACGCAGGGCATCAACTTTCTTCGCCTGGTCGACTGGGAACAGCGCCCCGTCAAGCAGCAGGACATCACCAAAGGTCTGTTCCCTAAGCTGTTTGGGATTCCGGGCCTGCTCGCGTTCGCGTCCAATCCGCCGTCGCTCGGGCAGAGCCCGATCGACAAGCCGATCCAGTTCGTCCTCCAGACCTCGCAACCCTACGAGGTCCTGCAGACCGCGCTGGACCAGCTCATGGCGGCGGCCCGGCAGAACCCGGCCCTGCAGAACCTGGACAGCGATCTGAAGCTCAACAAGCCTCAGCTCAGAGTGCAGATCGATCGCGAGAAGGCGGCACTTCTCGGCATCGACGTCGAGACCATCGGCCGCACCGTGGAAACGATGCTCGGTGGCCGCCAGGTCACGCGCTTCAAGCGCGAGGGCAAGCAATACGATGTCATCGTCCAGCTCAAGGATGTCGATCGTACCAACCCGGACGATCTGCGCGAGATCTTCGTGCGCGGCGCCGACGGCAGCATGGTGGCACTGTCAAATCTGGTGCGCATCGACGAGACGGTGGCGCCCAAGGAGCTCAATCACTTCAACAAGCTGCGCTCCGCCACACTCACCGCGACGTTGGCGTCTGGCTATGCGATGGGCGATGCGCTGGCCTTTCTGGACGCCGCTGCGACCAGTCTCCCGCCTGGGATCGTGACCGATCTGAATGGCCAGAGCCGCGAGTTCCGCAGCTCGACCAGCGGTCTCTACATCACCTTCCTGCTCGCCCTGGCATTCATCTACCTGGTGCTGGCCGCGCAGTTCGAGAGCTGGATCGACCCGGCGATCATCATGCTCACCGTCCCGCTGTCCATGGCGGGAGCGCTCCTGGCGCTCAAGCTCACCGGGCAGAGCATGAACGTCTACAGCCAGATCGGACTGGTCACGCTGGTCGGGCTCATCACCAAGCACGGCATTCTCATCGTCGAGTTCGCCAACCAGCTCCAGCTGCAGGGCAGAGGCAAGCTCGACGCGGTCGTCGAGGCGGCGACGCTGCGGCTCCGCCCGATCCTGATGACCACGGGCGCCATGGTGCTCGGCTCGGTGCCGCTGGCCGTGGCGACGGGGGCCGGCGCAGAAAGCCGGCAGGCCATCGGCTGGGTGATCGTGGGTGGCCTGCTGCTCGGAACGCTGCTCACACTCTACGTCGTGCCGACCGCCTACATGCTGCTCGCACGTGCCCGCGGGACCGGTGAGCCGGCGCTCGCGCCGGCCCCGGCCCCAGCCGAGTAGGCTACGGGATCAGCAGCGTGGAGCCTGTGGTCGACCGCGCCTCGAGGGCGCGATGCGCCTCGGCCGCCTGCGCCAGCGGGAAGCGCTGGTGGATCTCGATCTTGACCGCGCCGGAAGCCACGACGTCGATCAGGTCCTTGGCGCAGGCGAGGAGCAGCTCGCGGGTCCGGGTATAGGTCATCAGTGTCGGCCGAGTGACGAACAGGGAGCCCTTGGCACTCAGCACGCCCAGGGGGAAGCTTTCGACCGGCCCCGACGCGTTGCCGAAATTGACTCCCATTCCAAGCGGGCTCAGGCAGTCGAGCGAGCGCATGAAGGTGTCCTTGCCGACGCCGTCATAGACGACCGGCACACCCTTGCCGTTCGTGATCTCCTTGACCCGCGCCACGAAATCCTCGCGCCGATAGTCGATCACATGGTCGTAGCCATGGCTCCGCGCGAGCTCGACCTTCTCGGGCGAGCCGACCGTGCCGATCACGGTAGCTCCCAGGTGCTTGGCCCACTGACCCACGATCAGCCCGACGCCGCCCGCGGCCGCGTGGAACAGGATCGTGTCGCCCGCCTTCACCGCGTAGGTCTGGCGCAGAAGATACTGAGCGGTCATGCCCTTGAGCATCATCGCTGCGGCTGTGTCGAACGACACGGAATCCGGGAGAGGGACCAAAATCGAGGCCGGCATCACCCGGAGATCGGCATAGGCGCCGATCGGGGCACCGGCATATGCGACGCGCTGGCCCGGTCGCAGATCTTCGACCCCCGACCCGACCGCCTCGACGGTGCCGGCACCTTCCATGCCTGGCGTGAAGGGCGGGGTTACCGGATAGAGGCCGGTGCGGTGGTAGACGTCGATGTAGTTGAGGCCGATGGCGGCTTGGCGAACCAGTGCCTCGCCCGGACCCGGCGCGGGGGCCTCGTACGCCTCATACTCGAGGACCTCCGGTCCACCGGTCCGTTTCGCCAAAATCCGATGCGCCATCCCATCCTCCCAGAGCCGTCAAGTCCGGCCACATACGAGCCTCCGCTGGAGATAAGGGGCATCTCGGCCATCGAGAAGATGCTTGGCAGTCGGTGATCGGCTCAATCGGCTAGGCAGGCTGCGGCGGCGGCATATACTCGTGTCGGGTATCGGCCCCGAGCCAGCGGATTGGTCATGAAGGTAAACATCGAGGTCGACTGCACACCGGACGAGGCGCGGCGCTTCTTGGGGTTACCTGATGTGGCGCCCATGCAGCAGACCGTGATGGCGGCAATGGAGCAGCGACTGGTCGACGCGATCAAGGCATCCGATTCCCAGACCCTGCTCGATCAGTGGCTGCCCCTGGGGATGAAGGGCGTCGAGCAGTGGCAGGCGATGTGGACACAGGTTGCGCAGGCTGCCGCCGGGCTGCCGCGCGCGTCGCGCAAGCCGAAGGCGTAGCTTCCCGATTGCCGGCGGCAACGATCTTCGCGCCGGCCACCGGCCCCGGCCGCAATGCTCTCGGCGTGATCCGGGTGAGCGGACCCGAGGCTGCAGGCGTGGCGATTGCCGTTGCCGGATCGCTCCCCCCTCCGAGGGTCGCCTCGTTGCGCACTCTGCGGGATCCCCGTGACGGTCAGGAAATCGATCGGGCGATCCTGCTTTGGTTTCCGGCGCCGCGAAGCGCAACCGGCGAGGATGTCCTGGAGATACAGTGCCATGGCGGCGCGGCTGTCCGCGAGTGGCTGCTGGAGGCGCTCGCGAGTCTTGAAGGCTGTCGCCTCGCCGAGCCAGGCGAGTTCGCCAGACGAGCCTTTCATGCCGACAAGCTCGATCTCACCGCCGTCGAGGGACTGGCGGACCTGATCGACGCGCAGACCAGGGCACAGGCCCGTCAAGCCCTGCGGCAGCTCGAAGGCGGCCTTGGCCTGATGCTGCGGCAATGGCGATCCCGCCTGCTGTCCGCACTGGCACGATTGGAAGCCGAGATCGATTTCGGCGATGAAGGTGCGGAGGTTCCGGCAGCGGAGCTCGATGAGGAGATCGCTCTCTTGGCGGCGGAAATGGCCAAGCTGCTTGCCGACCGTCGCGGCGAGCGTCTCCGCGACGGGCTCGTGGTCGCCGTCACCGGCCCGCCGAACGTCGGCAAGTCGAGCCTGGTCAACGCGTTGGCGCGCCGCGAGGTGGCCCTCGTCAGCGAGCATCCCGGCACCACGCGCGACGTGATCGAGGTGCAGCTGGAGATCGCCGGTGTCCCCGTCACTCTGCTCGACACCGCCGGCCTGCGTGACGCGACCGACCCGGTCGAGGCGATGGGTGTCGCCCGCGCCCGTGCCCGCATGGTATCGGCCGATCTGATCCTGCGGCTGTTCGCTCTGGGCACCGACGCCCCGCCTGACGAGCCCGGTGCGCGTCAGGTCGCCACGAAGCTGGATCTCGCGCCGCATGTGCCCATCCCACCTCCGATGATCGCCGTGTCGGCGGTCACTGGGGAAGGGCTGCCGGAGTTTTTGACTGCGATCGCCGCAGAAGTCACGGTGCTGGCCGGGCTGGCTGGCGAGGCGATGCTGACCCGGGCGAGGCACCGCGAGGCCGTCGCTGCAGCCCTGCGCGCGCTGCAAGGATTCTGCAGGCTGCAGGCCAGCGAGGTTGCGCTTCGGGCTGAGGAGCTCCGGGTGGCGGCACAAGCGATCGCGAGGGTGACGGGCGCAATTGGCGTCGAGGATATTCTGGACGAGATCTTTGCGCGCTTCTGCCTGGGCAAATAGGGCTGTTTCACGTGAAACAGTCTCTCACACCTCCTCGATCTCGTCCTCGGCGGGCTGCAACGCGCGCAGGCGCTCCTCGGCGCTGCGGCGAACCTGATCCAGCAGTTCAGGATGCATCCGAAGGAAATCCCTGAACGCATCGCGCGGCAACATCAGCAATCTGCAATAGCTGAGCGCTACCACGTCCGCTGTCCGCGGCCGTCGCAGGATCAGGGCCATCTCACCGAAGAACTCGGCGGTGCCGAGACGAATGACCTGGGCCCCCGGCGGTCGCACCTCCACGGCTCCGGAGGCGATGAAATACATCGCATCGCCCCGCTCGCCGCGCTGCACGATTCTCTCCCCCGGCAGCGCCAATCGCGCGACCAGCAGCCTCTTGAGATCGGCCCGAGCGCTGGCATCCAGCTCACCCAGCAGGGGGACGTTGCGGATCAGGACATCGACGTCGAGACCGAGATCCAGCGGTGGGATGGCCTCGAAGCTCGCCAGACGGGTGCGGAGTTCGCCCACCAGATGGCGCAGCAATTCGGGCGACAGGAGACCTTCGACCGCCATGCGCTGATAGGCTTCGAGCTCCAGCCGAACCGCCGTGCGGCTGATGAATCGCCCGGAAACCGTTCGCCAGTAGTCCGGATACTGCAGCCGGATCGCATCAAGGGCGCGATCGGTGTCGTTGATCCGTGCCTCGATTACCCGCAGCGCCAGTTCGCTGACACGCTCTCCGAACAGCGCCCGGATCCGGGCGCGTATGAAGCCGACCAACCCTTCCAACACGCGGCGTTGGATCAGCCGCAGCTCGATCCGCTGAGCCATGCGGCGTGCCAGCATGCCGTTGAGACGCAGTCGGCGATGCAGAAAGCCTGCCAGGCGAATGATCCGGTCGCTGCCGACCTCGTCCCGGGCGGCGCGACGATAGCTGTGCAGGCTGCCGTCCTTGAGCGAGTCGAGCAGATCGTTGGCCCGCCGAATCAGCTGCGAGCCCGCGCTGCGAGAGATCGCACCCTCCGCCATCTCGTCCGTATAGTGCGACGACTCCCGCGCGGTGATCGTCGCCAGCGCCGCGATCAGCTGCTGGCGCTGCAGCTCCTCGCTCGGGTCGCCCGCATCCTCGAGCGTCGCCGCTTGTTTGCGATAGAGCGCCCCGACCTCCTCCGCGGCACCGAGATCGAGCCCGTGGATGATCGCCGTCTCGGAAAGCCGGTCCAGAATCTCACCCTGGGTCAGAGCGAGCGCGCGGGTGCGAAGGAAACGCTCGACGGGATCAAGCTGGTCGACCCCGAGCCAGCGGATGAGCGAGTTCAGGGTGGTGGCCTGAATGAGCAGAGTGAACAGCACGAAGCCGGTAGCCAGTACCGAAACCAGATGGCGAACCTCGGGCGGCACGTTCTGCGAATCCTGCGCGACGGCCAGTGCCAATGCGAGCGTGACGGCGCCGCGTACGCCGCCCCACAGGATCACGAGCTTGAAGCGCGAGCTGATCGGGCGCTGCCGCAGCAGGATGCGGACCAGCGGCAGCACGCCCCACAGGCATAGAGCACGCGCGATGAGCGCACCGCCGAGCAGCACGCCGAGCAGGAGCAGGTCGCTCGGCCGCGCCTCGCGAATGGTGGCCGGCACCAGCATCGAGGCGAGCACGAACACCAACGAGCTCGCCCAGAAGCCGAGCTGGGTCCAGATCACACTGACGCTGCGCCATTCCTCGGTGCCGACGCGCGTCCGGCCCACCGTGCCGAAGACGAGACCCGCGGCGACGACCGCGACCACGCCCGATACATGCACGTAGTGATCGGCGACCGTGAAGGCGAGGTAGGCCAAGGCGACGCTCAAGGTGACCTCGGCGGGGCCGCCCTGGTCGATCTGGCTGACGACGATGGCGGCGATGCGCCCGAGCACGCCCCCGACAAGCGCTCCCCCGACAAAGTCGACGACGAGATCGACCCCGATGTCTCGGGCCAAATGCAGCTCGTCCACCATCGCGGTCGACGTGATGACGCCGAGCAGGGCGGTGAACAAGGCAATGGCGGCGGCGTCGTTGAGCAGGCTCTCGCCCTCCACCAACAACACCAGCCGTCGCCGCGCGCCGACCTCCCGAAAGACGGCGGTGACGGCGCTGGGATCGGTCGTCGCGATGATTGCCGCCACCAGAAGGCATGGAGCCAGCGCCACGGACGAGGCGGACCACAAGGCGAGCCCGCCGGCCGCCGTGGTCATCAGCACCGCGACGACGGCGAGGATGAGGATCGGGCCGATGTCGTCTAGCAGCTCGCGGCCGTCGATCTTGGTGGCGGTGTCGAACAGCAGGATAGGCAGGAAGATCCAGAGCAGGACCTCTCCCTTGACGTCGAAGCCGCGAAGCTGATGCAGGAAATCCTGCAGGAACGGCGCCGGCGCCAGCTCACCCAGGATATCGGAAAAGCCGACAACGACGCCGAGTGCGCAACCCAGGCCCGCCAGGAGCACCGTGTACGGCAGGCGCAGGCGTGACGCGAGGCGTGGCAGAAAGGCGATGAGCGCGAGCAGCCCGGCCACGCCGAACACTAGCCCGCCAATGCCTTCCATCCGCGCTCACCTCGCTCAGTTCGCCGACCGCATACACGCTTCTCGCCGCGGCAGGAAACCTCGGGTCCGCTTGACGCGTCACCCGTCGCGCCGCACAAGCCGCGGCATGGCAAAGCACGACGTCATCGTGGTCGGTGGCGGCCACGCCGGTTGCGAAGCGGCGGCCGCGAGCGCCCGAATGGGCGCGCGCACGCTGCTGGTCACTCAGCGTCTCGCCTCGATCGGCGTCATGTCCTGCAATCCCGCTATTGGCGGGCTGGGGCGGGGTCACCTGGTCCGAGAGGTCGATGCGCTGGACGGCATCATGGGCCGTGCCATCGATGCGGCCGGGATCCAGTTCCGCGTGCTGAACCGAAGCAAGGGCCCCGCCGTGCAAGGCCCGCGAGCGCAGGCCGATCGCGCCAAGTACGCTCGGGCCGTGCGAGAGATCCTCGAAGGGTCGCCGAACCTGGAGCTTCGCGAGGCGGAGGTCGAGGATCTCCTTGTTCATGCGCACCGCCTCGCCGGCGTGACCGTGAGCACGGGTGAGGCGCTCCGCGCGGGAGCCGTGGTGCTCACCACCGGCACGTTCCTGCGGGGAGAGATCCATCTCGGCGAGGAGCGCTGGCCGGCCGGCCGGACTGGAGACCGTGCGGCGAATGGTCTGGCCCACAGTCTGCTGCGCCACGGACTGCGTCTCGGCAGGCTCAAGACGGGCACGCCGCCGCGCCTCGACGGACGGACGATCAACTACTCGGCCCTGGCGATCCAACCAGGCGACGAGCCGCCTGTGCCTTTCTCATATCTGACCGGACGCCTGCCCAATCCACAGACCGTGTGCTGGATCACCCACACCACGGCCGCGACACACGCGGTCGTCCGCGCCAACCTGCACCGGTCACCGGTGTTCTCCGGCCAGATCGTGGCCTCGGGCGTGCGATATTGCCCATCGTTCGAGGACAAGGTGGTGCGATTCGCCGACCGGGAGCGGCACCAGATCTTTCTCGAGCCGGAGGGTTTGGGCGACTTTACCGTCTATCCCAATGGCGTCTCGACTTCCCTGCCGCGCGAGACGCAGTCGGCGCTGATCGCCACCATTCCGGGCCTCGAGGGCGCCCGAATTCTGCAACCAGGCTATGCGATCGAATACGACCACATCGATCCCCGCGAGCTCGATCCCAGCCTCGAGTTGCGGTCCCTGCGCGGGCTGTTCCTCGCCGGACAGGTCAATGGCACCACCGGCTATGAAGAGGCGGCAGCGCAGGGTCTTCTCGCCGGGATCAACGCAACGCTGCGAGCTGGCGGTGCCCAGGCGGATTTCGTGCCCGACCGGTCACAAGGCTATCTCGGCGTGCTCGTGGACGATCTCACCACGCAGGGCGTGGTCGAGCCCTATCGGATGTTTACCTCGCGCGCCGAGTTCCGCTTGACGCTCCGCGCCGACAATGCCGATTTGCGACTGACGCCGAGTGGCATGCGGATCGGCTGTGTCGGCGCCGAGCGGGCGCGTCATTTCACCGACAAGCTAGATATTCTGGCGGCGACCCGCGCTCGGCTGAGCGCGCTGTCGCTGACCCCCTCCGCCGCGCTTGCCCATGGCCTTCGGCTCAAACAGGACGGCGTCCGTCGCACGGCGCTCGAGCTGCTTGGTCTACCAGCCACGGACATGGACAGGCTGGCGGCGATCTGGCCCGAACTGAAGGCGGTGCGAAGAGACGTCGCTGAGCAGCTGCAGATCGAAGCGCGCTATCGCGGCTATCTGGAGCGCCAAGCCGCCGAGATGGCGGCATTTCGGCGCGAGGAGGCCATGCGCTTGCCTGACGAGCTCGAATTCGCGAGCATGAGCGGGCTCAGCGGCGAGTTGCGGCTGGTGCTTGAGCGGTCGCGGCCCACCACGCTCGGCGCCGCAGCGCGGCTGCCGGGCATGACCCCGGCCGCCCTGACGCTGCTCTACCGCCACGCTCGCCGCGCCGCGTGAGCGATCCGCCGCTTTCCCCCGAAGAAGCCGGGAAGCTGCTCGCCGTTTCACGTGAAACACTCGCGCGCCTCCAGCTTTATGTCGAGCTCCTGAGACGCTGGCAGCGAGGGATCAATCTCGTTGGGCCGACCACTCTCGCCGATCCGTGGCGCCGCCATATCGTCGACTGCGGTCAGCTCTGGCGCCATCTACCGCCCGGTTCTCACCGGCTCGCCGATCTCGGCAGCGGCGCGGGGCTTCCCGGGCTTGTATTGGCGATCATGGGGGCTCCAGATGTCCATCTGCTCGAAAGCGACCAGCGCAAGGCGACGTTTCTCCGCGAGGCGGCCCGAGCTTGCGCTGCCCCCATCACGGTGCATGCGGTCCGGATCGAGGCCGCTCCCGGCTTGGCGGCGGATGTCGTCACCTCCCGTGCTTTGGCCCCGCTGACCTCCCTGGTGGCGCTCGCCGAGCGACATGTGCATCCGGGCACCACTTGCGTGTTCTTGAAGGGGCGCAACGCTGCAAGCGAATTGACCGCCGCCATGCGACACTGGACTATGGAAGCGAACTCGGTACCCAGTCTGAGCGATTCCGAGGGCCGAGTGCTGATCCTGCGAGAGATCCGGCGTGTCTGAAGCTGCCGTGCCGCACGCGTCCACGCGTATCTTGGCGGTTGCGAACCAGAAGGGCGGCGTCGGCAAGACCACCACCGCGATCAATCTGGCAACGGCGCTCGGCGCTGCCGGAAGGCGCGTCCTGCTCGTCGATCTCGACCCGCAGGGGAACGCCAGCACCGGCTTCGGCATCGCCCGCGGGGATCGCCGAGTGACCACCTATGACATCCTTGCCGGCGCCGCCGGCTTCGACGACGCGATTTTGCGGACCGCGGTACCCGATGTCGACCTCGTGCCGGCGACGGTGGACCTGTCGGCGGCGGAGGTCGAGCTGGTTGGCGACGATCGCCGCGCCTATCGGTTGCGAGACGCCTTTCGCGGCCTGGACCGATCCTATGACCACGTGCTCATCGACTGTCCGCCCTCGCTCGGCCTGCTGACGGTGAACGCACTGGCCGCTGCGCACGCGGTGCTGGTCCCCCTCCAGTGCGAGTTCTTCGCGCTCGAGGGCCTGAGCCTGCTCCTGCGGACCATCGAGCGGGTGCGCGGCAGCCTCAACCCGGTCCTCCAGGTGCACGGCGTGGTGCTGACCATGTTCGACCGTCGCAACAATCTGTCCGAGCAGGTGGCGCGAGACGTGCGCAGCTTTTTGGGCGACCGGGTGTACGACACGGTCATCCCGCGCAACGTTCGTGTTTCCGAGGCGCCTTCGCATGGACGGCCGGTGCTGCTCTACGATTTCCGCAGCGTCGGCGCGCAGGCCTACGTGCACCTCGCCGGCGAGATGCTTCGTCGCGAGCGCAGGCTCGCCGCGTGATGGCGGACGGCAAGGCGCGTCGTGGGCTCGGCATGGGGTTGTCCGCCCTGCTCGGCGGTGGCGAGGACGCCCTGGCAGGCACCGGGTCGGAACCACCGCGACGGGTGCCGGTCGAGTTCCTGCACGCATCGGCGCTGCAGCCGCGCCGGCGATTCGACGAGGAGGAGCTCGAGCTTCTGGCGCAATCGATCCGCGAGCACGGGATCCTGCAACCTCTGCTGGTGCGCCCGGCGGCCGGCAACGCGCCGGGCTACGAGATCGTTGCCGGCGAGCGTCGCTGGCGTGCGGCGCAGCGCGCCGGCCAGCACGAGGTGCCGGTCATCGTCAGGGAGTTGTCCGATCAGGAAACGCTTGAGCTTGCGCTGATCGAGAACCTGCAGCGCGCCGATCTCTCGCCGCTGGATGAGGCCCATGCCTATCGCCGACTGACGGAGGAGTTCGGGCATACGCAGGAGGCGCTGGCCAGCGCCGTCGGCAAGAGCCGCAGCCATGTCGCCAATACGCTCCGCCTGCTCTCGCTGCCGCTCGCGGTGCACCAGATGCTCGACGACGGCCGGCTGTCCGCCGGCCACGCCCGTGCGCTGGTGGGCCAGCCCGGAGCGGAGCAATTGGCGCAGCTGGTCGTTGCCGGCGCACTGAACGTCCGGGAGACGGAGGCGCTGGTGCGACGTGCGGCCCGTCCGGCCGGGCAGCCGGCGGCGCCTCGCCGCGCAGATCCCCATGCCACCGAAATCGCCCGACAGCTCAGCACCAAGCTCGGGTTGGAGGTCCAGTTGCAGCCCAAAGCCCGCGGCGGCTCGCTGACGATCCGCTATCGCGATCTTGCGCAGCTGGACGCCTTACTGCGACGGATAGCCTGACGAATCCCGCTCAAGGCAGCATTTCCCGATAGGCGCGGCCCACCTGCGCGGGGTCCCATAGCGGTGCGCCCGAGGTCGCGGAGTATTGTGCGGGGTCGTAGGGGGCGACCTTCAAGCCGAGATCCTGCGCGGTCAGACGGCCGGTCGCCGCCAGGAGCCGATAGGCGCCGACAATCTCGTCATGGTTTGCCGCGGCGAGCGCCAGTTCCGCGTCGAGCAGCCGCTGCTCGGACCCAAGCACCTCGAGTTGGGTGCGTAGACCTTGCGCGGCCTCGCGCGCTAGTCCATCGCGACTAGCCCTTGCCGCGGCCACCTGCGTCTGATCCGCCTCGAGCGAGGCCCGTGCCGTCTGCAGAGACTGCCAGGCCGTCACCGCATCCTGGCGAGCCGCGATCTGCTGGCCGTCGAGCTCCAGGCGACGCTGAGCCAGCTCCTGCTTGGCCCCGCGGGCCTGCGACTCGGCCAGACCGCCATCGAGCAGCGGAATGTTCAGCACGAGCTCGCCGGATGAAACCGGATAGCCAAGGCTGCCGATCGCCGCGAGACTCGGCGCCATCTGGGCTCGGGCAGACCGGATTGCATCGTGCGCCGCGTCGACGGTGTAGCGAGCCGCCGCCAGTGTCGGGCTGTCCGCCGATGCCGCGAGCGCCTCGTCGCGCATGGCCGGCAGGCTCGGCGGCAGCCTCGCCGGCTGCAGATGGTTCGGCTCCGCGCCAACCACGCCTGCGAACACTTGCTTCGCCAGATCGAGATCGCCCTGCGCCTGCGTCAGGCGCGCCCGACCCTGCGCCGCTTGAGCCTCGGTCGCCGCGACATCGGGCCGCCGCAGCTCTCCAGCCTCGGCCCGCCGCTTGGCCGAGGAAAGCTCTCTCTCCAACTCGCGCTCGTGACTTTGGTCGACGTCCACCACCTTCTGCGCGCGGAGCACGTCGACATATGCCGTTGCGGCGCGCAGCAGCACGTCCTGCTCCGTTCCCCGAAGCGTGGCGAGGCCCGCCTGAACGCGGGCCTTGGCGCCTGAAAGGGCGGATGCCTCGCGTCCGCCGGTCCAGACCGGCACATTGAGCGACACGGCGCCGATGGGCCCGACACGGGTCTCGGTTTGACTGCCGTTCGCCGAGTTGCTGGCCGTGGTCGCGCCGTTGGTGGCGCCGACGCCCGCTTGCGCCTGCACTGTCGGTCGGCCTTGCGCGAGGGCCTGCGGGATGCCTTCATCCACCTTGCGTTGAGCGGCGCGCGCCGCTGCGAGTTGCGGGTTGTTGGCGTAGGCATCGGCCAGGGCCTCGTCGAGGGTCATGCCGCGGGCAGGCAGGCTGACGACGACAGCCGCTGCTGCCACGGCCAGAACCGCAGCAGGGCACCTCTTGAACAGGTTGCTCATTCGCGTCGCAGTGCCTCTGTTGGATCGAGTGCGGCCGCACGGCGGGCGGGGTAGAGACCGAAGATCAGGCCCACGGCGGCGCTGGACACGATGGCTGCGGCGACCGCCTCGGCACTGATGATCGCTGGCCAACCGGCGATCAAGGCGGTCACGTATGCACCGGCTACGCCGATCGCCACGCCGATCGCGCCGCCGGCCAGGGAGAGCGCCGCCGCCTCGATCAGGAACTGGTTGAGAATGTCCGCCTGCCGCGCGCCGACCGCCATGCGGATGCCGATCTCGCGCACGCGCTCGAGCACGGAAACCAGCATGATGTTCATGATGCCGATGCCACCGACGAGCAGGGACACGGAGGCGATGGCGGCGACGAGGGTGGCGAATGCCTGGGTCGAGGTCTCCTTGATCTGCAGGACATCGGCGAGGTTCTCGATCGCGAAGTCGTCCGCCTGGGCGGCGGCGAGATGGTGCCGCGAGCGCAGCAGGGCGCGGACATCCGCCTGGACACCGCCCAGATCGAATTGCTCGTCCGCCTTGACGAGCGCGGTATCGATCGCCTCCCACCTGGCGCCACCGCGCCCGAGCAAGCGGGCCTTGGCCGTTCGCAGCGGCACCACGAGAACGTCGTCCTGATCCTTGCCGGAGGTGGTCTGCCCCTTGGGCGCCAGCTCGCCGATGACGGTCAGAACCGCTCCTTGAGCTCGGATCGGCTGACCGACGGGGTCCGCATCGCCGAACAGCTTCTGCGCCAGGGTGGACCCCAGCAGCGCGACGTCCCTGCCTGTTGCGAACTCGTCGGGATCGAAGTCGCGACCAGCGGCCAGGGGCCAATCCCGGGCAGAAAGGAAGTTCGGCCCGACGCCATAGACGGCGGTCGACCAGTTGTTCCCGGCGTGGACCGCCTGCACGCCGCCGCGAACGATGGGAACCGCCAGTCTCGTACCGGGAACCTCGCGCGCGATGGCGGCGATGTCTTCGCTGGTGAGATGGATGCCGGCAGCCGATAAGTGCACACCACCGGAAGTCACGGCACCTGGCTCGATCACCAGCAGGTTGGATCCGAGGCTCTTGATGCGCGAGACGACGAGCTCACGCGCGCCGGACCCGACGGCGACCACGATGATCACCGCGGCGACGCCGATGATGATGCCTAGGGTCGTCAGCAGGCTGCGCGTCGGATTGGCGCGGAGCGCTTCGAGCGCGCTGCGGATGGCGTCGAGGTAGCTCATGCGGCGGCTCCTCGCGCGGGCATCGTGGTCGCGACAGGCCGTTGCAGCTCGTCACTGGCGAGCTTGCCGTCGCGCAGGCTGACCAGCCGTTCGGCATAGGCGGCGATCCCGGGATCGTGCGTGACCAGAATGATCGTGCGCCCCTGCCGATGCAGGCCCTGCAAGAGTGCCATCACCTCCTGGCCCGTCTTCGTGTCCAGCGTGCCAGTCGGCTCGTCGGCGAGCAGAATGTCCGGGTCGGTCACCAGGGCGCGGGCAATCGCTACCCGCTGCTGCTGACCACCCGAGAGCTGCGTCGAGCGATGCTCGAGGCGCGAGCCCAGACCCACCTCGATCAGGCGAGCTCGTGCCATCTCCTCGCGCTTGGCACCGGCAACGCCCGCATAGATCAACGGCAGGGCGACGTTCTGCAGCGCGGTTGCGCGCGGCAGCAGGTTGAACGACTGAAAGCAGAAGCCAATGCGCCGATTGCGCAGACGGGCCAGCGCGTCGGCGTCCAGCCGCGCGGTGTCCTCGCCTGCAAGGCGATAGGTGCCGCCGGTCGGCCGATCCAGACAGCCCAGCACATTGAGCAGCGTTGACTTCCCGGAGCCCGAAGGGCCCATGACGGCCACGAATTCCCCGCGCTGGATCTGCAGGCTCAATCCGGCGAGCGCATGGATCTGCTGCCCGCCGACGCTGTGGGTGCGCCACAGATCGCGCGTATCGACGACGATGTCCGGCACGACCTAGAGTCCGAGAACCGACTTGCGATGATCGTGGTCGCCGGTTGGCGATGCAACGCCGACAATCACGGCGTCGCCTTGTGACAGATCGGCGGACGCCACGGATGTATAGACCTCGTCTGCGCGGCTCGGCCGAACCTGATGCCGCACCGGCTCGCCGTCCGTGCCCAAGGTCCAGAGCGTTGGCCGTCCGTCCGCCACTTCGCCGGGCGGCGTGAAGCGAAGTGCGGAAGTCGGCACCCGCAGGGCCGCCGAGTCCTTGCCGGTGACGATCGTCGCCGTCGCCGTCATGCCGGGGAGCAATCGTCCATCCCGATTGTCGACCGCCAGCTCCACATCATAGGTCACGACGTTCTGTGCTACCTGCGGCGCGTGCTTCACGAGGGTCACGACGGCTGGGAAGGCCTGATCGAGATAGCTGTCGACCGTGAACGACGCGGGCTGACCGGGCTGGATTCGCCCGATGTCCGCTTCGTCGATGTTTGCGTGGAGCACCAGCCGTCCGAGGTCGCTCGCCACCGTGAACAAGGGGGCGATGCCGACGTTCTGGCCGACGACCACCGTGTGGTCGAGCACGACACCATCGATCGGTGCGCGGATGGTCATCCCGCTGACCTGCAGCTCCGCGTCGCGCACCGCCGCCTCATGGCTTGCCACGGCTGCCGCCGTGTTGGCGAGCTGGGCCTCCGCCACGACCACGTCGCTCCGGCTGACGGCGGCCGAGGCCTCGGCCTCTCGCACCCGTGCCTCGGCCGCTGCGACCCCCGCCAGCGCCTCGTCACGCGCGCTTCTCGCCTTCTGCGTCTCCACCCGCGCCGCATCTCCGGTTCTGGCCAGCGCGGTCAAGCGGGCCATGTCGCGGTCCGCGTCTGTCGCAACCTCCTGCGCATGCGAGAGGTCGGCCTGCGCCGCGGCCAAGGTGGCGTCGGAGTTCTCGACCATGATCTTGGCGCGATCACGTTGGCCGGCCGCGATGTCGACGGCACGTCGGGCGACCTCGAGATCGGTCCGCGCCAGATCGAGCCGCGATTGCGCCTGGCTGGCGTCCAGCGAAGCCAGGGGCTGATCGGCATGGACGGAATCGTTGTCCGCGACGAGCACCGCAGTAATGGTGCCGGGAGTAGCCGGGCTCACGAGCAGCTGCCGTTCCGGCGAGAGTGTGCCGGATGCGCGAACCGTGCTCACGACGTCTCCGCGGTCCAGGGCAGCGAGACGATAGCGATCGGGGCGCGAGCTGACGCCGGCATGGAGGCTCTGGAACCCGACCACACCAACCACACCCAAGGCGACCGCCAGCACAATCCCCGTTCGCGCGCGCACGGTGAACCTCACGATCTGATCGCCGAACTCCGGCGACCGCGACGCTCAGAGTAGGGTCGCATCATGACGGAAATGCAGGCAGTTCATGAAATCCGATCAAGGGTCGCCCCGGGAGATTTGCCGCAACCTCGCCACGGCCCCTATAACTTTCAGTGGATAAGTCCATACATAGTGGCTCGCGCTGTTGACAGCGGCCACATGTTGATCGCCTATGCTTCGCCGTGGAGAATAGATGGAGATCCCGTGTCTCCGACACTGCGGTGGCGATCCATAGCCGGACGGGTAGAAATCGCCTCGTTGTGACGAGGGCACGGCCCGCTTGCCCGACTTCAGCCTTGCGGTGCCAGAGGCAAAACGCCCGGTGCCGACGACCGATCGATCCGCGCGCCGCCCCGAGCCGGGGCGGCGTCGCCGCTTCTTGTCACATCTTGCTGCCGTAAAGTCCTTCCAGGACGTCCCGGTAGGCGCGCACGATGAGGTGCCGGCGCAGCTTGAGCGTCGGCGTCATCAGGCCGTTCTCGACCGTGAATGGTTCCGACATGATGTGAAAGCGCCGGATGCGCTCGATGGCCGAAAGCTCCTTGTTGGCCCGTGCCACCGCCTCGCCCACCGACGTTCGAAAGTCGGCGTCCTCCGCGAGGACGGCCAAGTCGGCCGGCTTGCGCCGGGATCGGGCAAACTCCCGCACGAAATCGTGGTGCGGGACGAGCAAGGCTACGAGGTGGGGCTGCCGATCCCCATAGACCAGCGCCTGGCCGATCTCCCGTTGCAGCAGCAGAATTCCCTCGACTCTGGCGGGCGCCACGTTGTCGCCGCCCGAATTCACGATCATGTCCTTCTTGCGATCGGTGATCCGCAGATAGCGGCCCGCGTCGAGCTCGCCGATATCCCCCGTGTGCAGCCAGCCGTTCCCGAGCGCCTGCGCCGTCGCCTCGGGGTCCTTCCAATAACCCCGCATCACCAGCTCGCCGCGAACCAGGATCTCGCCATCTTCGGCGATCTTGACCTCCACCCCGTCGAGGGGAGGGCCGACCGTGTCCAGCTTGGCACGACCGGGGAGATTGGCGCTGATGACGGGTGAGGCCTCCGTCTGTCCGTAGCCTTGCAGCACGGGCAAACCGAGGGCGTGGAAGAACATCGCGACGTCCAGGTTCAGCGGGGCCCCGCCGGAGACCATGGCCTTCAACCGTCCACCGAAGCGTTCGCGCACCTTGGCCCGAACCAGTCGGTCGAGCATCGCATCGAGAATGGCGAGATGTGGCGGCAGCCCCTGTTCTTGATATCGTCGCGTGCCGAGCTCGACCGCCAGCCGAAACAGGCGCGCGCGCAGGCCGCCTTGCCGCTGCACACCGGCGACGATCCGCTGCCGAAATACTTCGTAGAGGCGTGGAACGCAGGTGAGAATCGTCGGGCGCGCTTCGGTGAGGTTGGTCGCCAGCGCCTCGGCGCCCTCGGCGTAGTAGATCTGCGCGCCCAGGGCGATCGGAAAGAATTGACCGGCGGTATGCTCGTAGGCGTGGGAAAGCGGCAGAAAAGAAAGAAACACCTCCTGGCCGAGGCCGATCCGCTCCAGCAGGTTCCAGGCGCCGCGAAGATTGGCCAGGATGTTGGCATGAGTGAGCATCACGCCTTTGGGCCGGCCTCCGGTGCCGGAGGTGTAGATGAAACAGGCAAGCTCGCCGGCGCGCGACGTCGGGGCCTGCCCGCTGGCAGGGGCGGCTTGACCCTGCTCGAGCGCCTGCGACCAAAGCAGGGTCGGCACCGGCAACTCACCAAGGGAGACTGGGTCGAAGAATACCAGCAACCGCACGCCCGTCACTTGCGAGATCGCAGGCAGGAGCCGCTTGGCGAGCGTGGCACCGGAGCACATCACCATGGCCACATCGGCATGGCCGAGCAGATAGGCGAGGTCGTCCGTGGTGCTGGTGGTGTAGGCGGGCACGGTCACGCCGCCGGCCATCAGGATGGCCAAATCGGCGATGCACCATTCGGGGCGATTCTCGGAGAGGACGAGCACGCGCTCGCCCGAAAGCAGGCCATGCGCTTCGAGCGCGCGGGCGACCAGCCGTGCTTCGCTCTGCGCTCGACCCCAACTCCAAGGCCGGTAGACGCCCTCGCTCTTGCGCCACAGGAACGGGGCCTGGCCGCCCTTTGCTGCCGAGCGTTCGAACATCGCCACGAGATCGGCGCCGAGGTCCGGCATCACCATTGCTTCGTCAGATCCCCCTGGCACCCCTGCCCGGCCCCTGACGGGCGCTGACCGCACCATTGCTGGAAGCCGGATCTTTGTGGCCCATATCTAGGGTGCTTCAGCGACAAAGGGAATCGAATGGCGGAGCGCGCTCTGGAACCGCAGCCTGCGAACGTGGGCGAGGCGTTGGCATCGGCACCGGTCGAGGTGCCCACCTGGGACCTGAGCGACCTCTACCGCGGCCGCGACGACGCGCGCATTACGGCCGACCTCGCCGCGGCCGAAAGTGAGGCGGCGGCGCTGCAGTCCGAGTATCAGGGCCGCTTGGCCGCCCTGGCCGGCAACGAGCTTGCCGACATGATCGACCGCTACGAGGCGATCGAGGATCGCCTCGGGCGGGTGCAGTCCTATGCGCAGCTCCTGTTTGCGGCGCATCGTGACGATGCCGCGATCGGCCAGTTCTTTCAGGGTATCCAGGAGCGGTCGACGTCGATCGGTACGCGGCTGCTGTTTGTGACCCTCGAGCTCAATCGAGTGGAGGACGAAGCGCTAGCTGCGAAAATTGCCGCTTCAGCGCGCTTGGCGCGCTTCGCGCCCTGGCTCGACAGCGTGCGCAGCTTCCGCCCGCATCAGCTCTCCGACGAGGTCGAGCGCACGCTGCACGAGAAGTACGTGACCGGACGCAGCGCCTGGGTCCGCCTGTTCGACGAGTCGATGGCCGCACTGCGCTTTCCGTTCGACGGCAAGGAGCTGACCAGCGCCGAGATCTTCGATCTGATGTCCGCCAAGGACCGCGCGGAGCGCGAGCGGGCCGCAGCGGCGATCAGTGGTGTCCTGCAGCAGAATGTCCGGCTGTTTGCGCGGATCACCAACACCCTGGCCAAGGACAAGCAGATCGAGGACGAATGGCGCCACTTCGCACGGCCGATCTCCTCGCGCAATCTGGCGAATCAGGTCGAGGACGAGGTGGTCGACGCCCTGATCCAGGCCGTGCGCGGCGCCTATCCGCGAATCTCGCATCGCTACTATGCGCTGAAGGCGCGCTGGCTCGGCCTCGACAAGCTCGAGTTCTGGGATCGCAATGCACCATTGCCGGAGGACGACGACAGCCGACGGCCATGGTCGGACGCCAAGGTCGTCGTGCTCGACGCCTACCGGAGCTTCTCGCCGACGCTGGCCGGTATCGTCGATCGCTTCTTCGTGGGCGATTGGATCGATGCCCAGGTCCGCCCGGGTAAGGACAGCGGCGCCTTCTGCCATCCGACCGTGCCGAGTGCTCATCCTTTCGTGCTGATGAACTATCAGGGCCGCACGCGCGACGTGATGACCCTCGCCCACGAGCTCGGCCACGGCGTGCATCAGGTCCTGGCCGCTCACCAGGGGCCCCTCATGTCCGGCACGCCGCTCACCCTGGCCGAGACCGCCTCCGTGTTTGGCGAGCAACTGACCTTCCAGGCGCTCGTGGCGCAGGAGACGGATCCGGTCCGGCGCCGCGTGCTGCTGGCGGCGAAGATCGAGGACAAGATCAACACGGTCGTGCGACAGATCGCCTTCTGCGAGTTCGAGCGCCGGGTGCACGATGCACGGCGGACGGCGGAGCTGACGCCGGACGACCTTTGCCGTCTGTGGCTGGAGGTCCAGATCGAGAGCCTGGGGCCGGCGTTCAGCTTCCGCGACGACTATCGCTTCTATTGGTCTTATATACCGCACTTCATCCATGTGCCGTTTTATGTCTACGCTTACGCATTCGGCGATTGTCTGGTGAGCTCGCTCTATGCCGTCTATCAGGACGCGCCCGACGGTTTCGAGCCGCGCTACCTCGACCTGCTCCGCGCCGGCGGCACCTTGCGCCACAGGGAGCTGTTGGCACCGTTCGGGCTCGACGCGTCCGATCCGGGCTTCTGGGGCAAGGGGCTGGGGCTGCTGGAGGGGATGATCGACCAGCTCGAGGCGAGCATGCCGGAGCGGTCGTGAGCCCGCCGTCGCGGCCGGAGTACCAGAGCGAGAACTCTCTCGGCTCGCGCGTCCGCCGCTATGCCCAGGTCGGCGGCACCGTGGGTGTGCAGGCCGCCCGCCTTGCCGGGGCGCGGCTGCTCGGGCGGCGTCTTGACGGCGGCAATGCGGTCGAGCTCAGGGAAGCGTTGGGCGGGCTGAAGGGCCCGCTGATGAAGGTGGCCCAGCTCATCGCCACCATTCCCGATGCGCTCCCTGCGGAATATGCGGCCGAGCTGGCCCAGCTGCAGAGCAACGCGCCGCCGATGGGCAAACCCTTCGTCCGGCGGCGCATGATGGCCGAGCTCGGGCCGGACTGGGCCAGGCAGTTTGCGGATTTCCCGCTCGAGCCCGCGGCCGCGGCCTCCCTCGGGCAAGTCCACAAGGTGCGGCTGCAGGATGGCCGGACCGCCGCCTGCAAGCTGCAATATCCCAGCATGGAGGCGGCGGTCGAGGCGGACCTGGCGCAGCTGAAGCTGATCTTCGGCCTGCATGCCCGCTACGATCCGGCGATCGACACGAGTCGGATCTATGAGGAGATCTCGGCCCGGTTGCGCGAGGAACTCGACTATCAACAGGAGGCACAACATCTCGCACTCTACGCCGAGATGCTTGGCCGCGAGGCGCATGTCCATGTGCCGGCACTTGTGCCCGAGCTCTGCACTCGTCGCCTGCTGACCATGGAATGGCTCGACGGTGGGCCATTGCTCAGTTTCAAGCTCGCCTCGCAGGCCGATCGCAATCAGTTGGCGCTGCGGATGTTTCGGGCTTGGTACGTGCCCTTCTACGAGTACGGCGTCATCCACGGCGACCCGCACCTGGGCAACTACACGGTGCGCGACGATCTCGAGCTCAATCTGCTGGACTTCGGCTGCATCCGGGTCTTCCGGCCGGAGTTCGTGAAGGGCGTCATCGATCTCTACTGGGCGCTCGAGCGTGGCGATCGCGCCCTCTCGATCGAGGCTTATCGGAATTGGGGCTTCGACCGGCTCGACCCTGCCACGGTGGATGTCCTCAACGAGTGGGCTGCGTTCCTCTATGGCCCATTGCTGGAAAATCGGCCTCGCCTGATCGAGGAGACGAACAGCAGCCGTGCTGGCCGGCGGGTGGTCGAGCGGGTGCACCAGAAGCTGCGCGAGGTCGGCGGCGTGACGCCGCCGCGCGAGTTCGTCTTCATGGATCGGGCGGCCATCGGGCTGGGTGCCGTGTTCATGCACCTCTCGGCCGAGGTCAACTGGCACCGCCTGTTCATGGAGCTGATCGCCGATTTCGACGTCGAGGCGCTCAGAGCCCGGCAGACGGCCGCGCTGGCCCGGCACGGTCTCGCCATCCCCACCAATGCGTCCTGACTGGTCGCCCGAGGTCTACGGGCGCCACGCCGGGCACCGGCTGAGGCCGGGCCTCGATCTGCTCGCTCGCGTACCGCTCGAAGGTGTACGCAGCGTCGTCGACCTGGGTTGCGGCGGGGGTGCATTGTTCCCCGCCATACGCAGCCGGTTCCCGCAGGCACGGCTGATCGGAGTGGACAATTCGGCCGCGATGCTCGCCCGCGCCCGCCAGGTGGATGGCGAGGCGGAGCTGATTGAAGCGGACGCCGCAGTGTGGCGCCCGGCGGCATCGGTCGACCTGATTCTCGCCAACGCCTCGCTGCAATGGATTTCTGGCCACGAGACGCTGATCCCCAGGCTGCTCGCGTGCTGCCGATGCCTTGCGGTCCAGGTTCCGGACAATTTCTCTGCGCCGTCGCACAGCCTCGTCGACCGCACGATGCGGCTGCCCGAATGGCATGACCGCCTCCGAGGCGTCGAGCATGGGAGGTTCGCCCTCGAAGCCGAGGCTTACGTGCGGGTTGTGGCTTCGGCCGCTGGCGAGCTCGATCTGTGGCGCACGACCTACTATCAGCAGCTGACTGGTCGAGATGCCGTCCTCGACTGGCTTCGGGGCACGACGCTCCTTCCCGTCTTCGCCGCGCTGGGCGGGGCCGAAAGCCCCGATGCACGAGCGTTCGAGGCCGCCCTGGGACGAGCGCTGGCCGTCGCCTACCCGACGGACGCTGCCGGCCGGGTCCTGTTTCCGTTCACTCGGCTGTTCTTCGTGGCGACCATGCGGGATTCCTGAGCGCAACACCAAGCCCGATTGCCAGCCTCCGCGCCATTACCTATTGACCCCTGCATGGGGAGCGCTGTGGCTCAGAACAGCGTCGGCGCCGCCGACCCGCGGGAGACGAGCGAGCGATGAAGATCGGGATAGCGCGGGAGACGGCATCGGGCGAGCTGCGGGTGGCGGGGTCGCCGGAGACGGTGAAGCGCTATGTCGGGCTGGGTCTGGAGCCGGTGGTGGCAGCCGGGGCGGGTGAGGGAGCGGCGTTGGCGGACGAGGCGTTCGTCGCGGCCGGGGCCACGGTGGGCGATCCGTGGGACACCGAGATCGTCTTGAAGGTGCAGCGGCCCAGCGCCGAGGAGATGGGGCGGCTGCGGCCGGGCCAGGTGCTGGTCGGGATGCTCGATCCCTACAACCACAAGGAGCAGGTGGCGAGCTATGCGGCGGCCGGCGTCACCGCGTTCTCCATGGAGCTGCTGCCGCGAACCACCCGCGCGCAGGCGATGGACGTGCTCTCCAGCCAGGCCAATCTCGCCGGCTACAAGGCGCTGGTCGATGCGATGGCGGCTTACAGCCGGGTGCTGCCGATGATGATGACCGCTGCCGGCACGGTGACGCCGGCCAAGGTGTTCATCGTCGGCGCCGGCGTGGCCGGCCTGCAGGCGATCGCCACGGCGCGCCGGATGGGGGCGGTGGTCACGGCCACAGATGTGCGCCCGGCCGCGCGCGAGGAGACCGAGAGCCTGGGGGCCAAGTTCGTAGGCTTCGTGCCGGCTGACGCTGCGACCAAGGGCGGCTACGCCCGGCCGCTGACGCCGGAGGAGCAGGCCGAGCAGGCGAAGATGGTGGCCGAGCACCTGAAGACGCAGGACATCGTCGTCACCACGGCCCAGATCCCCGGGCGGAAGGCGCCCAGGATCGTTACCGCCGAGATGGTGCGCTCGATGAAGCCGGGGGCCGTGGTGCTCGACATGGCGGCCGATAGCGGTGGCAATGTCGAGGGCAGCGTGCCCGGTGAGGTGGTGAGCGTGGGCGGGGTGAAGCTGATCGGGGCGAAGAACCTGCCGTCGCTGATCGCACCCGCGACCACGGTGCTCTACGCCAAGAACCTGCTGAATTTCGTGACGCTGCTGGTCGATCCCAAGACCAAGGAGCTGAAGATCGACACCGGCGACGAGCTGATCAAGGGCACCCTGCTCACCCAGGGCGGTGCGGTCGTCCACGACGCCTTCAAGACCGCGGCCTGAGGGAGACAGAGATGGAAGCCATCGACCCCGGCATCTTCGACCTGATCATCTTCTTCCTCGCGGTGTTCGTCGGCTACTATGTGGTCTGGTCGGTCACCCCCGCCCTGCACACGCCCTTGATGTCGGTCACCAACGCCATCAGCTCGGTGATCATCGTCGGCGCCCTCCTCGCGACCGGCGCCGGCGGCGCCGCCGCGGTATTCGGCTTCATCGCCGTCATCCTAGCCTCGGTGAACATCTTCGGCGGCTTCGCCGTCACCGAGCGCATGCTCGCCATGTTCAAGAAGCGCGGCTGAGGGCAGGGACCATGAGCAGCAATCTGGCCGCGCTCGGCTATCTCGTCGCCGCCATCTGCTTCATCCTGGCGCTCCGGGGCCTCAGCTCGCCGGCGAGCAGCCGGCAGGGCAACCGGTACGGCATGATCGGCATGACGATCGCCATCCTGGTGTCCCTGGCGCTGCTGCCGCATCCCGGCGCCATGGCCTACCTGCTGATCGTGATCGGCATCGCGATCGGCGGCGGCATCGGCTACATGGTGGCCCAGCGGATCGAGATGACGGCGATGCCGCAGCTCGTGGCCGCGTTCCACTCGCTGGTGGGCTTGGCAGCGGTGTTCGTGGCGGTCGGCGCCTTTCTGTCGCCCGCCGATTTCGGCATCGCCGACCCCGACGGCAGCATCCACGTCCTGTCCCGGCTCGAGATGGGGCTGGGCATCATCATCGGTGCGATCACCTTCTCGGGCTCGCTGATCGCCTTCGGCAAGCTGCAGGCGAAGTTCCCGCCGCAGGTCGAGGCCGTGCTGGCGCCGATCATGCCGATCCTGCGGCCGGCCATGAGCTCCCGGCCGATCCTGCTGCCCGGCCGCCACGTCATCAACGGCGTGGTCGGCGCGCTCATCCTGCTGCTGCTGATCTGGTTCTTCGCCACCGCGCAGACGCTGCCCTTTGTGCTGATGACGCTCCTGGCCTTCGCCATCGGCTTCCTGCTCATCATCCCGATCGGCGGTGCGGACATGCCGGTCGTGGTCTCGATGCTGAACTCCTATTCGGGCTGGGCCGCGGCCGGCATCGGCTTCACGCTCAAGAACCCGATGCTGATCATCACCGGCGCCCTGGTCGGCAGCTCGGGTGCGATCCTGAGCTACATCATGTGCCGGGCGATGAACCGCTCGTTCATCTCGGTGATCCTGGGCGGCTTCGGCGAGACGGCCGCCGCGGGCGGCGCCGATGACACCGAGAAGACATTCAAGGCGGGCTCCGCCGACGATGCCGCGTTCATCATGGAGAACGCGCAGAAGGTCATCATTGTCCCGGGCTACGGCATGGCGGTGTCGCAGGCGCAGCACGCGGTGCGCGAGCTCTACGAGAACCTGACCAAGAAGGGGGTGGATGTGCAGTTCGCGATCCACCCGGTGGCGGGCCGCATGCCGGGGCACATGAACGTGCTGCTGGCCGAGGCCAACATCCCCTACGACGTCGTGCACGAGATGGAGGAGATCAACGGTGAGTTCGGCCAGGCCGACGTCGCCTACGTGATCGGCGCCAACGACATCACCAACCCGGCCGCCAAGACCGACACCAGCTCGCCGATCTACGGCATGCCGGTGCTCGACGTCGACCGGGCCAAGGCCGTCTTCTTCATCAAGCGCTCTACCGCCCCAGGCTATGCCGGCATCGACAATCCGCTATTCTATATGGACCGCACCATGATGTTGTTCGGCGACGCCAAGAAAATGACCGAGGAAATCGTCAAAGGGCTACAGTAGGGCTCACGCTGCGAGAGTGTCCTCGCCGCGAATGCGCTCCAGCGTCAGGTCGAGGCAGCGCCGAGCGAGGTGGACCAACTCGTCGATCTCCGCGTCGCTGATCACCAGCGGCGGTGCGACGATCATGCAGTCGCGCACGGCGCGCATGATCAGCCCTTCGCGGAAGCAGAACTCTCGACAGATCAGGCCGACATCGCCCTCCTTGGCGAAAGGTGCCAGCGTGCGTTTGTCTGCGACCAGCTCGAGTGCGCCCATCAGCCCCAGGCTGCGCGCCTCGCCGACGAGGGGATGCGCGCCGAGCTCGGCCCAGCGCTTGGCGAAATACCCCGCGGTGTGGCTGCCCACCCGCTCGACGATGCCTTCCTCCTTCAGGATCCGCAGGTTCTCGGCGGCAACGGCGCAGGACACCGGGTGCCCCGAATAGGTGTACCCGTGATTGAAGTCGCCGCCGGCCTCGAGCAGGGCATCCGCGATCCGGTCGGCGATCACGACGCCGCCGATCGGTGCATAGCCCGACGACAGGCCCTTCGCGATCGGCATCAGATCGGGCTCGACTCCGAAATGCTGGGCGCCGAACCAGGTGCCGAGGCGGCCGAAGCCGCAGATCACCTCGTCCGTCACCAGCAGGATGCCGTATCTGCGGCAGATGCGCTGGATCTCCGGCCAGTAGCTCGCCGGCGGGATGATCACGCCGCCCGCACCCTGGACCGGCTCGCCGATGAATGCCGCCACACTCTCCGGCCCGAGCTCCAGGATCCGATCCTCCAGGGCCTGCGCGCACAGCCTGCCGAACGCATCCGGATCCAGCCCGCGGCCCTCGCCGAACCAGTAGGGTTGCCGGATGTGCGCGACGCCAGGGATCGGCAGGCCGCCCTGTGCGTGCATCGGCTTCATCCCGCCGAGGCTGGCACCCGCCATGGTGCTGCCATGATAGCCGTTCCAGCGGCTGATGATGACCTGCCGTTTCGGTTGCCCGACCACGTGCCAATAGTGACGTACTAGCCGGACGATGGTGTCGTTCGCCTCGGATCCCGAGCCGGTGAAGAACACCCGACTCATATGGGCGGGCGCGACCTCCGCGATCCGTGCCGCGAGCTCCGCCGCGGCCGGATGGGTGGTCTTGAAGAAGCAATTGTAGAAGGCGAGGTCGCGCATCTGGCGATAGGCGGCGTCGGCCAGCTCGTGCCGGCCATAGCCGACATTGACGCACCAGAGGCCGGCCATCCCGTCCAGGATGCGGTTGCCGTCGCTGTCCCAGACATGGCAGGCCGCGGCGCGGGTGATCACCCGGCTGCCTTCCTCGTTCAATGACTTCATGTCGCTGAAGGGATGCCAGTGATGCGCCGCGTCGAGCGACTGCCACTCCCGGGTGGTGCGCTGTCCTGTCATGGCCGTGCTCGCGGATTGGTGTATTGTGATCACAAAGCAGCTCGGCCATATTGTGATCACAACTTGTCCGCGTCAAGGGCGCGGGGAGCGGAACGTGCACAGCAGCCGACAACACCGGCCACTAATCGGGATCGTCGCCGACGTCAAACAGGTCGGCGCGCACCCGTTTCATGCGGTCGGCGAGAAGTATCTCAACGCCGTGGCCCAGGGGGCTGCCGCGGTGCCGATCATTCTGCCGGCCCTGGCGGCCGGCGAGGACATGGCAGCCCTCGACGCGGTGGAGGAATTGCTCGATCTGATCGACGGTCTGTTCCTTCCTGGCAGCGCCTCCAACCTCGCGCCGCGTCTGTACGGCGCTGTGCCGGAGCCGCACGGCTCGCTCGCGGATCCGCAGCGTGACGCGACGGTCATGCCGCTGATCGCCGCCGCGCTGGACCGGGACATGCCGGTGCTGGCCGTCTGTCGCGGGCATCAGGAGCTGAACGTGGCACTCGGCGGGACCTTGCATCAGCTCGTGCACGAGCAGCCAGGGCTGCTCGACCACCGGGAGCCCAAGGGGGCACCGCGCCGCCTGCAGTATGCGGCGGCTCACGGCGTCCGGCTCAGCGAAGGCGGCCTGCTGCGCCGACTGATCGGCGCGCCGATGGCGCTGGTGAATTCGATCCACGCCCAGGGGATCGACCGACTCGCGCAAGGTCTGGTCGTTGAGGCCACCGCCCCTGACGGCCTGATCGAAGCAGTGCGCGTCGAAGGGGCGTCCTTCGCTCTAGGCGTGCAATGGCATCCCGAATGGCGATTCGAGGACGACCGGCTGTCCACCGCGATCTTCGCCGCCTTCGGTGCGGCCGCCCGCGCCTATGCGGCGCGGCAGGTCAGCTCGGCAGCGGCGTGAGAATCTCCCGCCCGATGATGTCCTGACCGTCGAGCACATCGGCTCGGATCGCGTCGCGCAGCGCCGAGTCGTCGCGAGCGCGCAGCGCACGGATCGCCGCTTGGTGGCGGTCGACCAGATACCCCGTGCCGAGCCGGCCCACCACCATGCGCAGAAACGGCCCGACCTGCAGCCACAGCGACTCGACCAGGGGCAGGAGGACACTCGAGCCGGCCGCGCGATAGAGCCGGAAATGGAAGTCGTAGTTCCGGCGCATATAGACCTCGGTGTCGCCGCGCGCGAGCGCGCGGTCGATCTCGGCATCGAGATCCGACAGCGCCGCGATGTCCGACTGGGTGATGCGCGGTAATGCCAGCGTCGCGAGTTGCGGTTCCAACAATGCCCGCGCCAGGCAGAGCTCGGCGAATCTCGCCGGCGACATGGCAGGGACCGCGACGCGCCGATTGTCGAACATGACCAGCGCCCGCTCGGCTACGAGCTGGCGCAGCGCCTCACGGACGGGCATCGGGCTCACGCCCAGCTCTTCCGCTACGCCACGCAGCGTGACAGGCCGCCCCGGAACGAACCGTCCCGTGACGATCGCCTGCCGGAGCTCACGATAGACGCGCGCATACGCCGTCTCCCGCTCGCCCTGTGGCTCTTGCTCCCTCCTGACCGCGGCTGCCGTCATCCCCATTCCCAATTCAGCCCCGAGAATCACCTTGTCATCGGTTTGCCGCGGCGTCAATTTGTGATCACAAAGTGTCCTGAGAATGGAGAAGATCACAGAGTATAAATTATGCGGCGGATGCGCCGGGCGATGCGGTGGATGCCGCAACAGGCTCGTCCGGCTGCTGTAGGGCGAGCTGCACGGCCTGAGCGAGTGTGGTCGCCAACTCCTCCGCCTGCGTCCGGGCGCGAGCCTGGGCAACCTCCTGTGCTGAGCCTCCCCACAGGCCGACGCAGAAGCGTGTCTGTCGACCGAGACGGGCGCGGATGCGCAAGATCAGGCGGCGGGCATGGCGCACGGTACCGACGTCGAGACAGGACAAGCAGACGACGTCCCACGGTCCCGACAGGTTTGCGCCGTGCAGGAGGGCGCCGGCTTCCACAACCTCGGCCGTGGCGCCGCGTCGGACGAGCAGCTGCGCCAGCATGGCGGCTGCGGCGACGTCGAGCTTGGTCCGCGCCCCGACGCACAGCACCCGCACGGGCAGCGGCGTCGTCTGCGGCGTCGTCTCGACCGGCTCCGCCAAGTCTTCGACGATCTCGATGACATGGCCGCCCACCGTGTTCACCCGCGCCGCATCCAGCGCGCCGCGTTGTCGATCCTGATCGGCGAACACGAGCGCGCGCAGGATGACGCCGTCACAGATCTCCTCGAGCGAGCGCTCCTCGAGCAGATCCTCGGCCAACTCTTCGGCCTCGTGGGGGTCGCCGGCGAGCACCCGTTGGTAGAACTTGACCTCCGGAGCGAGGACCGGCTGGTCGCCCAGCAGCACCTCGAAGAACTGGAGCTGCGGGACGTATCGGCCGAGCACGACCAGGCACACCGTCAGTGGGGTGGCGAGGAGCAGCCCAACCGGCCCCCACAAGGTCGTCCAGAACACGGCGGCGACGATGATGGCCAAAGGCGACAGGCCCGTGCTGGAGCCGTAGAGCCAGGGCTCGAGCACATTGTTCGTGAACAGCTCCAGCCCGATGAACAGGGCGATGGTCAGCAGCGGGGTGCTCCAACCCACATCGACGGCGAACGAGAGGGCGATCGGGAACACCGCCGCGAGGATCGGCCCCAGATACGGGATGAATCGCAGCACCGTTGCGAGCATGCCCCACAAGAGGGCATTGGGCACGCCGATGAGGAACAGGCCGATCGCGACCGGCAGGCCGTAGAGAACGTTCACGACCAGCTGCATCAGCAGATAGCGGCCGATCCGTTTGGCCGCGTCGCTGATCGCGGCCGTGGCCCGATGCACGTCGCCATGGCCGAACAGCCGGATCATGCGATCGCGCAGATCCTCCCGCTGGAGCAGCACGAACACGATGAACACGAGCACGATGCCAGCGGTCGCGACGGGCTGCAGCATCGGGCCGACAAAGGCCGCCAGGGCCTGCAGCGGCGTCGGCGGAGGCTCGTGGATCTCGACCGGAATGGGCCGCGACGGCTCCGACTGCGCGGCGCCCGGAGCGGCGCTTGGTGCAGCCTGCTCCGTGGTCTTGGTGGTGATGCGGTCGATCTCGCGCCCGAAATCGCGCATGAAATCAGCGGTTCGATCGATGATGCCGCGGCCGGGCGCCGCCTGCGCTACCTCCCGCGCCTTCAGGCGTAGATTGGTCTCGTAGGTCGGCAGCTGCTGGGCGAGATGGGTCAGCTGCCCGGCGACGAGAGCGGCGAAGCCGGCGAGCAGAAGGGTCAACAGCAGCATGACGGCGAGGACGGCAGGCACGCGGGGCACGCCGCGCCGATGTAGCCAAGTCACCAGCGGCCCGAGCGCAAAACTGAGCAGGATGGCGAGCGCCAACGGAATGAGCACGTCGCGCCCGAGATAGAGCGCGGCCACGGTGGCAGCACTGGCCAGGATCGTCGCAGTGGGGCTGAAGGGTGCCGCTGTCGGCGGGACGTCGGGCATGCGCCGCCAGCCATCGTTGCCGGCACCGCTGCCCGACAGTTCCCCGCGTCCGTTCACCTTGCCGATTTCCCATCGCTTGATGGCACTTCGCGGCCTCAGTTAATCGACGACCCGGGCCGAGGTTGCCGCGCGGCGACCCGCTAGATCGAGAACAGGCGACCCCACTGCGGCAGGCGGTCGGCGATGCCCGCCAAGCGGAGCACATGCCAGGCCATGGCATGGTTGCTCGAGGTCACCGGCTTGCCGACGGCCTGCTCGATCTTGGCTGCGATCTCCGCCACCCGCAGGCTCGTGCAGGCCACGAACACCGCCTCGACCCGGGGATCTCGCCCGAGCTCGATCGCCGCGTCGCGAATGGATCGCGTGCTGATGCGCGCGGCCCGCAGATCGTCCTCCTCGTCGAAGGTGCCGAACGCCGGAATCTCGTAGCCCCGACCCTCGATGAACGTACGCACCCGCGCATTGACGTCGGCGCGATAGGGCGTGAGCACGGCGAGCCGCCGCGCGCCGAACGCCCGGAAGGCGGCGAAGGCGGCGGTGATCGGCGTGGTCGGCTTGGCCTCGGGCCGCGCCTCGCGCAGCTTGGCGAACACACCCTCCTCGCCGATCACCATGGTCGCCGAGGTGCAGCCGAAGGCCAGCGCCGCGAGCGGCAGGCCCGGCATGATCACGGCGGCGCTGTCTGCCAGCCGTCCTTCCATTTGGCTCAGCGTCTCCGGCGTGATCCGGACATCGTTCCAGATCCGGCTCTGGTAGAAAGCCACGCCGTCCAAGCCGTGGAAGATCTGCCGCCATTCGTGCTCGATGGTCTGGTCGGTGGCGAGAACGATCAGCCCGATGCGCGCGCGCCCACCGGCGCCCGCATCCAGCTCGTGCGGCATGCCACCCAGGTCGATCAGCTGATCCATCGTGCGCTCCCGGCCTTTAGGCAAGCAGTCTATCGGACGAGCAGTTCGCTGACATCGTGTTCCGGCGTACGGCCCGCGATCAGATCGGCGGTGATGCGCGCGCAGCCGCAGGCCCAGGTCCAGCCCATGTGGCCGTGGCCGGAATTGACCCACAGATTGCGCAGTCGGCCCCGCCCGAGGAGTGGCAGGTTGTGTGGCGTCATCGGCCGGAGCCCGGCCCAGTATTCCGGGCGATCGTACCGGCCGGCGTTCGGGAACAGCTCGCGGGCCGCCTTGAGCATCGGTGCGAAATCCTGCTCGCGGTGGCCGGTGTCCCAGCCGGCGAACTCGGCGATGGCGGTCATTCGCACGCGATCGCCGTAGTTGGCGAACGCGAACAGGTTGTCCTCGTCCACGCCGGAAAGGGTGGGCGGGCTGTCGCCCGCCTCGATCGGCAAGGTGACCGAGTAGCCCTTGATCGGGTAGATCGGCAGGTCGAGCCCGAGCCGCCGGCCGAACGCTGCACTCCAGCAGCCGAGCGCCAGCACGTAGGCGTCGGCCGCCAAATTGCCCCCGGCGATGGTCACCGAGACGATCCCGTCGTCTCCAGCCTCGGCCCCGGTCACGGCTTCGCCGAAGCGAAACTCGACGCCGCGCGCGGCCAACCAGTCGGCAAGGCCGCGCGTGAACAGCCGCGCGTCGCCGCTCTCGTCTCCCGGGGCATAGAGAGCGCCGGCGAAGCGATCGCGCACGGGGCGGTAGACCGGATCGATCACGGCCGCCTCGTCGGGTGTCACTGCCCGCACCTCGACGCCCTGGTCGCGCAGGATCTGCGCCTTGACCGCCGCCTCGGCGAGCCCGGCGGCATCCCGATAGAGGTACAGCGCGCCACCGGCGCGCGCACCGTAGGCCACGCCCGTGTCGGCGACCACGGCGTGCAGCCGCTGCTGGCTGTAGAGGCAAAGGGCCACCTTGCGGCGGGTGTTGGCCGCGGCGCGCTCGCTCGTGCATTGGCGGAGAAAGCGCCAGCACCAGCGCCAGAACAGCGGGTCCGCCTGAAAGCGGAAGCGCAGCGCGAGATCGTCGCGGAACAGGGCGCGAAGGAGGGTACGTGGGGCTTTCGGCGACGACCAGGCGTAGGCATGCCCGGGCGCCACCATGCCGGCGTTGGCGAACGAGGTGCCGCTGGCGGGCTCGCTGGCCCGGTCCAGCACGACGACCTCGTGCCCGTCGCGCCACAGCTCGTAGGCGGTGGCCACGCCGATCACGCCGGCGCCGAGAACAGCGACGCGCATCGCCTACTTCGCGGCGATGATGCCGATCTCGACCGTGAACTGGGGCGTCGCCAGCTTCGCCTCGACCGTGGCGCGCGCAGGCGCACAGTCCTTCGGCAACCAAGCGTCCCAGACCTCGTTCATGTCCGCAAAGCCGCGCATGTCGGCCAGCCAGATCGTGGCCGACAGCAGTTTGGTCTTGTCGGTGCCGGCTTCCTTCAAGAGTGCGTCGATCCGGTCCAGGATGTTGCCGGTCTGCTCGGCGACCGAGGCGCCGGCCTTGTCCAGCGCCACCTGCCCGGCGAGGTAGACGGTGTCGGCATGGATGACGATCTGGCTCATCCGCTGATTGGTCTGCTTGCGCTGAATCGGCATTGGGCGCTCCCGAGCTCCGAGTTGGTCGGCGGCACCATAGCGGCGCCGCCAAGCCAGCGGAACCGCGCCCGCCCCACTCAGGCGGGTGCCCGACCGTGCAGGCGGCGAAAGGTCGCCACGTAGTCGCGCCAGTGCGTCAGGTCGGCATCGCTCCGGACCTTCCCGACAGCCCAGTCCGGGTTGAAGCTGTTGATGTTGTGGGCATTGATGAACGCCACGTCCTGTGCGTTCTCGGTCATGAAATCGTAGAAGAGCTGGATCACCGCGGCGTAGCGCGAGAGATCGCCGCTCAGATACTCCTCCTCCATGCGGCAGCTGACTTCCAGCGAGCATGCCTTAACCACCCGCTGCTCCTTCGCGGACGTGACACGCGCGGTCGCGAGGGCCTTCGCCGGGTTCCAGACGCCGCCGGCATCGGGGCTCGTCACCAGATCGTGCATCGCCGCGTCATCCGGCAGCAGCGACGGGCGTGGATGGAAGCTGAAGCAGATCAGATCGTAGACGCCCGTGGCCGGGCCGCCGAGCCACTCCTGGTAGCCGACCTCGGGAACCTCGGGCGGATCGCGAAGCATGGCGGGGCTCAGAGCGATCGGGATGCGATGCTCGGCACCCTCCCACAGCCCTTTCGCCCAGCAGGCGACCGCTGCGTTGTAGGTGGCCGTGATCTGTTCCGTCGTCTTGCCGTTCGCGGCACCCACCAGATAGAGCTGCCGCTCGCCGTTCGGCCCGGCCAGCCTTAGCTTGGTGTCCTGGTTCATGCCTTCGTGATTCGGGCGCATCACCACCTCGGTGATGTCCTTGCCCGCCTTAAGGCAGAGAGCGCGGATTCGCCGACCCATCATGCGGTAGAGATCCGAGACGGCCACGCCGTCCACCCGCAACGAGCCGTCGGCGACCCGTTCGAAGTCGCTCCAGTTTGTGCCGTAGGGTACCGTGGGGCCGTGCGGGACGATGAAGCAGCCCGGGGTGTGCAAGGCATGGCCCGTATAGCCTGCAC
>JAXMCJ010000017.1:0-119210 GCA_046349415.1 Geminicoccaceae bacterium
GGGTCGGCTGGTCGCCGGCGTCGGGCTGGCAGCCGGCATTGCCACCGGTGCCGTAACCGCGGTCACCGGCGTGTTCGTGATCCCGGCCGTGCCCTTTCTCCAGGCGCTCGGGCTAGAGCGCGCCGCGCTGATCCAGGCGCTCGGGCTGTCCTTCACCCTATCGACGTTGGGTCTTGCGGCACTGCTGGCCGGCAGCGGCATGCTGGGTGGCGAGCGCGTCTGGCAGTCGCTGCTGGCACTGCCACCATCGCTCCTGGGCCTGCTGCTAGGCGGGCGGCTGGGCAGGTCACTGCGGCCGGAGACATTCCGCGGCTACTTCTTCGGCGGCCTGCTGCTACTGGGCGGCCATCTCGCGCTGCGGCCCCTGCTCTAGGGCAAAGGCATCGAGACGGGCGAGCACGCCTTCGAGGTCAGGAACCTGCTCCAGGAGCCCGATGGCCGAGGGCTCGGCGAAGCCAGCGTCGACAAAGTGCGTCACCACGGCCACAAAGCCGCGCCAGAAGCCCTCGTGATCCAGCAGCAGCATCGGCTTGGCATGGTAGCCGAGCTGGCGCAGGGTCAGCACGTCGAGGATCTCGTCGAGCGTGCCGAGCCCGCCGGGCAGGGCGACGAACGCATCGGCCTCGCGGATCAGGTCGGCCTTACGCTCGAACATGGTGGCGGTCACGCGCAGCTCGGTCAGGTCGCGTTTGCCGACCTCCCGATCGAGCAGCCGCTGCGGGATCACACCCAGCGCCGTGCCGCCGGCGTCGAGAGCGGCGCGCGCGACGACGCCCATCAGGCCGACCTCGCCGCCGCCGTAGACGAGCCGCCAGCCGCGCTCGCCGATCGCCGCGCCCAGGGCGGCAGCGAGCGCAGCGAACACCGGATCACTTCCCGTTCGGGATCCGCAGAATACCGCGACGCTGAAGCGCGCCGCTGCGGAGGCGACCGCGCTCAAGCGGCCTTGGCGTGACCGCGGGTCAGGCCGTGATAGTCGTCGATCAACTGCCGGGTGATCGGCCCCAGCTGATAGCTGAGATCGTCGATCTGCCGCACCGGCGTCAGCTCGGCCGCGGTGCCGGTGACAAAGATCTCCTGCGCGTCGCGCAGCTCCTCGGGCTTCATGTGGCGCTCGGTGACCTGGATGCCGCGGCGGTGGGCGAGGTCGATAACCGTCCGCCGGGTGATGCCGTTCAGGAAACAGTCTGGGGTGGGCGTGTGGATCTCACCGTTGATGACCAGGAAAAGATTGGCGCCCGTGGTCTCCGCCAAGTAGCCGCGATAGTCGAGCATCAGCGCATCGCCGAAGCCCTTGGCCTCGGCGGCATGCTTGCAGATAGTGCAGATCATGTAGAGCCCCGCCGCCTTGGCGTGGACCGGCGCAGTATTGGGTGCCGGGCGGTCATAGAGCGCCCGGGTCAGGCGAAGGTCGCTGTAATACGCCCCCCACTCCCAGACTGCGATCGCGACGTTGATCCGCGACTGCTGTGCCGAGACGCCCATCTGTTCCGAGCCGCGCCAGGCGATCGGGCGGACGTAGCAGTCCTGAAAGCCCATCCGCGCCACCGTCGCGGCCTTGGCCGCGTCGAGCTCGGCGATACCGTAGGGCACCTCGAAGCCGAGGATGCGGCCGCTGTCGATCAGGCGCTGGCTGTGCTCGGTACTCTTGAAGATCCGCCCGGCATAGCAGCGCTCGCCCTCGAACACGGCGCTGCCATAGTGCAGGCCGTGGGTGAGCACATGCACCTTGGCCTCGCGCCAGTCGACGAACTCGCCGTTGAGCCAGATCTGGCCGTCACGGGCGTCATAGGGGACAAGCTGCGCCATGGAAATTGCCTCGGCACGAGGGCGTCGAATGCTGTCGCAAACGGGGACTGGGACGGCTATCACCGGCCCCCAGACGTGTCAATGAACGCCACTGCAGGCCGGCAAACCGGATCATGAACGCGCCGAACCCCCTCTTTCTGCGCGAGGAGGAGCTCGATCGCGGGCTCGAGCTGCTCTATTTCGCCGGCTGGCAATTGCAGGCCGACGCCTCAGCCCTGCGCAGAGAAGGTGCGCTCGACCACATCGACCAGCAGGCGCTGTTCGCGATCAGCCGTCATCCCGACGTCACGCTCGCGGAGCTGTGCGTGGTTCTGGGAATAAGCAAGCAAACCTTGTCGCGCCATGTGCGGCAGCTGGCCGAGGCCGAGCTGGTGGCACAGGGCCACTCGTCGCACGACCGGCGCAAGCGGCCACTGCGCCTGACGGCCAAGGCGGCCGGCATCGTCGCACGTGTGCAGACGCTGCAGAAGCGCAGGCTCCGCCTAGCGTTCAAGAGTGCCGGGGCCACGGCCGTAGAAGGGTTCCAGCGCGTGCTGCTCGACCTTTCCGCCGAACCGCGGCGCAACACCACGCTGCAGTCTGGCCGACAGGGGAGCAGGCTCGCATGACCGAAACCGACGAGGACGCACCGCATATCCTGGTGGTCGACGACGATGCGCGCCTGCGCCAGCTGCTGCATCGCTATCTGGTGCAGAACGGCTATTTCGCCACCACCGCCGCCGACGCCGCCGAGGCGAAGGCGCGCGCGAAGAGCATCGCCTTCGACCTGATCGTGCTGGACATCATGATGCCCGGCCAGGATGGCTTGTCGCTCACCGAGGAGCTGCGCGGCGAGAGCGACGTGCCGATCCTGCTCTTGACCGCACGCGGCGCCCCCGAGGACCGGATCAGGGGTCTTGAGGCCGGCGCCGACGACTATCTCGCCAAGCCGTTCGAGCCGCGCGAGCTCTTGTTGCGGATCGCGACCATCCTGCGCCGCGTGCAGTCGGCGCGCACTGACGACGTCATCCGCTTCGGGCCGTTCACCTTCAACCGCATTTCCGCCGAGCTGCGGCGCTACGAGGACGTGATTCACCTGACCACCGGCGAGATCTCGCTGCTCCAGGCGCTGGCCGCCAAGCCCGGCCGCTCGGTGAGCCGGGCCGAGCTCGGCGACAAAGGCGTGGTCGCCGGCTCCGACCGGGCGGTCGACGTCCAGATGGCGCGGCTGCGGCGCAAGATCGAGGACGATCCGCGCCAGCCGCGCTACATCCTGACCATGCGCGGCTCGGGCTACGTGCTGCGTCAGGGCAGCTGACCGGCGTGCTCGCCGCGCTGAAGCGCTCCGCCGCGCGGCTGATCGTGCCGCGCAGCCTGTTTTGGCGATCGCTGCTGATCGTCGTCGTGCCGTTGCTGATCCTGCAGATCCTGCTGACCTACGTCTTCTACAACCGCCATTGGGACACGGTGACCCGCTGGCTCGCCTTCGGCGTCGCCAGCGAGGTGGCGCTGATCGCCGAGACCCTCGAGGACCTGCCGACGCCCGAGGCGCGGGCCACCTTCATCGAGCGGGCCGAGCGCACCACCGATCTCGACATCACGCTGACGCCGGACGGGAGACTGGAGGATGCGGTCGCGGCGGCCGGCATCGAGACCAATCTCGGCCACATCGACAACAAGATCCTGGAATCCTTCACCGAACAGCTCGGCTACCCGTTCGCTCTCGATCTGGAGACGGACGATCCCGACGACGTGGACGTCTTCGTCCAGCTGGACCAAGGCCTCCTCACGGTCCGCGTCGCCCGCAAGCAGGTCACGACCACCACGACCTGGCTGCTGCTGGCCTGGATGGTCGGCAGCTCGACGGTTCTGTCCGCGATCTCGATCTTCTTCCTGCGCCTGCAGCTCCGACCGATCCGCCAGCTCGCCAAGGCCGCCGACAGCTTCGGCAAGGGTCGCGACGTCGGCGACTTCCGCTTGCGCGGTGCGTTGGAGATCCGCCAGGCGGCGCACGCCTTCAACCTGATGCGCCACCGGATCCTGCGGCACATCAGCCAGCGTACCGAGATGCTCGCCGCGGTCAGCCACGACCTGCGCACCCCGCTGACCCGGATGCAGCTCGAGCTCGAGCTGCTCGGCAGCGAGGACGACGCCGTGTTGTCCGGCCTGCGGCAGGACGTGGCCGAGATGTCCAAGCTGGTCGAGGAATATCTCGGCTTCGCCCGCGGCGAGGGGCGCGAGCAGGTCGAGCCCACCGCGCTCGAGCCGCTGCTCGAGAGCATGCGCCAGCGCGCCGAGCGCAGCGGCGTGGCGCTGGACATCGCCATGGAGCGCCCGATCGTGCTGCCGCTGCGGCCAACCGCGTTCCATCGCTGCCTCGGCAACCTCGTCGACAATGCCTGCCGCTATGCCCGCTGGATCGGCATCTCGGTCCGCCAGAAGGAGGAGATGGTCGAGATCGCGGTCGAGGACGACGGCCCGGGCATTCCCGAGGCGATGCGCGAGAAGGTGTTCGAGCCGTTCGTGCGCCTGGAGGCGCAGCCGGAGGACGACAGCGGCGGCACCGGGCTCGGGCTGACGATCGCCCGCGACGTGGTGCTCGCGCACGGCGGCGACCTGCGGCTCGACCGGTCGCGTCGCGGCGGGCTCAAGGCCGTGCTGCGGATGCCGGCGTGACCGGCCTCGCCGTCGCCGGGGGGCCGCCGTTGATCCTGGCGTCGGGCAGCCGCGCCCGCGCACATCTGCTCGCGGCGGCCGGCGTGCCGTTCACGCCCCTGCCCGCCCTGGTCGACGAAGCCGGACTGCGCGACGCGCTGCGCGCCGAGGGCGTGCGTGCGGAGGAGGCCGCGGTGGCGCTGGCGGAGATGAAGGCGGCGCATGTCGCGGCACGGGTACCCGATAGCGCGATCGTGCTCGGTGCGGATCAGCTTCTCGACCTCGACGGCGACTGGCTGGAGAAGCCCGTCGACCGAGCCGCGGCGGCCGCCCAGCTGCTGCGGCTGCGCGGCCGCCGCCATCGCCTGGTGAGCGCCGTAGTGGCGTTTCGCGGCGGCAGCCGGGTCTGGCACGACGTCGACACCGCGACCCTCGCCGTGCGCCCGTTCGGCGACGGCTTCCTCGACGCCTATCTCGACGCGGCCGGCGATGCGATATTGGCTTGCGTCGGCGCCTACGAGCTGGAAGGGCTCGGCGCCCAGCTCATGGCCCGGGTCGATGGCGCCCACGCCACCGTGCTCGGCATGCCGCTCCTGCCGCTGCTGCAGTTCCTGCGCGACCAGGGCGTGCTCGTGCCGTGATCCTGCTCGGGCTGACCGGCTCGATCGCGATGGGCAAGAGCCGGGCCGCCGAGCGCTTTCGCGCCTTTGGCGTACCGGTGTTCGACTCCGACGCGCAGGTACATGCGCTGATGGCGCCCGGCGGCGCCGCCGTGGCCTCGGTCGCCGCGGCCTTCCCGGGCAGCATCGGCGCTCACGGTGGCGTCGATCGCGCGGCGCTCGGGCGCCTGGTCCTCAACCAGCCGGGGGAACTGCGACGCCTCGAGGCGATCGTCCATCCGCTCGTGCGCGCCGGGCAGGAGCGGTTCCTGCGGCGCGCCTGCCGTGCCGGCGCCTGGCTGGTCGTGCTCGACGTGCCGCTGCTCTACGAGACCGGTGCCGACCGGCGGGTGGACGCGGTGGCCGTGGTCTGGGCCAGCGCCATGCTGCAGGCGCAGCGCGCCCTGCGCCGCCCCGGCATGACGGCGGACAAGCTCGCCCGCATCCGGGCGGCCCAGCTTCCCGACGCCTGGAAGCGGCGGCGTGCCGACTTCGTCATCTGCTCGGGCTACGATGGCGGCGTCCTGTCCGAACGTGTCGGCGCCGTGCTGGCCGCCCTGCGCGGCCGGCCGGCGCGCGCCTGGCCGCCCCGGCCGCGTCACGGCGCCTGATCGCTCATCTCGGCCAGCGAGAGACGACCGTCGGCCTCGCGATCGAAGGTGAACCAGCGCCGCGCCACCCCGGCGCACGGGGCGCCGCCGCTGCCGCTGGCGGTGAATCGGTAGTCGACCTCGAAGATCACCTCGATCGGGCGGTCGGCGTAGATGCGCGACGCGTCGATCCGCTCGATCTGCCCGCGTCCGCAAGCGTGCTGCGGCTCGCCCGAGCCTTGGCTCGCATAGTAGGCGCGGATCTGCGCCTCGGCCTCCGGATAACGGGCGAGCCCGTCCTGGCCGGCCGGTGTGGTGGAAGTGGTCCCGCCGCAGCCGGCGAGCCACAGGCCGAGGATCGCCCAAGCCCCGCCGATACCGCCCCGCATCGCCTCTCCCCGCCGTCGCGGCTGCACAACTCGTAGCGCAGACTGTGCCGGGGGCAAGCCGCCCGCGAAGCGGGCCGTGGCGGCGGGCGGACGCCCGCGCTACGTTGCGGCGCCGCTCGAGGAGTTGCCATGCGCGAGATCGTGCTCGACACGGAGACCACCGGCCTCGACCCCGACCAGGGGCACCGGCTAGTCGAGATCGCCGGCGTCGAGCTGCTCGACCATCTGCCGACCGGGCGGAGCTTTCACCGCTACCTCAACCCCGAGCGCGACATGCCGGAGGAGGCATTCCGGGTACACGGGCTGAGTGCCGAGTTCCTGCGCGACTACCCCTTGTTCGACACGGTGGTGGACGAGCTGCTGGAATTCCTCGCCGACAGCCGGCTGGTCATCCACAACGCGGTGTTCGACCTGCGCTTCCTCAATGCCGAGCTCGCCATGCACGGGCGCGAGGCGCTCGGCCCCGGCCGCGCCGTCGACACGCTGCAGCTCGCCCAGCGCCGCTTTCCGGGCGCCCCCAACAATCTCGACGCCCTGTGCCGGCGGTTCTCGGTCGACAACTCGGCACGCACCCGGCACGGCGCCCTGCTCGACTGCGAGCTCCTGGCCGAGGTCTACCTGCATCTGATCGGCGGCCGGCAGATCGGGCTCGGCCTCGCTTTGCCGGGCCAGCGGCTCGCCGCCGCCATCGTCCGCACCGCCCGCCCTGCCCGCCCGCATGCCGCCTCGCCCGAGGAGCTGGCGGCGCACGCCGCCTTCGTCGCCAAGCTCGACGACCCGGTCTGGCTCTGCTGACGCGGCCGCTGCGACCGGTCACCGCTTTGTCGCCGTGCCGCCGCGGCGCTAGAAGCGGCCACCCCATCCCGCCCGTGGAGCCTCGCCATGCAGAAGATCAAGGTGCACAACCCGATCGTCGAGCTCGACGGCGACGAGATGACCCGGATCATCTGGCAGATGATCAAGGACAAGCTGATCCTGCCCTATCTCGACGTCGAGCTGCTCTACTACGATCTCGGGGTCGAGCATCGCGACGCCACCGACGACAAGGTGACGGTCGAGGCGGCCGAGGCGATCAAGGCGCACAATGTCGGCGTCAAGTGCGCCACCATCACCCCGGACGAGGCACGGGTGGAGGAGTTCGGCCTCAAGTCGATGTGGAAGTCGCCCAACGGCACGATCCGCAACATCCTTGGCGGGACCATCTTCCGCGAGCCGATCGTCTGCAAGAACGTGCCCCGCCTGGTGCCGGGCTGGACCAAGCCCATCGTCATCGGCCGTCACGCCTTCGGCGACCAGTACCGCGCCACCGACCTCAAGGTGCCGGGCAAGGGCAAGCTGCGCATCGTGTTCGAGCCCGAGGGCGGCGGCCAGCCGCTCGACATCGAGGTGTTCAAGTTCCCGGATTCGGGCGTCGCCATGGCGATGTACAATCTCGACCAGTCGATCCGCGACTTCGCCCGCGCCTCGATGAACTACGCGCTCAATTGCGGCTATCCGCTCTATCTCTCGACCAAGAACACCATCCTCAAGGTCTATGACGGCCGCTTCAAGGACCTGTTCCAGGAGGTGTTCGACACCGAGTTCAAGGACAAGTTCACCGCCGCCGGGCTGACCTACGAGCACCGGTTGATCGACGACATGGTGGCTTCGGCGCTGAAATGGTCGGGCGCCTTTGTATGGGCCTGCAAGAATTATGACGGCGACGTGCAGTCCGACACGGTGGCACAGGGCTTCGGCTCGCTGGGCCTGATGACCTCCGTCCTGCTCACCCCCGACGGCAAGACGGTCGAGGCCGAGGCGGCGCACGGCACGGTCACCCGCCACTATCGCGAGCACCAGAAGGGCAAGCAGACCTCGACCAATCCGATCGCCTCGATTTTCGCCTGGACCCGCGGCCTCGCCTATCGTGGCAAGCTCGACGGCACCCCCGAGGTCGAGCGGTTTGCCCACGATCTGGAAAAGGTGTGCGTCGACACGGTCGAGGCCGGCCACATGACCAAGGACTTGGCCGTCCTGATCGGCCCCGAACAGCCCTGGCTCAACACCAACCAGTTCCTCGACAAGCTGGACGAGAACCTGAAGGCGAAGATGGGGTCGTAAGTCGGCCCCTGCGCCGCCAGCCTCCGCCTGATCGCCGACAACCTGCCGTAGCCTGGCCCTTCCCCCGGGCCAGCACCGGCAGGGCCGGCGCGGCCAAGCGCCGAGTAAAATCCAACAGGTAGAATATGATTTAACAATACTCATCTACTAGCCCATGTTAATTTCCCTCAGCGTGCGTCAGGCCGGCTACGTTAGCCTTTTGGGCGGAATAGTTTGACCGAGTCCGGCGTCGGCAGGGCTAGGCCGCCGCGGAGATCTGGACGCAACGCAGCAAGCTTTCCGGTGCGCCAAACAGGTTCGACGCCGGAGAATCCATGTCCGAGACCTCCCTTCACATTGATGACGTCGACATGCGCAACGATCTTCGCTGGACGCATGGGCTGCTCGTACTCTCGTTGGTTCTGACGTCGATCGCGGCATTCGAGCTCGTCACGGCCCTGGCTCGCCAAGTGCGGATCGAGGGCTGGTTCGCGGCCGACGAGGTGCTGTTTCTCGCCACCTGTGCGATCTTGCTGTTCGGCAACTTCGTGCATCAGCTCGTGCGGTTCGGGCTCGCCCGCCGCATGGCCCAGGCGCAGCTGCAGGCCGATCCCGCCGTCCACGGCGGTCCGAGTGATCCGGCTCCGCTCGTCACGATCCTGGTGCCAGCCTACAAGGAAGAGCCCGAGATCGTCTTGAGGACCCTGCTGGCCTCGGTCTGTCAGACCCACATCAATCTGCGCGTGGTGCTGCTCCTGGACGACCCGCCGCACGGCCTAGGGGCCGGCGACGCTGACCGGCTGGGGGCGATGCGGGGAATGCCCGCTCGGATCGCCTCGATGCTGCAGCCCATGCGCCACTGGGCCGAGGAGGCGCGCGCGGAATTCCGCGCCCAGGCCCGTCGCTCGAATTTCGACCGGGAGGCGGCACGGCTACGCTCGCTGGCGGACGGGCTCGCCTTCTGGTTCGACAGTCTCAGCGTGAACTGGGCCCGCGGCGACCATACCGAGCAGTTCTTCGCGGAGGCGGTGGTCCGCCGCGCCGGTCGCCTCCACCGCGAGCGGATCTTCGCCGCCATCGCCCATGCCTCGGCGGAGCGCGGCTCCTGGCGCACGATCCTGGCATCGGCGCATGATCGCCTGTGCGCCTGGTCGGCGTTTGAGGTGAGCGTGTTCGAGCGCAAGCGCTATGCCAACCTCCCGCATGACGCCAACAAGGCGATGAACCTCAACAGCTACATCGCCTGCATCGGGCGGCACCTGGTCGAGAAGGAGATCGCAGGCGAGCTGCAGCTGGTCGAGGTCGACCCCGCGCTGGCGCGGCTGGCACCGCCGGCGAGCCCCTTTCTGCTGACCCTCGATGCCGACAGCATCCTGCTGCCCGAATATGCCGAGCGGCTGGTCGCGATCATGGAGCAGCCCGGCAATGAGCGGCTGGCGGTCCTGCAGACTCCGTATGCGACCTTCCCCGGCGCTGCGGCGCCCGTGGAACGGATCGCCGGTGCGACAACCGACATCCAGCTCCTGCTTCATCAAGGTTACAGCCATTTCGGCGCCACCTTCTGGGTCGGCGCCAACGCGCTGCTGCGCCGCGCCGCGCTGGACGAGATCGCGGAGACCACGATCGTCGATGGCCACCCGGTGACGCGCTACGTGCAAGACCGCACCGTGATCGAGGACACGGAGAGCACGCTCGACCTCATCGGGCGCGGCTGGAAGTTGCACAATCATCCGAAGCGGTTGGCCTTCAGCGCCACGCCCCCGGATTTCGGCACGTTGATCATCCAGCGCCGCCGCTGGGCGTGCGGCGGGCTGCTCATTCTGCCCAAGCTGCTGCGGCTGTCCCGCGATCTGCTCAAGCCCGGCAGTCTCGCCGAATTCACGATCCGCTTCCACTACCTCGCGTCGCTGGCCTACGGTCCGGTCGCCGTTCTGCTGATGCTGTTCTACCCGTTCGAAGACACGATGGACGGGATCTGGCTGCCACTGACGGCACTGCCCTATTTCATCGCGTATGGACGTGATCTGGCCAAGCTCGGCTACCGACGGCGCGATCTGCTCGGCGTCTACGCTCTGAACCTCCTGCTCGTGCCGATTCACCTCGCGGGTGCGGTGGCCTCCATCCGCCAGTGGCTGACCGGGCGCAAGATCCCCTTCCGTCGGACCCCGAAGGTAGCCGGCAGGGTAGGCGCGCCGCGGCCTTTTGTGCTGGTCGCCTGGGGGCTGCCCGCTTGGTGCGCCGCCGGCGGTGCGCTGGATCTCTGGATGGGCCATGTGACGCAGGCGGCTTTCGCTGGGGTCAACGCGGCACTCTTCGTCTATGGGGCGGTGTCGTTCGTCGGGTTGCGTGCCTCATTCGAGGATCTGTTCGCCCGCGCTGGTCGGGCGCGCTGACCGAGGCCAGGTCGCGTGGCACCATCGCGCCTCACTGTCGCGACCAGCGCAAGCACCGGAAGGGCGAGCAGACCTCGACCAACCCGATCGCCTCGACACGGGGCCGCGCCTATCGCGGCAAGCTCTACGGCACGCCCGATGTCGGGAAGTTCGCCCGCGCTCTGGAGCGGACTTGCATCGACACGGCCGCTGCCGGCGGAATGACCAGGACCCCGCGCTGCTGATCGGCCCGGACCGGCCCTGCCCGAACACCAACCGGTTCCTCGACAAGTTGGTCGAGCCTTTGAAGGCCCGCATGGGCGCCTGAAGGCTGGCGGCAGGCCCGCCGGACGGGCTTGCCAACCTTCGGCGATTGCCCTAGACAGCGGCCTCCGCCGGTTCCGCCGGCGTCGCGGGCGTAGCTCAGGGGTAGAGCACAACCTTGCCAAGGTTGGGGTCGAGGGTTCGAATCCCTTCGCCCGCTCCAATTTCCAGGCTTCGGGTGCACCTCACACAGCCGATACGTGTGTCCTCACTTGGGGCATTCCGGCGGAATATTTGCCCGAAGCTGGACACTAAGCAGCATCCTGGACCATATCAATCCTCGGGATGGCAGCCTGCTGACAACGCCGTACGTCGACTGAGCTCCGCTGATACAGCATGGCTGCGCGGCGTGGCATGCCACCCTCTTGAGCCCTCAGATCTGCCGCAAGTTTCTTGATTTTGTGGCTGGGGGACCAGGGATCGAACCTGGGACCTTCTGATCCAGAGTCAGACGTGCTACCAGCTGCACCATCCCCCATCGCCGCGGCCGGGACCGTGGGCGCCCGTGAGTTAGTCATCCGGGTCGAGCCTGTCAATTGCCGCTGCCGCTGCGACCGGCCTGCGCGTTGCCGGTGTGGGGCGCGGTCGCTATAACCGCGCTCTCACCGAGGGTCGGGGAACCACATGACCGATGCCGCCGCGGCGCGTGCCAACATGGTCGAGAACCAGCTCCGGCCGAGCCGCATCGACCATCCCGGCGTCCTGGCGGCGATGGGTGCCGTGGCGCGCGAGCGCTTCGTGCCTGCGGCCCTGCGCGACTGCGCCTACGGCGACGAGGATCTCGCCCTCGGCGACGGCAGGTATCTGGTCGAGCCGCTGGCCCTGGCGAAGCTGCTGCAGGCGGCGGCGCCGACCCCCCACGACGTCACCCTGCTGGTCGGCGACGTGACGGGCTATGCCGCCGCCGTCCTGTCCCGGATCGTCGGTTCGGTGTGCTCGCTGCTGCCGCGGGGTGCGGACAAGGAGCAGATCGAGCGGCAGCTGCTCGCCGAGGGCTGTGACAATGTCGTGGTGGAGGAGGGCGTGGCCGATGCCGGCGCGCCGGCGCGGGCTCCGTTCGACCTGGTGGTGCTGGTGGGGGCCGTGCCGCACCTGCCGCCCGCGCTGCTGCAGCAGCTGCGCCCGGACGGCCGGCTGGTCGGCGTCGTGGAGCGTGGGCGCGGCGGGCAGGTGATACTGGCGCAGCGCGTGGGCGACGCCGTCGGCCGGGTCAGCCCGTGCGATGCGCACATCCATCGCCTGCCGGGCCTTGCCGGCGAGCCCGCGTTCACCTTCTAGCCGCTGCCACAAGTAATACAATCTTCGGTGGATTTTCTCACGGAAATCTAGCTAATTGCGCTAGATCCATGCTAGTGCGACGGCATGAGGCCGCTGATGCTCGCGCTCCTACTGGTCGGCGCCGCGCCGACGCGACCTTCGGCCGGCGAGACCTTGGTCGAGGCGTTGGCCGAAGCCTACGCGACCAATCCGCGGCTGGAGGCGGGGCGGTCCGCGCTGCGCGCCGCCGACGAAGGTGTGCCGGTGGCGCGCGCGGCGGGGCGGCCGCAGCTGACGGCAACGTCGAGTGCCGCCCTGAACGCGCTGGGCGACGATCTGCCGGCGGCACGTCAATCCCTGTCGCTCAGCCAGCTGCTCTACGCCGGTGGCGGGGTGCGCGCCGCGACCCGTGCGGCCGAGCGCTCCGCCGACGCCGAATCGGCCCGCCTGCGGCTGACCGAGCAGGACGTGCTGCTCGACGCCGTCGAGGCCTACACCGCCGTGACGCGCGACCGCCGGGTGCAGGAGCTCGCGCGCGCCAACGAGGAGCGGATGGGGCTGGAGGTGACGGCGACCCGCGACCGCGAGCGATTCGGCGACCTGACCGAGACCGACATCCACCAGGCGGAATCGCGGCATGCCGCCGGCACCGCCGAGCGGATCGCCGCCGACGGGGCGCTCGAGATCGCGCAAGCGGACTTCGCGCGCGTCGTCGGCAAGCCACCGGGCACGCTCGATCCGGCACCCCTGCCGGACAGCCTGCCGGCGACGCTCGAGCAGGCACTGGCCGAGGCCGAGAGCAGCTGGGGCTGGCGCGCGGCCGACGCCGACCTCGCGGCAGCGCAGGATGCGGTCGAAGTGTCGCTCGCCGCGCTGAAGCCGCGCCTGACGATGGCGGGCGAACTGAGCTACGCCGCCGATGGCGGTCAGCAATACGGTTCCGGCGCCGGTGCAGCGGTCGGCGCCACCCTGTCGGTGCCGCTCTATCAGGGCGGCGGCGCCTACGCCAAGGTGCGGCAGAGCCGGCAGGTGCTCAGCCAACGGCGCTACGCCCGCGACGATGCCGAGCGCGCGGCGCGCAGCGCCATCGTCGAGGCCTGGACGAGCGGCACGACCGCGGCCGCGGTTATCCGCTCGGTGGAGCGGCAGGTGGCGGCGGCGCGGTTCGCGCTCGCCGGTGTCCGGCAGGAGGCGCAGATCGGGGCTCGGGCCGTGGTCGACGTTCTCGATGCCGAGAGCGAGCTGTTCGAGGCCCAGGTCCAGCTCGCGCGGGCCGAGCGGGAACGGGTCGTGGCGGCCTACCAGCTGCTGGCCGCCACCGGCCGGCTCACGGCCGAAGACCTCGGGCTGCCGCTCGCCTACGATGGGCAGGAGGTCGCATCCGGTGGGGCCGGCGGCGACGAGACCGATCCAGGCACTGGCCACGTCGATGAGTAGGCGGCGCGCCACGCTGCAGGCCGCGCCAGGTGGGCCACGCGAAGGAGATCGCGACATGACGGACAGCAAGGCGGCACCGGAGCCGTCCATGGAGGAGATCTTGTCCTCCATCAGGCGGATCATCGCGGAGGACGAGACCGCCCCGCCACCGACGGCGACGGCCACCGCAGGCCAGGACGAGGAGGACGACGTCCTCGAGCTGACCGAGATGGTCGGCGATGCCGACGCGCCGGCCGCCGGTTCGCCGAATGTTGCCGCGGACTCCGCCGCTCTTCCCCCACCCGTGCCGTCCGCCGCCCAGGAGAAGCCCGCCATGAGCATCCAGACCTCCGAGCCGCTGATCTCGTCGAACGCCGCCGCCGCCAGCACCAACGCGTTCGCCCGGCTCGCCAAGGCGGCGGCGCCGGAGGAGAAGCGGTCGGCCGGCATACAGGGCATCACGGTCGATCAGCTGGTCGTCGATCTGCTGACACCCATGTTGCGCGACTGGCTCGACCAGAACCTGCCGGGCATCGTCGAGCGCGTGGTCGAGCAGGAGGTCAAGAAGCTCGCCCGCCGCGCCGAGCTGAGCTGAGCTGAGGTAAGCTGACGTACGGGAGCGCGCTCCCGGGATCTTAGGCTGCCGTTAAGCGGCACGCCCTATCGTCGGCTTCGGCAATTCCGGCGAGGTGGCGGTGCCCGTGGACAGCGTAGCGAGCCCGAATCGCGTGGTCGGCGAGGTCGTGGCGGTCAAGGGCGGCGCGCTCACGGGCAGCCTGCACGCCGCCGGCGATCAGGCGCCGCCGGTGATCGGCGACATCGTGGCGGTGCCGACGGCGCGCGGCTGCGCGTTCGGCATCGTGCACGGCCTGCGCCAGGGCCGACGGGCCGAGGACAGCGCCGCCGTCGAGGTGCAGCTGCTCGGCGAGTTCATCGCCGGCGCCGAGGGCCCGGTCTTCGGCCGCGGCGTGACCTCCTACCCGCCGCTGGCAGCGCCCATCGTCGCCGCCTCGCCGGCCCAGGTCGCCGCGATCTATGCCCGGCCGCGCACCGCGCACCTGGAGGTCGGCCGGCTGCGCCACGACGATGCCCTGCCCGCCTTCCTCGCCACCGACCATTTGCTCGGCAAGAACTTCGCCATCCTCGGCAGCACCGGCTCCGGCAAGTCCTGCGCGGTCACGGTCGTCCTGCGCTCGCTGCTTGAGCGGCACCCCTTCGCACACGTCCTGATGCTCGACCCGCACAACGAGTACGCTTCGGCGTTCGGCGAGCAGGCGCTGCGACTCGATCCCAGCAATCTCGAGCTGCCCTACTGGCTGCTTACTTTCGAGGAAATCTCGGTCGTCCTCACCTCGGGCAGCGACGGGCGCGCCTATGGCGAGGGCGTGATCCTGCGCGACGCCATCCTGCGCGCGAAGCAGATCTACCGCGGCGGCGAGGCGGACCAGTCGCCGATCACCGTCGACACGCCCGTCCCCTACCGCCTCTCCGACCTCGCCCGGGTGATCGAGGACGGGATGGGAAATCTGAACAAGCCCGAAGCCGCGACCGCCTACCGGCAAATCCTGGCGCGGTTGCAGAGCGTGCGCGAAGACCGCCGCTACGGCTTCATGTTCCAGTCGATCTATCTGCGCGACAATCTCGACGCGATCCTCGGCCGGCTGCTGCGCCTGCCGGTCGCGGGTCAGCCGGTGACGATCCTGGATCTCTCCGGCGTGCCCTCCGAGGTGGTCAACGTCGTCGTCTCGCTGCTCTGCCGCCTGATCTTCGAATTCGCCCTCTGGTCGGAGCGGGCCGACAGCCCGCCGCTGCTGCTGGTCTGCGAGGAGGCGCACCGCTACGTGCCGGCCGATGGGACGCCGGTGTTCGAGCCGACGCGGCGGGCGATCGACCGGATCGCCAAGGAGGGCCGCAAGTACGGCGTCTCCTTGTGCCTGGTCAGCCAGCGGCCGTCCGAGCTTTCGGCCAGCAGCCTGTCGCAGTGCGGCACGCTGATCACGCTGCGCACCAGCAACGAGCGCGACCAGCGCTTCGTGCGCACCGCCCTGCCGGACGGGTTCGACTGGCTGGTATCGGCACTGCCGGCGTTGGCGACCGGCGAGGCCATCGTGGTCGGCGAGGGCGTCTCGATCCCGATGCAGGTGCAGTTCCGGGCCCTGGCACCCGACGAGCAGCCGGCGAGCCAGACGCCGGCATTCACCCGCGCCTGGTCGCGCGAGGTGCGCGACCCCGCCTTCATCCACCGCACCATCAGCCGCTGGCGGCTGCAGCAGCGCTGACCGGCGCCCCAGGCCGTTGCCGGCTCGCCTTGCCGGCCCGCGCGGTTTCTTCTAGACAGCCGCTACCCTGGCGGCCCTGGCGCCGCGGCCAGCCTCGAGGCCCCGCCGTCGATGCTCGAGAAGACCTATCGGCCCGCCGCGGTCGAGCCGCGAATCTATGCCGAGTGGGAAGCGTCCGGCGCATTCGCACCCCGCAGCGATGCCGCAGCACCGGCCTACTGCATCATGCTGCCGCCGCCCAATGTCACCGGCAGCCTGCACATGGGCCATGCGCTCGACCACACCATCCAGGACACACTGGTCCGATTCCACCGGATGCGCGGCGCCGACGTGCTGTGGCAGCCCGGGACCGACCATGCCGGGATCGCGACCCAGATGGTGGTCGAGCGTCAGCTCGCCGCCGCAGGCGCGAATCAGGGCCGGCGCGAGCTTGGCCGCGAGGCGTTCGTCGCCAAGGTCTGGGAGTGGAAGGCACAGTCGGGCGGCACGATCGTGCGCCAGATGCGCCGGCTCGGCGATTCGCCTGACTGGAGCCGCGAGCGCTTCACCATGGACGAGGGCCTTAGCCGGGCGGTGCTGCGGGCGTTCGTCGGGCTGTACAAGGCCGGCCTGATCTACCGCGACAAGCGGCTGGTGAACTGGGACGTGCAGCTGCAGACCGCGGTGAGCGACCTGGAGGTCCAGGCCACCGAGGTCGACGGCCATCTCTGGTATCTCCGCTACCCGGTCGAGGGAACCGACGAGCACCTGACCGTCGCCACGACACGGCCGGAAACGATGCTCGGCGACACCGCCGTCGCCGTCCATCCGCACGACCCGCGCTTCGTCCACCTGCAGGGGCGGCACGTGCTGCTGCCGCTGGTCGGGCGGCGGATCCCGATCGTCGCCGACGAGTATTCCGATCCAGAGAAGGGCACGGGTGCGGTCAAGATCACGCCGGCGCACGATTTCAACGATTTCGAGGTCGGCCGCCGGCACGGGCTGGAGGCGATCCCCGTCCTCGACGAGCTGGGCCGGGTCAACGCCAATGCCCCCGAGGCATATCGCGGCCTCGACCGGTTCGCCGCGCGCCGGCGGGTCGTGGCCGAGCTCGAGGCGCTGGGCCTGCTCGAAAAGATCGAGAAGCATCGCCACACCGTGCCCCACGGCGACCGCTCGGGCACGCCGCTCGAGCCGTTCCTCACCGACCAGTGGTACTGCGACGCCCGAACCCTGGCGCAGGAGGCGATCCGAGCGGTCGAGGACGGGCGCACCCGCTTCGTGCCGCGCCAGTGGGAGAACACTTACTTCGAGTGGATGCGCAACATCCAGCCCTGGTGCATCTCGCGCCAGCTCTGGTGGGGCCATCAGATCCCCGCCTGGTACGGCCCGGACGGCACCGTGTTCGTCGAGGAGAGCGAGGCCGAGGCCCATGCCGCCGCCCGGGAGCACTATGGCAGCGACCAGCCCCTGCGCCGCGACGAAGACGTGCTCGACACTTGGTTCTCGTCGGGCCTGTGGCCGTTCTCGACCATCGGCTGGCCCGAGGACACGCCCGAGCTGCGTCGCTTCTACCCGACCTCGGTGCTGGTCACCGGCTTCGACATCATCTTCTTCTGGGTCGCCCGGATGATGATGCTGGGGCTGCACTTCATGGGCGAGGTGCCGTTCCGCGACGTCTATATCCACGGTCTGGTGCGCGACGAGCGCGGTGCGAAGATGTCCAAGACCAAGGGCAACGTCGTCGATCCGTTGCAGATCATCGACGACTATGGCGCCGACGCCCTGCGATTCGCACTGCTCGCCTCCACGGCGCAGGGGCGTGACGTCAAGTTCGGGCCGAGCCGGGTCGAGGGCTACCGCAATTTCGTCACCAAGCTGTGGAACGCCGCCCGCTTCGTACAGATGAACGAGGCGCGGCTGCGGGACGATTTCGCACCCGGCGCCTGCCGGCAGCCGCTCAACCGTTGGATCGTCGGCGAGACCCAGAAGACGGCCGCGGCGGTGACCGCTGCCCTCGAGGCCTACCGCTTCAACGATGCGGCACTCGGCCTCTACCACTTCCTGTGGGACACCTTCTGCGACTGGTACGTCGAGCTGGCCAAGCCGCTGCTCACCGGTGAGGACGCCGCAGCGCAGGCCGAGACCAGGGCGACAGCTGCCTGGGTGTTCGCCCAGGCGCTGCACCTCCTGCACCCGATCGCCCCCTTCGTCACCGAGGAGCTGTGGCAGCATCTGTTCGGCCGGCCGGGCGGCCTGTTGATCGCCGCCGCCTGGCCGAGCCTCGACCGGGCGCTCCTCGACGCCGGTGCCGAGGAGGAGCTGGGCTGGCTGGTACGGCTGATCGGCTCGGTGCGTGCCGCCCGCACCGAGCTCAACGTGCCGCCGGGCGCCCGACTGACACTGTGCCAGCACGGCGCGTCGAAACGAACGCTCGCTTGGTTGGAGCATCACGGCGACGCCATCAGCCGTCTCGCCCGCATCGGCGAGATCGACCTCGCCGAGCGGCCGATCCCCGGTCAGGCGCTGGTGGTCGTGGTCGACGAGGCCACTTTCGCCCTGCCGGTCGCCGGAGTCATCGATCTCGCCGGCGAGCGGGCGCGCCTCGAGCGCGAGATCGGCAAGCTCGAGGCCGAGATCGAGCGGGGCCGACAGAAGCTCGCCAGCCCGGACTTCGTCGCCCGCGCACCGGCCGAGATCGTCGAGCAGCAGCGCGAGCGGCTCGAGGAGGCCGGAGCCGCGCGAGACAGGCTGCAGCAGGCACTGCGCCGCATCGGCTGAGCGCACCCGAGGAGGTCGAGCATGCTTCCCTGCTTCGCCGCGCCGGGCACGCCGGCACGCATGGTCCGCGTCGTCGACGTCGCCGGCTTCATCGCGTGGCGCGACGGCGCCGAAGTCGCGACGCGCAACTGGCTCGCCGCCAGCGCCTTCCAAGCCAAGCCGCTGGCCGCCACCGTGCTGCCGAGCGGCGGCGCCCTGCTCGTCGTCTCGACTCCGGCGGAGCCGTGGGACGCGTCGTCGCTGCATGCGGCACTGCCCGACGCGGATTGGCGGCTGGCAGATCCCGACGGCCTGCTGCCGCCCGCGCACGCCGTGCTCGGCTGGGCTCTGGCGGCCTACCGCTTCACCCGCTATCGCCGTGCCGATGCCAGCTCGCCACGCCTGATCCTGCCGGAGGGGACGGGCGTCGGGCGGGCACTGGCGCTGGCCGAGGCGATCTGGCAGGCCCGCGACCTGATCAACACCCCGGCGAGCGATCTCGGGCCGGCGGAGCTCCACGGCGCCATCGACGACGTGGCATCGGCGTTCGGAGCGGAGGTCCAGGCGATCGTCGGCGACGCGCTGCTGGCCGCCAACTATCCGGCGGTGCATACGGTGGGCAGGGCCAGCCCGCGCGCGCCCAGGCTGATCGACCTGCGCTGGGGCGATCCCACGGCACCGAAGGTGACGCTGGTCGGCAAGGGCGTCTGCTTCGACACGGGCGGCCTCGACATCAAGCCGTCGAGCAACATGCTGCTGATGAAGAAGGACATGGGCGGTGCGGCCGTGATGCTGGCACTCGCCCGCTGCATCATGGCGCTGAAGCTCCCGGTGCGCCTCCGCCTGCTGGTGCCGGCGGTGGAGAACAGCGTGGGCGGCGCGGCGTTCAGACCCGGCGACGTCATCACCATGCGTAGCGGCACGACGGTGGAGGTCACCAACACCGACGCCGAAGGCCGGCTGATCCTGGCCGACGCCCTGGCCGAGGCGGACGCGGAGGAGCCGGCGCTGCTCCTGGACGCCGCCACCCTGACCGGAGCGGCGCGGGTCGCGGTCGGGCCGGAGCTGCCGGCGCTGTTCACGGCCGACGACGCGCTGGCCGCCGACCTGCATGCGCATGGCGAGGCCGAGCTCGATCCGCTGTGGCGGCTGCCGCTGCACGCGCCCTATCTCGGCTACATGAAAAGTCAGGTGGCCGATCTGGCGAACGCCAGCAGCAAGCCGTTTGCCGGCGCCGTCACCGCGGCGCTGTTTCTCAAGGAGTTCGTGCGCGGAACCCCCGCATGGGCGCATCTCGACATGTTCGCCTGGAACGACGAGGCGCGCCCCGGCCGGCCGCGGGGCGGCGAGGCCACGGGCCTGCGCGCCCTGCTCGCCGCCGTCGAGCAGCGATTCGCCGGATCCTGAGGCCACCATGCCGCGCCACGTGGCGCCCGACCGGGCCGACTATCCGCACCTGCTGGCAATTCCGACCCGCTGGATCGACAACGACCTCTACGGCCACGTCAACAATGTGGTCTATTATAGCTACTTCGATACGGTGATTAACCGCTATCTGATCGACGCTGGCGGCCTCGACCCGCAACAGGGAACGGTGGTCGGGATGGCGGTGGAGACGGGCTGCCGCTTTCATCGCTCGCTCGCCTTCCCCGATCTCGTCCAGGCGGGGCTGCGCGTGGGCCATCTGGGCCGCTCGAGCGTGCGCTACGAGGTCGGCATCTTCCGTGACGGCGAGCCAGCGGCCTGTGCCGACGGCCACTTCGTCCACGTCTTCGTCGAGCGGGCCAGCCAACGGCCGGTCCCGATCCCCGATTCGATCCGCACAGCGCTCGCCAGGTTGATCCGAGGTTGATGCATCTCAAGGGATCGCGCTTGGCGGGTCACGAGCCCTGGACTAGACAGCGATCCAGGTCACGGGAGTGCCTGATTTGGATCAGCGCGGTCGGTTGAGGATCAATCTCGCGCAGCGCGAGTTCGAGGTCGAGGGCAGCGAGGAGTTCGTCCGCAGCTTCGCCGAGCGGATCGGGGAGCTGCTCGACCTGTTCGACGTCGCCCCGGCGCCCGCCTCGGTCCCGGAAGGCGATGCCGCCGCCGGGGCGGCGAGCCCCGAATCGCTGGGCTCGTTCGGCGAGTTCCTGCTCCGCCTGCCTTCCTCCGCCACCGACGTCGACAAGATGCTGGCAGCCGGATACTATGCCCAGATCAGCAGCGCCGACGACGCCTTCACCACCGCCGACGCCAACCGGCGCCTCACCGAGCAGGGCATCAAGCTCGGCAACCCGTCCCAGTGCGTGAAGCAGTCGCTGATTGCCAAGCGTGTGTTCCTGCTCAGCAAGGGGCGCTACCGCGTGTCGCAGCAGGGCCGCGCCCATCTCCGGCAGCTGCTCGGGCCCGTCATCCCCGACTGACCATTGACGGCAGGTGCCGCTCGGCCTTAAGGAGCGAGCATCATGTGCCACTGGCTCCGCGCGATCCGAATTAGCCACCCGGCCTCTGTCTGAGGTCGGGCCAGCTGGTTTTCGGATTGCCGCTCCTGGAGCCTGTTCATGTCCACGACCTACTGCTTCTCCGTTCGCGCCGATGCGGATCCTTCGGCACTGCCGCGGGTGATGGAGGTGTTCGCGCGCCTCGGCCATGTGCCGGCGCGCTGCCATGTCGAGCGCGCGCCGGCGCCGCGCGAGCTGGTGATCGACGCGCAGCTCGAGGAGCTGGCTCTGGGCGAGGCGGAGCATGTCGCCCGTTGCCTCGACCGGCTGGTCAGCGTGGTGCAGGTGCTTTGGTCCGAGAAGCGGCGCGCCGCGGCCTGATCCTGTTCGCGGGCTCGCTCGCCTTCGGCGATGCGGCCGCTCGTGCCGACGCTTCCTGCGCGGACGTCGCCATCCCGGCCGAGCTTGCGCTGAGCTGCGTCGCCGCGGCGGAGGGCCTCGCCATCGCGCCGCAGGGCGGAACGTTCGCGGCCCTGAGCCGGATGACCGTCCGCCCTCTCGGCAAGGACGGCCCGGACGCCAAGGCATGGACTCATCCGCCCGCTTGGCTGCGGTCCCAGATCACCCCCAATCTGGCCGGTCTGGCGGACATCGTGGCACCGCTGGCCGACGATCCGGACAGCCCGTTCGCCGACAGTCAGGCGAAGCAGGCTGTGGCTGCGTTTCGCCGGACGCTGGAGGGCCTCGCCGCATTGCCGCTGGCCGCGTGCGGCGAGCCTGCGCCAACCGGCGCGGACGAGTGGAGCATGCGCTGCGACTTCGCGAGCGATGGAATCGGCCTGCACATGGCCCTGCGTCTGGTGGCGCAGGGCGACCGACGGTGGGCCATCTCCATGCGCTCGGCAAGCGAGCAGCGGCTGCGCCATTTCGAGGCCATCGCCAACTCGTTTCAGCCTTCCTGATCGTCGTCCGCTTCCGTCTCCTGGACGGGAACGGCGTATCGCCCCGACAGCCAGTTGAGCAGATCCTGGTCCCGGCAACGCCGCGAGCAGAACGGCTTGAACTCGGGCTCGGTGGGACGATTGCAGATCGGGCAGCGCGACGGCTGCTCCTTCGCCTGCTCAGCCGGCATCGGGCACCGCTTCGGCGGCGTGGATGGCGGGATCGGCCAGCAGCTCCGGGCGATGGCCGAGCCGGTCGCACGTCTCGCGCCATACCGGCGTCGCGTCCAGCAGCGCCTTGACCGCGGGAGCGACGCGAATCCGCGAGAAGGCGCGAGTCTCGCGGAGGACCAGATCCAGAACCCGCTCGGCCCCCGCCCGGGCCGAGGGCTGGACCCCCGTCCCTTGGCAGCATCCGCACGGGGCGAGAAACCTGTCCGCGAGCGCAGCACCACGCCGCGCCCGGCTCAGCGTGACCAGCCCGAGCGAGGACATGGCGTGGATCTCGACGGGCGCCGGATCCGTGCGGAACGCCTTGCGCAAGGCCTCCTCCAGGCGCTGGCGCTCGGGCCGGCTGGGCAGATCGATGAAATCGACGACGATCGTGCCGCCCAGATTGCGCAGGCGGACCTGCCGCGCCAGCTCGGCCGCGGCCGCCAGATCGGCGTCGAGCGGCGCTCGGCCGCCGCCGTCGACGTCGATGGCGACACAGGCCGCGGTGACGTCGATCAGCAGTCGGCCACCACCGGGCAGCGCCACCTCCCGGCCCAGCGCCGCCTCGAGCTGCGCCTCGACCCCCGTCTGGGCGAATGCCTGCAGCTCGGGATCGAGGCGGACGAGCTCGAGCGAGGGCAGCGTGTCACAGCCGGCGAGCAGGCGCTCCGCCTGCAGCACCAGCAGCCGGTCCGCCGCCTCGAGCCGCGCCGGGCCGAGCTCGGCCAGCCCGCGCAGCAGCCGCTCCAGGGGAGTCTCGTCCTCGGGCAGCCGGCCGGGTCTCGCGCGCTGGGCGGTCGCCTGCAGTTGCGCCCAGCGCGAGGTCAGTCGGGCGGCTTCCGCCCTCAGGGCATCGTCCGCAACCTCGACGGCATGCCGGCGCAGGGCAAACCTGCCGTCGGGAAACAAGGCGAGCGAGCGCGCACGAGCGGCCTCGGCCTCACGCCGCCCGGGCCTGGCGGCCGCATCCGACGTCGTCGCGAGCGGGCTGTAGACCAAAGCGAACCCGAACAGCCTGACGTCGCTGGTGACCCGTGCGCCCTTGCCGCCGGCTGCCTCGCGCAGCCCCTGGACGATCAGACGCTGGCCCTCGTGCAGGAGCTGCCGGATCGGCAGGCGCTCGGCCACGCCGGCAACGGCCCGCGCGTCCTTGGCGACCAGCATCGCCGGCTGCGGCAGCCCGCAATCGACGAAGGCCGCGTTCAGCTTGGGATCGACTGCGGTCACCCGCGCTGCGAACAGGCCGTCCGTTACGGCCGGATCGTGCCGGTCGCGCTCGCGGATCTCGGTCAACCGGCCGTCGAGCAGAACGGCCGCGCGAATGCCGAATCCGGTCTCCTCCAGCACGATGCGCGTGCTCAAGGCGCCGGCCGCCAGCCAAGCCCGCCCAAAAGAGCAAGCGTCTCGACCAAGGGCAGGCCGACCACGTTCGGGTAGGACCCGTTGATGCTCGGCACGAACGCCGCGGCAGCACCCTGGATGGCATAGCCGCCCGCCTTGCCACGCCACTCGCCACTGGCGAGATAGGCATCGAGCTCGGTCGCGGTCAGCCTCTTGAGCTCGACCACGGTCGTGACCAGGCGCGCCGCGCGGCGCCCGTCCGGAGCCAGGACGCAAACCGCACCATGCACGCGATGCCGCCGCCCGGACAGCAGGCGCAGGCAGCGGCGGGCATCGCTCTCGCTCTCGGTCTTGGGCAGGATGCGGCGCCCGCAGGCCACGACGGTATCCGCGGCGAGCACGAAGGCCGTGCCTGGCGGCTGAGCGGCGGCCACCGCCTCGGCCTTCGCCGCGGCGAGTCGCGCCGCGTGCGGCCGGGGCAGCTCGCCCGGCGCCGGGGTCTCGTCGATGTCGGGAGGCACGATACGATCGGGGCGGATGCCGATCTGCCGCAGCAGGTCGAGACGGCGCGGAGAGGACGAGGCCAGGATGAGAACGGCAGGATGCGCCAAGTTACTTGAAGCGATAGGTGATCCGACCTCGCGTGAGGTCGTATGGCGTCATCTCGACCGTGACCTTGTCGCCGGCGAGCACCCTGATCCGGTTCTTGCGCATGCGCCCCGAAGTGTGGGCCAGGATGTCGTGTTCGTTCTCGAGCTTCACGCGAAACATCGCGTTGGGAAGCACCTCGGTCACGGTGCCGCTAAACTCGATCAGATCTTCTTTCGCCATTCGCACTCCTGCCGACGGCCGCCGGGCGGAACCGGCCGGCAGTTCATGGGAGCGCGCGCTCCCAAGGTCAAGGCCGGCGCGGGCGGACTAGCGGAACGCCGGCTCGTCGAAGCTGCGCAGCTTGCGCGAATGCAGCCTGTCCGGCCCTTCCTCGCGCAGGATGCGGATGGCTTCCAGGCCGATCTGCAGATGCTGGTCGATCCGCTCGCGATAGAAGGTGTTGGCCATGCCGCGCAGCTTGAGCTCGCCGTGCAGCGGCTTGTCCGACACGCAGAGCAGCGTCCCGTAGGGGACGCGAAAGCGGAACCCGTTGCTTGCGATCGTGGCGCTCTCCATGTCGACCGCGATCGCCCGGGTCTGGTTGAGCCGGGCGAACAGCTCGTCGTAGCGCAGCTCCCAATTGCGGTTGGCGGTGGTCATCACCGTCCCGGTCCGCATGCGCGTCTTTACGTCGTGCCCCTTGAGGCCGGTCACGTTCACGACCGCCTCCTGCAGCGCCACCTGCACCTCGGCGATCGGCGGCACCGGCACGAACAGCGGCACCTCCTGGTCGAGCACGTTGTCCTCGCGGACATAGCCGTGCGCCAGCACGTAGTCGCCGAGCTGCTGACTGCGCCGGAGGCCGGCGCAGTGCCCCAGCATCAGCCAACAGTGCGGCCGCAGCACCGCGACATGGTCGGTGATCGTGCGCGCGTTGCTGGGGCCGACCCCGATGTTGATCATCGTGACGCCGCGCCCATCGGGCCGGGTCAGGTGATAGGCCGGCATCTGCGGCAGGCTCGCCTGCTGGGAATCGCGGCTCTTCTCGTCGCGCAGCCGGGCATTGATCGTCACGGCGTCGCCCGGCGCCACGAACCGGTCGTACTCCTCGCCGTCCGCCACGGCGGTCCGGGCGAACTCGACGAAGTGATCGACGTAGCGCTGGTAGTTGGTCAGCAGCACGAACCGCTGAAAGAACTCGGGATGGGTTCCGGTATAGTGGTAGAGCCGCTGCAGACTGTAGTCGACGCGCTCCGCGGTGAACAGGGCGAGTGGCGCAGGCTCGCGGCCGCTGGCGCGCCAAGTGCCGTTGGCGATGTCGTCGTCGGTGTGGCTGAGGTCCGGCATCGGGAACAGATGCTGGAGCTGGTGCAGCCGCGATTGCGGCAGTCCCGCGCCGATCTCCTCGACCACGAACGGCAACGGGATCGGCCGATCACTGATGCCGATCGCCAAAGGCACGCCGTGGTTGCGGATCAGCAGGGACAGCTGCGTGTGATAATAATCGTGGAACAGTCGCGGATGGGTGAGAGTCGCTCCATAGACGCCGGGATCGTGCAGCGCGCCATAGGCCATGCGGCCGTCCAGATTGAGAGCGTCGGCCTCGAGCTTGAGTCCAGCGAACGGGTAGAACGCGTCGATCGGGCCCGGCGGCACGCCTTCGGCCTGGAACCGCCCGAGTCCGGCGCGCAGCCGCTCGACACCGCCCTCGTAGATCGCGGCGATCCGGCCGAGCGCCTTGTCGACGTCCTTGGTTATCTCTACATCGCGCACGCCGAGCCGCGTGAACGTGGCGATCAGTTCCTGCTGCATCTAGGCCGGCCCGCTTGGCATCTGGGCGCGTCCTAGCATGGCCCGGAGCGGCGCGCCTACCCACAGCTGCCCAGGCCCATGGCTCCTCCCGTCCTAGCGCTCAAGAACGCCCGTCTGCGCATCGGCCAGCAACAGCTGTTCGCCGGCCTCGACGCCGCACTTGGTCGTGGCGACCGGGTCTGTCTGGTCGGCCGCAACGGCACCGGCAAATCGACCTTGCTGCGCGTACTGGCGGGCCTCGTCGAGCTGGACGACGGCGAGGCCTTCGTCCAGCCGCGGATCGCCGCGGCCTATCTGGCGCAGGAGCCCGAGGTCTCGGCCGGGCTGCCATTGGTCGAGATAGTGCTGCGCGGACTGCCGAGCGTCGACGACCCGGCCTCGGCGCGCTATCGCGCCGAGATCCTGCTCGACGAGCTCGGCATGGATCCCACCCGCCAGGGCACGGGACTGTCGGGCGGCGAGATGCGGCGTGTCTCGCTGGCGCAAGCCCTGGTCGGTGAGCCCGACGTGCTGCTCCTCGACGAGCCGACCAATCATCTCGACCTGCCGGCGATCGAATGGCTGGAGGAGCGGCTGGCGTCGTTCGGCGGGTCGTTCGTCGTCATCAGCCACGACCGCCGCTTCCTGACCCGCCTGTCGACCAGGACGTGGTGGCTGGACCGCGGCATCCTGCGCAGCAACGAGGAGGGCTATGCCGGCTTCGAGGCCTGGCGCGAGCAGGTGCTGGCAGCCGAGGAAGCCGAGATCCAGCGGCTGGACAAGCGGCTGGAGGCCGAGACCCACTGGCTGCATCGCGGCGTGACCGCGCGACGGCGCCGCAATATGGGCCGGCTGCGCCAGCTGCACGACCTGCGGCGCCAGCGCCGGGAGCTGATTCCCCCACCGGGAACGGTCAAGCTGCCTGCGGGCAACCCGGCGATGAGCGGCCGGGTGGTCGTGGAAGCGGAAGGCGTCGCCAAGTCGTTCGGCGACCGGGACGTCATCCTGCCCTTCTCGACCCGCATCCTGCGCGGCGACCGCGTCGGCATTCTCGGCCCCAACGGCGCCGGCAAGACGACGTTGCTGCGGTTGCTCACCGGCGAGCTGGCGCCGGACGCGGGCACCGTGAGGCTAGGTACCGGGCTCGAGATCGCCCGGTTCGACCAGCATCGCGCACAGCTCGATCCCGAGCGGACCCCGTGGGAGATCCTCTGCCCGCACGGCGGCGACCGGGTCCAAGTCCAGGGCGAGTCGCGCCACGTCGTCGGCTATCTGCGCGAGTTCCTGTTTCGCGACGAGCAGGCGCGCCAGCCCGTGCGCGCGCTGTCGGGCGGCGAGCGCAACCGCCTGCTGCTGGCCAGCATCCTGGCGCGCCCGGCCAATCTCCTGCTGCTGGACGAGCCGACCAACGATCTCGACATCGAAACCTTGGACCTGCTCGAGGAGATGCTCGCCGACCATCCGGCCACGCTGCTGCTGATCAGCCACGACCGCGACTTCGTCGACCGGCTGGTCACCTCGACCATCGTGCTCGAGGGCGACGGGCGCGCGCGGGAGTATGCCGGGGGCTACTCCGACTGGCTCGTGCAGCGTCCGCAGCCGGCCATGCCGCCTGCGCCTGCCCGGCCTGCGAATCCGCCGCCGCCGGCCGCGGCCAAGACGCGACCGTTTCCCGCCAAGCTGCAACGCGAGCTGGATCGCCTGCCCGACCGCATCTCCGCCGTAGCGGAGGAGATCGCGACGGCGGAACATCGCCTGGACGACCCCGACCTCTACGGGCGCGATCCCGCAGCCTTCACCTTGCTGGGTGAGCAGCTCGCGCATTTGCGCGGCACGCTCGCGCAACTCGAGGAGCGCTGGCTCGAGTTGGCGTCGATGCAGGAGGACCATATCGCCTAGACCAATGGGGCACAGTCGCGCTCACACTCGCGCGGCGAGCGAGATTGGGCTTGGCTAGGCTTCCAGGCTTCTGTTAGCCCCTGGCGGGGGACAGGCTAACGCCGAAGCCGGGTGCGTCGATCGGGCGCCCTGAACAGATTGTCGGGAACCATACCGATCCGTCAGCGAGCGCAGGGCTAACCATGGCGCCGACGTCGGCCGCGGCAGCAGATCCGCCGGTCGCGCGCCGGGCCGGCGGCTGGAGATCCGCGCCATGACCCGCGCATCTGCCATGCGGAATTGGTCCGCAATCGGGAGCCGGGGCGACCGCATGGGCCGTCCCGCGCTCGCCGGGGCGCTGTCGATTGCCGCCGTCGTCGCGGCTGCCCACGGCGGCTCGATGCCATGGGCCCTGTTCGTGGCGGCTCTCGCCGGGGCGGCTGCTTGGCTCAATGCCCGCGGCGACGCCCGCCAGGCCGTGCTGCTCGCGCTCATGTCCGGCGCGCTGGCGCTCGCCGTCGATCCGGCACTCCGTGTCTGGCAGGCGCCGCCGACCTGGGCGGAAGCTTTGGCCTTCTCGCCGATCGGTGGGGGGCTAGCGCTCGGGCTTCTCTTGGGCGGGGACCTCGCCAGTGCGCTCCTGCGCGGGCGGCCCCTTGGCTGGCGCGAGGCCCTGGCGCTGTTCATCCTGCCGTTCCTGTTCACCAGCCTGTTTCTGCTATCCTCTGCGCATCTTCTCGCCGACATCGGCCGCACGGTCGGCATCGGCCGCTGGTTCGGCTGGTACGGCGAGGCGACGTTCGGCCGCGCCGTCATGCTGTTGGTGTTCAACGAGATCGCGATCGTCGGCGGCGGCTGGCTGATGGACAGCCGCTGGGCCAGAAGCTGGCGGCTGCGCGGCCTGCTGCTGGCCAGTGCCGTCGCCACCAGCCTGACGCCGCAGATTGCGAGCCTCGGCTCCGGCACCGCCGTCGCCGCCCTCCCGCAACTCGTGCAGCTCGTCGTCCTCCCGGCCCTGGCCGCCGCAGCGTTCGCCGGCCTGTGGGCGCAGACCTTCCTGCTCACCGGCGTCATGCTCGACGCGATCCACGGCCGCCGCCCAACCTATGCCGCCTGCGCGCGCCACTGGCGCGAGGGCGCGATCAAGGGTGCGATCTACAGCTTCGTGTTCATGCTGCTGGTGCAGGGCGCCGCGTTGCTTCAGGCGCCGGTGCCATGGGCGATCCTGAGCGCGGCGCCGCCGCTCACCGCCGTCGTCGCCGGCACGGTCCTCTATCCGCTGGCGCGCACGATCATCGAGAGTTTCGATGGCTCGTCGCCGTTCTTCAGCCGGCTCCGCGCCAATGCCGTCGTACCGCTCGGCTATGCCCGAGGCGCCGTTGTCGGTTGCGGCCTGGGCTTGGCATTGGCCGTCGACCTGCCGAGCCAGACGCCCCTGCTGCGCTTCGTCCTGGGTGCGCTCTCGGGTGCAATGGCCTATGGCGGCATCGACGTCCTGCGCGATCTCGCCGCCATCCGTGCCGGCGAGCGCCAGCGGCTGCAGACTTGGCGGCTCTACGTGCTGGGTGCAGCACTCGGCGGCGTCACCGGCGGCGCGCTCGCGTGGTATCTGGACGCGGCCCAGGTCCATGCCATCGCCGCGAAGCTCGCCGCCTACGCGACCGTGCACGCCCCTGCCCCCGACTACATCGTCTATCCGCTGTTCAGCAAATACGGCGCGCTCAGCCTCGGGCCCGCCGAAGGCGGCGTCCGCCTGCTCTACAACGAGTCCCTGTCGGGCGTGATCAACTGGTCGCTGGCCGCACCCCTGTTCAGCATCAATCTGGTCCTGCTCACGGCCCTGCTCCAGCGCAGCACGGGCCCGATCCGCAACCTCGTCAGCCCGCGCGGCCTGATCGGGCTGATCGAGCAGGCGATCCGCGTCGTGCGCTGGGGCCTGTGGATGGCGCCGGTCATCTACTCCTTCCTGCGCATGGCGCCCGACCCGACCTGGTACAACCAGGACGGCGCCGTCCGCACCGGCGTCGCGACGCTCAAGAGCTGGACCCTCGCCCCCGACCAGTACCGCAGCTGGAGCCTGCAGCTGTTTCTCGGCCTGCTCGCCTACGACTGGTTTCGGATCCTGATCTGGTTCGACCATATGGGCCTGCGCGTGGCGACGCTGGTGAACCTGTCGTTCATTGGCGGCGATCTGGCCGACGAGCGTGCGGCGCGGTGGATCGGGCATCCGGGGCGAGCACGCGCGATCCCCGACGGCTTGCGCCGCTTCGCGACCTGGGCTCCCCTGCTGATTCCCTTCTACATCCCGCGCGGCGCCGAGTGGGACCAGGTCTGGACCGAGGCCGAGCACATGCAGGCCGGCGCGCCCGGTCTCTTGCCGCCGGTGCAGGACGTGCTCATCGGTTATGGGCTGCTCGCCGCGGCGGCGCTGGCCGTGGCGGTGGTCGTTCGGCTGCGCCGGAGCCGCCCACATGCCGCTCCCGCGCGGGCGGTGGCCGAGCCGCCCTGGTCGCCCGGGCGACGCCTCGCCATCTCCAACGGCGACTACACGCTGGAGCTGACCGCCGACGGCCGCAGCTTCGCGCGCTGCCACCGCATCGGCGACCAGCCGCCAGAGCTCGACCTCACCCGCCGGTCCGACGACCGGCTCCAGCTCGCCGGCAAAATCGTCTATCTGCGGGCAGACAGCGACGGCGCCTGGTGGTCGCTCGGCTGGCAGCCCATGCGACATGCCGGCCCGAGCTTCGCGGTCGAGCGGCCGACCCCGACGCGCCTGCGCCTCGCCAACGACCGCGACGGGGTCCGAGCCGAGGCGACCATCGAGGTCGCCGCCGAGGAGACGGTCGAAGTCTGGCGGCTCAAGCTCGTCAACGAGCTGGGCTGGCCACGGACGGTCGAGCTCTTGACCTATCAGGAGCTGGCGATCGCGCCTTGGGATTCCTATCGTCGCACGCCGTTCTACAATGCGCTGTTCGTCGGCACCTGCTTCGTCCGCGCGCTGGGGGCGATCATCGCCCGCAACCGCCACGTCAAGCCGGCCAAAGGCGCGCACGGCGCCTTTCCCTTCGCCCGCGAGGTGGCGTTCCACGCCGCCGGCGCGGTAGGCGACACCGTGGCCCGGCTCGATGGCTACCAGGACGTGCGACCGGCCTTCGTCGGTACCGGCACGATGGCGACGCCGCGCGCCCTGCAGGAAGGTCGCATGCGCGACCCGGCCGACGAGGGCCTGCTCTACGGCTTCGACCCGGTGGCGAGCCTGCGTTGGCGGATCGAGCTGCCGCCACACGGCACCGCCGAGCTGCGGCTGATCGACGGCTATGCCGGCGACGAGCAGGCGGCGGCGGCCGCGATCGCACACCACCTGGCACTGCCGCCACTCGCGCCCGGTCAGGTTTCCGCCTGCTTCGAGCGAGTGCGCGTCCTGCACGACAGCCTGCGCGCGGTCCCCGGATCGAGCGTCCCCTTCCGTTTTGCCCCGGGCGGCAAGGAAGTGCTGGTCGAGGGCACCACACCACGACCCTGGGCCCATGTGCTCGCCAACCCGCTCGGCCACGGTGCGCTGGTGCAGAACGACGGCGAGATCTTCTCCTTCGCCGGCAACGCGCAGCAGAACGGCCTGACGCCGTGCAACCTCGACACCGTGCCGGCTCTGGTGCCGGGCAGCGCGCTCTATGTCGTCGATCTCGAGGACGGCCGGGTCGATACGCCGGGCTGGAGCCCCACACGCCATGGGGATGCGACCCACGCTTGCCGATTCGGGCTCGGCTATGCCGTCCAGTCGATGCGCCGCGAGGGGCTGGAGCTCGACCTGACCGTTCTCGTGCCTCACGATCAGCCGGTCGAGATCCGCCTGCTGACCATCCGCAACCGGAGGCCGGAGCCGCGCCTTTTCCGCATCGTCCCCTATGTCGAGATGGCGCTGGCAGAGACCGATCGGGATGCGCGCGGGCGCCTGCAGGTGCGCACCGATTCGTTCCGCAAGGCGTTCTACTTCGCCAACCCGGGCAACCAATTCCGTCAGGGCTGGGCCTTCGTCGTGACGACGTTGGTGGTGGACGCCCAGGAACATGTCCGCGAGCGCTTCCTGGGCGGCTGCGAGCGCGACTTCGCGCGGCCGTACTTCGTCGAGCACGGCGCCGCCGATCTGGAGGCGGGCGACGATGGCCGGCGCATCGCCGCGTTCGCCGGCGTGGTCGAGGTGCCGGCTTTGGGCGAGGCGTCGGTCGCGGTCACCCTCGGCCAGGTCGCCGATCTCGCCCAGGCGGAGCGCATGGCCGAGCGGCATGCCGCGCTGGCCGTGGCCGAGGACGCGTTGGCCGCGACCAAAGACTACTGGGCCCGGTTGCTGGGCAAGCTGCGGGTCAAGACCTCGGTGACGGGCTTCGATCGGCTGGTGAACGACTGGCTGCCCTATCAGCTCCTGACGGCGCGTCTCTGGGGCCGGTGCGGCCCCAACCAGCGTGGCGGCGCCTTCGGCTTCCGCGACCAGCTGCAGGACGTGCTGCCGCTGTTCGCGATCCGCCCCGACCTGGCGCGGCGGCAGATCCTGCTGCATGCGCACCAGCAGTTCCTCGAGGGCGACGTGCTGCAATGGTGGCATCCGGCGGCTGCCGGGGGCACCGGTCTCGGCGCCCGCAACAATGCGTCCGACCCGCATCTCTGGCTGCCCTATCTCACCGTGCGCTACGCGCGGCAGACCGGCGACCGGGCGATCCTCGACGAGACGGTGCCGTATCTCGAGGGGCCGCCGATCCCCCCGGGCGCCGAGGGGATCAACTTCGTGCCGCGCCCGTCCAGGGACCAGGGATCACTCTACGATCACTGCTGCCGCGCCATCGATTTCACTTTGCGCCGGATGGGGCCGCACGGCCTGCCCCTGCTCGGCAGCGGCGACTGGAACGACGGCCTCAGCCATTTCGGCGACGGCGGTGCCGGGGAGAGCGTCTGGCTCGGCTTCTTCCTCTACGACACGCTCGTCCGCTTCGCCGAGCTGGCCCGCACGCGCGACGACGAGGCGCGGGCCGACCGCTATGCCGAGCGTGCCGAGCAGATCAGGCTGCGGCTCGACGGCATGTGGCACCAGGACCGCTATCCCCGGCTGGTCGAGAGCAATGGCGATGCGGTGTCCTGGTTCGACGCGCTGATGGGCTCGTGGCCGGTCCTGTCCGGTGCTGTCGGGTTCGAGCGCGGAAGGAGCACGGTCGAGGCGGCGCTGACCGGGCTCGAGCGCGAGCACCAGGTGCTGTTGCTGACGCCATGGTTCGGCGAGCACTCGCCGCGGGTGCCGGGCAAGATCGCGGACTATCCGCCGGGCGTCCGTGAGAACGGCGGCCAATACTCGCACGGCTCGTCCTGGCTGGTCGACGCCCTGGCGCAGCTCGCCGCCGACGCGCGTGACGCGGGCGAGCCCGGCGAGGCGGTACGCCTGCGGGCGCGCGCCTACGAAGTCTGGCGCAAGATCTCGCCGCTCGACAAGTCCGGGGCGGCGCGCATCGACATCTACGGCCTGGCGCCGCACCAGCAGCCGGCCGACATTTACTATGGCCCTGGCTACGAGGGGCGCGGCGGCTGGAGCTGGTACACCGGGGCTGCCGCGCGCATGCTGGCTGCGGCGCACGCCGTGCTTGGCCTACGCCTCGATCAGGGCGAGCTGACGCTGCGACAGGGCGCCTTTGCCCCCGACCGCGATCTGCAGCTGCTCGAGGTCGTGCGCAACGGGCAGGAGCGGGTCGCCGGCGCGCCCGCTCAGGTCGAGCGGAGCTGACCCGGGGTCATGCGCCGACCGCCTCGACACTCGCGACCGGCACCAGCCTGAGGGGGGAAGCGACCCGTCGCAGCCGCAGCACCGCGCCGGCGGCGGTCTCGGCTCGACCCGGCTCATGCGCTGCCGCCCCACTGCGCGGCTCATGCACCGCCGACGCCTCGGCCAGAAGCCTGGCGGCCCGCAGCCACATGCACCCGGAACCTCGCGGCGTCGTCATCGGATCATCATCCGCTCGTCGTGCTGGCTCCATCCGGCCAGCCCCTCACTGACGGAGGCCCAAGGGATTTGCTCCACGCCGCTCTGCGAGTCGGGGCTTGTGTGTCCTGATCGACACATCGAGCTGTTGCGAGGGGCCTAAGGGCGAGCGCAGGAGCAGGTCGGACACGGGCGCACCCGGTTGTCATCGCGCCGCGGCGCCTGCAACCCTATGTCAGCTCAGCCCCTCGCGACCGATGGCGATCTCGCACCTCAGTCCGCATTCCCGCCACTGGCGATCAATGTGGCCATACAGTTGATCCCGCACGGCGGACTCGATCAGCGTCGTGCCGAAGCCCGTCTCGAGCGGGGGGCTTGGGATGCGCGGGCCGCCGGACTCGTCCCAATGAAACCGGAGCGAGCCGTTCGCATCCTGCTGCCATGAGATGGCGAGTCGCCCGTCGGCCACCGACAGCGCCCCATATTTCACGGCGTTGGTCGCCAGCTCGTGCAGCAGCATGGCCATCGGCTGGACCGCTTCCGGGCGAAGGCTGACCGCGGGCCCGCCGATGCTGACCCCGCGTTCGCCGCCCAACGACGCCAACTCGTCGCTGACGACGGCTTCGAGGTCGGCGTAGCGCCAGCGATTGCTGGCGAGCAGCGAGTGGGTCCGGGCCAAGGCGGCGACGCGACCTTCCACGGCCGCGACGAACTCCCGTTGGCCGGACGCCCGCGTGAGGCGCACCAGGCTCAGCACGATGGTCAGCGCGTTTCTGGCGCGGTGATCCACCTCGCGCATCAGCAGCTCGCGTTGGGCCTCGGCCGTCTTCCGCTCGCTGACGTCGCGCAGGACGGCCAGGATGGCGGGGCGCCCGTCCAGATGAACCACCGCCGAGGCGGCCTCCACCGGCACCGACGTCCCGTCGAGACGGCGCAGGATCAGCTCGACGGGCGGGTTGCGCTGTCCGGGGGACGACAGCCTGGCCGTCCTGACCCGGGCCAGCTCCAGGCTGGCCGCGTCGACCAGCGACATCGCGGCGCGGCCGACGATATCCTCCTGCGTCCGGCCGCCGAACAATGTCACGGCCCGCTGATTCGCCAGGATGATCACGCCGTCGCGGTGCACGTGAATCGCGTCTGGTGCCGTTTCCAGCAGGGTCCGATAGCGCTCCTCGCTCTCCCGCAGGGCGTTTTCGACCGCCCGCCGCTTGGTCACGTCGACGATGGCACCGGCCGCTCGCGTCAGATGACCCCGCACGTCGAAGAACATGCGACCGGTGGCGGCTACCCATCGTTCCTCCCCCGTGTCGGCGCGGCGGATCCGGAACTCCGCGTCGTACCAGCCATCGCCCTGCGGCGCGTGCGCCTCGCGATAGCGGTCATTGACCCAGTCTCGATCGTCCGGATGGATGAGCGCAGCGAAGGCTGCCGGCTCGGGCGGCACGTCGTTGCCGACCCCGATGATGGCGCGGAACCGGCGCGACCATCGGCGCTTGCCGCTGACGCCGTCGAAATCCCAGGTACCCAGCCCGGTCGAGCGAACCGCCAGCCGCAGCCGCTCCTCGCTCGTCATGAGCCGGACGAGGAGCCGGCGGAGAAACCCGCCGAGAGTCACCAGAATGGCACCCGACACCGCCAGCATCGCAAGAGGCGGACCCATCTCCATGGCGGAGGGTTCGAGCCAGACGGCGCCGAGCAGAGCCACCGCGAGCGCTGCGGCCCCCGGCCTCGGCCCGGCCACGAGCGTCGCCACCAGAACGACCGGGCCGAACAGGAAATGCGGCATCGGGGCCGACACCGCCCGCCCCAATGCCGCGTCGAAGGCGAGCGTGAGACATGCGCCAGTAACCGCGGCGGCATGGGCCAGCAGCGGTCGGTGCGCGAGCTGTCGACACCATTGCAGGATCGCCGCAGAAGAGTTGCCCGCCGCCATGCCGGCGAGCTTAGTGCTCAGCGGAGCGGGCTGGCAATTCGGGGCCAACGGCGCGGCAGCCGCGACACCCGCCGCCTCCGCGCATATCGGAAACCGCTGACACAGGTCTGGCTACGGCTGGGGAGCCGCCAACCGCGATCCGAGCACGAAGCCGAGGCTCGACCGACATCGGCGTTCCCGGACTGGGCCACCTAACCTCTTGGAAAGGTTGGTGGGCGCACAAGGACTCGAACCTTGGACCCGCTGATTAAGAGTCAGCTGCTCTACCAACTGAGCTATGCGCCCGCCGCCGCCGCCATGTAGGTGGGAAGGATGTGGGCGTCAAGGCGCGCTTGCCCGGCGCGGCCGGTGGCGCTAGTTGTTGGTGCAGGCGGGTGTAGTTCAGAGGTAGAACGACAGCTTCCCAAGCTGTATGTCGAGGGTTCGATTCCCTTCACCCGCTCCAATCCCTACTTGTCGCTGGCGATCGGACAGTGGGTACCCGGGATCCGGCGGCTATGCGGGGCCGGTTCGGCGCGGCGGCGTGCGTTCTTCGCCTGGGTAGCTGCGCCGCCGACGATATAGCAATCCTGGCGTTCCCGCCCGGCGCAGGTCAGACTTGGCGCTTCAGCGCCGTATGGTCGCCCCCGAGCTAGCCGCCCGACCGCGCCTCGACAGACCAGCAGCGTCTCGCCTCGCTGCGGTAACATGTCGTCAACCACCGCGCTGCCCGCCGAACGGAGCCCTTCGATGTTGCGGTCGCGATAACAGTTGCGGTAGTTGCCGATCCGGCGAGCGCTCGTGCCGGCCGACGCCGATGAGGCCCTCGGTAGAGCGTGCCGATGGTGATGCCGAGCAGGGCGGCGACCGCCCAGAAGCCGGCACCCGCGCCGAGCTTGCCCGACAGCACGAGACCGGCGCCGAGCATGCCGAGGCCGAGCCCGCACCAGCGCTGCCAGCCGATGCGCTCGGCGAGGATGAAGGGTGCCGCGGCCGCCACCAGCAACGGCTGCAGGCTGACGATCAGCGCCGACAGGCCGGCCTCCAGGCCGAGCCGGATCGCGATGAACACGCCGCCGAGATAGAGCCCGTGCATCAGCAGGCCGGCGACGGCGAGATGGCCCCAGTCGCCGATCCGCGCCGTCCAGGGCGCGCGCCAGAGAACGGCACCGACGGCGAGGCAGACGGCGGTGATGCCGAAGCGCAGGGCGAGGAAGGTCATCGGCTCGGCGTGCGGCATGCCGAGCCGCGCGCCGATGAAGCCCGTGCTCCACAAGAGCACGAACAAAGCGGGCAGCAGCCGGTCGCCCAGGCGGCCGGACCCGTCGCTGGGCGCTATGCGTCGAGCTCCGGCAGCGGCGCGAACAGGGCCTCGATGTCCGCCTCGGTGAAGCTGAGCCCGGCGCCGGTGCCCGACAGGACCGAGTCGACGAGCGCCTGCTTCTTGGACTGGAGCTCGACCATCTTCTCCTCGACCGTGCCCTCGGCGATCAGCTTGTAGACGAACACCGTCTTGTCCTGGCCGATGCGGTGGGCGCGGTCGGTGGCCTGGTTCTCGACCGCTGGGTTCCACCACGGGTCGTAGTGGATCACGGTGTCGGCCCGGGTCAGGGTCAGGCCGGTGCCGCCGGCCTTGAGGCTGATCAGGAAGACCGGGACCTCGCCGTCCTGGAAGCGGCGGACCGGGGTCTCGCGATCCTTGGTCTGGCCGGTCAGCGTGAGGTAGGCGATGCCCTGCTCGGCCAGGCCCGCCTCGATCAGCTGCAGCATCTCGACGAACTGCGAGAACACGATCACGCTGCGGCCGGCCTCGACCATGCTCGGCAGCATGTCCATGAGCAGCTCGAACTTGGCGCTCGGCGCGCCGGCGCCGCGCTCGCCCTTGAGCAGCCGCGGGTCGCAGCAGACCTGGCGCAGCTTGAGCAGGGCCTCGAGGATCGCGATGTTGCTGCGGGCGAGGCCGCGCTGCTCGATCTCGTCGCGCACGCGCTTGTGCATCGAGAGGCGGACGCTCTCGTAGAGGTCGCGCTGGCCCTCGGCGAGCTCGATCTCCTGCACCACTTCCTGCTTGGGCGGCAGCTCGGAAGCCACCTGCTCCTTGGTGCGGCGCAGCAGGAACGGGCGCACGCGGCTGGCGAGCAGCTGCTGCCGGGCGGTGTCGCCCTCCTTCTCGATCTGGTTGCGGAACACCCGGCGGAAGGTCTCGCGGTCGCCGAGGAAGCCCGGCATCAGGAAGTTGAAGACGGACCACAGCTCGCCGAGATGGTTCTCCATCGGCGTGCCGGAGAGCGCGATGCGGTGCTCGGCATCGAGCTGGAAGGCGGTGCGCGCCAGCTTGGTCGCCGGATTCTTGATCGCCTGCGCCTCGTCCAGCACGACCATGCGATATTTGTGCTCGAGCAGCAGGTCCTTGTCACGCAGCAGCAAGGCATAGCTGGTCAGCACGACGTCGTGCTCGTCGATCTCGTCGAACAGCTCGCGCCGCTGGTTGCCGTGCAGGACGAGCACGGTGAGATCCGGCGCGAACTTGCGCGCCTCGTTGCGCCAAGTGGGCACCAGGCTGGTGGGGCAGACGATCAGGCAGGGCTTGATCAGGTTGCCGGCATGCTTCTCGGCCAGGATGTGGGCCAGCGCCTGGACGGTCTTGCCGAGACCCATGTCATCGGCGAGCACGCCCGAGAGGCCGAGGCGGCCGAGGAACTGCAGCCAGGCGAAGCCGTCCTCCTGGTAGTGGCGCAAGGTCGCCTTGAGGCTTTTCGGCGGCGTGACCGCCGGAATCTCGCTCGTGGTGGCGAGCAGCCGCGCCATGTCGCGCAGCTTCTGGCCGCCGTTCCATTGCAGGATGTCGGTCGGCAGCGCGTTCTCGATGGCGGTGAGGCGCGTCATCTCGGCGCGCGACAGCCGCAGCGTGCCGTCCTCGCGGATGCGGCGGCTCGCGAACAGCTCGTAGAGCGCCTCGACCATCGCCTTCAGGCGCGGTGCCGGGATCGGCAGCAGGCGGCCGTCCGGCAGCGTGCCGAAGACGTGATCCTCGCCGAACTGATCCAATGCCGTCGGCGACAGCTCCTCGGGCGCCCGATCGAACAGATCGAGCAGGATCGGCAGCAGCGGCACCTTCTCGCCGTCGACGACGATGCCGAGATCGAGGTCGAACCAGTCGATGCCCGAATCGTTGACGTCGACCTTCCAGACATCCTCGGCCTGGACGACCTGGTAGGGATAGTCCTCGCCGAAGGTGATCCGCCAGCCGTCGCGCGCGAGCTTGGGCAGGTCCTGGTGATTGAACTCCACCCAGCGCATCGAGACGTCGTCGTCCTCGTCCTCCTCGAAGGTGAAGTCCTGGCGGCAGTTCTCGGGCGCGAACCGGCCGAGGCCGGTGGGCCCCAGCGGCTGCAGGCCGAGCGCGTTGAGACGCTCGATGCTCTGCACCTCGAACATGCTGTCGCGCGGCAGCACGAGCAGCCGGTTCTCCCGGACGTGGTTGATCTCGGTGCGGCCGTCCTGCCAGCCGACCTCGGCGCCGGTATAGTCGAACAGCACGCGGGCCAGCGGGAGGTCGACCTCCTGCTCCTCGCGCTTCCAGCCCAGGCCGCGCGAGGTCACCACCCGCGGGCAATGCAGGTGCAGCACCGGGGTCGGCTTGAGCTCGAGCCGCTCGCGCTTGCGCAGCGGCTCGGGCAGGGCGATGGCGCCGGCGCTGGGCTGCAGCTTCTGCCGGACGAGGCTCGCCACGGCGGCCGGCACGGCCGGGGCCTTGAGCAGGAGCTTGGTCACCCGCAGCGGCACGCTGGTCTCGATGCGGCCGCAGACATGCTCGCCGAGGTCGATGTACCAGGGCTCGCCGAGGCCGACGACGACGACGTCGCGGCTCGGCTCGTCGAGCTCGCAGACGACGTGCTGCTGGCCCTCGCTGTCGAAATGCCAGCCGAACCGCCCGGGGCGCGGCTCACCGAGGGAGAGCACGGTGCTCTGGCCGTTGCGCCAGTGGCAGCGCTCGGTCTCGAGCATGCGCCGCAGCGTGTCCCCGTCGCCGACGGAGCCGAGGCGCTTGGTCTGCGAGTTGCCGCCGCCGAGCAGGCGGCCGATCACCTGATCGGCGATGCCGACGAAGGATGCGGGGTCGTCCGCGACCAGGTTCGACATGGCGAGCGGATGCTCGCGGCCGTAGAGGCCGCCGCGCAGCCGCCGGGCGCGGAAGGTGCTGACCGCGAGCGGCTGGATCGAGGCGGCGTCGCGCCACAGCCGCTGCGCGGGCTCGAGCACGTAGAGCACGCAATCGGCCCCGTCGCTCGCATGGCCGTTGGTCTGCGACCGGGCGGTCTGGTTGAGCGCCGCGATCCAGGCCTCCAGCTCCGGCTCGATCGCCGCGCTGACCTCGTCGGCGTCGGGCGACGCGGTTTCGTCGAGGGCGGCGAGCAGCGTCGCCGCCGCGTGCTCGCACTCACTGTAGACCAGGCAGGTGCAGGTGCTCGACAGCCTGATCCGGCCACCGCGGCCGTTCACGATGTTGACGCGCGTCAGGTACGGCGTCCGTCGCTCGCTTTTAACACGACCAGTAATCGAGCGACCGTCGCGCTCCACATTGATCTCGACCACCGCGCTTTGCTCGCAAAGCGTCTCTGCGCGCTGCCAGGTCGTAGAAGGGAAGAGGCGTTCCAGATCGGTTCTGTTGAAAGCTAGCATTGGGCTGCAGAGGCTCACGTTCGCTATTTATTCCGATGTCGCGGACGGGCATGCCCGACGACACCTCCGTTTCTCGCCATCACTTGGCCCGACCTGCCGAAAGACATATCGAACCATTTCAAGATACCCGCTGCACGCCCCACCCACCACCGGCGCACCACACGGACATCCTCTAATGCTTACAAGCGCAATCGCGGCAATTTGCAACGGGTCTGGTATGACAACTCGCCACGAAAGCCCGGAAATCGCGGCATCGCAGGCAGTGGACGCGGCATGTGTGGCAATCGGCCGCACCGATCAGTCGGAACGAATCCCGGGCGCGACAGGAAACTGCACCTTCACCGCCAGCCCGCCCATCTCCGACGGCTCGAGCCGCAGCCAGCCACCCAGCCCCTCCACGACCTCGCGGGCAATGGCCAGACCGAGCCCGCTTCCGGGCATGGTCTCGTCGAGGCGCTGGCCGCGCGCCACGGCTCGGTCGTGCGCGACTTCCGGCAAACCGGGTCCGTCGTCCTCGACGGTGATCGTCACGCTGGCATCCGCTTGCCGGCCGGATACCCGGACCTGGGAGCGTGCCCACTTGCAGGCATTTTCGACCAGGCTGCCCAGGATCTCCTCCAGATCCGCGCGATCGCCCGGGCAGCGCAGCCCGTCCGCCACACGACACTGGATGTCCAGGCCGCGGCTTCTGGCCACCGGCACCAGTATCCGTGCCACTTCCTCGGCACATGGCGCCAGCTCCGACCATGCGCCGCCCGTGCGCAGTCGCCCTTGGGTCCGGGCGCGTGAGAGATGTCGCTCCACGACCGCCTGCATTCGGTGTGCCTGGTTGCGCACCATTGCCGCATCGTCAGGCCGGTCGTGCTGCAGGCGCTCGGCGTCGAGCAGCAGCAGCTGCAACGGCGTCTTGAGGGCGTGCGCGAGATCGGCAGCCTGCGCCCGCGCCCGCTCCACCGACCGCTCGCGTGCCGCAAGCAGCCCGTTGAGCTCGTCGACCAGACCGACCACCTCCAACGGAAAGCCGCCTTCCATCCGCCTCGCCGCCCCCGAGCGGATTCTCGCCAGCGCCCGTTCCAGGCCGGCGAGGGGAGCCAATCCCACCGTCACCTGCACCGCCGAGGCGATCACCAACGCCGCCGCGAGTGTTCCCAAAGTCAGCCACAGCAGGCGCTCGAATTGCCGGGTCGCCGCCACCAGCTCGGCAACCGGCAGTCCAACCGAAATGCGGATCGCAGTCCCGGGCCGGTCGCTGAACCGGCTGACGCGCTCGAGCAGCCGAAGGGGACCCAAGCCGGCGACCTCGATCTCCCGGCGCCCCAGCTCCCCTGCCGGCAGAGCCTCGGTCGGTTCCGGCAGCGTGATGTCCCAAAGGGACCGGGACCGCAGCGGCGGCGCACCCTCCGCGCTGATCTGCCAGTAGCGGCCCCCGTAGGCTTCGTGGAATCGCGGGTCCGCCGGAAGCGTCCTCAGCGTCGGGCGCCCGGCCGGATCGATCCCGACCACCGCGGTGAGGCTGTCGAGCTGGAGCATGAGCTCGTCGTCGTACTTCGCATCCAGCTGCTGGCGAAACAGCCAGGCGAGTGCGAGGCCGGCAGCCGCTACCGCCAACAGGATGAGCACGGCGCCCCCGATCAAGAGGCGCCGGCGCAGCGAACGTGGGGCGCTCATCGCACGGCAGCCAGGCGATAGCCCAGACCACGCAGCGTCTCGATACGGTCGCGCCCGATCTTGCGGCGCAGGCGGCCGATCATGACCTCGATGGTGTTGGAGTCGCGGTCGAAATCCTGGGCGTAGATATGCTCCACCAACTCCGACTGCGAGATGACCCGGTCCGGATGGTGCATCAGGTAGGCCAGGACACGATACTCCATGGCCGTCACGGAGATTGCTCGCCCGTCCAGCGCGATCCGGCCAGTCCTTGGATCGAGCTCGAGTCGGCCATGGCGCAGGATCGGCTCGGCCCGACCGCCGGCGCGCCGCAGAAGTGCGCGCAACCGCGCCAGCAGCTCCTCGGTCGCGAACGGCTTGCCGAGATAGTCGTCGGCGCCGGCATCAATTCCTTCCACCTTCTCGCGCCAGCTGTCGCGGGCGGTCAATATCAGCACGGGCATGGTACGGCCGGCGGCCCGCCATGCGCGCAGGACCGACAGTCCGTCCTGGCGCGGCAGCCCGAGGTCGAGGATCACTGCGTCATAGGGCTCGGTGTCGCCGAGGTGTTGTGCCTCCTCGCCGTCCGCGGCGCGATCGACCGCATAACCTGCGACTTGCAGGGCGCGAACAAGGTGGCTTGCAATCCCCTCCTCGTCCTCGATCAGCAGCAGGCGCAAGGGGTTCAGTCCTCATTCCGCTCGTCGGGCAGCGGCTGGCCCGTCGCGGCGTCGAGGACGTGCTCGCGGATGGTCCCGTCCGCGGACAGCGTCCGCACTTCGTACACCCAGCGTCCGCCTTCGTCCTCGAGCTCGACCCCCAGCACCTGGCCCTGATCGCTTGTGTGCAGGCGATCGAGGATCACCGACAGCGGCAGTATTTCGCCACGGCCGACCGCCCTGAGCGCACGGTCATGGCTGTCCTCGTCCGCGTGCGCATTGCCGGTGCCGACGATGAGGGCGAGGGCGAGGGAGAAAAGGTGAGAACGCATGTTGAGCCGGAACCAGGCCGGAACTCGGCCGGCGCGGACCGTAGCACAGCAAGCTGAACTTGGGCTGAACGGCTCGTTCAGGGAAGCCTCAGGCAGGCGTCGGTAGGCGTAAGGGCGTCCGGGACGTTCCGGACGACAACCGGAGTCAAATCATGCGCTCTGCTGCCGTTCTCGCTCTTACCCTCGGCGTGGCCTTCGCGCTTCCGGCACTCGCCGAAGATGGCTGCGCTGAGGCCCCCCGTGCCCAGTGGCTGCCGCAGGAGCAGATCAAGTCCAAGGCCGAGGAGCTGGGCTACACTGTCCGCTCGATCGGCGAGGACGACGGATGCATCGAGGTCAAGGGCTTCGACAAGGCGGGTGCCAAGGTCGAGATCTACTTCGACCCGATCACCGGAGCCGTGGTCAAGACCAAGGAGGACTGAGCCATGGCGGCAGCGACCCCGATGGTCCGGGTCTGGGACCCCGTCGTCCGGTTGTTCCACTGGAGCCTGGTCGCCGCGTTCGCGACCGCCTTTCTGGCCGAGGAAGGCGGCCGCTTGCACGATATGGCGGGCTACGTCGTCCTGGGGCTGATCGGCGTGCGGCTGGTCTGGGGCTTGATCGGGCCGCTGCACGCGCGGTTCGCGAGCTTCGTGCCCGCGCCCGCCCAGCTCGCTGCATACCTCCGCGAGCTGGCACAAGGCCGGCCGCGGCGCTTCCTCGGCCACAACCCGGCCGGCGGTGCCATGATCGTCCTGTTGCTCGCCAGCGTGCTGACGGCTGCGGGCAGCGGATGGTTGATGACCACCGACCGGTTCTGGGGGGTCGAGTGGGTCGAGAGCCTGCACGAAGGGTCAGCCTGGCTCGCGCTGGTCCTGGTGGGCGTGCATGTGACCGGCGTCCTGGTCAGCAGTGTGATGCACCGCGAGAACCTCGTCCGGGCCATGATCACCGGCAACAAGGCAGTCACGGCCGATTGAAGCCCGAAGGCACGCGACGCCCGCGCTACGATGCCGGCGTCGCGTGCAGCAGACTGACGGCCGGCGGCCGGCCGGGCAGGTCGAGACTGGCGATGCGCGGTGCTGAGCGGGCGACGATCCTGCCGTCGCGCAGCACGAACAGTCGCGCCGCCTTCAGGCGGATCGCCTCGACGGGATCGGCGGCTTCCAACACCACGAGGTCCGCGCGGCAGCCGGGATCGAGACCATATCCCTCGAGGCCGAGGATGGCCGCGGGCTCGGCCGTCACCGCCGCGAAGCAGCGGCGCATGGCGTCGATACTGGTGAGCTGGCCGACATGCACCGCCATGTGGGCGACCTCGAGCATGTCGCCCGAGCCCAGCGAGTACCAGGGATCCATGACACAGTCGTGGCCGAAGGCGACGCGGACGCCGGCTGCGGCCAGCTCGGCGACGCGGGTCAGCCCGCGCCGCTTGGGGAAGGAGTCGTGCCGCCCCTGCAGCGTGATGTTGATCAGCGGATTGGCGATGGCCGCCACCCCGGCCTCGGCGATCAGCGGGATCAGCTTGCTGACATAGTAGTTGTCCATGCTGTGCATCGAGGTCAGGTGCGAGCCCGCGACCCGCCCGCCCAGCCCCAGCCGCTGCGTCTCGGCGGCCAGGGTCTCGATGTGGCGCGACAGCGGGTCGTCGGTCTCGTCGCAGTGCAGGTCGACCATCAGGCCGCGGTCGGCCGCCAGCTCGCACAACTCGACGACCGAGCGGCGCCCATCGTCCATGGTGCGCTCGAAATGCGGGATGCCGCCGACGATCTCGACGCCGAGGTCGAGCGCCCGCAGCAGGTTCTCGCGCGCGCCCGGGGAGCGGTAGAGGCCATCCTGCGGAAAGGCCACGAGCTGCAGCGTCAGATAGGAGGCGACGCGGCGGCGGACCTCGAGCAGCGCCTCGACGCCGGTCAGCCGCGGGTCGCACACGTCGACATGGCTGCGGACCGCGCCGATCCCCTGCGCCACCGCCATGTCACAATAGGCCAGGGCGCGCTCGACCACGGCCTCGACCGTGAGCAGCGGCTTGAGCTCGTTCCAGAGCTGGATGCCCTCGAGCAGGGTCCCCGACCGGTTGAGCCGCGGCAGCCCGAGCGAGAGCGTCGCATCCATGTGGAAATGGCAGTCGACGAAGGGCGGCGTGACCAGCCGGCCCGAGACGTCGAGCTCGTCGCGCCCGCGCGCATCGATCTGCGGGCCCAGGGCCTGGATCAGCCCGTCCTTGATCAGGATGTCGTGTCCATGCCGCCCGTCCGGCAGGCTGGCGCCGCGAAGGATCAGGTCGGGCTGCATCGGGTCGTCCCAGGCTGGAGGCGCCGGCAAGACTGCCGGGGCGGAGATGGGAGAGCAACCGGCGACGCCGGGCCGACCGCTTCGCCAGCTCTTGCGTTGCTTTCGTCATCGCTGGGGTTTCATCGCCGAACACGGCTGCGGCCGAGGACCAGATCGAGTTCGAGATGTACTATGTGTCGAAACTATTCGGCGAGCCGGCCGACCTGAAATCAGCAAAAACAAGCAGCATATCATGCATATATTCGAGTTGACCGTCAAGCGACGGCACAAGCTTGGTCGGCACCGCAACCGCCCTTGGCCATCAAGTCAAGGTCGAAGACCGGATCGGCACGCCGAGCAACTTCGACTATGAGGCCTATGTCTGCGCGGAACATGATGCGGGCGGCGGCTCCTCAGCGCTGGCCCTTCAGATACGGCCGCATCAGCGCCAGCGGGTAGTCTGCGCGGCGGGCGACCACGATCAGGGCGAGGATGCTCAGCAGGTAGGGCAGCATCAGGAACAGCTGGTAGGGCACCGCACCGCCGACGAGCTGCTGCAGGCGGATCTGGAAGGCATCGAAGGCGCCGAACAGGAGGGCGCCGAGCAGCGCCTTGCCCGGGCGCCAGGAGGCGAAGACGACGAGTGCGATGGCGATCCAGCCGCGGCCGTTGACCATGCCGAAGAAGAAGGCGTTGAACGCCGACAGCGTGAGGAAGGCGCCGCCGACCGCCATGAGCGCGCTGCCGGCGACCAGCGCACCGATCCTGAGCGCGTAGACGTCGATACCTTGCGCCTCGACCGCGGCCGGGTTGTCACCGGAAGCGCGGATGGCGAGGCCCAGGGGCGTGCGGTAGAGCAGCCAGGCGAGCAGCGGCACGAGCGCCAGCGCCAGCAGCGTCAGCGCGGTCTGCTGCGCCAGCACCGGCCCCGCCAGCGGCAGCTCGCCGAGCCAGGTGCCGGCCAGGGTCGGGAACGGCTCGATCCGCGGCGGCGTGCTGACGTTCGGCAGCAGGACCCGGTAGGCGTAGTAGGAGGCGCTGGTGGCGAGCAGCGTGATGCCGATGCCGGTAACGTGCTGCGACAGGCCGAGCGGCACGGTGAGCAGGCCCAGCACCAGCCCCATGGCCATGCCGGCCAGCGCCGCCAGCATGACGCCCGTCCACAGGTCCGCCCCCTCGTAGACCGCGAGCCAGCCGACCATCGCACCCAGGGTCATGATGCCCTCGATGCCGAGGTTGAGGTTGCCGGCGCGCTCGCACAGCAGCTCGCCCAGGGTGGCGAAGATCAGCGGCGTGGCGATGCGCAGCGTCGCCGCCCAGAAGCTCGCCTGGAGGAGGATGTCGAAGGCCTCGCTCATCGGCGCAGCCGGTAGCGGGTGACGAGACCGGCAACCAGCATCGTCAGCAGGGAGAGCGCCACGACGAGATCCGCGATGTAGCTCGGCACGCCGGCCGTGCGGCTCATGCTGTCGGCGCCGACGAATACGCCGGCCGTGAAGATCGCGGCCGGGACCACCCCCAGCGGCTGGAGCTGGGCCAGCATGGCGACGACGATGCCGGTGTAGCCGAACCCCGGCGAGAGGTCCTGGGTGAGATACCCCTTGAGCCCCGCCACCTCGCCGGCCCCGGCAAGGCCGGCCAGCGCACCCGAGATCAGGCCGGCGCGGACCAGGACCGCCGAGACCGGCATCCCGGCATAGGCCGCGGCCCGCGCATTGCTGCCGACCGCCTGCGTCTCCAGCCCCCAGACCGTGCGGTCGAGATAGAGCCAGACCAGCACGGCAGCCGCCAGCGCCACCAGCAGGCCGGCATGGACGCGCGTGCGTGCCAAGAGGCGCGGCAGCGTCGCCTCGGCGATCATCGGTGCGGATTGCGGCCAGCCCATGCTCATCGGGTCCTGCATCGGCCCCTCGACCAGGAGCCCGACCAGCAGGAGCGCCACGAAGTTCAAGAGCAGCGTGGTCACAACCTCGTCGACACCGAGGCGGACCTTGAGCAGGGTCGGGCCGAGCATAAACAGCGCCCCGGCGGTGGCCGCGGCCAGCATGATCAGCGGCAGCAGCACGGGCGCCGGCAAGTGGAGGGCGCCGGAGCCGAGCGCCACCGCGACGATGGCGCCGAGATAGAGCTGCCCCTCGGCGCCGATGTTCCACAGGCGCGCGCGGAACGCGACCGCCACCGCGAGGCCGGTGAGGATCAGCGGCGTCGCCCGGGTCAGCGTCTCGGCGAGCGCGAACCACGACCCGAAGCTCGCCACGGCCATCTGCCGATAGGCGCCGGCGAGATCGGCACCGGCCAAGCGTAGCGGCAGCGCGGCGAGCGCCAGCGCGCCGACGACGGCCGCCACCGGCGCGCCGACGAGCAGCCACAACGGAGGATGGGCGCGCGGCTCAAGCCGCATGGAGCTGCTGCCCGGTCATCAGGAGGCCGAGCTCGCGCACGGTGACGCCCGAGCTCGGCAGGGTGGCGCTGAGCCGGCCGCGATGCAGGACGGCGATCCGGTCGGAAAGGCGCAAGATCTCGTCGAGGTCCTCCGAGATCAGGACGATGGCCGCCCCGCGGCGGCGCGCCTCGAGCAGACGGCCGTGCACGAAGGCGACGGCACCGACGTCCAGCCCGCGCGTCGGCTGGTCGGCCAGGACCAGGCGCGGGCCCAGCTCCAGCACGCGGCCGAGCAGCAGCTTCTGGATGTTGCCGCCGGAGAGCAGCCCGGTGCGCTGCGCCGGCCCCTCGCAGCGCACGTCGTAGGCGCGGATCAGGCTACGGGCATGCTCGGCGAGCCGGCCGCGCCGCAGGAAGCCGAGACGCTGGAACTCCGGCCGGCGGCAAGTCTCGAGCACAAGGTTGCGATCGATCGGCAGCTCCGCCACCACGCCCTCGCCCAGCCGATCCTCGGGCACCCGCCCGACCCCCGCCGCCACCGCGGCCGCCGGCCCACCGCGCGGCCACGGCGCGCCGCCGAGGCACAGCTCGCCGCCGGCCGGCGCCATCGATCCGGCGAGCAGGCCCGCCAGCGCCCGCTGACCGTTGCCCGACACGCCGGCGATGCCGACGATCTCGTGGGCGTGCACGGTCAGGCTGGCGCGCGCGAGACCGCCGCCGCCCGACACCTCGACCTCGCGCAGCTCCAGCACCGCCGGCCCCGGCCGCTGGGCGTCGCGCCGCGGCAGGCTGACCGGCCGGCCGACCATGGCCTCGGCGATCGCCGCGGGGTTGGTGCCGCGCACCGGGAACTCGGCGACCTTGCGGCCGGCGCGCAGCACGACCACGCGGCGGCACAGCCGCATCACCTCGTCGAGCTTGTGGCTGATGAACAGGACCGCGAGCCCGCCGGCCGCCAGCCGGTCGAGCGTGGCGAACAGCGTCTCGGCCTGCTGCGGCGTCAGCACGGCCGTCGGCTCGTCGAGGATCAGGACCCGCACGTCGCGATAGAGTGCCTTGAGGATCTCGACCCGCTGCCGCTCGCCCACCGACAGGCTCGCCACCGGCGCGTCCAGGGGCACCTCGAGCCCCGAGCGGGCGACCAGCTCGGCCAGCCTGCGGCGGGCCGCGGCCCGGCGCCGCGCCGGGCGCCACAGGGGCTCCGTGCCGAGCGTGACGTTGTCGAGGACCGACAGGTTGGCGGCGAGCGCGAAATGCTGGTGCACCATGCCGATGCCGGCCGCCAGCGCCGCGTGCGGCGAGCCGGAAGCCAGCGGCTGCAGCGCGCCGCTCCCGTCCGCCACCGAGATCCGCCCGGCATCGGCGACGTAGTGGCCGAACAGGATGCTCATCAGCGTCGTCTTGCCGGCGCCGTTCTCGCCGAGCAGCGCCACGATCTCGCCGCGTGCGAGCTCCAGGTCGACGCCCTCGTTGGCGACGAGCTCACCGAAACGCTTGGTGATCCCTTCCAGGCGCAGCACCTGCATCACGCCGCTCTCCTCCGCCTACCGCGCCACGATCAGGCTGCGCGCGGCGCGGCGGGCCTCTTCCTGCTCGATGATCCCGCGATAGACGGTGTAGTACTTCACGATGTTGCCGACGTAGGCCACCGTCTCGCGCCCGATGTCGCGCTCGGCCTGGACCTCGACCGCGCCGAACCAGCGATCCTGGTCCAGCCCGCGCCGTGCCGCGCGGCGCCGCAGCTCGGCGACGCGGCTCGGCCCGGCATTGTAGGCCGCGAGGGCGAACAGCATGCGGTCCAGGTCCTCGATGCCCGGGTCGGCGAAATACTGGTCGATCAGGTGCCGCAGATATTTCGCACCCGCCTGGATGTTGCCGTCCGCCCGGTCGATGCGGCCGACCCCGACGGCGGGATCGCGCGCGGTCTCGGGCCGGATCTGCATGATCCCGACCGCACCCGAGGGATTGCGGCGCTTCTGCTCCAGGCCGGATTCCTGGAAGCCCTGCGCCGCCAGCAGGAGCGGATCGAAGCGGTATTCCTCGCCCCATTTGCGGAAGATCGCGAGCAGGTCGAGGAAGCGCTTGCGGTCGGTGCTGTCGCTCCCGCGCAGCTGGTCGGCCGCCACCAGGTAACGGTTGGCGACCACGTTGCCGAACTCGGTCCCCTTGGCCGTCGCCGCGACGAACGAGGCCAACGCCTTGGCGAGCTGCGGGCTGTGCTTGCGGAAGGCCCAGCCGATCCTGCCGCCGCTGCGCAGCACGAGGTCGTCGCGCAAGGTGAGATGCGGTAGCGCCCGCGCCCAGGCCCGCGCCTTGTGGTCGTCGATCACCGCCCACGGCAGGTAGCCCGAAGCCACCAGCTCCAAGAGATCCTCGTCGTCGAGCACCTCGAGCGCCGGATGCAAGCGGAGCCCGGCGAGATCGGCGCGGCGCAGCCGGCCGTCCAGCGCTTCCAGGCTGAACCAGTAGCTGCTCGAGCGCCGGGCCATGATGTCCTGGCCGGACAGCTCCTCTAGCGTCGCGATCGGCGGCGCCTCGGGGCCGGTCACCAGGATCTCCTCGACATCGTCGCGGAACGGCGGCGTGAAGTCGACGAGCTGCAGGCGCTCGGGCGTGATCGTCAGGTTGGCGGCGGCGATGTCGCCCCGGCCGCCGACGATGCCGGGCATGAGATCGTCGCGCAGCACCGGCAGGAACACGACGCGGATCGGCCGCGCCCCCGGCTGGAAGCGGCGATTGAGGCGCCGCTCCAGCTCGCGGCCATATTCCGCGACCTGCCCCTTGGGCTCGCCGCCGTCGAGATAGTAGTCGGTGCGGTTGGGGACGACGAGCATCCGCACCAGCCGCCGCTCGACCATGCCTTCCAGGTCGCCGGTCCAGGGCGGGTTGTCGATCAGGTCGTCCTCGATCGCCGCTTCCGGCGGCTCGCGCTTCGAGGCGGGCGGGCCCGGAGCAGCGAGGACAATGGCGGTTTCGGGCTCCGGCTCGGCTTCGGGTGCCGGCGGCGGCTGGGGCAGCAGCCACAGCAACGCCGCCGCGACACCGGCGGCCGCGAGACCCCCCAGGGCCGGCAGCAGCCAGCGCGGTGCCGCCTCAGCCATCGTCCGCCGCCTGCTCGAGCACGCGGTCCATTGCCGCCGCGATCCGGCGCAGATCCTCGTCGCGGGAGAGGCGGTGATCGCCGTCCTTGACCAGCTCGACCGTGACCCCGCCGCCCTCGATGGCCGCCGCCAGACGCAGCGCCGTCTGCCACGGGACGTCGGGATCGAGCTGGCCGTGCAGCAGGTGGATCGGGCAGGCCAGCGCGATCGGCCGGTCGAGCAGCAGATGCGCCCGGCCCTCCTCCAGCAGCCGGCGCGTGATCGGGATCGGCTCGCCGTAGGCGGACGGTGGCAGCAGGACGCCGTCGCGCTCCAGCGCCGCCCGGTCCGCGGGCGTCAGGCGCTTCTCGATCAGATCGAGGGTGAAATCGGGTGCGGCGGCGATGCCGACCAGCCCCGCGATCCGCTCGGGTCGCGCCAAAGCGGCCAGCAGCATGAGCCAGCCGCCCATGCTGGAGCCTACCAGCACCACCCGGCCCGCGACCACGCGGTCGAGCATGGCCAGCACGTCGCGGCACCAGTCGCCGATGCAGGCCTCCTCGAACCGCCCGCCGGACCGGCCGTGGCCGCGATAGTCGAAGCGCAGGAACGCCCGCCCCGCCTTGACGCAATGCCGCTCGAGGTGCAGTGCCTTGGCGCCGCTCATGTCCGAGCGGAACCCGGTGAGGAACACCACGGTCGGCGGACGCCCGCTCGTATGGGCAAAGGCCAGCGGCGGCCCGTCGTCGCGGTTGAGAGTCTCCTCCGGCATTTGCATCTTTGCGCGAGCTGAACTAGTAGTCGGGGCGTCGCGGAGTCCCCTGGGATGCGGTCAACCTCCATCCTCCGACGCACAATGGCAAGACCGGTCGCGCGTTGAGCGGCGCCCTGCCCACGGCCGTGCTCCAGCTGGCGCGGCGCCTCGACGTCGACGAGGTCGGGCGCGACACCCTGGATCTGGCGCGCTATTTGCGCTCACGCGGCTGCCGGTCGTTCGTCGCCAGCGGCGGCGGGGCGCTGATGCGCGAGCTCGCGGCCGCCGGCGTCACGCATCTGCCCCTGCCCGGCGACGGCGAGAGCCGCCTCGCGCGCTGGCTCCGCTCCACCCGGCTGGCGCGCCTGGCCCGGCAGCACCGCGTGGGCCTGATCCACGCCCAGTCCACCGGCCTCGCCGCGACCGCCGCTGCGGCAGCTCGGGCGGCAGGCGTGCCCCTCGTGGTGACCTTGCGGGACGCGGCCCCGTCGCGGAGCGCGCTCGAGGCGCTGGCACTCGCAGACCGCCTGATCGCGGTATCCGAGTTCGTCGCGGAGGACGTGTCGGCGCGGCTGACGCCGCCCGCCGGGAAGCTGAGCGTGGTGCATCGCTGGGTCGATCTGGCGGAGTTCGATCCCGAGCGGGTGCGCGGCCACCGCGTGCTGGCGCTGGCCGAGCGCTGGGGCATCGGCCCGGGCGTCGGCATCGTCCTGGTCCCGCCTCTGCCGGCGGGGACCGCGGCCATCTGCTCCTGCTGCAGGCCATGGCGCGCACCGCCCGCACCGATTTCACCGCCTGATCGCCGGCGGCCCGGACCCGGAGACCCGGGAGGGCGTGGAGCTCGTGGCCGCGGTGCGCCGCAGCGGCCTGGGCGAGCGCGTCCGCTTCGCCAGCGGTGCGGACGATCTGCCGGCGGCGCTGGCGCTGGCCGACGTGGTCGTGGTGCCGGCGACCAGGCCCGACCCGTCGGGATTCCTCGCCGCGGCGGCCCAGGCGATGGGCCGGCCGGTCATCGTCACCCATCGCGGCGCCCTCGCCGAGGCGGTCCTGCCGGCCTCGACGGGCTGGCTGGTCCCGGGCGACGATGCCGGCGAGCTGGCCCGGGCGCTGGAGCTGGCGCTGGCACTCGATGCCGACACCCGCCGTCGGCTGGGCGCCCGCGCCCGCGCCTTCGTCGCGGAGACCTTCGGCATGGCGGCCAACGCCGACCGTATCCTCGCCGTCTATCGCGACCTGTCCGGCCCGACGCTGGCGCGCGCCGGCTGAGATCACCATATGGGCGCGACAGCAGGCGCGGCTTGACAGGCCGACTTGCCATCGGGAGGGTGCGCCTCCCTTCGCTCAGGCTCCATCTTCAGGCTCGACTTCCATGACAGTTTCGGCTCCCGCGCAGGCGCAGGACGCGGCGATGATCGCAGTGACGTTCCCGGACGGCTCGACCCGCACCTTCCCGCGCGGCGTGACCGGTGCGGGCATCGCCGCCGCCATCGCCAAGAGCCTCGCCCGGGCAGCACTGGTGGTGGAGGTCGACGGGGTGCTGCGCGACCTCGACTGGCCGATCGAGCACGACGCCAGGGTGAAGCTGATCCGCGGCGAGGACGAGCCGGCGCTGGCGGTGATCCGCCACGACTGCGCGCACGTCATGGCCGAGGCGGTCCAGGATCTGTTTCCCGGCACGCAGGTCACCATCGGGCCGCCGATCGAGAGCGGCTTCTACTACGACTTCTTCCGCAACGAGCCGTTCTCGACCGACGATCTCGGCCGGATCGAGGCGCGGATGGCCGAGATCGTGAAGGCGGACCTGCCTTTCAGACGCGAGGAGGTGACGCGCGAGGCGGCGCGCGAGCGGTTCGACGGCATGGGCGAGCGCTTCAAGCTGGAGCTGCTCGACGCCATCCCGGAAGGCGAGCCGGTCACCCTTTATCATCAGGGCGAGTGGTTCGACCTCTGCCGCGGGCCGCACGGGCCGTCCACCGGCCGGATCGGTGCCTTCAAGCTGACCAAGGTCGCCGGCTCCTACTGGCGCGGCGATGCCAACAACCCGCGGCTGCAGCGGATCTACGGCACCGCCTTCGCGACCAGGGCCGCGCTCGACGCGCACCTGCACCAGATCGAGGAGGCCGAGCGCCGCGACCATCGCCGGCTCGGCCGCGAGATGGACCTGTTCCACGTCCAGGAGGAGGCGGCGGGCTCGGTGTTCTGGCACCCGCACGGCTGGACGCTGTGGCGGGCGGTCGAGAGCTACATCCGCCGCCGGCTCGACGGCGCGGGCTATGCCGAGGTCAAGACGCCGCAGATCTACGATCGCATATTCTGGGAGCGCTCCGGCCACTGGGAGAAGTTCCGCGAGCACATGTTCACGCTGGAAGCCGAGGAGAAGCATCTCGCGCTGAAGCCGATGAACTGCCCCGGGCACGTCCAGATCTACAACCAGCAGCTCCACAGCTACCGCGACCTGCCGCTGCGCCTGGCCGAGTTCGGCTCCTGCCACCGCAACGAGCCGTCCGGTGCACTGCACGGCATCATGCGGGTGCGCGCCTTCACCCAGGACGATGCGCACATCTTCTGCACGCCCGAGCAGATCACGGCGGAGAGCGTGGCGTTCTGCGACCTGCTCATGAAGGTCTATCAGGACTTCGGCTTCACCGACGTGCGGGTGAAGTTCTCCGACCGGCCGCCGGTCCGCGCCGGCGAGGACGCGGTGTGGGATCAGGCCGAGGGTGCTCTGTGGGAAGCGGTGCGCGCCGCAAACCTGGAGTGCACACTCAACCCCGGCGAAGGCGCCTTCTACGGCCCGAAACTCGAGTTCGTCCTGCGCGACGCCATCGGCCGCGACTGGCAGTGCGGCACGCTGCAGGTGGATTTCGTGCTGCCGGAGCGGCTGGACGCCAACTTTGTCGGGCCCGACGGGGCGAAGCATCGGCCGGTGATGCTGCACCGGGCGATCCTGGGCTCGCTCGAGCGCTTCATCGGCATGCTGATCGAGCACTATGCCGGCCGCCTGCCGCTCTGGCTGGCACCGGTGCAGGCCGTGGTCGCGACGGTGACCAACGAGGCCGACGGCTACGCCGCCGAGGTGGTCCAGCGGCTCAAGGGTGCGGGCGTGCGGGCCGAGCTCGACAACCGTGCGGACAAGATCGGCTACAAGGTGCGCGAGCACAGCCTGCGCAAGGTGCCGCTGCTGCTGGCGGTGGGTGCCCGCGAGCAGGCCGAGCGCACGGTGAGCCTGCGGCGGCTCGGGGATACGGCACAATCCTCGCTGTCGCTTGACGCTGCGATCTCTTTGTGTCAGCGAGAGTCGACGCCGCCCGACCTGTAAAGGCCGGGCGCTACTTGTATTGGGGACATGCGGCCATCCATCTACGGGATGGCCGATCGGGCCAACCACTGGAGGATTCGCGACCCATATGGCGAGCGCTGCGCAGCAACAGGAAGAACACCGCATCAATTTCCGGATCGACGTCCGCGAGGTCCGCCTGATCGATGCCCAGGGCAACATGATCGGGGTGGTGGCCACCCGGGATGCCTTGGCCAGGGCCGAGGAAGCCGGCCTGGACCTCGTGGAGATTGCTCCGACCGCGACGCCGCCGGTCTGCAAGATCCTCGACTACGGCAAGTTCAAGTATGAGTCGCAGAAGAAGGCCAATGCCGCCCGCAAGAAGCAACGGGTGATCGAGGTCAAAGAGATCAAGATGCGCCCCGGCATCGACGACAACGACTACAACATCAAGATGCGCAAGGTGCGCGAGTTCCTGGACGAGGGCGACAAGGTCAAGGTCACGATGCGCTTCCGCGGCCGCGAGATGGCGCACCAGCATCTGGCCATGGACATCCTCGAGAAGGTGAAGACCGAGATCGCCGACCTCGCCAAGGTCGAGCAGATGCCCAAGCTCGAAGGCCGCCAGATGATCATGGTGATGGCGCCGCTCAAGTAGCGCGGGCGTCGCCGCGTGCAGACCGAGCGGGTCACTCCTACAGCAGCCGGGCCTGTCGGGCCGGGATATGCCGAGCTGCTGTGCGTGATCCGCCTGCAGGAGATCGCCTTGGCCGGGCCGCAGCCCGTCGACGGGCTGCGCGCCATGATCGATGCGCTGGTGACGGTACCCGGCATCTATCGCGCCGTGAGCGCCGTTCCCGAGGCGGACGGCAGCCGCGTGCGGTATCTCGCCCATGTCGGCAAGCCTGGATTTCGCGCCCATGCGCCGGTGACGCAGGTCCCGTCGCCGATGCTCGCCAAGTCGCTGCGCGGCGGCGAGCTGGTCCAGCTCACGCGGTCGGACGACAGCGGTCCGCATCTGTGCGTCAATCTGCCGATCCGCGGCGATTCTCGGGTGCTGGGGGTCCTCGGCGTCGGCTTGCGGCCGCCGGCCAGACTGGCGCCCTGGCGCGAGGAGTTCCTGTGGTCGGTCGCCGACCTGATGGCCCTGCTGCTGCTCGCGGTCGAGGAGCCCGACGCGAGCGCGCCACGGCCGCCATCCGGCCCGGCGCGGCTCACGCGCCGGCAACGCGAGGTCCTGCTGGCGCTGGTCGACGGGGCGGCGAGCAATCAGGAGATCGGCGCCCGGCTCGGCCTCAGCCACCTCACCGTCAAGGCCCATCTGCAAGGCGCCTTCCGCAGCCTGGGCGTGCGCCGGCGCGGCGATGCGATCAGGCTCTTGATGAGCGAGCATGCGGGCTGGCTCGCCCGTGAGCGGCAGTGGCTGCCCGCGCGGCGGCCCGCAGAATGACGGCGGAGACCATGGCGCCGGACCAAGATTTGCCACGAGAGCTGCGCGCAGTCGGCATCGACCTGGACGGCCCCGCGCTCGACGCGCTGCTGCAGGGAATCGACGCCGCCCCGCTCGGGCATGACCCCGCCGCCTGGCTGACGCTGTTCGGCAAGGAGCTGCCCGAGCCCCTGGCCCAGCACTTGCGGCAACGCCGCGAGGGGCTGCGCAGGGTCGCGACCGGCGCGGCCGACCATGCGGATCGGTTGCGGCGATTCCGCGACGAGTTGCAGCGGCGCGGCGTCGACGGGTTCGTCCTGCTGCGCACGGACGAGTATGGCAGTGAGTATCTGCCGGGCTATGCCGAGCGTGTGGCTTGGCTCACGGGCTTCACCGGCTCGGCTGCCCAGGCGGCGGTGCTGCCGGAGCGTGCCACCGTGCTGAGCGACGGCCGCTACACGGTCCAGCTCGCGCAGGAGGTCGACGACAGGCTGTTCGAGCGGCGCCACATAGTCGAGCAGCCGCTGGCCCAGTGGCTCGAGGAGCACCTGTCCGAGGGTGCGCGCCTGGGCTTCGACCCCTGGCTCGCCAAGCGGGCGGAGCGCGAGCGGCTGGAGAAGGTCGTTGCCGGTCGCCGTGGCACGCTCGTCCCGCTCGACCCCAATCCGGTCGACGCGATCTGGGCCGACCGACCGCCGTCGCCGATCGCCCCGGCGCGGCGTCAGGCACTGGCCCATGCCGGCGAGGCCGATGCCGCCAAGCGCGAGCGGATCGGTGCCGAGGTGGCGAAGAAGGGCGCCGACGCGCTGCTGCTCACCGCCGCCGACTCGATCGCGTGGCTGCTGAACCTGCGCGGTGGCGACGTCGCCTATAATCCGCTGGTGCTGAGCTTTGCGCTGCTGGCGCGCGACGGCACCTGCCGCTGGTTCGTCGACCGGCGCAAGCTGCCGCAGGAGCTCGAGCTGCCCAACGCGGTCGCGGTCGAGCCGATCGACCGCTTCCATGCCGCTCTCGACGCTCTCGGCGGCAGCGCCGTCATGATCGACCCCGGCTCCGTGCATGTCGGCTATCTCGACCGGCTCGCCGCCGCCGGCGCGGCTGATCGAGGCCGAGGACCCCTGCGTCCTGGCCAAGGCGCAGAAAATCCGGTCGAGCTGCAGGGTGCCGCCGACGCCCAGCGCCGCGACGGTGCGGCCGTGGCGCGCTTCCTCGCCTGGCTCGACGCCCAGCCCGCGGACGGCGCGCTCGATGAGATCGCCGCCGCCAGCCGGCTGGAGGCCGAGCGGGCGAAGGATCCGCTCTATCGCGGCATGAGCTTCGAGACCATCTCGGCGCACGGGCCGAATGCCGCCCTGCCCCACTACCGCACGACGCCGGCCAGCAACCGGCGGCTCGCCCACGGCACGCTCTACCTTGTCGACAGCGGCGCGCAATATCTCGACGCGACCACCGACATCACGCGCACCATGGCGCTAGGTGGCGCAACGCCCGAGATGGCCGAGCGGTTCACCCTGGTGCTCAAGGGCATGATCGCGATCTCGCTCGCGGTGTTCCCGACCGGCACGACCGGCGCGCAGATCGACGCCTTCGCCCGCGCCGCGCTCTGGCGCCACGGCCTGGACTTCGACCACGGCACCGGCCACGGCGTGGGCTCCTATCTGTGCGTCCACGAAGGCCCGGCCCGGATCAGCAAGCTGGGCATCGTGCCGCTCAAGCCCGGCATGATCCTCAGCAACGAGCCCGGCTATTACAAGCCCGACTGCTACGGCATCCGGATCGAGAACCTCGTCGTGGTCGAGGCGCGCGACAAGCCGGAGAACGGCGACCGCGACATCCTCGGCTTCCGGACGCTGACGCTGTGCCCGATCGACCGCCGCCTGATCGTGCCCGAGCTGCTGACGGGCGAGGAGCGGGCCTGGCTCGACGCCTATCACGCGCGCGTGCTGGACGAGCTGCGGCCGCTGGTCGGCGATGCCGCGGGCTGGCTCGAGCGGGCCTGCGCGCCGCTCACCTGATCCCGGCGGCGCTCCACCACCGCTGCGCCGCGGCGTCGTCGATCTCGATCACGGTCGGGCGCCGGGCGGCGTGGGCCTTGCGCAGCTCCTCGCGCAGCTGCGCGGCGCTGTCGAGCCTGACCGCATGGCAGCCGAAGCCGCGCGCGATGGTCTGGAAGTCCGGCGTGTGGATGTCGACCCCGATCGTCGGGATGTCGCGGTCGAGCATGTACTGCTTGATCTCACCGTAGCCCCGATTGTTCCAAAGCAGGATCGGCAGCCCCAGCTCGAGCTCCACGGCCGTCGCCAGCTCGCCGATGGTGAACTGGATGCCGCCGTCGCCGATCAGGGCGACGACCGGGCGGTCGGGGCAGGCGAGCTTGGCACCCGTCGCCGCCGGCAGGGCGTAGCCGAGCGTGCCGTAGCCGGTGGCCGAGTTGAACCAGGAACGGGGGCCGCCGCCTCGTAGGTCAGGTTGCCGCCATAGACCGGCTGGGTCGAGTCGCCGACGATGACGACGCCGGGCAGCGCCTCGGCCACCAGGTCGAGAAACCGGCCGTGCGCGCGGTAGCTCGGCGCCAGCCCTGCCTCGACCTCCGCGCGCAGGCCGGCGACCCGTGCACCGGCGGCGGCGTCATCGGGTGCGAAGCCGCCCAGCTCGGCGCACAAGGCCCGCATCGCGAGCCCGGCATCGGCGCAGATCGCGACCTCCGGCAAGGCGTTGCGGACCAGCTGCTCGGGGTCGAGGTCGATGCGCACGACCTTCCCGCTCAGCTCGAGCCGCCCGTAGAACAGCAGCGTGTCGGTCTCGCCCAGCTCGGTGCCGATCGCCAGCACCACGTCGGCCGAGCGCAGCGCGTCGAGCACCGGCGCCTCGGGCAGGGAGCTGCCCAGCGACAGCGGGTGCCCGGGCGGCAGCACACCCTTGGCGTTGATGGTCAGCGCCGTCGGGGCGCCGAGCCGGTCGACCAGGGCGCGGGCATCCGCCGCGGCACGCGCGCAGCCGCCGCCGAGCACGACGAACGGCCGGCGGGCGCCGCGCAGCAGGTCCGCCGCGCGCGCGATGGCCGCCGGGTCGGGTGCCGGCCGGCCGCTCAGCCGGTGCGCGGCGCGCGACAGGCCGGCGGCCGGCGCGGTGATCACGTCGAGCGGCAGCTCGATGTGCACCGGCCCGGGGCGGGCGCCGTCGAACACCGCGAAGGCGCGCGCGATCACCGCGGGCAGCTCCGCGGCGCGCAGCAGGCGGTGGCTGAACACCGAGACCCCGGCCACCAGGGCCGACTGGTCCGGCAGCTCGTGCAGCCGGCCCTCGCCCAGACCCAGCTCGTGGCTGCTGTTGACGCTGGAGATCACCAGCATCGGCACCGAATCGGCGAGCGCCTGGCCCATCGCCGTGGCGATGTTGGTCATGCCGGGGCCGGTGATGATGAAGCAGGCCGCGGGCCGGCCGCAGGCGCGGGCGTAGCCGTCGGCCATGAAGCCGGCACCCTGCTCGTGGCGCGGCGTGACGTGACGCAGCCGGGTGTTGGGCAGCCCCCGATAGAGCTCGACCGTGTGGACGCCGGGAATGCCGAACACGGTGTCGATGCCGTAGGCTTCGAGAATCTCGACCAGCACCTCGCCGCAGGTCGGCGTTCCCTCCCTCATTGCCGGTACTCGACGCCCGGCAGCACGCAGAGCATCTCGAACAGCAGGTTGGCGCCCACCAGCGCCGTGTTGCCGGACGGGTCGTAGGGCGGCGAGACCTCGACCAGATCGCAGCCGACCAGGTCCAGCCCGCGGCAGCCGCGCACGATCTCCAGGCCCTGGATGACGCTGAGCCCGCCGATCTCGGGCGTGCCGGTGCCCGGCGCGTAGGCCGGATCGAGGCTGTCGATGTCGAAGCTGAGATAGACCGGCCCGCCGCCCATCTGCGCGCGCACCTCGGCCATCAAGGGCGTCAGCGACTTGTGCCAGCATTCCTCGACCGGCACGACGCGAAAGCCCTGCTGCCGCGGCCAGTCGAAATCGTCCGCCGCGTAGCCCGAGCCGCGCAGCCCGATCTGGATCGCCCGGCGGCAATCCAGAAGGCCTTCCTCGACCGCGCGCCGGAACGGCGTGCCGTGGGCGATCGGCTCGCCGAACATGGTGTCGTTGATGTCGGCGTGGGCGTCGACGTGGATCAGGCCGACCGGCCCGTGCCGCTTGGCCATCGCCCGCAGGATCGGCAGGGCGATGGTGTGGTCGCCGCCCAGGGTCAAAGGCCGGCAGCCCCACTGCAGCAAGTCGTCGTAGGCCGCCGTGATCAGCTCGACCGATTTCTTCAGGTCGTAGGGATTGGTGGCGACGTCGCCGATGTCGGCCACCTGGAGGCTGTCGAACGGCGCCGCCCGGGTCGCCATGTTGTAGGGGCGGATCAAGGCCGATTCGGCGCGGATCTGGCGCGGGCCGAAGCGGGTGCCGCTGCGGTTGGAGGTGCCGATGTCCATCGGCACGCCGACGAAGCAGGCGTCGAGCCCCTCGGCGGTGGCCCGTGCCGGCAGGCGCATCATCGTGCCGGGGCCGCCGAAGCGGGGCATCTCGTTGCCACCGAGCGGCTGGTTCAACCGGGTCGTCACGCTGGATCCCTCCCGCTCGCCCGATGCAGGGCGGCCCCTCAGCGACTCCGGAGCCGGGCCATCATCCAGGCGTCGACATGCGCGCCGTCGCGCAACGCATAGGCCCGCATCGTGCCCTCGCGCGCGAAGCCGTGCCGCTCATAGAGCGCCACCGCCGCGTCATTGTCGACGAACACCGTCAGCTCCAGCCGGGCAAGGCCGATCCAGTTGTCGGCGAGGTCGAGCAGCGCCGCGAGCAGGGCGGAGCCGACGCCGCGACCGCGGTGGGCATCGCGCACCCCCATGCCCAGCACGGCGACATGGCTCCGGCGGCCGCGCTGGCGGTGCAGCCCGGCATTGCCGACGATCATGCCGTCGAGCTCGGCAACCAGCAGGTGATCGTCCGGGCCGGCACCGGTCAGCCAAGCCCTGGTCTGCTCGACGGACTGGAACGGCAGCCGCAGCGTGCCCCAGCGGTAGCCCGGATCGTTGGCCAGCTCGCACAGCCCCGGGACGTCGGCGACGGAAGCGGCGCGGACGATCAGGCCCGGCGGCGCCTTCGGCACGTCCCCGCGCTCAGCCCGTCCGCGACGCGCCGGTCCGGCGCCGGAGACGGGCGGACACCCAGGCCTCGCCGCGGTCGACCACCTTCTCGCCGCGCTCGATCAGCCTGCTGAAGCGGGCGTTGCGCCGCTTCAGCCACTCGAGCCAGCTCGCCGCCCAGCGCGTGTGGCGCGACAGGATCAAGAGCCCGAAGACAAGAAATACCGTGCCGTTCAGCACGGGCACGATGATCCCGATCACGCCGAGCGTGACGAGACTGTAGCCGAAGCCGATGGACGCCAGACGAATCATGATGCGCCCGATATATTGAGCCAGTCGGCCTCGGACAAGATTTCCACGCCGTACTCGCGGGCCTTGTCGAGCTTCGAGCCCGCTTCCGTGCCCGCCACGACATAGTCGGTCCCGCGCGACACGGAGCCTGTGACCTTGGCGCCCAATGTTTCGGCGCGCGCCTTGGCCTCCGCACGGGTCATCCGCTCGAGCGTGCCGGTGAACACGATGGTCTTGCCGGCCAGTGGCGAATCGCGGCCGCCGACGGGGGCCGGCGCCTCGATCGTCAGCTCGGCCGCGAGCGCGTCCAGCGCCGCCAGATTGTGCGCCTCGGCGAAGAACTCGGCGAGCTGCTCGATCAGCGTGGCGCCGACGCCGTCGACATTGTCCAGCTCCGCGCGCGCTTCCGCATCGCCGGCGGCGAGCGCCAGCATCGCCGCCCGCCAGCGCTCGAACGAGCCGTAGTGCCGCGCCAGCATCTTGGCGTTGACCTCGCCCACGAACCGGATGCCAGGGCGTAGATCAGGCGGTCGAGGCGATGGTGCGGCGGGCCTCGATCGCGGCCACCAGCTTCTCGATCTTGCGCGCACCCCAGCCGTCGAGCTCGCCGAGCTTGCCCAACCGCTTCGGATCGCGCGGCAGAGTGAACAGGTCGACCGGGCCGTGGACGAGCCCGGCCTCGAGGAGCTGCGGCACCTGCTTGCGCCCCAGGCCCTCGATGTCGAACGCCTCCCGGCCGACGAAATGGCGCAGCCGCTCGGCGATCTGGGCCGGGCAGATCAGCCCGCCGGTGCAGCGCCGGATCGCCTCGCCTTCCGGCCGGACCGCGAGCGAGCCGCATTGCGGGCAGTGGTCGGGAAAGACATAGGGCTCGGTGCCGGCGGGGCGCCGCGCCTGCACCACCTCGACCACCTGCGGAATGACGTCCCCGGCGCGCTGGACGACCACGGCGTCGCCGACGCGGATGTCCTTGCTCTCGATATAGTCCTGATTGTGCAGTGTCGCGCGCGCGACCACCACCCCGCCCACCGTGATCGGCGCGAGCTCGGCCACGGGCGTCAGCGCCCCGGTGCGGCCGACCTGGACCGAGATCGCCTGGACGGTCGTCTCGGCCTGCTCGGCCGCGAACTTGTGCGCGACCGCCCAGCGCGGCGCCCGGCCGACGAAGCCCAGCCGCTGCTGCAGGTCGATCCGGTCGACCTTGTAGACCACGCCGTCGATGTCGTAGGGCAGCGTCGCGCGCTCGGCGCCGATCCGCGCCTGGAACGCCACCAGCTCCTCGACCGTGGTGCAGCTCTGCGTCTGCGGGTTCACCCGGAAGCCGGCGTCGCGCAGCCGGGCGAGGAACTCGAGTAGGCGCCGCCGATCGGCGGGTCGGCCTCGCCCCAGGCATAGGCGAAGAAGCGCAGCCGCCGCCCGGCCGTGATCCGGCTGTCGAGCTGGCGCAGCGAGCCCGCCCCGGCATTGCGCGGGTTCATGAACGGCGGCTCGCCCTCCTTCTCCCGCCGCTCGTTAAGCGCCAGGAACTCCTTGCGCTCCATGTAGACCTCGCCGCGCACCTCGAGCACCGGCGGGCTCTCGCCGGCCAGCCGCTGCGGCACGTCGCGAATGGTGCGGACATTGGCGGTGACGTCCTCGCCCACCGTCCCGTCGCCGCGCGTGGCGCCGCGGACCAGCAGCCCGTCCTCGTAGCGCAGCGAGCAAGACAGCCCGTCGATCTTGGGCTCGGCCACGATCGCCGGCGTCTCGTCCGCCGGCAGTGCCAGAAACCGCCGCACGCGCGCGACCCACTCGCGCACCTCCTCCTCGCTCATCGCGTTGTCGAGCGAGAGCATCGGCACGGCGTGCGGGACCTTGGCGAAGGCGTCCGCGGGTGCGGAGCCGACGCGCAGGCTCGGGCTGTCGCCGCGGATCAGCTCGGGGAAGCGCTGCTCGACCGCCACGTTGCGGCGCCGCAGCGCATCGTACTCGGCGTCGGAGAGTTCCGGCTTGTCCTGCTCGTGATAGAGCCGGTCGTGACGGGCGATCTCGGCCGCGAGCCAAGCCAGCTCCGCACCGGCCTCCTCCTCGGTCAGCCGCTCGACCGGGCCGTCCAGCGTGTCCGGCCTGTCCATCAGCGCCCCATCAGGCTGGCGGCGGCGGCGCGCGCCGCCTCGGTGACCTCCGCACCGGCGAGCATGCGGGCGACCTCGTCGCGCCGCTCGGCCGACGTCAGCTCGCGCACCTCGACCAGCGTGCGGCCGCCGACCACGTCCTTACCGACGCGATAGTGATGGTCCGCCCGGGCGGCGATCTGCGGCGCATGCGTCACGACCAGCACCTGGCACTCGCGCCCGAGCCGGGCCAGCCGTTCGCCGACGGCATCCGCCGTGGCGCCGCCGACCCCGGCGTCGATCTCGTCGAAGATCAGCGTGGTCGCCGCATCGAGCCGGGCCAGGACCACCTTGAGCGCCAGCATGAAGCGGGACAGCTCGCCGCCCGAAGCGATCTTGCCCAGCGGGCCGAAGGGCTGGCCGGGATTGGTGCAGACCTCGATCGCCACGTGCTCGGCACCCTCGCCCGCCCACTCCGCCTCCGGCAGCGGCTCGAGCTGCACCCGGACCTGGGCGCGGTCGAGCCGCAGCGGCGGCAGCTCGGCCTCGACGGCCCGTGCCAGCCGCGTCGCCGCCGCCGCACGCCCCTGCGACAGGCGACGCGCCGCGGCTCGGAAGGCAGCCTCGGCCTCGCGCGCGGCGTGGCGCGCCGCGTCGAGGCTCTCGGCACCGACATCGATCTGCTCGAGCAGCCGCCCCGTCTCCGCGAGCAGCTCGGGCAGCCCATCCACGGTCACCCGATGCTTGCGGGCGACCTCGCGCAAGGCGAACAGCCGCTCCTCGACCGCCTCCAGCGTGCCGCGCTCGCCCTCCATGTCGCGCAGGGCCGCCTCCAGCACCGCCTCGGCCTCGGCCGCCTCGATCAGGGCACGCCCCAGCGCCGCCGCCGCGGGCTCCAGCAGCTCGGGGGCGAGGCCGGCGCTGCGTTCCAGGCGCCGCTCGGCCGCACCCAGCCGCGCCAGCGCCCCACCCTCGCCGGCTACGGCCGCCAAGGCGTCGGACAGCGTGGCGACGACCTTCTCCCGGTTCTGCAGCGCGTGCCGGCGCTGGGCCAGCTCCTCTTCCTCCCCTTGCCGGGGGTCGAGCTCGCCCAGCTCGTGCAGTCGGTGGCGCAGATAGTCCTCCTCGCGCCGGGCGGCGTCGAGCTGCGACTCCAGCTCCAGCACCCGGTCACGCGCCCCACGCCAGCGCAGGTGAGCCTGCCTCGTCTCGGCCGCGGCCTCCCCCAGGCCGCCGAACGCATCGAGGATCTCGCGGTGGGCCTGCGGGTTCAGCAGGCCCCGCTGGTCGAACTGGCCGTGCACCTCGACCAGCAGGTCGCCCATCTGGCGCAGCAGGGCGCCGCTCACCGAGGTGTCGTTGACGAAGGCGCGGCTGCGCCCGTCGGCGGTGACGACCCGGCGCAGGATCAGCTCGCCGTCGCAGGGCAGCGCGTTCTCTTCCAGCAGCTCGCGCCACGGCCCGCCCGCGGGCAGATCGAACTCGGCCACCACCGAGCCCTGCTCCGCCCCGCTGCGCACGAGGCCGCGGTCGCCGCGTCCGCCGAGCGCCAGGCCCAGCGCGTCGAGGATGATCGACTTGCCGGCGCCGGTCTCGCCGGTCAGCACCGACAGTCCGGGGGCGAAACCCAGCCCCAGGCGGTCGATCAGCACGATGTCGCGGATGGCGAGGCTCTTCAGCATCGGGCGGCGCTCGCCGGCGAGGCTAGAACAGCCCGCTGAACCACGAGCTGCTCTTGTTCAGCGGCTTGCCGTTGACCAGGGCATAGGCCCGCTCGTACCACTCGCTGCCCGGAAAATTGTAGCCGAGCACCGCGGCCGAGGCCTGCGCCTCCTCGGTCATGCCCAGGGCGAGATAGCTCTCGGTCAGGCGGTGCAGCGCCTCGGGCACGTGGCTGGTGGTCTGGTACTGCTCGACCACGGTCCGGAAGCGGTTGATGCTCGCCAGCCAGTAGCGCTGGTTCTGGTAGTAGCGCCCGATCTCCATCTCCTTGCCGGCGAGATGGTCGCGGATCAGGTCGACCTTGAGCTCGGCGTCCTGGCTGTAGTCGCTCTGCGGGAAGCGGCGGATCAGCTCGTTGAACGCCTCCTCCGACTTCTGGGTCATCTCCTGGTCGCGGCCGACGTCGGAGATCTGCTCGTAGTAGCTCACGCCGATCAGGTAGTAGGCGTAGGCGACGTCCTTGTGCCCGGGGTGCAGGTCGATGAACCGCTCCGCCGCGCTGACCGCGTCCTCGTACTGGTTGGCCTCGTAGTAGGAATAGGCGGCCATGATCTGGCCGCGGGTCGCCCACTGCGAGTAGGGGTGCTGCCGCTCGACCTCCTCGAACGACTTGGCCGCCGCCTTGAAGTCGCCCTCGGCCATCAGGTTCTGGCCGTCCGAATAGAGCTGCTCGGCCGGCAGGTCGGGCGGCGGCGGCTCCGGGCCGCTGGAACAGGCGGCGAGTGCCGCGGCCAGCCCGAGCGCGCACAGCGTGCGATGCGTGAATGGTATGGTCGCCATGACCCTCGAACCTTAGCCAACGGCCGCACGGACGGCCAGCGCGGCCTCAGGCGATCTCCTCGATCGTGTTGAGCAGTGGCCGCCACTCCTCGCGCACCGGCCGGACCAGGGAGCCGTCGAGGTCGAAGACGCTCAGCCCCTGCACCGCCAGCTCGCCGTACACGGCCCGGTCGCTCAGGCGCGCCGCGATCGGCTGGCCCAGGCGGGCGAGGAAGCTCTCCAGGCGCTGCGCCGCCTTCGAGCGCGGCCGCAGGCGGTTCGCCACCAGCGCCACGCTCTTGCGCCCCTTGCGGATCGGCTTCAGCTCCTCGAGCTTGGCGAGGAAGCGCTCGGTGCTGTTCTCGTCGAACACCGAGGCGAGGACCGGCACGACCACGAGGTCGGCCTCGCCGATCAGCTCGTCGACGTGGCGCATCCGCATGTTGGCGGGCGCGTCGATCACCAGCCGCCGCAGCTTGGCCGGGACGTCGCCGGCCTCCTTGCGCCAGTCCAGGCCCGCGATCTCACGGCCGTGCCCGTCCCGCAGCTTGAGCCAGGACAGGCTCGAGCGCTGCCGGTCGACGTCGGCGAGGCCGGTGGCGAAGCCGCCCGCGGCGAAGGCGGCGGCGAGGTTGGTCGCGATCGTGGTCTTGCCGCAGCCGCCCTTGATGTTGGTCACCAGCACCCGCAGCATCACAGCCTCCGCTCAGCCGGCCCTGGCCGGCTCGGGCCAGAACGGCTCGGCTTCACGAAACTCCTCCCAGGCCTCGATCGCCCTGGGATCGAGGTCGCGGGCGTGATGCGCGTACCAGCCCAGCACCTGGCCAGCACCCAGGGCAGCTGCGCGCTGGCGCGGGCCAGGCTCGGTGCCGGCGAGCAGATCGTCGACGACATGCTGCGCCACCGCGACGTCGTTGAGCGTGCCGAGCAGGTCCTGCATCCGCGCCGCCGCTGCCCGGTAGCGATCCAGCTCGCGGCCGGGAAACAGGGAGGCGAAGAACTCGGTGCCGTAGCGGAGCTTCTTGAACAGGATGCGCAGCTCGTGGCGCGCCACCGGCGCCAGCGACGCGAACTTGCGGCCGCGCCGGCGCACCTGACGGTGACGCTTGGCCAGGATCGCCACCGCGAAGTCGCGCACCGGCTGACGCTGGGCGAGCAGCACGTCGATGTCGGCGCCCTGCCGCCAGCCCCGGCAGGCGACCCAGCAGGCGAGGCCGAAGGCGACGTCGCCGTGGCGCTCGGTCGCCAGCGAGTCGCGCAGGGCGTGCTGCGCCTTCCAGCGCGCGTCGTCGGCCAGCTCGAGCAGGACGGCGAGCGCGTGATCGTCGGGCCGCGCCTCCCGCAAGGGCGCCACCGTTTCGGTTGCGAACACGTCGAGATCGCGCGCCGGGCCGGTCGGCCCGAGCAGCCAGCGCAGCTCGCCGCTCCACTGCGCCTGCGCCTGGGGGGCCAGCGCCGGCTTGAACAGCGTCAGGGCCGAGCGCAGGCGTCGCAAGGCGACCCGCAGCTGGTGCAGGCCTTCCGGGTCGCGGGCATCGGCGGTCGCCGCCTCGTTGTCGAGCCAGTGCCGGACGCAGGCGCCGAGAATCGCCTGGAGCGCATCCTCGACGCTCATGGCGCCGTCGAGCACCACGGCGCTCGCCTTGCGCCAGGCCGGCGGCTGGCCGGTCGCGAGGGCGTGGCCGCGCGCGGCCTTGTCCAGGGTCTGCAGCCGCAGCGGCGCCAGCTCGCGCATCGACTGCGCCAGCTCGAACAGGGCGCGCGGGCTGCCGCGCTTCAGCTCCAGCTCGATCTCGCTGATCGGCGTCTCCGCCCCGCCGGCACGCACCGCGCCGCGATCGAAGGCCACCTCGATCTCGGCCTCTGGCCCGTTGGGGTCGGGCCAGTTCACCAGGAGCGCCCGCCGCTTGAACCTGGTCTCGTAGACCGGCTGCAGCTCGTCCGGCAGGATCAGGCCGGTCAGGTCGAGCACCGCCGGCTCGGCGAAGGCGGTGAGCTCCGGCGTGGCGTCCGGCCGCTGCACCTCCCACTCTCCCCGCGAGGTCTCGGCTCCCTGCCCGGTGTTGGCGGTCTTGAGCGTCTGCACGAAGCGCCGCCCGGACTGGCGCACCCGCAGCGCCAGCCGCCGCCGGCTTAGCCGATGGTCGGCCGTGTCGTAGTAGGTCGTGACGAGCTGGCGGGTGCGCACCGAGCTGCGCGCATGGGCCCGCAGCAGCTGGCTCGCCAGCAGCGTGTCCATCGCCTCGCCGGAGGCCGCGAGCTTGAGCTCGACCTCCCTGGGCTCGGTGTCGGGCAAGTGAGGTTCCCAAGATGCGGCCGGGAAATCTGGCTGCGTGTGCCGCGCGGGCTTTTTGCCGCGTGTCGCCCGTCCCGGCAAGTATTGCGGTCGTGGCTAGTTGATCGCCAAGACGGGTCCGGCATTGCGCAACCGGTAATTAGCCGGATCGCTGAGCAGCTCGCGCATCAGCGCGCAGCGCAGCTCGGGGCCGCCGGCCCGCTCGACATAGCGCGCCGAGACACCCGCCGGGATCAAGGCCAGCCCGGCCAGGGCCTCGAAGGCGACGGCGCGACCTCGCTCGCGCGCCTTGCGATCGAGCGGCGACCGGCGTGGCTCGCGTCGGTCGAACAGGGCGCCGCGGACGTCCCCCGCCTGTGCGGTCAGCGCGAAAGTCGGGGCATCCGCCTGCTCGATCGCCACCTCCAGGTCCAGGCCCGGCTCCACGCGGGCGCTGGCACCATCCGCGACGACCTCGACCGGCCGCATCACCTCGAGCCAGGGTGCGGCACGGCTCTGCTCGACGATGCCCGCACATTCGAGCAGCAGCATGAAGGGCTGCGGCGTGCCGCTCATCGCCGGCACCTCCGGCCCGCTGAGCTCGACCAGCAGATTGTCGAGCTCGCAGGCGGCGATGGCGGCGAGCAGCAGATCGACGCTGCGCACGGCGCCACCCGCCGCGTCGACCAGGCAGGTCGCGCCGTCGACCGTGTCGGCATTGTCGGGATGGGCGTGGATCGAGGGTGCGCCGGGGCGGTCGACGCGGCGGAACCAGATACCGGTATCCTCCGCCGCGGGGCGGAGAGTCAGGGCCACGCGCGCGCCGCTGTGGAGACCGACGCCGGCACAGCCGATGACTTGTCGAAGCGTCCGTTGCTTGCGCATCCGTGGTCGCTTCACACCACCGGGTTCGAGTTCCGCCGCGCCCATGCCGCCGGCCGCTTGCCCACGACCGCAGGACGGGGTCGACCCTGTCCCTCCGGCCGGGCCGTCGAGACAGAAACGCCCGCCACCCCTTTGCCCAGGGTGGCGGGCGCCAACAAGTCACATGTGCTTTCGGTTTGTTACGAATCCGAGTTAAAGTGTCACATTAAGTGACGCTCAACCCTCCACCTTCTCGCGCTCGCGCCGCAGGAACGAGGGGATGTCGCCCAGCTCGTCGAGATTGCCCGAGGGCAGGCCCGGCTGGCCGCCGAAACGGGGTGCCACGCGCTCGGCGGGCCGCTCCGGCGTGGCGCGCGTGAACGCGAACTCCCGCACCCGGGCGAACAGGTTCGACGACCGCTCCTCCGCCCGCGGCAGCTCCGCCAAGGCGGGGATCGGGTCCGCGGCCATCTCAGGCTCCGGCTCGGGCAGGGGCTCGAGGGCGGCGCGCAGATGCGCGGCCGGGCTGAGCTCGACCGACCGGCGCGGCGCTGCCTTGGCCTGGGTCGGATAGGGCACCGGCTGGGCCCGCTGCGGCTGGAACCGGAACGGCGCGGCCGACAGGCGCGGCAGCTCGGCCACGGGCTCCTGCGCGGCGACCTGGGCGGGCGCCATGCGTTCGGCCGGCAGATCGATGCCGGTGGCGACGACGGAAACCCGCATCCTGCCCTGCAGCGAGTTGTCGAAGGTCGAGCCGAAGATGATGTTGGCGTCCGAATCAACCTCCTCGCGGATCCGGTTGGCCGCGGCATCCACCTCGTAGAGGGTCATGTCGAGGCCGCCGGTGATGTTGATCAGCACGCCGCGCGCGCCCCGCATCGACACGTCGTCGAGCAGCGGGTTGGAGATCGCGGCCTCGGCGGCCTCGATCGCCCGGCGCTCGCCCTCGGCCTCGCCGGTGCCCATCATCGCCTTGCCCATCTCGCTCATCACCGTGCGGATGTCGGCGAAGTCGAGATTGATCAGGCCCGGCATGACCATGAGGTCGGTCACGCCGCGCACGCCCATGTGCAGGACCTGGTCGGCCATCTGGAAGGCGTCGGCGAAGGTGGTGCGCTCGTTCGCCAGCCGGAACAGGTTCTGGTTCGGGATGACGATCAGCGTGTCGACATATTGCTGCAGCTCGTTGAGGCCGGCCTCCGCCAGCCGCATCCGGTGCGCGCCCTCGAAGTGGAAGGGCTTGGTCACCACGGCGACCGTCAGGATGCCCTGCTCGCGCACCGCCCGCGCGATCACCGGGGCCGCACCCGTGCCGGTGCCGCCGCCCATGCCGGCGGTGATGAACACCATGTGGCTGCCGGAGAGCTGGTCGAGGATCTCGTCCAGCGCCTCCTCGGCGGCGGCACGGCCGACCTCGGGCCGGGCACCGGCGCCGAGGCCGTGGGTGATCGTGTTGCCGAGCTGGACCTTGCGGTCGGTGAGGCCCGCCGCCAACGCCTGCGCGTCGGTGTTGCACGAGACGAACTCGACCCCCTCGAGATGCGAGGTGATCATGTTGTTCACGGCATTGCCGCCGGCGCCGCCGACGCCGACCACCGTGATCTTCGGCTTGAGCTCGTGCGTGATGGGCAGGGAGAGATTGATCGTCATCTTTTCTCCTCCACAGGATGGCCGACCCTGTTGGGTTCGGGCCACGTTGCCGACCGGGGGCAAGTATCCGGTCATGCGATTGCAAAGAGCGGTTAGAAGTTCTCTCTAAACCATTGGCCAAGTCGCGCAAGTCGGTTGGAGAGCATCGAGACCTGGACCTGATCGCGCCAGCCGAGGCCGCCGTCGTCGCCGAGCGCCAGCGCCACGGCGCCGGCGACCGTGGCGCAGCCGGGATCGTCCTCGCGCTGCCCCGACCACGGCGCCGGTCGGCCGATGCGTGCGGGCAGGCGGAACACCTCCTGCACCAGATCGTCGATGCCCTCGAGCTGGCTGCCGCCGCCGGTCAGCACGATCGAGCGCGGCGGCCGGGTGGCCAGGAGCTCGCCATGCTCGTCCAGCCGGCGGCGCGCGAGCACCAGGATCTCCTCGACGCGGGCGCGGACGATCTCGGTGAGCCGCGTGCGCGTGCCACCTCGCCCGTGGGCAGCTCACTGTGGTCGCCCAGCCGCGGATGCTCGATGCGCGTGCCCTCGTCACAGCTCCTGAACTGCGTGCTGCCGTACAGGTTCTTGATCCGCTCCGCATGCTGCCGGCTGGTCGAGAGCCCGTAGGCCAGATCGCCGGTGATGTGGTCGCCGCCATAGCCGACCTGGCCCACCAGATTGAGACGGCCGCCGGCGAAGTGCGCGAGCCCGGTGCTGCCGCCGCCGAAGTCGAGGACGAGGCAGCCCCGCTCCATCTCGTCCTCGAACAGGCAGCCGATCGCCGCGGCGTAGCTGGCGCAGAACACGCCACCCACCTGGACGTGGCAGCGATCGAGGCAGGCCAGCAGGTTGCGGAGCGCGGGGCCCGACGCGGTCACCAGATGCGCCACCACCGAGAGGCGCTGGCCCGAGGTGCCGCGCGCGTCGCGCAGCGGCCGCCCGCCGTCCACGGCAACCTCGACCGGGACGGCATGGAGCACCTCGCGCCCGGGCTCGACGCCTCGCGGCGCGCCCGGTCGAGCAGGAGCTGGAGATCGAGGTCGGCGACGCTCCGGCCGTGCAGTGCGGACTCGACCCGGACGTAGCTCGACTGCGGGTGCCCGCCGCCGACCGCGAGGAAGATCTCGCGCAGCGTCTCGCCGGACTGCTGCTCGGCCTCGTGCAGGGCCGCGAGCACCGACGCCTCGGCCGCCTCGGCATCGACGATCTCGCCGCCCTTGAGCCCTTCCGCGAGCTGGTAGCCGCGGCCGATCAGCTGCACGCCCTGACCGGCCCGCGGCTTGGCGATGTAGCAGCACAGCTTGCTCGTGCCGATGTCGAGGACGCCGAACGGCTGGCCGCGCCGCCACGGGCCGTCGCCCACGAGCCGGCGCCAGGCCGTACCGAAAAGCTGGGTCATGCGCGCGGCTCCTTGCCTTGCCCGAGCAGCGTGTCCGGCAGCTCGAGCGTCAACCAGTCGGGATTGCGGAGATCGATCGAGGTCACCGCACGGCCGATCACCCCGGATTGGCGCTGCTCGGCGGCCAGCCGCCGCCAAGCGCTCTCGGGGCGGCTCGCGGGGAGGCGGACCTCGATCCGGCCGTCGAGATAGATGTCCCAGCGCCGGCCGCCGATCAGGCGCGCGCCGGTGACGTGGCCGGCGAGCTCCGGCTCGGTGGCCACCAGCCGCAACAGCTCGGGCGACCGCTGCGGCGCGCCCTTGCCGAACAGCAGCGGCAACTCCTTGTAGCGGGCCGCATCCTTGACCTGGAACACCTCCTGGGCATCGCTGACCAGCACTTGGCGGGATCCGTCCATCCAGCGCGCCACCGGCCGATGCTCCTCCAGCCGGACCCAGAGCGTATCGGGCAGGCGCCGGCCGATGCTGGCCGACCTTACCCAGGGCAATGCTTCTATCTGTCCTTGCAGCTCAGCTAATTCAACTGAAAATAGTGGTTTCCCATGAACTGATTGCAACGTCTTGGCGATAGCCGCCTCGTCGGCCAAGCTACGTCCTTCGCTGTAGACGCGACCGACGACGAAGCCCGAAGCAACGCTGGCGGCGATGGCGCGCTGGCGCAGACCGTCGGCGAGCCGCGCGGCGGTGGCCGAGCGCAGGAAACCGTAGGCGCCGCCGATGACGAGCAGCACCGCCAGAACGACGACCGCACCCCTGCCCAGCCGGCGCAACCACAAGCGTGGCGGGGGCCGGCGCCGTGGTGCCACCCTGCCCGACCGGCCGAGACGCTTCACCTGTCGCATCGCGCGGCCTCCAGAAGCTTGAGCACGAGGGTCTGGAAGCCGATGCCGCGCCAGGCGGCCTGCTCGGGAACCAGGGAGAGTGGAGTCATGCCGGGCTGCGTATTCACCTCCAGCAGGAACAGGCCGTCGGCGCCGCGCTCCGGGTCGAGGCGGAAGTCGGCACGGCTCACGCCGCGGCAACCCAGCGCCCGATGGGCCCGCAGCGCCCAGTCCATCACCTGCTCGTACAGCTCCGGCGACAGCGGCGCCGGGACCAGATGCGAGGCGTAGCCTTCGGTATATTTCGCGCGATAGTCGTAGAAGCCCTGGTTCGGCCGGATCTCGGTCACGGCCAGGGGCTCGTCGCCCAGGACGCCGCAGGTCAGCTCCTGGCCGGGGACATAGGTTTCCACCAGCACCCGTGCGTCCGGATCCAGGTCGTTGCGCTCCGTCAGCGCGCGCGAATGGCGATCGGGCACGATGATCACGCCCACGCTCGATCCCTCGGCGGCAGGCTTCACCACGTAGGGCGCCTCGATCGGCGGCTCGTCCAGCAGCGCCCCGAGCGTGGTCTCGACCCCCTCGGGACAGCGCAGCCCGACCTGCGCGAACACCCGCTTGGCCATCGGCTTGTCCATCGCCAGGGCCGAGGCCAGGACGCCGGAATGGGTATAGGGCAGGCCCAGCAGGTCGAGCAGCCCCTGCACCCTCCCATCTTCGCCGTAGCGCCCGTGCAGCGCGTTGAAGACCACGTCGGGACGGACCTCGGCGAGCACGCCCGGCAAATTCTCGCCGACGTCGATCCGGCTGACGCGCAGCCCGGCCGTCTCCAGGGCCTCCGCGCACGCGCTGCCCGAGACCAGCGACACGTCGCGCTCCGAGGAGCGCCCGCCCATGAGCACGGCGACGTGCCGCGTCATGCCGCCAGCTCCAGGCTCGCCGGCCGGCCGACCCGGATCACCTCCCATTCGAGCTCGACGCCGCTGTGCTCGCGCACGCGCTGCCGCACCCGTTCGCCCAGCCGCTCGACCTCCTCGGAGGTGGCGCCGCCGGTGTTGATCAGGAAGTTGCAGTGCTTCTCCGACACCATCGCCGCACCCAGCCGCAGGCCGCGACAGCCGGCGGCGTCGATCACCTGCCAGGCCCTGCCACCCGGCGGGTTCTTGAAGGTGCTGCCGCCGGTCGCCGCGCGCAGCGGCTGCGCCGCCTCGCGCTCGGCTCGGATCGCGTCCATGCGCGCCAGGACCTGCGCCGGGTCGCCCGGCTCGCCACGGAAGGCTGCCCGCACGACGATCCAACCGGGCGGCAGCGCGCTGCGCCGGTAGGCAAAGCCGAGCGCCGCATTGTCCAGCCGGTGCAGGGCCCCCTGCCGGTCCAGCGCCTCGGCCCAGACCAGCCGATCCTTGGTCTCGCCGCCGAACGCCCCGGCATTCATGCGCACGGCGCCGCCGATCGTGCCCGGGATGCCGATGAGGAACTCCAGGCCGGATAGCCCAGCCTTCTGCGCCACCTGCGCCACGCGCTGGTCGAGGGCACCCGACCCGGCGACGACGAGATCCCCCGCCACTTCCACCTTCGCCAGCGGGCCACCGAAACGCACCACCACGCCCGCGATCCCCCCGTCCCGCACGAGCAGGTTCGAGGCCACGCCCATCGGCAGCACCGGCACGTCCGGCGGCAGTGCTGTGAGGAACGCCGCCAGGTCGTCGACGTCGGCGGGCTGGAACAGCAGCTCGGCCGGGCCGCCGACGCGCAGCCAGGTCAGCGGGCCGAGCGGCACGTCGCGCCGCAGCGTGCCGCGGACCTCGGGGAGCGCATCACGCCAGCCGGTCATGCCTCGCCGGCTCCCTTCTCCAGGGCGGCAAGCCGGCCCGGCAGGGCGTTGGCCCACTGCGTGATGCTGCCGGCACCCAGGCACACGACCAGATCCCCCGGCCGGGCCAGCTCGGCGACCAGCGGTGCGAGATCGTCCGGCCCGTCGATGGTGCGCACGTCGCGGTGCCCGCGGGCACGGATGCCGGCGGCCAGGGCATCGCGATGGACACCATCGATGGGCGCCTCGCCTGCGGCATAGACCGGCGCCACGACCACCGTGTCGGCGTCGTGCACGCAGGCGCAGAACTCGTCGAACAGGTCGTGCAGCCGCGAGTAGCGATGCGGCTGGACGACGGCGATCACCCGCCCCTTGGTCCGGGCGCGCGCGGTCTGCAGGACGGCGCGGATCTCGACCGGGTGGTGGCCGTAGTCGTCGACGATGCCGACGCCGTCGAACGTGCCGGTGCGCGTGAACCGCCGCTTGACCCCGGCGAGCCCCGACAGGGTCCGGCGCACCACCTCGTCGGCGATGCCGAGCTCGCGCGCCACCGCGATCACCGCCAGCGCGTTCTGGACGTTGTGCCGGCCGGGCAGCGACAGGTGCATGCGCTCGAGCGTCTTCTCGCCCTCGCCGTTGCGGGCGCGGACCACGACGTCGAACAGCTCGCCGTCCGCCTCGGCCTGCGGCGGCAAGGCACGGATGTCGGCCTGCGGGCTGAAGCCGTAGGTGACGATCCTGCGGTCGGTGACCCGGCCATACAGCGCCTGCACCTCGGGATGGTCGATGCACAGCGCGGCGAAGCCGTAGAACGGCACGCGCTCGACGAAGGCGTGAAAGGCGTCGCGCACGGCGTCGAAGCTGCCGTAGTGCTCCATGTGCTCGGGGTCGATGTTGGTCACCACCGCCACGGTCGCCGGCAGGCGCAGGAAGCTGCCGTCGCTCTCGTCGGCCTCGACCACGATCCACTCGCCCTGGCCGAGATGGGCGTTGGTGCCGTAGGCGTTGATGATGCCGCCATTGACCACGGTCGGGTCGAGCTCGGCGGCGTCCAGCAGGGCCGCCATCATCGCCGTGGTCGTCGTCTTGCCGTGGGTGCCGCCGACCGCGATCGACCGCTTGAGCCGCATCAGCTCGGCCAGCATGTCCGCGCGCCGGACCACCGGCAGGCGCTTGGCGCGCGCCGCCAAGAGCTCGGGATTGTCGGGCCGGATCGCGGTCGAGACCACGACCACGCGCGACTTGCCGAGATTCTGCGCGGCATGGCCGATCGCGACCTCGATCCCCTGGCGGCGCAGGCGCTGGACGTTGGCGCTGTCGCCGATGTCGGAGCCCTGCACGCGATAGCCGAGATTGCTCAGGATCTCCGCGATCCCGCTCATGCCGATGCCGCCGATGCCGACGAAATGGATCGGGCCGACGGTGTGGGGGACCATGGTCATCGCCGGCTCTCCCCGGCCAGCGCCAGGACCGCCTCGACCAGCCGGTCGACCGCGTCCGGCTTCGCCAGCGCCCGCGCGCGCCCGGCCATCGACGCGAGCCGGGCCGGCTCGCGCATCAACGCCGTCAGCTCGTTAGCGAGCCGCTCGGCGGTGAGCTCGGGCTGCGGCACCAGGACCGCCGCACCCGCCTCGGCCAAGGCGGCGGCATTGGCCGTCTGGTGGTCGTCCGCGGCATGGAGATAGGGCACGAGCAGGGACGGCCTGCCGAGCGCCAGCACCTCGGCGACGGTCGAGGCGCCCGAGCGGCTCACCAGCAGATCGCAGCCCGCCATGCGTTCCGGCACGTCGGAAAAGAACGTCGCCAACTCGACCTCGACATCGCTCCCGGCATAGGCGGCGCGCACGCGATCCAGATCCTCGGGGCGGCATTGCTGGGCCAAAGAGAGCCGCGTGCGCAACTCGGCCGGCAGCAGCGCCATCGCCGCCGGCACCACGTCGCTGAACACCCGCGCACCCTGGCTGCCGCCCAGGACCAGGACGCGAAAGCGCTCCGCCGCGGCGGCGGGCACCGTGCCGAGGAATTCGGGCCGGGTCGGATTGCCGGTGAGCAGCCGCCGCACCGGGCCGGCCGGCAGGCCCGTGGTCCGCTCGAAGCTCAGCGCCAGCACGTCGGCGAAGCGCGCGGTGAGGCGGTTGGCGCGGCCGAACACGGCGTTCTGCTCGTGCACCAGGACCGGCACGCGGCTCAGGCCCGCCGCGATCGCCGCCGGCACCGAGGCGTAGCCGCCGAAGGAGGCCGCCACCACCGGCCGGATGCGACGCAGCGCCAGGAGGCTCTGGGCCAACCCGCGCGCGAGCTGTGCTACGCCGCGCAGGCGCTCTCCCAAGCGACCGGACGGGCTGCCCGCGGCGACGACGGTGAAGGGCAGCTCGCCGCCGACATAGCGGGCGCCGCGGCTGTCGGTGACCAGCGCCACCTCGCGCCCGCGCCGGCGCAGGGCGCGGCCGAGAGCGAGGGCGGGGAACATGTGGCCACCCGTGCCGCCCGCCGTGATCAGGATGGTCCCGCTCACCGCTGCCACTCCCGCCACGGCAGCTGCAGGCGGGCGCCCCGCCGGGTGAGTGCCAGCAGCATGCCCATGCCGATCGCCAGGGCGAGCAGCGACGAGCCGCCGTAGCTGATGAACGGCAGCGTCATGCCCTTGGTCGGGATCAGGTTGAGGTTGACCGCCATGTTGATCAGTGCCTGCAGCCCGAACTGGGCGATCAGGCCGGACGCGGCGAGCAGCACGAAGCGGTCGGTCGTCTCGGCCAGCCGCCACAGGCCGCGCAGGATCAGGAACGCGAACAGCGCCACCAGCGCCAGGCAGGCGACCACACCGAACTCCTCGGCGGTGGCGGCGAAAATGAAATCGGCGTGGGCGTCGGGCAGATGCCACTTCTGCAGCCCCTCGCCGGGGCCGCGGCCGAACAGCCCGCCGGCGGCGACGGCGCGCAGGGCGCGCTCGATCTGGTAGCCCAGCGACGCCGGGTCCATGAACTCGTTCACGCGCTCGGCGAAATGCGGCAGCCAGAGATAGGCCTGCCAGGCCCCGAGCGCGCCGGCCCCCAGCAGCAGCAGCACCCAGAACCAGCCGAGCCCGGCGACGAACAGCTGCGCTCCGGCGGCGGCGGCGACCAGGGCGGTCATGCCGACGTCGGGCTGCAGCACCAGCACCGCCAGCACCGGCAGCACCGCCGCCATGGCACCCGGCAGCCCGGCGAGCCCGGGCCGGCGCGCCAGCACCCAGCCCACCAGCACGATCACGGCCGGCTTCAGGAACTCGCTCGGCTGCAGCGGCATGCCGAGCAGCGGCAGCCAGCGGGTCGCACCCTTGACCTCGGGGGCGAAGAACAGGGTGAGCACGGTCATCGCGCCGAACAGCACGTACATGCCGACGGCGAGGCGCAGCACGCCGAGCGGCGCCAGCATGGAGACGAACAGCAAAAGGAAGGTCGCCGGCACCAGCATGATCAGGTGCTTGACCACGAAATGCATCTCGGCGCCGAACACCCGCTCGCCGACCGCCGGGCTGGCGGCGAAGATCAGGATGGTGCCGATCACCGCGAGCAGCCCGACGCCCGCCAGCATGGTCCGGTCGACGGTCCACCACCAGTTGCCGACGATCGAGCGGTCGGTGCGCGGCACGAAGATCATGCGGCGGCCTCCGCCTGGGCGAGCGCGCGGAACCGGTCGCCGCGGCCTCGAAGTTCGGCGAACTGGTCGAACGAGGCGCAGGCCGGCGCCAGCAGCACCGCGGCCTCGCTCGTGCCGGCGGCCCGGGCCGCGGCACTCGCCTCGCGCACCGCCGCCTCCAGCGTGCCGACGCGATGCATCGGCACGAGGTCGCCGAGGTCGGCCGCGATCTCCTCGGCCGCGGTGCCGATCAGATAGCCGGCGCGGACGCCGGCCAGCGCCGGCCGCAGGCTCCTGAAGCCGCCGGGCTTGGGCTTGCCGCCCGCGATCCAGAAGATGTCGGCGAAGCTGGTGAGCGACTTCTCGGCGGCGTCGGGATTGGTCGCCTTGCTGTCGTTGACCCAGAGCACGGAGCCCGCCCGCGCCACCTGCTCCATGCGGTGCGGCAGGCCGGCGAAACCGGCGAGCCCGGCCACCGCCTGCTCGGGATCGAGGCCGAGCGCGCGGACGGTGGCGTAGGCGACGGCGATGTTCTGCCAGTTGTGCCGCCCGCGCAGGTTGCCGAGCGGGCGCAGGTCGCGGATCGCGACGCCGTGCTCGCGCAGGAGGCCATCCTCGACCGTGACGTCGGCCGCACCGCCGACCGACACCGTCGTCACGTCCCGGCCCGCCGCCGCGAGCCGCTCGGCGACCCCGCGGCTCGGCGCGTCGTCGACGCCGATCACGATCCGGTCGCCGCCGGCCTGATTGCGGAAGATCCGCTCCTTGGCCGCGACGTAGCCCGCGAGATCGCCGTGCCGGTCGAGATGATCGGGCGTCAGGTTGAGCCAGACGGCGACGCGGCAGCGCAGCGTGTCGCACAGGTCGAGCTGGAACGAGGACAGCTCGAGCACGAACACGCGCTCAGGCGGCCCCAGCTCGAGCTCGAACACCGGCCGGCCGATATTGCCGCCGACCTCGGCGTCGACACCCGCCGTGCGCAGGAGATGGTGGACCAGGGCGGTGGTCGTCGACTTGCCGTTGGTGCCGGTGATGCCGACCACCGGGCGCTCGCCCAGCAATTCGGCGAACAGGTCGACATCGCCGCGGACCGGCACGCCCGCCTCGCGCGCGGCGACGATGATCGGATGTCCCAGGGGACGCCCGGGCTCGGCACCAGGAGCGCGAGACCGGGCACGTCCGCCGCGCTGCCGGCGCGAAACGGCCGCGTCGCCTCGGGCCGGTCGTCGAACGCCAGCACCTCGGCCCCGGCGGCGGCGAGGGCGCGCGCCACGGCGATGCCGCTGCGGCCCATGCCGAGCACACCCACGCGCTGGTCGGCGTAGCGCTCCAGGCCCATCAGCGCAGCTTCAGGGTCGAGAGGCCGACCAGCGCCAGGATCACGGCGATGATCCAGAACCGGATCACGATCGTCGGCTCCTGCCAGCCCATCTTCTCGAAATGGTGGTGCAGGGGCGCCATGCGGAACACGCGCTTGCCGGTGAGCTTGAACGAGGCGACCTGCACGATCACCGAGACCGCCTCGAGCACGAACAGGCCGCCGATGATCGCCAGCACCAGCTCGTGCTTGACCGCGACCGCGACGGCACCGATGGCACCACCGGTCGACAGCGAGCCGATGTCGCCCATGAACACCATGGCGGGCGGCGCGTTGAACCACAGAAAGCCCAGGGACGCGCCGACGATGGCGCCGCAGAAGATGGCGAGCTCGCCGGTGCCCGGGACGTGCGGGATGCCGAGATATCCCGCGAAGATCACGTTGCCGGCGAGATAGGCGATCATGGCGAAGCTGCCGGCCGCGATCATCACCGGCACGATAGCCAGCCCGTCCAGCCCGTCGGTCAGGTTCACCGCGTTGGAGGCTCCCATCATGACCAGCGCCCCGAACAGCGGAAAGGCGAGCCCGAGCGGGACCACCAGGTCCTTGAACACCGGCACCGCCACCCCGGATGCGAGCTGCCCCTCGCCGAGATGAACGAGGACGGCCGCCGCGATCAGTCCGATCGCCCCCTGACCGAGCAGCTTGAGCCGGCCGGGCAGGCCGCCGCTCGAGCGCTTGGTGAGCTTGAGATAGTCGTCGGCGAAGCCGATCAGGCCGTAGCCCAGCGTCACGATCAGCACGACCCAGACATAGCCGTTGCTGAGATCGGCCCAGAGCAGCGTGGCGGAGGTCAGCGCCACCAGGATCAGCAGGCCGCCCATGGTGGGCGTGCCCTTCTTGGTCAGAAGATGGCTCTCCGGCCCGTCGAGGCGGATCGGCTGCCCCTCGCGCTGCTTCTTCCGCAGCCAGCGGATCAGGCCCGGCCCGAGCAGGAAGCTGACCAGCAGCGCCGTCATCACCGCCCCGCCCGTGCGGAAGGTGATGTAGCGGATGACGTTGAAGACGCCGATATGCTCCGCGAGCGGGACGAGCAGGCTGTAGAGCATCAGGCGGCCGCCCTCATCGCGCCGCACCCGCGCCCACGAGGGCCGTCACCACGCGCGCCATCCGGCTGCCCAGGGAGCCCTTCACCAGCACGGCATCGCCCGGGCGGAGCGCATCGAGGAGTGCGGGTGCCAGGGCCGCGCTGTCCTGGGCATGGCAGCCCCGGCGGCCCGGCGGCAGCGCCTCGTGGAGATGCTGCATCTGCGGGCCGCAGGTGAAGACCAGATCGACCCCGGCCTGCTCGACCGGTGCGGCGAGACCGGCATGCAGGTCGCCGGTCGTCGGCCCCAGCTCCAGCATGTCGCCCAGGACGGCGATGCGCCGGCCCGGCGCGCGCCCGAGCACCGCCAGCGCCGCGCACATCGAGGCGGGGTTGGCGTTGTAGCTCTCGTCGAGCAGCGTCGCCGAGCCGCCCGGCAGGGTGATCCGCCGGCGCTCGCCCCGGCCCGCCGAGGGGCGCAGATCGGCCAGGGCACCGGCGGCACGACCCACGTCGGCGCCCAGGGCGTCGACGACCGCGAGCACCGCGAGGCTGTTCAGCACCAGATGCTCGCCCGGCACCCCCAGGCGGTACACGATGCGCTGCCGGCCGTGCCTGACGACGACGTCGCTGCACTCCTCGGCCGCCCGCAACTCCTCCAGGCGCCAGTCGGCCGCCGGATGGCGGCCGAAGCTGACGATCCGCCCCGCGCGGAATGCTCCGCGTGCCCGCGCATCCGCTCGAAATGCTCGCTGTCGCGATTGATGATCGCGATGCCGTCGCGCTCCAGCCCCGCGAAGATCTCGCTCTTCGCGTCGGCGATGGCCGCGACCGAGGGGAAGTTCTCGAGATGCGCCGGCCCGACGGTGGTGATCAGCGCCACATGCGGGCGGACCTGGTGGGTCAGCGCGCGGATCTCGCCCGCATGGTTCATGCCCATCTCGAACACGCCGAAGCTCGCGGCCTCCGGCAAGCGGGCGAGGCTCAGCGGCACGCCCCAATGATTGTTGTGGCTCGCAGCGCTGGCGTGGGTCGGGCCTTCCCGGGACAGGACGTGCCGCAGCGCCTCCTTGGTGCCGGTCTTGCCGACGCTGCCGGTGACCCCGACGATCCGCGCCGTCGAGCGGCGCCGACCGGCGCGGCCCAGCGCCTCGAGCCCCGCCTGCGTGTCGGCCACCACCGCCAGTGCTCCGGGATCGTCGACGCCTTCGGGCACCCGTGCGACCAGGGCCGCCGCCGCCCCGCGCTGCAGGGCGTCGGCGACGAAGGCGTGGCCGTCGCGGTTGGGGCCTTCCAGCGCCACGAACAGGTCGCCCGGCGCCAGGGTGCGGGTGTCGATCGAGACCCCGCTCGCCACCCAGTCGCCCGCGACCCGGGCATTGAGTGCCCGCGCTACCGCCTCGGCGGTCCAGAAAGCGCTCATGTGATCGCTCCGCCCACGGCGCGCGCGGCGTCACGCAGGATCAGGGCATCGTCGAACGGCAGCACCCGCTCGCCGACGATCTGGTAGGTCTCATGCCCCTTGCCGGCGACAAGCAGCGTGTCGCCGGCGCCGAGGCCCGCGAACGCGGCTCTGATCGCCTCCTCGCGCCCGCCGACCTCGACCGCGCCCGGTGCGGCCGCCAGGACCGCGCGCCGGATCGACGCCGGGTCCTCGCTGCGCGGATTGTCGTCGGTGACGATCACCCGATCCGCCAGACGTGCTGCGATCTCGCCCATCAGGGGCCGCTTGCCGGGATCGCGGTCGCCGCCGCAGCCGAACACCACGACGAGCCGGCCGGCGGTATGGGGGCGCAGGGCCTCCAGCGCCTTCGCCAGGGCCTCGGGCTTGTGCGCGTAGTCGACGAACGCCGCGGCCCCCGACGGATGCCGGGCCACCAGCTCCATCCGTCCCGCCGGCGCGCGCAGCCGCCTGAGCAGCTCCAAGACCTCCGCGACCCGCTCGTCGCCGGCCAGCACCAGCCCGGCCGCCGCCAGCAGATTGCTCGCCTGGAACCCGCCGACCAGGGCGTGGCGAAGGCGTGCCGCCGGCCCAGCAGCTCGACCTCGAGCTCCTGCCCATGCGCGCTCGGCCGGCGTGCCAGCAGGCGCAGCGCGCGCCCGCGCAGGCCATAGTCGAGCACGCGCAGTTGGCGGTCGACGGCGAGACCGACGAGGTCGGCGAACTCCGGCACGTCGGCGTTGAGCACCGCGACGCCGCCGCTCGGCAGCAGGTCGGCGAACAGCCGGCGCTTGGCCGCGTAGTAGGCGGCGGCGCTGCCGTGATAGTCGAAATGGTCGCGGCTGATGTTGGTGAACGCCGCCGCCGCGAGCCGCAGCCCGTCGACGCGCCGCTGGTCCAGGCCGTGGCTCGACGCCTCGATGGCGAGATGGTCGATGCCGCGAGCGGCGAGCTCGGCGGCGACCTTCTGCAGGGTGATCGGGTCGGGTGTGGTCAGGCTGCCCTCGCCTGCCGCGTCCGAGGTCTGCAGCCCCAGCGTGCCCAGGCTCGCCGCGGCGAGGCCGAGCCCGCCCCAGAGCTGCCGCGCGAACGCGACGACCGAGCTCTTGCCGGCGGTGCCGGTCACCGCGACCACGGTGCGCGGCTGGCGGCCGAAGAAGCGGGCGGCGACGCGGGCCAGCGCCGCGCGCGGCTCCTCGGCGATCAGCGCCGGCAGGTCGGTGGCGGCGGCGGTCCTGGGATCGCCGAGCACGGCCACCGCCCCGGCCGCACGCGCCTGGGCGATGTACCGCGCGCCGTCCGTGTGCGTGCCGGGCAGTGCCGCGAACAGGTCGCCGGCATTCACCGCGCGCGAGTCGAGGGCGAGGCCGGCGATCTCGACCTCGCCCGGGCCGCGCAAGCGGATCCGGTCATCGCAGAGCGCTGCCAGGCGCAAGCGTCGCCTCCTCTCGCGAGCCCTTGAGCGCCTCGGGATGCAGGCGGCCGAGCCGGGCGCGATACTCGTCCGCCACCTCGATGCCGCTCGGCGGCACGCCGAGCATGGGGCCGATCCGGTCGATGATCGCCGAGACCACCGGTGCGGCGGTCCAGCCGCCATAATGTAGGCCGAACGTGCCGGCATCGCCCTTGGGCTCGTCGAGGGAGACGAAGACGAGATAGCGCGGATGGTCGATCGGGAACGCGCCCACGAACGAGGCCAGCACGCGGTCGAGGCTGTAGCCGCCGCGCTGGGGCTTTTCCGCGGTCCCGGTCTTGCCGCCGATCTCGTAGGCGGCGAGCTTCGCCCGTGTGCCCGTCCCATGCTCGACCACCAGCCACATCAGCCAGCGCAGCATCTCCGCCGTGCGCTCGGACACGTATCGCGTGCGCGGTGGCAGGTCGGCCGGATCTCGCCTGAGCAGGGTCGGCGCGATCCGAGTCCCGTCGCGCACCAGGCCGCCGACGGCGTCGACGAACTGCAGCGGCGTCACCGAGATGCCGTGGCCGAAAGCGGTCGTGGCGACCGAGACGTCGGCCCAGCGCTTGGGCAGCCGCGGCCGCACGACCTCGTCGATCTCGATCGCGGGCGGGCCGTAGAAGCCGACCTTGCGGAAGAAGCCCTCCAGCAGCGGTGCGCCACCTGCCTCGAACGCCATCCGGGCGGTGCCGATGTTCGAGGAATACTCGAAGATCTCGGATACCGAGAGCCACTTGTTCTTGGCGTGGTCGTCGCCGATCCGGTGCCGCCCGATGACGAGCTTGCCGGTCGCGTCGAACTTGTCGGCGAGCTTGACCTTGCCGGTGTCGAGTGCCGCGGCGATGGTCAGGACCTTGAACACCGAGCCCAGCTCGTAGGCCTCGCCGAGATTGCGGTTGAGGTACTGGATGCCCTTCACGTTGCCGACGCGGTTCGGGTCGAAATCGGGCAGGCTCACCATGGCCAAGAGCTCGCCGGTCACGACATCGTAGACCATGGCGTTGCCGCCGATGGTCCGGAACCGGCGGTCGGCTTCGAGCAGCTCCTCGCGCGTGATCTGCTGGATGCGCAGATCGAGGCTGAGCGCCAGCGGAGCGCCGCCCTGGCTCAGCCGGTCCTGCTCCGAGCGCTCGATGCCCGCGAGCCCCGTACCGTCGACGCTTACGAAGCCGGTGACGTGGCTCGCCAGATTGCCCTTCGGGTAGACCCGATGCTCGGCGATGCTGAAATCTACCCCGGGCAGCCCGAGCTCCAGGACCGCCTCCTGCTCGGCGGGCGTGATGCGCTGCTTCACCCAGGCGAACCGCCGCCCGGATTCGAAGCGGCGCTGCAGGTCGGCGGCATCCACGCCCGACAGCACCGCCGCGAGCCGGCGCGCGGCGTCGGCTTTGTCACCGAGCTTGGCCGGATCGGCGTGGACGCCGGGCACGCGCAGATTGGTCGCGAGCACCAGGCCATTGCGGTCGACGATGTCGGCGCGGCTGACCAGGGCGGGTGCCGCCTCCTCGCCCTCGGCGACGGCAGCCGGGTGCTGACCACCCGCGGCCTGCCAGCCGACCATGTCCAGCAGACGCAGGCCGATGCTGACGAACGCGACGACGAACACGCCCGCCACGACGCGCAGCCGCGCCCGGCTGCTGGTGATGGCGGAATCGCGGTCAGCCGCGGGTGGACGGGCGGCCGCCATCAGTCGAGCCCGGCCCCGAGAGCGGCCACGAACGGCTCTGGCTTGGCGCGCAGCTCGATCGATGTGCCGGACGGCAGCAACGCCGGCAGGGCGAGGTTGGCCCACTGGACCCGCTGCCAGTCGGGCAGCTGGCTCGCGCGCGCCAGCCGGCCGCCGCGCGCCTCGACCATGCCGAGCTGGCCGGCCTGCCGTGCGATCCGGTCCGGCCGGGTCAGATATTCGAGATCGGCGCGGGCACTCTGGATCGCCCAGCTCTCCTGCTCGATCTTGGCATTGGTCGCCGCCAGCTCGTGCTCGAGATCACGGACCGCATATTTGAGCTGGAACGTCGCCGCGGCGGCACCCACGGCGAGCACCAGCGACGTGATCAGGTAACCGGGGCTCACGCGGCGAGCGGCCATGACCCATCCTCCGCGGTGCCTGCATCCTCGCCCACCCGCTCCGCCACCCGCAGCCGGGCCGAGCGCGCCCGCGGGTTGGCCGCGATCTCGGCCTCGCCGGGCTTGGTGACGCCGCTCTTCACCCAGCGCCAGCGCGGCGCCGCATGACTGACCGGCGGCAGATGGCGCGAGGGCTGCGCCTGCCGGCCGCCGCCGCGATTGCCGAACTCCTTGACCGCCGCGTCCTCGCCGGAATGGAAGGAGACCACGACCAGCCGGCCGCCGGGCCGCAACACGGCCTCCGCGGCGGCGAGCCCGCGCTCCAGCTCGCCCTGCTCGTCGTTGACCGCCATCCGCAGCGCCTGGAACGTTCGCGTCGCCGGATCACGCGGGCCGTGCCGGCCGCCCTTCGCCCGCGCCACGACCGCGGCCAGTGCCGAGGTGGTGGCGATCGGTCCCGTGGCCCGGGCCTTGACGATCGCCCGCGCCACTGCGCGCGCCTGCGGCTCGCCGCCGAGCTCGGCCAGCAGGCGCACGAGCTCGCCTTCGCCGAGCGACGCCACCAGATCGGCGGCACTCGGGCCGGCGCGCGACATCCGCATGTCGAGCGGCCCGTCGCTCTGGAACGAGAACCCGCGCTCGGGCTGGTCGAGCTGGAACGACGATACGCCGAGGTCAAACACCACCCCGTCGACGGCCGTGACGCCGCGTGCCGCCAGCTCCGCGCGCATCGCACCGAACGGGGCGTGGACGAAGGTCAATGCCGGGTAGCGCGCCGCGAGCATGGCGGCACGCGCGGCGGCCTCGGGGTCGCGGTCGAAGGCGATCACCCGGCAGGCCGCGGCCTCGAGCATCGCAGTGCTGTAGCCGCCGCCGCCGAAGGTGGCGTCGACATAGACGCCACCGCTCCGCAGCTGCAGGGCGGTCAACGCCTCATCGCGAAGAACGGGCCGATGGGCCACTCGGCTTTTCCACAGACAGATATCAACAGGCCGCCGCGGGCATTCGGCCGGACCTTGCGCAACTTGACTCGCGCTCAGCTCACAGTCGAAGTCCTCGCGGCCGACACCGCTTGGTCTCGCATCGTCGGGCAAGTACATACACGTGCGCCATCGCACATCACCATGCCGTCGACGTCCAGCCGGTCGTTCGCATCATCCCGCCCGGGCAAGTAGGCGAGAGAGGATGCGGCGCCAGCCTTTGTGGCCTACTGCCCGCGCTGCGCGATGCCGGCGCTCGGGGTCTTGCTGCGACCCGTCACTGACTTCGGCAATACTGCGACACGCAAGCGAAATTCAGCCCCTTTCAAGCTGTCGCAAGCTATCGCCAGGGATGGCCCGAGGTCAAGGGAAATTGCAGCCGACTTCGCTAACCGCAAGCAATGGCGAAAGAAACGCCGATCCGGAACAGATCTGTGGATAAGCCTGGGAGAAGGTGAAACAAAGGCCAGGCATCTCGAACATGTTCATGTTCTGTTCCGGAGGTCGAGGCCTTGGGAATGGGGCGCAGGCGGCCTGTAAGCCGGGTTCTGTCCGCGCCCGAAGACGCGGGATGGCCATTCCTCTGGGACCCGCGTCGCCGCGGGCCTCGCGCGACCGACCCGGACGACCGGCCTGGAAACCGGCCTGCGCCCAACCGCCTTGCAGCGGCCGACGCCGTCGTCCCTACTTGGTCTTGCTCCCGGTGGGGTTTGCCGTGCCACCGACGTTGCCGCCGGCGCGGTGCGCTCTTGCCGCACCCTTTCACCCTTACCCGCAGCCAAGCCGAAGCCGGGCCCGGCGGGCGGTCTGCTCTCTGTGGCACTTTCCCTGGGGTCGCCCCCGCCGGGCGTTACCCGGCACCGTGTTTCCATGGAGCCCGGACTTTCCTCCCCCGCCTCGCGACGGGAGCGACCATCCGGCCGCCTGACGCCCCGCCCTAGGTAGCCGCCCCGCCGCCGCCGCGCAAGGCGCCGACCGCCAGCGCCAGGCCCATCGTCTCGGGGTCGAGCCCGCCGTCGCAGCATGCCGGCCGCCAGCGGCGCTGGAAGGCGCGCAGGAGCGGTGCTGTCGGCGTCGGGGGATAGCCGAACCGCGCGAGCGCCGCGAGCGCCGCTGGCTCGTCGGGCGGCACCGGCTCCGCCGTTGGAACCGGGTGGCAGAGCCCGGCGCGTGCCAGCGCCTGCCAGTCGAACAGCTCGCCCGGATCGTCCTTGCGCGTGGGGGCGACATCGCTGTGCCCGACCACGCGATCGCGCGGAATGCGCCAGCGGCGGCAGAGCTCACCGGCGAGCTCGACCAGCGCCGCCATCTGTGCTGTCGGAAACGGCCGGTAGCCCCATTCGTGGCCCGGATTGACCAGCTCGATGCCGAGCGAGACGTCGTTGAGCGTCGTCCGGCCCTGCCACCCGCTCGCCCCCGCATGCCAAGCGCGCTCGGCCTCGGGGACCATCGCGGCAATGGTGCCGTCCTCGTCGATCAGGAAATGCGCGCTGACCTTGGCCGCCGGATCGCGCAGCCGCTCGATCGCCGCAGCGGCGCTGGGCATCCCGGTATAGTGCAGCACCAGCAGGTCGATCGGCGCGCCGAGCGGGCGGGCGTCCCGGTTCGGCGACGGCAGCTCGATCCGTCGCAACGGGCTCAGAACCGGTCGAGCAGCCGCTGGTAGTAGTCGAGCTCGAGCGATGGGCGGTTGCGGTCGCCGGCCCGACGATGCAGCTCCTCGAGGACGTCGCGCGCCCGGCCCAGGTCGCTCTCCTCCGGCACCTCCACCCCGCGCGTGTCCATGCCGCCATCGTTGCGGGTGGCACGGCCGAGCGGATCGCGCCCGCGCCGGGCGTTGGGCTGCGGCTGTCCACCCTGCCCGTCGCCCTGCTCGCGGGCCATCTGCTCCTGCATCTGCTGCATCATCGCCTGTCCGGCCTGCTGCATGGAATCGATCGCCTGCGACTGCGCGCCGGCGGCCTCGCCGGGCTGGCCCTGCTCCAGCGCGCCGCGCGCATTGCGCATCGCCATCTCGGCCTGCCCCAGCGCCCGCGGGATCTCCATGCCCGCCTCGCCCATCCGCCGCATCAGCTCGCCCAGGGCGCGGCGCAGCGCCTCCTGCTCGGCCGCGGACTGGCCCGGCTCGCCGCCCTGCGCCTGCTGGCCGCGCTGTCCGCCTTGCTGCTGCCCCTGCTGTCCGCCTTGCTGCTGACCCTGCTGCTGGCCCTGCTGACCTTCCTCTCCCTGCTCGCCCTGCTGGCCCTGCTGCCGCTGCTGGCGGTCCATCTGGAAGCTGCGCTCGAGCAGCTTCTGCTGCAGCTGGATCATCTTCTGCAGGTCGCTGAGCTGCTGCTCGCCCTGCGAGGGCTGCGCCTGCTGCGTCCCGGCGCGCAGGTTCTCGAGCATCTCCTGCAGCTGGGCCAGCATCTCGCGCGCCGCGTCGCGCGCGCCGCTGCGCATCAGCTCGCGCGCCCGGTCGAGCATCTCCTGCAGGTCCTGGCGGTCGACCGTCTGCCCGTCCTGCGGCCGCTGCATCTGCTCGGGCGGCTGCATCTGCTGGCCCTGCTGCATGGCCTGGCGGGTGAGCTCCTCCAGGAACTCGTCCATCGCCTGCTGCAGGTCCTGCATCAGTCGCTCGAGCTCCTGGTCCTGCGCCCCCTCCTCCAACGCCTTCTGCAGCTCCTGCTGCAGATCGCGCAGCTTCCGCTCCGCCATGGACAGCGAGCCGTCCTCGATGAACAGCGCCAGATCCCACAGCAGATCGACCACGGAGCGCCGGCTGGCCGCATCGCCCGGGTTCATCGCCAGGCGGGCGGCACCCACCCGCAGCGACAAGGGGACGGTGCCGGGCAGCTCCTGCGCCGCCGGCGTGTCGCCCAGCGCGTCGAGCGTCGCCGCCACCTCGTCGCTGGCCTCGGGCGTCGCCACCAGCTTGCGCCGCTCGGCGATGATCGCGCGGGCGAGCGGGTGGCGGAACTCCCGCGCCGGCAGGACGATCTCCAAGGGCGCGCTCTGGCCGCGCTGGCCGATGGCGTCGACCGCCTCCAGCCTGAGCACGGCCTTGAGCCCCGCCAGCGGATGCGCGGTCAGGTCCTGGTAGGTGCCGGTCGCGACCTTCGGCGGCTGGTTGCCGGGCTTGAGCAGGGTCAGCCGCTCGGTCTCGCCCTCGCGCCCCGGCGGCGCCAGCAGCAGGGCGAGCTCGGCGACGCCGTAGTCGTCGCTGGCGTCGAGATCGATCTTGAGCACGCTGCGATGGGTCGCGCGCGGCTCGCCGACGAAGCTCACGGTCGGCACGGCGTCCGGCAGCGCGTCGATCGTCCAGCCGGCGATCTCCACGCCGTCCGCGTCGCGGACGGCGAGCCGGGCGTCGCGATCGAGCGTCACCGCCGCCTCGGCGCTGCCCGGCCCGAGCTCGGCCAGCGGCGTCGCCGCTTCGCCGTAGCTCACCGCGGCCGCGGCTCCCTCGGGCAGATGGTGGACCTGCAGGCGGGCCTGGCTGCCGGTCGGCACCGAAAGAGCCGGAACGCCGCGCGTCTGCTCCGCCACCAGCGGCGCACGGCGCGTGTAGGCCGGCGGGGTGACCCAGAGCTCGACCATGGGCGGCAGGGTCGCCTGCGCGGCACGGCCACCGAAGCTGAAGCCGCTGGCCAGCCGTGGCCCGATCTCGCCGCGGCCGTGGACGACGGCAAGGAACAGCACCAGCAGCAGGGCCGCGCGCAGCGCCCAAGGGTCGCGGCGCGGCAGGTCGGAGCGCGGTGCCGCGAGCCGCAGCCGCTGCAGGCTCGCCACCAGCCGCTCGCGGTGCATGGCCCATAGCCGCCGGGTCGCCGGGTCGGTGACGTCGCCGGGCAGGCGATCGTCGAGCGCGCGCAGCGGCTGGTGGGCAGCGCCGCTGTCCCGTTCCAGGCGCGACAGGCCCGCGTCGCGCGAAGCCAGCCGCAGCACGGCAGCCGCCCGCCACATCGCCCAGCCGAGCGCCGCCGCCAACGCCGCCAGCAGGACGACGTGCAGCAGGCGCGGGACGACCAGCCACAGGCCGAACAGGGAGAGGACGACATAGAGCCCGACGACGGCGAGGGCCGGCCACAGCGCGGGCCAGATCCGCTCGAGCGAGACGGTAAGCCGCGCCAGCCAGACCAGCAGGCGGAAGCCGCGCCGCTCGCGCGGGTCCGTGCCCGTCATGCAGGGCTCCCGAGCCAGTCGGGGATGCGCTCGTCGGCGAACTGGCTCTCGGGCGGACGGGCCGGCCGCACCACCGCAAACCGCCCGCCTTCGACCAGCACCTCGGCCGCGCTCGGGCGCGAATTGTAGTTGGAGGCCATCACCGCCCCGTAGGCGCCGGCGCCGGTGATCGCGACCAGATCGCCCGCACCGAGCAGCGGCAGCCGAACGTCGCGCGCGTGCACGTCGCTGCTCTCGCAGATCGGGCCCACCACATCCACCACCTGCACCTCCGCCTCGCGCGCCGGCTCGCGCACCGGCAGGACGGGGTGGTGCGCGCCATACATCGCCGGGCGGATCAGCACGTGCATCCCGGAGTCGAGCACGAGGAAGCGGCGACCGCCCGCTTCCTTGAGGTAGATCACCGAAGCCAGAATCACACCCGCCTCGGCAACCAGCGCGCGGCCGGGCTCGAACAGCAGCTCGCAGTCGAGACCCGCGGTCACGCGGCGCACGAGTGCGGCCAGCGCCTCGGCTTCCACGCGCGGCTCGTCGGTGTAGCGCACGCCGAACCCGCCGCCGAGATCAAGCCGGCGCAGCGGGATGCCCTCGGCTCGCAGGCTCGTGAACAGCTCGGCCGCACGCCGGTAGGCCGCCTCGAACGGGTCGAGCCGGCCGATCTGCGAGCCGATGTGCAGATGGACGCCGACCGGGTTGATGCCCTTGAGGCCGGCGGCGAGCCGGTAGAGGGCCGGCGCCTCGTCGTAGGGGATGCCGAACTTGTCGTGCTTGCGGCCGGTGCTGATCTTCTCGTGCGTGCCGGCGTCGACGTCGGGGTTGACCCGCAGCGCCACGGGTGCGGCCAGCCCCATGGCGGCGGCGAGATCGCCGATGCGCCGCAGCTCGGGCTCGGATTCGACGTTGAATTGCAGGATGCCGTGACCCAGAGCGGTCCGGATCTCGTCGTCGGTCTTGGCGATGCCGGCATAGACGATCCGCTGCGGCGGCACGCCCGCCGCCAGCGCCCGCGCGATCTCGCCGCCGGAAACGGTGTCGGCGCCGAGACCCTCCTCGGCGAACAGCCGGATCACGGCGAGATTGCTGTTGGCCTTGACCGCGTAGCAGACCAGCGCCCGCTCCTGCGCGAACGCGGTCCGGAACGCACGCGCCCGCTCGCGCATCGCGGCGGCGGCGTAGACGTAGCAGGGTGTCCCGACCTCGCGCGCGACTTCGTCGAGCGCCACTCCATCGGCGCTCAGCACGCCCCCGGCATAGCCGAAGACGCTCATCCGCCCGTCCCCTCGGCCGGCTTCTGCGCCGGCTGCTCGGCCGGGGCCGGTGGCGGCGGTGGGCGGAGGTCGGTGACCGCCCCCTTCTTGCCGCAGGCGGCGAGCGAGAGGGCGACGAGCGCGGCGGCGAGGGCGAGCCGCGCGCTGGCGGCGGAGCGGGCTGGCATCATCGCGCGATGCTAGCCCACCGCCGCCGCAGCCGCAAATCGCGGCCGAGCCTCAGCCGCCCTTGGCCTTGGCGGCCAACGAGTCGAGGCCGCTCTGGTAGATGCCCTCGATCACCTTGGTCGCGTCGGCATCGGAAGCACCCTTCGCGTCGAAGGTGCCTTCCCACTCGATCACTGTGCCGCCTTCGTCCTCGACCTTGATCGTCGACTGGTAGTTGGCGACCGGCAGCGGGCTCTCGATGATCGCGTAGGAATAGCTGCGTCCCGCATCGTCGCGGGCGGTCTCCTCCTCGACGATGGTGCCGCCGCCCTTGAGCGAGAGCGTGCGCATCGGCCGGCCCTTCGCCTGGCTCAGCACGCAGTTCTCGACCGCCGGGTGCCAGACGGCGATCGAGCAGAACTCGCGGATCGCGGCCCAGGTGTCGTCGGCCGAAGCCTCGACCTTCACCTGCTTCTCGACCTCGAGTGCCAGCGCCGGCGTGGCGCAGGCGACGGCCACACCGACAGCGAGCAACAGTCTTGCAACGGACATGATTGGAGCCTCCCCGACTGATGATTGGTGTGCGGCGACCTTGCTCGGCTCCGAGGCTCCTGACAACTGCGTCCGCTAGCCGCCGAGAAATCTGCGCTCGGCATCGGCGACCGCCTCGCGCACGCGGCTGGGCGCGGTCCCGCCCGGACTCGTCCGGCTGGCGACCGAGCGCCCGACCTCCAGCACCGCCATCGCCCCCGCCTCGATGCGGGGGTCGATCGCCTGCAGGTCGGCGAGCGCCAGCTCGGTCAGCGCGCGGCCCTGCTCCTCCGCCAGCCGCACCACCCGAGCCGAAACGCCGTGCGCCTCGCGGAACGGCACGCCTTTCTCGCGCACCAGCCAGTCGGCGAGATCGGTGGCAGTCGTGTGACCGACGCCCGCCGCGGCGCGCATGCGGTCGGCGTCTACCCGCAGCCCGGCCAGCATGCCGGCCATGGCGGCGAGGCAGAGATCGAGGCTGTCGGCGGCGTCGAACAGCCCCTCCTTGTCCTCCTGCAGGTCCTTCGAGTAGGCGAGCGGCAGGCCCTTCAGCACCACGAGCAGGCCCTGCAGGTCGCCCAGGATGCGCCCCGACTTGCCGCGCACCAGCTCGGCCGCGTCGGGGTTGCGCTTCTGCGGCATGATCGAGCTGCCGGAGGTGAACGCCTCGGGCATCTTCACGAAGCCGAACTGCGGCGTCGACCACAGCACCAGCTCCTCGGCGAAGCGCGACAGGTGGACGGCGCAGATCGCGGCGCTGGCGAGATAGTCGAGCGCGAAGTCGCGGTCGGAAACGGCGTCGATCGAGTTGGCGGCCGGCCGGTCGAAGCCGAGCTCGTTCGCGGTCATCGCCCGGTCGAGCGGGAAGCTCGTGCCCGCCAGCGCCGCCGCACCCAGCGGGCATTCGTTCAGCCGCCGGCGCGCATCGGCAAAGCGCGACCGGTCGCGCCCGAGCATCTCGACATAGGCCAGGAGATGGTGGCCGAAGGTCACCGGCTGCGCCGCCTGCAGGTGGGTGAAGCCCGGCATCACGGTCCCAGCGTGCTGCCCCGCCAGCCCGAGCAGCACCCGCTGCAGCTCGGCGATGCGCGCCTCGGCGCGCTCCATCGCCTCCCGCGTCCACAGCTTGAGGTCGGTCGCCACCTGGTCGTTGCGCGAGCGGGCGGTGTGCAGCCGGCGGCCCGGCTCGCCGATCAGGTCGGTCAGCCGCTGCTCGACATTGAGGTGGATGTCCTCGAGCTCGGTCGTGAGCTCGAGCTCGCCGCGCTCGATCTCGCCCTGGACCCGCTCGAGCCCGGCGAGGATCGCGTCGCGCTCGGCCGCGCCGATGATGCCGACCGCGGCCAGCATCCGGGCATGGGCCATGGACCCGGCTATGTCCTGGGCGTAGAGCCGCTTGTCGAAGCCGATCGAGGCATTAATCTGCGTCATGAGCGGAGCCGGGTCGCTCGCGAAGTGCCCGCCCCAGAGCGAGCGACCGCCCTTGGCCTGTTCCGCCATCATTCCCTCCTGGAGCCGACCGGAGCCGGTATGCGCCGCACGCTGCGCCTGATCATCCTCGCCGCCGTCCTGACCGCAAGCGGCGCGCGCGCCGATGCGCCGATCGAGACCGCGGCCCCGCAGCCGCTGCCGGCGCTGGCCTTCGAGACCCTCGACGGCCAGCCGGCCAGCCTCGCCGACTTCGCCGGCAAGGTGGTGGTGCTCAATCTCTGGGCCACCTGGTGCGCGCCCTGCCGCGAGGAGATGCCGAGCCTCGACCGGCTGCAGGCCCAGTTCGCCGGCCGCGATCTCGTGGTGCTGGCACTCTCGGTCGACCGGGCCGGCCCCGAGCGGGTCCAGAAGTTCCTCGACGAGGTCGGCGTCAAGCAACTGCACGTCTATCGCGACCCCAAGGCCGCGGCAACTCGCGCAGTCCGGGTGCCGGGACTGCCGGCGACGATCCTGGTCGACCGCAAGGGCCAGGAGGTCGGCCGCGTGCTCGGCATCGCCCAGTGGGACGGCCCGGCCGCCGTGGCGGCGGTCGAGAAGCTGCTGGCCGAGCCTGCCGGCTGAGCCGCCGGCATGGCGCATCGCATTCTCGTCCTGACGCCGGCGGAGGCGCAGGCCCGGCGCACGGCCCTGGCCGAACTCCTGGTCGACGCGGTCCTGGCCGGCGCCTCGGTCAACTTCGTCTGGCCGATGGACCAGGCCAAGGCCGAGGCCTGGTGGGACGGGGCGCTGGCGAGCCACGCCCGCGGCGAGCGCCTGATCCTGACCGCGGAGGCCGACGGCAGTGTCGACGGCACGGTGCAGCTCGTCCCCGCCGGCCAGCCGAACCAGGCCCACCGCGCCGACATCGCCAAGATGCTGGTGCATACCCGTGCCCGCCGCCAGGGGCTCGGTGCCGCCCTGCTGCGCGCCGCCGAGGCCGAGGCGCTGCGGCTCGGCCGCACCCTGCTCACCCTCGACACCGAGACCGCGAGCGCCGGCGAGCGGCTCTACGCCCGCGAGGGCTGGATCAAGTTCGGCGAGGTCCCGGCCTACGCCGCCAGCACCGACGGCAGCCGGCTCGACGCGGCGAGCTTCTTCTACAAGCGGCTGGGCCGTTAGAAGACCACCTTGGCGAACGCCAGCAGCTGGCTCCAGGTCTGGTCGCCACCGGTGAGCTGCTTGGCCGCATCCTCCGGTATCGAGACCGCGGCCACCGCGCCGATGCTGAGATTGCCGCCCAGATCGACATCGACGGCGAGGTCGATCTCGTGCGCGAAGTCATGATCCTCGACACCGGCGGCGCCGGGATCGTCGAGCAGGAAGTAGTAATAAAGTGCCGTCAGCGTCAGGCCTCTGGTCGGGTAGGCATTCAGGCGCACCGTGTGGGAGACGAGATTGCTGTTCTCCAGCACGAACTCGCCGATGATCTCGCCTTGGGTCCAGGTCCCCCAGTCCGGCCCGCTGTAGAACAGCGGATCGAAGTTCTGCGACTTGCCGGACGCGGTGGCACCGCCCGAGAAGTACGCATAGCGGTAGCTGAGATAGGGCGACCAGGGCAGGTCGTCGGCAGCGTAGCCGATCTCGCCGTACCAGCCATGGGCCTCGAGATCGTCGCCGTTCCTCTCGTAGGCGAGCTCGCCGGCGAGGCGCAGGCCCGGCAGTGCCGCGAGCGGACGCGCGTCGCCGCGCAGGTCGATCACGCTCATGCCGTCGCGGGTGGCAAGCTCCGAGTCGAAGACGTTGTAGAAACCGAGCGCCAGGCAGCTCGGCACAATCTCGAAATTGTCGACGGCGCAGCCGGACTCGGCGAGCGCGTAGGCGACGTCCAGGCCGGCGAGTCGGGTGCCGGTGTCGGGAACGTCGTCCGGCTCGAGAAAGAAGGCCTGCGCCGTCACGCCGTGGGTCTCGAGCTTGGCGATGCCGGCCGCCTGATAGGCCAGCCGCGGCGTCAGCCAGTAGGCGCCGCGGTCGCCGCCATTGGTCGAGCCCTGCCAGAACAGGAAACCGTTGCCGAGCTTGAAGTCCTGGCGGCCGAACGAGAGGGCCACGGCATCCGCACCCAGCCCTTCGGTCAGCAGCTCGGCCGAGTTCCAGCCGAGCCACGCCTGGTTGATCGAGACGTCGGTCGGCGTCTCGTCGCCGACATTCGTGCCGGCGGCGTCCGTGCCGTGGGTCAGCGCGCCCACCAGATCGAGCTCACCGTCGATGCGGCCCGCGCCATCGAGCCCCGCCGCAAGCTTGAACCCCGGCTTCACATAGGCCTCGACCCATCGGTCCGAGTTGCTGCCCAGATTGGCGGTGGAGCGGCCATACCAGGAGTTGCCCTGCGCGAAGACGGCGGTCTCCGCCTTGAGCGTGGGCTGTATCGCCAGCGAGCCGGACTGGAGCTTAGGGATGGCCAGCGGCTGCGGCACTTCCTGGCCCGCCGCGGCGGTCTGGGCGAGCGCGGCGGCCGCGAGCGCCGCGAGCGCAACCCTGCTCATGAGTCGATCCAGTTGCCGCCGATGGGCGACGACTCTTCGTCGTGCGCACGCAGCCTGCAAGTGGAAAAGTGGCGCCCCCAAGCGCGATCAGATCGAAGCGGAGCGCCGGCGTCTCCTCCAATCCGCTACCCGCTGCAGGTGACGCAGGTGGTTTTCGGCGGATTGGCGCTGGTGCAGCTGGTCCAGGTGTCCCAGCATTTCGGGTTGGGCGCGCCAGTCGGTCCGCCCTACAGCTCGATCATCGCCTTGACCACGCCGGTCTCGGGCCGGATCCACTCCGGGAAGCGGGCCGGCGCCTCCTCCAGGCTGCCGCGGTGGGTGATCAGCCGGTCGGCCGCGGCCACCCCGGAGCGGATCGCCGCCAGCACCTCGCGGAAATCCTCGATGGTGGCGTTGCGGCTGGCCTTGAGCGTCACCTCGCGCCTGTGGAAGTCGGGATCGGAGAAGCGGATGTCCGACCGCACCACGCCCACGAACACCAGGCTGCCGCCGTGCGCCACCCAGCCGAAGCTCTCCTCCATCGCCCCGGTGTTGCCGGTGGCGTCGAACACCAGGTCGAAGAAGTCGCCGCCGGTCAATGACGCCAGGCGATCGCGCGCCTCCGGGCCGGCCGGCAGGCCGTCGCCCAGCCGCAGCACGTCGCGGCAGAAGGCCAGCCGGTCCCCGCGCGGATCGAGGAAGGTGACCTCGGCACCGCGCGCCTTAGCGAAGGTCGCCGTGGCGATGCCGATCGGCCCCGCCCCCACCACGAGGGTGCGCTCGCCGCCGCGGATCTCCGCACGCCGCGCCGCATGCGCCCCGATCGCCAGGAACTCGACCAGGGCCGCCTGGTCGAGCGGCAGGCCGTCGGTGGGAAAGACCCGGTCGGCAGGCAGGGCGAGATAGTCGCACATGCCGCCGTCGCAATGGACGCCCAGGCATTGCAGGCTGGTGCAGCAGTTGGTCTTGCCCTGCCGGCAGGCGATGCAGTGCCCGCAGGTCAGGTAGGGCATGACGTAGACCGGGGTACCCTCGGCCAGCCCGACCCCGGCGCCGACGGCCGCCACCTCGCCCGCCAGCTCGTGCCCCATCACGCGGGGATATTCGAGGAAGGGATGCTTGCCCTGGAAGATGTGCAGGTCCGTACCGCACACGCCCATGCGCCGCACCCGTATCACCACCTGCCCTTCGGCCGGCTCGGGCCGCGGCCGCTCGATCAGGCGCAGCGCCCCCGGCTGCTCGCACAGGATGGCGCGCATCGGCCGGCTCAGTGCGCGACGAGCACGGCGGTCGGCGCGCTCTCCAGGATCGCCCGCGTCACCCCGCCGAACATCAGCTCGCGCATGCGCGAGTGGCCGTAGCCGCCCATGACCAGCAGGTTCGCCTCCTCTTCCGCCACCTGGGTCAGGATCGTCTCGCCGATGCCGCCCGTCGCCGTCACCGCCTTCACCCGCGCCTTGGCGCCGTGGCGCGCGAGATAGGCCGCGAGGCCGGAGCCGGGCTCGTCGCTGTAGCGCCCCCGCGACTTCTCCGCGTCGATCGTCAGCACGACGACATCCTCCGCCACGCGCAGCAGGGGCACGGCGTCGCCGGCGGCGCGCGCCGCCTCGCGCGAGCCGTCCCAGGCCACCAGCGCCCGCTTCGGCGGCAACCCGCCCGACCATGCCGGCGGCACGACGAGCGCCGGGCGGCCGGTGTCCATGAACGCCGCCTCGGTCAGCGCGGATTCGTCGGAATCCGCTCCCGGACCGACGACGACCAGATCGGCCCTGCGCCCCCTGCGCGCCAGGATCGCGGGCAGACGGTCGAGGGCTGCGGTCTCGCGCGTCGCCTCGAGCTTGACGCCCCGCCCGTCGGCAATGGCGGCCAGCGCCTTCAGCCGCTCGTCCGCCTCGCTCTCCAGTGCCGCGAGCTGCTCCCGCACGAAATCCTCGGGCAAATGCTTGCCCACGAGCGCGCGCAGGAACGGCTCGGCGACGAGGTAGAGCGCGCTGACATGCGCCTTGACGCCCGCCGCCAGCTCCACCGCCGCCCGCAGCCTGGCTTCGGCCGCCGGAGTGCCGTCGACATGCACCAGGATCTCGGTGATCGCCATGGCCGCTACTCCTGGAAGGCTTCCTCGCGCTTGGCGCGGATGTTGGGCAGCAGGACCACGACCAGGAGCGCGGCCGAGATCAGCAGGAGCGCCAGGCTCAAGGGGTGGGTGAAGAAGACGGTGGCGTTGCCGCGCGAGATGATCATCGCCCGGCGCAGATTCTCCTCGAGCATCGGGCCGAGCACGAAGCCGAGCAGCAACGGCGCCGGCTCGAAGTCGAGCTTGATCAGGGCGTAGCCGATCAGGCCGAACAGGGCCATCGCGTAGACGTCGAAGGCGTTGTTGTTCACGCTGTAGGCGCCGATGCAGCAGAAGGCGATGATCGCCGGGAACAGCAGGTGGTAGGGGATGGTGAGCATCTTCACCCACATCCCGATCAGCGGCAGGTTCAGCAGCACCAGCATCAGGTTGCCGACCCACATCGAGACGATCAGGCCCCAGAACAGGGCGGGATCGTCGCTCACCACGTTCGGGCCCGGCGTGATGCCCTGGATGATCATGGCGCCGATCATCAGCGCCATCACCGGGTTGGACGGGATGCCCAGGGTCAGCATGGGGATGAACGAGGTCTGCGCCCCGGCATTGTTGGCGCTTTCCGGCGCCGCCACACCCTGGATCGCCCCCTTGCCGAACTGTGCCCGGTTGGACGAGACGCGCTTTTCCATGGTGTAGGCGGCGAACGAGGCCAGCATGGCCCCGCCGCCCGGCAGGATGCCCAGCACCGAGCCCAGCCCGGTCCCGCGCAGCACCGGGCCGATCACCTGCTTGATGTCCTCCCAGGACAGCATCAGCCCCTCGACGTGCTTCACCATCACGCTGCGGCTGTGCTCGTGCTCGAGATTTCGGATGATCTCGCCCAGGCCGAACACGCCCATCGAGAGCGCGACGAAGTTCAGCCCGTCGGCGAGCTCGGGCAGGTCGAAGGTGTAGCGCGGCGTGCCGCTCTCGACGTCGGTGCCGACCAGACCCAGGAGCAGGCCGAGGACGATCATGGTGAACGCCTTGAGCAGCGAGCCCGAGGCCAGCGCCACCGAGGCCACGAGGCCGAGCACCATGAGCGAGAAATACTCGGCCGGTCCGAACTGCAGCGCCACGTTGGCCAGCGGCGGGGCGAACAGGGCCAAAATCAGGGTCGCCACCGAGCCCGCGAAGAACGAGCCCAGGGCGGCGGTGGCCAGCGCCTTCCCGGCCCGGCCCTGGCGCGCCATCTGGTAGCCGTCGATGGCGGTCACCACCGAGGAGGATTCACCGGGCAGGTTGATCAGGATGGCGGTGGTCGAGCCGCCATACTGGGCGCCGTAATAGATGCCGGCGAGCATGATCAGCGCCGAGACCGGCGGCAGGGAGAAGGTGAGCGGCAGCAGCATGGCGATGGTCGCGACCGGGCCGAGGCCCGGCAGCACGCCCACCGCGGTGCCGAGCAGGCAGCCGACGAAGGCGTAGAGCAGGTTCCACGGGCTGAGCGCGGTCTCGAAGCCCAAGCCCAGATTGGCGAGCAGTTCCATGGCTTATGCTCCTACTGCGCCGGGGCGGCTGCCGGGGCGGCGGGCGGCTCTGCGGGCGTGGCCGGGGCGGGCGGCGGCGCTGCGGTCCAGTGCGCCGGGCTGAGCCAGGGGCCGATCAGCGGCAGGGGCAGGCCGAGGCCGCGGATGAACAGGACCGAGCAGAAAGCGGCGATGCCGAGTGCGAGCGGCACGGAGGTGCGCCACGCGCGGTAGCGGCTGGCCCAGGCGGTCAGCAGCACCACGACCGCCAGCACCGGCCCCAGCCCCAGGCCGCGCAGGGTCAGCCCGAACAGGATCACCGGCACCACGACGAGCGTGATGCCGACCCAGGGCACCTGCCCGACCCCGCCCTCCTGCGTCGGCCCGCGCCAGGCCAGCACCACCATCGCCAGGCCGAGGAGCAGCATTAGCATCGACAGGATGGTCGGGAAGTAGCCCGGCCCCATGCGGAACGAGCTGCCCATCTCGAGCTCGCGCCCGAACAGGAAGAACGCCGCTCCGATCGCCATCACCAGAAAACCGCCGATCACGTCACGCGGCTTTTCCATCCGACCGCCCCCCTGTCGCCGTTCCGCTGCGCTCGTCGGCCTCAGTCGGCGTAGACGCCGGCGGCCTCGATGATCGGCTGCCAGCGGGCGATCTCGCTCTTCAGTTGTGCGTCGAGCGCCGCCGGCGTGGCCTGGTCCTTGGCGACCGGCTCGGTGCCGAGATCGGCGAAGCGCGCGATCACCTTCGGGTCGGCGAGTGCCGTCTGCAGGGCCGCGGCAAGCTTGTCGACCACCTCCGGGGGCGTCCCCGCGGGAGCGTAGAGGCCGTGCCAGATGCCGACCTCGAAGCCCGGCAGGCCCGAGGAGTCCAGGGTCGGCAGATCGGGCAGCGACGGCACCGGCTTCTTGGTGGTCACGGCATAGGCCTTGATCTTGCCGCCCTTGATCTGGCCGGAGGTGTTGGTGGTCTGGTCGCACATCAGGTCGACCTGCCCGCCCATCAGATCGGTCATCGCCGGGCCGGTGCCCTTGTACGGCACGGTGGTCAGCGGCGTGTCGAGCGCGTCCATGAGCAGCATGCCGCACAGGTGCGAGGCCGAGCCGACGCCGGCATTGGCCAGCGTGACCTTGTCCTTGTTGGCCTTGATGTACTCGATCAGCTCCGCCACCGAGGTCGGCGGGAAGTCGTTGCGGGCGACGATCGTCATCGGCACGTCGGTGACCAGGCCGACGCCGGCAAACGCCTCGCCCGGCTTGTAGGGCAGCTTGCGATAGAGCGAGGCGCTGGTCGCCTGCCCGATATGGTGCAGCAGGAGCGTGTAGCCGTCGGGGTCGGCCTTCGCCACCCGCGCGGCACCGAGCGTGCCACCGGCGCCGCCGACATTCTCGACCACGATCTGCTGCCCGAGCGTCGCCGTCATCGGCTCGGCGATCAGCCGCGCCACGGTGTCGGTCGGCCCGCCGGCGGCGAACGGCACGACCATGGTGATCGGGCGTTCCGGATAGCCCTGGGCGAGGGCGACCGGCGCAAGCACCAGGGACAGCGCTGTGGCGAGAAGGCTTCGGCGCAGCATCTATTTCCCTCCCATGACGGTATCGTTGCTTGCCACCTCGGGTTCGACAAGCACGCTGGGCAATGAGGGTCAAGCAAACCTTGGAGCCGGGCCGGCTTGCCCACGGGCCTGAAGCGCATCCTGCTTGCCTTGCTGCTGCTCGGCGGCTGCGGCCGCGGCGAGCCGCCGCCGCGCATCCCGCCGAGCGGGCCGCTGTCCGGCCCAGCCTGCGTCCGTTACCTCGCCGAGCGCGGCGTGGCGGTGCAGCCCTGGCAGGGCGGCACGCGCGCCTGCCCGATCGACACGCCCGTCCGCACCGCCCGGGGCCGGCTCGCCGGATTCGCGCCACCGCTGGAGACGAGCTGCGGCATGCTCGTGGCGTGGCTCGACTTCGAGGGCGACCTCGTCGCCATCGGCCGCTCGACGCTCGGCAGCCCGGTCGTTCGAGTGAGCCAGTATGGCAGCTTCGCCTGCCGGGCGATGACCGGCAACTCCAGCCGGCCCAGCCTGCACGCCCAGGCCAGGGCGCTGGATCTGGCCGGGTTCACGCTCGTCGACGGGCGGGCAATCACCGTGCTGAAGGGCTGGCGCGGGCCGGCCGAGCAGCGCCGCTTCCTGCGCGCAGTCGCTGCCGCCGCCTGCCGGCGCTTCAGCGTCGTGCTGACCCCGAACGGCGATCGCTTCCATCAGGACCACATCCACGTCGACATCGGACCATGGCGGCGCTGCGAGGCTTGAGGGACCCCTTGCATAAATCGATTTTCATGCGCTAACCAAACGGCTCCCCGCGACGGACTTCGTTCACCTTGGGCCTGTGCAATGAGCGACAAGCTTCACGTCACCGTTGAAGTGGCCCTGGACGAGCCGCGCCCCGGCAAAGCCCGCCGGCCGCGCGCCGAGGAGCGGCTGGCCGCGGTCGCCGGGGCGATCGTCAGACAGGTGCTGCCGACCCTCGCCGGCGAGAGCGGAGTGGACAGGGAGCGCCTCGCCGCAGCGCTGCTAGCCGAGCTCGGCTACGACGTCGGCTGCTCGCACGCGCCGGCCGCGGCCATGGACGTGCTCGCGGTGGCGACGGAGCGCCTGCGCGACGGGCTGGTCAACCGCGGCAGCAAGGTGGTGCGCCTGCCCATCGCCACCGTGCGCGGGCCCCGCACCCTGCAATAGCTCACGCCGGCCAGATACCGCCGGCACGCTCGGATTCACCGAGCCGCCGCCAGTAGCGGGCCACCTCGAGATGCAGGAACGAGGCCGACCAGCCGAGCAGGATTAGCCCGTTCAGCGGCTCGAAGCTCACGAGCAGACGCATCTGGCCGGTCGGGATAATGTCGCCGAAGCCGAGCGAGGTATAGGCCTCGGCGGAGAAGTAGAGCAACTCCAGGTTGCTGCCATCGACGTCGCCGACCAGGCGCCCGAGATGCAGGGCGTCGGTCGCCAGCGCGATCGCGCCGGTATAGATTCCGATCTCGAGCAGATGCAGCAGGAGTATGCCGATCGCGACCGCCAGCACCACCATGCGCCCGCCGCCCCCGGCGAAGCGCGCGGCGCCGGCGCCGATGCCGAGCAGCCCGACCTCGTGCAGCACGAAAGTCGCCAGGCTGGTGGCGATGGAGAGCAAGATCGCCTCGCTCATCGCGCGCCCTTCCGTCTGCCGGTCCGGCGGCGGTCTCTAGCAAAGAGCGGCGCCCGCCGACATGCGTGGGACGGTAATTCTCAGGCCACCTTGCGGGCCAGCAGCCGCGGCTCGACGATGCCCAGATAGTGCTGGACCACCGCCGCGGCGGCGATCGCCGTGATGTCGGCATGGTCGTAGGCCGGTGCCACCTCGACCACGTCCATGCCGCGCCAGTCGATCGCGCCGAGGCCGTGCAGGATCATCAGGAGCTGGGCCGAGCTGAGGCCGCCCGCGACCGGCGTGCCGGTGCCGGGCGCGAAGGCCGGGTCGAGGCAGTCGATGTCGACGGTGAGGTAGGCCGGGCCGGCGCCGACGCGGGCGAGGATGCGCTCGACCGTGCCGGCGACGCCGTCCGCGTGGACCCGGTACGCGTCGAGGATCGCGATCCCGCAATCCTCCGGCGCGTGGGTGCGGATGCCGACCTGGATCGAGCGCGCCGGGTCGATTAGGCCGGCGCGCACCGCGCGGCCGACGAAGCTGCCGTGGTCGAGCCGGTCGCCGTCGTCGTCCCAGGTGTCCTGGTGCGCGTCGAACTGGACCAGCGCCAGCGGACCATGTTTGGCAGCGTGGGCCTGCAGCAATGGCCAGGTCACGAAATGATCGCCGCCGAGCGTGACCAGATGCACGCCGCGGTCGAGGATCGCCTCGGCCTGCGCCCTGATGGCACCTGGAATCTCGGCATGTCGCCCATAGTCGAAGGCGCAGTCGCCATAGTCGACCACGGCGAGCTCGGCGAACGGATCGCGGTGGAACGGGTATTGCGGGTCGCCGCACATGATCGCCGAGGCGCGGCGGATCGCCTGCGGCCCGAAGCGTGCCCCGGGCCGGTTGGTCACCGCGGTGTCGAGCGGCACGCCCCAGACCGCGACGTCGATGCCGGCGAGATCGCGGCTGTAGCGCCGCCGCATGAAGGACAAAGCCCCGGCATAGGCGACCTCGAGCGACCCGCCCGTCAGCGGCCCGAGAAACGCATTGTCGGTCGGGCGGTTTGTGCTATCGCCGATGCCCATGTCGATCTCCTCACGACTTTGTCGCGCGGCCAGCGGCAACTGTTGCCGGTGACCAGTCAAGGCCGTTGTGGCACTGTTTGAGGGAATTGCGCTTGCCCTTCGCGCGTCGAATTCCACCTCCGATCTCATGCAGAGATGCGGCATGCGGCAGTTGGGCGGTTCGCCGGAATTTCCAGCGATGATCGTGGCAAGCTCGCGCCACCTGTCGCCGCGCCACGCCCTGCGCGAGCGGACCGCGGACACCCACGCGGCACTCGATTCGCGGGTCGGCCTGCTCGACACCCTCGACCGCTACGCCGGCTATGTTCGCGGCATGCACGCCTTCCGCGCTCCGGTGGAGGGGGCGCTGGCGGACACCGCGCTGCCCGGCTGGTTCGCCGGCTGGCGGCCGCTCGCCCTCGGCCCCGCCATTCTGGCCGACCTGGCCGATCTCGGGCTCCAAGCCCCCGACTTCGCGGCAGGGACGCTGCCATGCCTGGATGATGCCTCTTCCCTGCTCGGCGTCCTCTACGTGCTGGAAGGCTCGTCCCTCGGCGCCCGCCTGCTGTACCGGCAGGCGCGCGCCTTGGGCCTGTCCGAGCAGCACGGCGCGCGCCATCTGGCACTGCAGACCGCGGACAGCCAATCGTGGCGCAGCTTCGTGACGCTGCTCGAACGGCACCCGGAGCTTGATCTCGAGCGCGCCGTCGGCGGCGCCATCGCGACCTTCGCCCTCGCGCACGACGCCTTCGCCGGGCAGCGATGAGCGCTCCCCCGGTCACGCTCGACAATTGCGATCGCGAGCCGATCCACATCCCCGGCAGCATCCAGCCGCAGGGCTGCCTGCTCGCCTGCGACGACGCCGCCGGCAATGTCCTGCGCCACTCCGCCAATGCGGCGGCCATGTTGGCGCTCGCCGAGGATCCGAACGGCCGCACGCTCGACGAGGTCGTCGGCACGCAGAACGCGCACACCGTTCGCAACGCCCTGGCCCGGGTCGCCGACCCGGGGCGCGCGGCGTTGAGCTTCGGGCTGGTCCTGCCCTCGGGCGCCGCGTTCGACGTCGCAGCACATCGTTTCGACGACACCGCGATCGTCGAGCTCGAGCCGGCCGCCAGCGAGAAGACTTCCGCCCTCGAGCTCGCCCGCACCATGATCGGTCGCGTCACCGCCATCGACCGCAGCGACCGTCTGATCCGCGAGACGGCGCGGCTGGTGCAGGCCACGCTCGGCTACGACCGGGTGATGGTCTACAGCTTCGACGCCGACGGCTCGGGCAAGGTCGTCAGCGAGGCCAAGCGGAGCGATCTCGAGAGCTTTCTCGGCCAGTATTTCCCGGCGAGCGACATTCCGGCCCCGGCGCGGACGCTCTATCTGCGCAACCCGATCCGGCTGATCGCGGACGTGGACTATCAGCCCGTGCCCGTCATGCCGGAACTCGACGCCGCGGGCCGACCGCTCGACCTGTCGTTCGCCCATCTGCGCAGCGTCTCGCCGGTTCACTGCGAGTATCTGCGCAACATGGGCGTTACCGCCTCGATGTCGATCTCGGTGATCATCGACGGCGCGCTGTGGGGGTTGATCGCCTGCCATCACTACAGCGCGCGCCGGCTGTCGATGGCCGATCGCGTCGCCGCCGAGATGTTCGGCCAGTACTTCTCGCTGCATCTCGACGCGCTCAGGCGCAAGCAGAAGCTGGACGCCGCCACGCGCGCCCGGCAGCTGCTCGACCAGTTCCTCCGCACCGCCGCGGAGACCGGCAGCGTCGACGAGCTGCTCGGCGGCGATCTCGCCGATTTCGCGGCCCTGGTCCCGTGCGACGGGCTCGGCTTCTGGCTGAACGGCGCGTGGCGCAGCCATGGCGCCACGCCCCCGGCCGCAGCGCTGCCGGCGCTCGCGGAGCGCATGGCCGAGGTGGCGGACGGCCGGGTCTGGGCGACCAACCGGCTGTCCGCGCAGTTTCCCGAGGCTGCAAGCTATGCCGACGTGAGCTCGGGGCTGCTCGCCATCCCGCTGTCGCAGCGACCGCGCGACTATCTGTTCTTCTTCCGCAAGGAGCTGCTGCAGACCCTCGACTGGGCCGGCAACCCCGAGAAGGTCTACCGGTCCGGGCCCTTGGGCGACCGGCTGACGCCGCGCACCAGCTTCGCCATCTGGAAGCAGACGGTGCGCCACCAGGCCGATCCCTGGACCGAGGCGCAGATCGAGATCGCCGAGGCAACCCGCGTCGCCCTGGTCGAGATCATCCTGCGCCACAACGAGCTGCTCGCCGACGAGCGCGCCAAGACCGAGCTGCGGCGGCGCATCCTCAATGAGGAGTTGAACCACCGCGTCAAGAACATCCTGGCGGTGATCAGCTCGATCGTCGCCTTGCCGAACAAGGAGAGCGAGACGATCGAGGGCTATGTCGCGACCCTGCGCGGGCGCATCCGCGCCATCGCCTATGCCCACGACCAGGTCGTGCGGGCGGACGGCGGCGGCGGGCTGGCCGATCTCATCGGTGCCGAGCTGACCGCCTTCGAATCCTCGGGCGCCGCGATCGTCGCCGACGGGCCGGCGGTGCGGCTGGATGCGCGGGCGTTCTCGGTGCTGGCCCTGGTGCTGCACGAGCTCGCCACCAACGCCGCGAAATACGGCTCCCTGTCGCGTGATGGCGGCCGCCTGACGATCGGCTGGCGCCTCGACGGCGGCGGCGCGTGCGTGATCGAGTGGCGCGAGAGCGGCGGCCCGCCCGTGCGTGCCCCCGAGCGGCCGGGGTTCGGCACCCTCTTGATCGACCGCAGCATCAGGTTCGATCTCGGCGGCGAGGTGACCATTGGGCACGAGGCGGACGGATTGTCCGTGACGTTGCGCATCCCCGCCGGCTTCGTCACCCGCGGCATCGCGTCTGCCGCACCCGCCAAACCGCGCTCGGCGCCGCCCCAGGCGACCGCGGCCCCCGACCTCCAGGGCAAGCGGGTCCTGCTGGTGGAGGACCAGCTGCTGATCGCGATGGACCTGGAGCGGATCCTGGACACGCAGGGCCCCCGGGGTATCGATACCGTCGCGTCGGTGACCGAGGCGCTGGAGCGGCTGGAGAAGGTCTGCCCCGACCTGGCCATCCTGGACGTCAACCTCGGCGGCGAGACCAGCGCGCTCATCGCCGACGAGCTGACCCGACGCCGGATTCCGTTCGCCTTCGCGACCGGCTACAGTGACCGGTCGCTGATTCCCGAGCGGTTCGGCGCCGCACCCGTCATCCGCAAGCCGTTCGACGCGACCGACGTGATCGGCCAGGTGGCGGAGCTGTTGCGGGACGTCGGCCAGCCGGCGCGTTGACAGGCATCGGCAACGCGAGCAGGGCTGTGCCCGGGAACGCCATCTGCGCCGGGAGAGCCGCGTGTCGCCTCGTCTGTTCGCCGGGATCGGCCTGGCGCTGCTCTCCCTGCTCGCCGGCTGCGCCGACGAGCGCAAGCCCGTCGACGAGACGGCCACCGTCGAGCCTGTCGGCTGGGGCTGTCTCGACCGCATTGGCGAGCTGGTGAACGATCCCATGCACCCGGCACCGCCGCCCTATTGCCGCATCGGCGTGCTGTCCGGCCTGCAGCGGGACGGCCGCGCCCTGCCGGTGACGGCGGTGCTCGACCGTGGCTCGGAATGCTGGCCCACGCCGCAGGGCTTCGTGGTCGATCTGGCGCCCGGCGTCGCCGCCCGCTTCCACGCCGCCTTCACCGCCAACCCCAGCTTCGTGCCGATGGCCGACAGCCCCGCCTGCCCGCCCCAGGGCGACACCGGCCCCATCCCCGCGCTGCCGGGCGGCGCGCAGACGGCGATCGAGTTCACCACCGTCGCCCACACGTCGGTGCAGGATGCGGCGGGCAACACGCTGATCCTGCCGTCCCAGGTCGAGGCCCGGCTGGTCGACGCGGTGACCGGCCGGCCGATCTGGCACGACCGCTGCGACGTCGACATCTCGGAGCTGAGGTCCGCGGCGAGCCTGCCGGACGAGAGCAACCTGCGTCAGGTGCTCAGCGACGAGGCGCTGCGCTGCGCCCAGGGCTTCGCGGCGACGCTGGGCGCGCCGGCGCCGCCGATGTAGCCGAGCGCGGCAATTCGGGCCGGCCCGCGCGCAGATCGATGCCGCTCTACACCTCCATCGCACCCGCCGTCGGCCAGCGTCAGCTGCGCGCGTGGCGCTTGGCCGTGCTGCGCTCGGCGGGCCTGCTGCTGCTGACCTTGCTGGGCTGCATGGGCGGTCTGCTGCTGCTGGACGATTCCACCCGGCCGCTGCCCGACCGGCTGTTCTGGGCGCTGTGGAACTCGGCCAACACCATCTCGACCCTCGGCGATCTCAACACCCTGAACCAGGACCAGAAATGGTTCATGATCGGGGCGATGTTCACCCTGGTCACCGTCGGCGGGTTCGCGATCAGCCACCTCACCGGCATCATTTCCGCCAGCGACCTCACGACCTACCGGGAGTACCGCCGCGTGGAACGCCAACTCGCCCGCCTCTCCGGCCACGTGCTCGTCGCGGGCTATGGCGGGTTCGGCCGCCGGGTGGCCAATCTGATGCGAACGCGCGGCCATACCGTCGTCGTGCTCGAGTTCGAGCAGGACCGCGCCGCCGCGGCATCGGCGGCCGGCTTCGTCACGGCACTCCTGCAGGCCGGCCGCGACGAGGCCCTGGGCAAGGTCGGGATCGAGTCGGCGCTGGCCATGTTCATCCTGGTGACGGACCCGGATCGCAAGCTGGCGCTCACCCTGATCGCCCGCAACCTCAACGCCAAGCTGCCGATTCTGGTCTCCGACGACAGCGACACGGACGAGTCCTGGCTGCCCCACGCCGGCGCCTCCCGCGTCGTCCTGGTCGACGATCTCGTGGCCAATGCGATGGTGGGCGAGCTGGAAAAGCTGCAGCCCGGCTCTTGAGTTTCATGCTGCACTGCACCATCTACCATCCACATGGATGGTGGATGGATGGCGATGGTGCGGCTGCCGGATAGCGAGAAGATCACGATCAACCTGGGCCATGTCGATCTGGGTCGCATCGACCTGCTCGTCGCCGAGGGCTTCTACGGCAACCGCACCGACCTGATCCGCACCGCCATCCGCAACCTGCTCGACCGTCACGAGGACGCCGTGACCGGCTCGATGGCCCGCAAGCGTCTCGAGCTCGGCCTGCGCCGCTATGGCCGCGTCGAGCTCGAGGCCGCACGCGACGCCGGCGCGCCGCTCGCCATCAGCGTGCTGGGGCTCGCGAGCATCGCTGCCGACGTCACGCCGGAGCTCGCCCGCGCCGCCATCGCCTCTGTCGAGGTCCTGGGCACGCTGCAGGCGAGCCCCGCCGTGCGCGCGGCCTTGGCCGACCGTATCCGTTGACCCTTGCCCGGATTGGACCTGCTGCGATGAACCAGAACCATCTCGGCGGCTTTGCCGAAGCCACCGACCTCACCCGCGCCGGCCGGCTCACGGAGGCGACCGCGCTGATCCAGCGGCTGCTGCGCGGCGGCGCGAGCGAGCCCGCACCGACCGGGGCGCCGCCCGAGCGCGGCCGCTTCAAGCGCTTCCTCGACGGTCTGCTGCACCGCGCCCCGGCCGCGGCCTCGGCCGAGCAGCCGATGACCTCGGCGCGCTTCACCGGCACTGCCGGCAGCCGCGCCTATCGCCTCTATGTCCCGTCGCAGGCCGGCGGCCGCCCGCTGCCGCTCCTAGTCATGCTGCACGGCTGCACCCAGTCGCCCGAGGATTTCGCCGCCGGTACGCGCATGAACGAGCTCGCCGAGCGGCACGGCTTCTACGTCGTCTGGCCGGAGCAGGACCAGCGCGCCAACGCACAGCGCTGCTGGAACTGGTTCCAGCCGGGCGATCAGCTCCGCGACCGCGGCGAGCCGGCGCTCGTCGCCGGGATGGTGCGCGAGGTCGCGGCCGCCCACCGGGTCGATCCGGCCCGGGTTTATGTCGCCGGCATGTCGGCCGGCGGCGCCCAGGCGGCGATCATGGCCGAGGCCTATCCCGACCTGTTCGCCGCGGTGGGCGTGCATTCCGGCCTCGCCTGCGGTGCCGCCCGCGATCTCTCCTCCGCCCTGGCCGCGATGAAGTACGGCCCGGCCACGGCCACGCCCGTCGCAGGGCCGGGCGTCCCGACCATCGTCTTCCACGGCGACGGCGACCGCATCGTCAACCCCGTCAACGGCGATACGCTGAGCACGCGCGTGCTCGACGGCGCGCCGGGCTTGGCGGCCGAGCTCGAGGATGGCCGCACGGCCGATGGCCTCGGCTGGCGCCGCGCCCGCTACCGCGACGGCGCCGGTCGGGTCCGCCTCGAGCGCTGGACCGTCGAGGGCGCCGGCCACGCTTGGTCCGGCGGCAGCGCCGCTGGCAGCTACACCGAGCCGCGCGGCCCCGACGCCTCGGCCGCCATGGTCGAGTTCTTCCTCGCCCATCGGCTGGCGGGCGGCTGATGTCGGGCCGGGCGCAGCGCGCGGCGCACGCGCGCTAGCCCGGCCACGGTCCCGCTGTTATCCCCTCCCGGTCCGACCAGGGGCCCGGTCCGACCAGGGGGGTGTGCGAGATGTCCGAAGGCAGGCGTGGTGGCCGCGAGGCACGACGGGCGGTGCGCACCTCGGTGGCGGCCCGCTCCCTCCCCGCGCTGCAGCGCCGGCTGCCGCTCTACGACGTCCTGAGCGACGACCAGCTCGACCGGCTCCACGACACCGCCATGCGCGTGGTCGAGGAGATCGGCATCGAGTTCCGCGAGGAGGAGGCGCTGGCGCTCTGGGCCAAGGAAGGCGCGCAGGTCGACGGCGCGCGGGTGCGCGTGCCGCGCGAGCTGCTGATGAGCCTCGTCGCCCTGGCGCCGCAACATTTCACCCTGCACGCCCGCGACCCCGCCAAGTCGGCCGAGATCGGCGGCAGCACGATGGTGTTCGGCCCGACCTACGGCTCGCCCTTCGTGCGCAGCTTCGACGGCGAGCGCCGCTACGGCACCATCGAGGACCTCAACCAGCTCCACAAGCTGGCCTACATGGCGCCCGCGCTGCAGAACACGGGTGCGGTCATCTGCGAGCCGGTCGACGTCCCGATCCCCAAGCGGCACCTGCACATCACCGCCTCGGCCATCCGCCACAGCGACAAGAGCTTCATGGGCCCGGTGACCCATCCGGATCGCGCCGCCGACGCGGTCAAGATGTGCGGGATCGTGTTCGGCGAGGAGTTCGTCCACCACAACGCCGTCATGGTGGGCCTGGTCAACGGCAACTCGCCCCTGGTCTGGGACGCCACCATGATCGGCGCGCTGCGGGTCTACGCCCGCTCGGGCCAGGCCCTGGTCGTCGCCCCCTTCACGCTGGCCGGCGCCAACACCCCCGCCTCGGCCACCGCCACCGTCGCCGAGCTGATGGCCGAGGCCCTGGCCGCCATCGCCTACGCCCAGCTCGAGCGCCCCGGGGCCAAGATGATCCTGGGCAGCTTCCTCGCCGCCGTGTCGATGAAGTCCGGCGCCCCGATGGCCGGCACCGGCGAGCTCGGCCTGATGAACCTGATGATCGGGCAGCTCGCTCGCCGCTACCGCCTGCCCTGGCGCTCCTCGGGCATGCTCACCGGCTCCAAGGTGACCGACGCCCAGGCCGGCTACGAGAGCGCCTTCAACATGCTCCCGATCATGCTGGCCGGTGCGAACTACGTCATGCACTGCGCCGGCTGGACCGAGGCCGGGCTCACCGCCTCGTTCGCCAAGTTCATGCTCGACGCCGAGCAGATGGAGATGCTCTGGAAGTTCGGCCACGGCCCGCGCTTCGAGGATTTCGACGAGGCGATCGCCACCATCGCCGACGTCGGGCCCGGCGGCCATTTCCTCGGCACCGCCCACACCCAGGCGCACTTCCAGGACGCCTTCTTCATGTCCGACCTGTTCGACAACAACAGCTTCGAGCAATGGCTCGCCGACGGTGCCAAGGAAGCCGACGCCCGCGGCCTGGACGCGGCCCGCAAAGCGCTCGACGGCTACGCCGCCCCGCCCATCGACCCCGGCGTCGAGGCAGCCCTCGCCGACTTCATCGCCCGCCGCGAGCGCGAGCTGCCCGACAAGCAGGACTGAGCCGCGGCGCGTCAGTTATCCGGCCAGTTGCCTTTCGGCCAATTGCGCGCCCCGTGGATGACGCGCAGAACGGCGATCAATTCTATTCCGTCAGGCAGCGTGACGACCTCGTAGGCTATGATATAGGGCAGCCCTGCGACCGACTTTTCATAGGTCCCAGGCACGCGCCCACGCCTTCCGACCGCGAATTCGCCCAGCCTGTTCCCGGCCGCCTCGATCCTGCCCGCCACACGCAGGGCTGCGTCGGGATTGTCTCTCGCGATGTAGCCGATGGCCTCGAGATAGTCGTCCTGCGCCGATTGCGACCAGACGACCTGTCGTCTCAACGCGCCGCGCGGGCGGCCGCTACGACGTCGCGCGCGGCGCGCACCACCTCCTCATGCGGCACCACTCGGCCCTCGCGCACGTCAGTCCGACCCTGCTCGATAGCCTTGAGGACCGCCAGCTCATGCTCGACATAGGCGGCGATCGCCTCCTCTGCGAGCACCCCGCGCGCCTGCCGTGTCCGCCCGGCCAATTCGTCGAGCTGGTCGCTCGTTCGACCGGAAAGACGGATGGTGAGGGTTGCAGGCTCGCTCATGATCGGATCAGCAAATGTGGTGCACGGTCGACGCTACATAGCAGATCGACCGGGCATTCACACCTGCGATGCACGTTCCGCAGTAATCTCGGGCCAGATACGGCGCGGCACCTCGTCGGAAGAACGGTGCCGCGCGGGCTTCGGACCTCGAACCATGCCGCCGGTAGTTACCTCACGATCTTGTAGGATCCCTTCTTGACCCCGCCGCCCCCGAACACGCCGGGATTGATCTCGACCGAGAAATCGTCGGTGTAGTCGTAGCCGCCGGTGATCCCGCCATATTTGCCCGTGCCTCCGACGAACTTGCCGATGCCACGCGCGGGCTCGGCGAAGGAAGTCCCGATCTCCTCGTCGGTCGCGAAGATCATGTCCCCGTCGCTGTCCTTGTAGGTGCAGCGACCAATGAGCTTGAAGGCTCCGCTCTTCGAGTCCATCGGGCCCGACATCATGCAGCGGCCGCCCAGATGATCGAGCAGGCTGCCCGGCGAGTTGCCGATCAGGACGACCTCCGCCTCGCCGGTCATGAAGTCCTGGCCGTTGTCGGTCGGCATCGACAGCGGCGCGTACCGGTAGGTCCAGGTGACGTCGATCTTGCCCTCGGGGGCCAGATCCGCCGCCGACGCGGCGAGCGTCGGGATCAGCGCAGCCATTCCAAGTCCAATCATCAGCCTGCGAGACATGGCATCCTCCAGCTTGGACCTAAAGTTCTGCCGGCCTGCGCGATGTGCTACGATGAGCCGGCGGTAAGGGTAGGCTCGGGGGCGGGATACTCAGGCGATGGGCTCAAGCATTCCGCCCGACGTGCAGCGTCCGCAGGTTCGCCGCGATCCGTCCCGAAAAAGTCCCGAACATCTGCCGAAATCGCCGCCCGCCGTGCGGATCGGCGGCGCCGAGGTCGACCTGCCCCGGGGGCTCGTGCGGGCGCCTGACGGCACGCTGACCGAGCTGCGGCGCCAGTCGGCCGACGTGCTGTCGATGCTGGTCGCACGGCGCGGCGAGACACTCGGCAAGGAGGAGTTGCACGCCGCGATCTGGGGCGGGATAGCAGTCACCGACGACAGTCTCGTCCAGTGCGTCGGGGACATCCGCCGCGCCCTCGGCACCGCCCGGGATGCGCTCAAGACGGTGCCCAAGCTCGGCTATTGCCTCGAAGAGGATTCATCGCCCGCGCACGCCCAGCCGGACGGACGGTCTCGGTGGCGAGGGTTGCGGCTGCCGATGCTTGCGTCGGCCGCGCTCGCCGCACTCCTGCTCGCGGGGTTGTTCCCCTGGTGGTCGGGCGCATTTCGCTCGGACGCGAAGCCGCTCGCCAAGGGGCCGCTGGTGGCGGTTCTGCCTTTTGCCAATGGTGGCGGCGGGGAGCGCTGGGACCGGCTCGCCAGCGGCGTCACCGACGAGATCATCGCCGATCTGGGCCGCAACGACTGGATCGCGGTTTTCGCCAGGGCGGCGAGCGAGAAACAGGCGGGCACCTCGCCGCAGGAGGTGCATGCGGCGCTCGGCGCCGACTATGTCGTCACCGGCACCGTCCAGGCCGAGGGCGAGCGGGTGCGGGTCTCCGCGGCGCTGGCCGACGCGCTCAGCGGCCGGCAGGTCTGGGCCGAGAGCTGGCAGGGCAGGACCGACGATCTCCTGGCGCTGCAGGTCTCCGCCGCCGAGGCGCTGGTCGGCGAGCTGGCGGGTGGCTACACCGGCGCCATCGCCCGTGCCGGCCGCAGCCGCGCGCACGCCAAGACCGCGAGCCTGGCCGCCTACGATCTCTATCTGATCGGCATCGAGCACAAGCACCGCTTCACCGAGCAGGACCTGCACCTGGCGGACGGCTACCTGCTGCAGGCGGCCACCCTGGACCCCGGTTTCGCCAAGGCCTGGGTCGGCCTCTCCATCGTCCAGGGTTTCCTTGGCCCGTACGCGAAGTCCGATGCGGAAGTTGCCCTGATCCGACAGAAACAGCGCCGCTATATCGAGCGGGCGGTCGCCGCCGACCCGGACGAGCCGACCGTGCTGATCGAGGCGAGCCGGCTCGACGCGATCGACGGCGACCCCGAGGCTGCCGCGCGCAAGCTCCGCCGGGCGGTGGAGCGCGCGCCGAACGACGCCGACGTTCTGGCCGTCGCCGCCTGGTCGGCGTTCGAGCGCGCGCCGATCGGGGCCGAGGCGGTCGGCTGGGCGGACCGGGCGCTGGCGCTCAATCCGGAACGGCCGGACTGGTATCTGGAAGCCAGGGGCGAGGCCACCTTCGCCTCGGGCGACGATGCGGGTGCCGTGCGCTGGCTGAGCGAGGGCCCGAAGGACCTGCCGGACCGCCTGCTGTACCTGGCGGCGGCGACCGGGAATCTCGGCGACCGCCGGGCGGCCGAGGCCGCGGCCGCCGAGCTGCGCCGCCATGTCCCGGATTTCGATCTCAAGGCCTACCTTCGGGACTGGCCTTGGGAGCAAGGCCTGCGGGAGAAGCTGCGCACAGGTGCAATTCGTGCCGGCCTCGGGAGCAGCCGGCCCGACAAGCAGGACTGACCGCCCGGCCACGACCTGCTAGGCTGCGCGCCATGACCGTCCCCGCCCGCCGCCGCATGACCGCCGACGAGTTCCTCGACTGGGCCATGGCCCAGCCGGAGGGCGAGCGCTACGAGCTGGTGGCCGGCGAGGTGGTCGCCATGGCGCCGGAAAGAGCAGCGCACGGTCGTGCCAAGCTGGCGGCGGTCGATGCGCTGCGCGCGTCCGTGGCGCGGGCCGGCCTGACCTGCGAGGCGTTCGTCGACGGCATGGCGGTGCGGATCGACGACGCCACGGTCTACGAGCCGGACGTGCTCCTGCGCTGCGGCGCGCCCGTCGCCGACGACTGCCTCGAGATCGGCGATCCCGTCGTCGTTGTCGAGGTGCTGTCCCCCTCGACCGGGCACAAGGACACCGGCGGCAAGCTCGACGACTATTTCCGCCTGTCCTCCGTCCGCCACTATCTGATCGTCAAGACCAGCAACCGCACGCTGATCCACCACCGCCGCGACGATGCGGGCGAGCTGGAGACCCGGATCCTGCGCGAGGGTACGCTCGAGCTTCAGCCGCCGGGGCTGGCGCTCAATATCGCGGCCCTGTTCCCCGCCGCCTGAGCGGCACCGGCCACCCAAGAGGAGGCGGACGCTTGGCCGACATCTTTTATCTCTCGCACATCCGCTTCGGCGAAGGCGCTTTGGCCGAGCTCGGCGCCGCGCTTGCCGGCCTCGGCGTGACGCGGCCGCTGGTCGTCACCGATGCGGGCGTGCGCGCCGCGGGCCTGCTCGACCGCGTCCTCGCCGCCTGCCCGGCACCGGCCGCCGTCTTCGACGGCACGCCCGCCAACCCGACCGAGGAGGCGGTCCTGGCCGCCCTCGAGCTCTACCGCACGCATGGCTGCGACGGCGTGATCGGCCTCGGCGGCGGCTCGCCGATCGACCTCGCCAAGGGTGTGGCCCTGCTCGCCACCCATCCCGGCCCGCTCGCCACCTACGCCGCCATCCTCGGCGGAATCCCGAGGATCACCGCCGCCACCGCCCCGGTGGTCGCCATCCCGACCACCGCCGGCACCGGCAGCGAGGTCGGCCGTGCCGCCCTGATCACGCTGGAGGATGGCCGCAAGCTCGGCTTCATCGCCCCGCATCTGATCCCCAAGGCCGCCATCTGCGACCCCGAGCTGACCCTCGGCCTTCCTCCCCGGCTCACCGCCGCCACGGGCATGGACGCCGTCACCCACTGCGTCGAGACCTACCTCTCGCCGCGCTACAACCCGCCCGCCGAGGCGATCGCCCTGGACGGCCTCGCCCGTGCCGTCGCCGCCATCGGGCGCGCCGTCGCCGACGGCTCCGACCGCGACGCCCGCCGCGAGATGATGATGGCGGCCCTGCAGGGCGGCCTCACCTTCCAGAAGGGCCTGGGTGCCGTCCACGCCCTCTCCCACCCGCTCGGCGGCCTGAAGGAGCCCTCGCTCCACCACGGCACGCTGAATGCCGTCCTCCTCCCCGCCGTGCTGCGCTTCAACGAGCCCGCCGCCCCGGACAAATACCGCACCCTGCGCCGCACCCTCGGCCTCGCCGAGAACGCCTCCCTCCCCGACTTCTTCGCCGCCCTCACCGCCCGCCTCGGCCTGCCGACCAGCCTGCGCGCCATGGGCGTCCCCGACTCCTGCCTTGCCACCATCGCCCACCACGCCACCCTCGACCACTCCGCCGCCACCAACCCGCGCCCGGCGAGCGAGGCGGAGTTCCTGGGGATGCTGCGGGAGGCGATGGCGGGGTAGTCGGTCTCAGCCGGCCATGCTCACCAGCAGCGCATAGGCGTCGCGCAGCGCCGGGACCGCCTCGTTGACGTGACGTCGAATCTCCTCGGCCGTCCGCTCGTTGTAGGTGTGCGCGATCAGGTTGCGATCCTCGATCATTGCCAGCCACGGGGCCTCGGCCGGCAACCAGCCGGCCCGAAAGGCCTGTCGAAACACTTCCTTCGGGTACCCCGCCTCGACCCCCTGCTCCGCGAGCGCGGCCTTGAGCGCCTTCCATGCCGTCTCGTAGGTCAGCATGAAATTCAGGATCACCGAATCGCGACTGCGCCGGTCACCCTCGTCGTCGGCCAGGGCCTGTTCCAGCGCCGCCAGGGCGCGCCCGAGATTGCCGACCGCCCGCACCCGTTTGCTATCGCTCATGCAGCACGATCCCCTGGCTCTCGATCGCTCGCCGCAGCCGTCCGTCCACCTGATCCAGCCGCACCAGATCGATCCCCACCAGCGCCGGCGCGTCCTCCACCAGCTCGGCCAGCAGCGCCCGATCGGCCACGCCCGCCCCCGGCGCGTCGATGGCGAGATCGATGTCCGAGCGGGGCCCGTAATCGCCCCTGGCCCGCGAGCCGAACAGCAGCACGCGCTCCACCACGGGGATCAGTGCCAGCCGCGCGACGAGCCAGGGGATCGCCGGATGGATCATCGCAACGCGGGGCTCGGCGCGCATGGGGCCGGACATGGCGAACCTCTCTCATCGCCCGAGACAGCCATAGCACGGACGGAGGCCATAGCTCGATCCCACCGTTACCGACCCGAACCGTCCAGCGAGGCGGGTGTCCGGCGACGACGCGCGTAAGCGATGGAGAGTCGGGCGGCGATGCCCGTTGTCGTCAGAACTCCCTCTTGCTATCTTATTGCTAGCACAGTCGGAGCACGGGGATGGCTACCTTGATCGTACGGCGCGTCGAGCAGCACCTCGTCGATGCCCTGAAGGAGCGGGCGCGCCGGCACGGCCGGTCGGCCGAGGCCGAGCATCGGGCGATCCTGGAGGACCAGCTCGGTGCGACTCCGCCGTCCATGGACGAGCTGCTGGCCTATCTGCGCCGCGGCGCCGAATTGGGGCTCGACGAGATCGAGCTCGGCTATACCGGCGGCGGACCAGTCCTGCCACCGACCCTGGACTGACGCGCCTGATCCTGCTCGACACCAACGTCATCTCCGAGCTGGCGAAGCTGCGCCCGGCACCCGCGGTGGTGGCCTGGCTCGCCGTTCAGCAGCCGGCCGATCTCTTCCTGAGCGCCATCACGCTCGGCGAGATCGACATCGGCGCGCGCGCCCATCCCGACCCGGCGCGCCGCGACCGGCTCCTCGCCTGGTGCGACGGCCTGCAGAACAGCCTGTTCCGCGACCGGGTCCTGCCCTTCGACGCGGAAGCGGCACGCACTTGGGGAGATCTCGTCCAGTCGAGCCGCAGCCATGGCCGCACCCTGGAATGGCGCGACTCCCAGATCGCCGCCACCGCCGCCCGCTTCGGCGCAAGCTTGGCAACGAGGAATGCCCGCCACTTCGCCGGCCTGGGTTTGGATCTCGTCGATCCGTTCGCGGCATCGACATAGTCACT
>JAXMCJ010000018.1:0-112379 GCA_046349415.1 Geminicoccaceae bacterium
GCGTGATTGTCTTTTCCGCGCATGTCTCTACTTGCCCGCAGCGAGATGCAACCGAGCGTGACGGTGTCCGTCCGCCCGCCGCCCGCACTCTATCAGCAGGGGATCGCGCTGACCGGGCTCATGCCACACCGTCGCCCCCACCGGCCACCGACGGCAGGGGGGGCGGCTGCGCGCGCAGCCTGCCCGTGATCTCCTCGACCGGGGCCGGCCGAGCGAACCAATAGCCCTGCAGCTCGTCGAACCCGATCGCACGGGCGATCTCGACGTGGCGCCAGGTTTCGATTCCCTCCGCGACGACGACGAGCCCGAGATCGTGGGCGAGCCGAACGACATGCTCGCAGATCGTCTCCGCGCGCCGGTCGCCGAACTGACCGACCAGCGAGCGGTCGATCTTGACCGTCCGCAGATGCAGCCGGTGCAGATAGCTCAGGCTGGAATAGCCCGTGCCGAAATCGTCGAGGGCGATCGCCACCCCGAGCCGTCGCAGCTCGTCGAGCTCTCGGTGAACGCGCGGGTCGTCGTCGAGCAGCACATGCTCGGTCAGCTCGAGCTCGATCAGGCCCGGCGGGATGTCGGCGCTCTCGATCAGCTCGGCGACGCGACGCGACACGCCGCCGCGCCGCAGCTGGGAGGCCGACAGGTTCACAGCCACGCGCGGCGGCACGATCCCGCCGGCCCGCCAGCGCCCGATCTGGGCCACCGCATCCTGCAGCACCCAGGTCCCCAGCGGCTCGATCAGCCCGGTTTCCTCGGCCATCGGCAGGAAGGCGCCCGGGCCGAGCACGCCGCGGACCGGATGGCGCCAGCGCAGCAGGGCCTCGAGCCCGGTTACCGCTCCATCGGAGGCCGCCACCTTGGGCTGGTAGTGCAGCTCCAGCTCGCCGCCGTCGATGCCGCGGGCGAGGTCGCGCCGCAGCAAGCCACGCGTCCTGGCCTCGGTCGTGAGCTCCGGGCGGTAGTAGGCCATTCGGGCCCGCCCCGCCGATTTGGCGCTGTAGAGCGCCACGTCGGCATTGGCACACAACTCGTCGGCAGTGCCCCCGTCCTCGGGAAAGATCGCGATGCCCACGCTGGTGCCCACGACCACGTCCTGCTGGGCGATCCGCAGCGGCCGCGCCGCGGCCGCCATCAGCCGCTCGGCGAGCAACGCTGCGTCCGGTGCCGAGCGCAGCTCGATCTGGATGACCGCGAACTCGTCGCCGCCCAGCCGGGCGATGGTGTCGCCGCCGCGCACCGAGCCGGCGAGGCGCTCGGCGACCGCCCGCAGCAGCTCGTCGCCCGCGCGATGGCCAAGGCTGTCGTTGATCTCCTTAAAGCCGTCCAAATCCAGGTAAAGCAGCGCCACCCGTCGGCGCGCACGAGCGGCGACGGCCAGCGCTTGGATCAGCCGGTCCTCGAACAGGCGCCGGTTGGGCAATCCGGTGAGCACGTCGTGGTGGGCCAGATGCTCGATGCGCGCCCGCGATTCCTCCGTCCGCGCCAACAGGATCCGGGTGCGGCGCGCCTCGCGATAGAGAAGCGTCATGACGATTGCCGCACTGGCGAGCAGCCCGAACAACGACGCCCAGCCGATCGGCCTGAGCTCCCGCAGGTTCGCCTCGATCTCGCTGTGCAGCTGCGCCGCGGATTGTAGCACGCCCAGCATCAGCCGCTGCAGGTCCGGTGCATCCTGGGCGAGGTCGTCGCGCAGCGGCACCAACGATGTGGCCGAGATCGGCGGGTCAAGGGCGTGCTCGTGGCGAACCAGCGTTTCCTTGAGCCGTTCGAGCAGCTCGGTCGCTCGGGGCAACTCGCGGAACGAGGCGGCGTCGTTCCCGGACTGGAGCGCATCGATGCGACTCCAGAACAGCTCGTACCGCTGGCGCAGGGCCGCAGGGTCCGGCTTGCCTCCGATGGCATGATCGAGCTCGTGCAACAGGCGCTCGAGCTCGAACCGACTTTGAAACGCGCTCCAGCTCGCCTCCGTATCCCAGTCGTCGGCCGATCGGCTCAATGTCTGCAGGCGGCGCTCGATCGTGAACAGGCTCAACGCAAACAGCACGGCCGCGACCGCGAGCATCGCCGCGCCAATGGCCCGGGCGCGCGGGCCGGCCGTCACGCCACGGCGATCCGGGTGAGCTGCCAGATCGAGCGTTGCCGATGCACCCGGTCGTCGAGCTCGGGAAACTCGCTCCAGGGGTAGAGCAGCCAGATCGGGCCCCGCTCGCGCACGGACAGCGGCCGCCCGGCACGATCGAGCGCCAGCAGGGCCTGAAAATCGCGGACGTCGGCTACAGGGATGGTCACCTCGTAGTCGTTGAGCGCCGTCGCATGCAGCTGCGTGCCCGTGGCGCCCAACCGGTCGAGCACACGGGAGGCCAGCACGCCCATGAAGGAATCGGCGCCGTCGGTGAACGGTGTCGTGGTGGTGAGCTCGGAAGCACCCATCCCGAGCAGCAGATCGCGATCGAGGCGCGCCGCCCCGGCGGCGTTGGTGACGGCGATCTGGCCCGTGACCGTCAGGATCACGTCGCCGCGCGGCTCTGCCAGAGCGTCCGCGGCGCGCACCCGCGCGCAGGGCAGCAGAAGACCTGCCGTCAGGCCGCGCAAGACCGCTCTGCGTGCGCGGATCCCCACGCCCCTAAACTCAGAGGTGCCTGAGTGGTTGATCACAGTCGGGGACACCTTGTTCTGAGGGCGTTCCGTCGAATTGTTGTGCCGCGTTGACGACGGCATCGTCAATCGCCGCACCACTCGATCCCGAAGCTCTTGCCAGCGTCGGATCGGCTCTCCATTGAGATCCGGCGAAACCCGCTGCCGGTGACAGCTCGCCGTGGATCCTACTGAGCGCCGACGCACGCTTTCAACTCACGATTTTGTCTCGGGCGTGCGCGAGGGCGACCGCACGGTGCTCTCGCGCGCCATCACGCTGATCGAGAGCAACCGATCGGCCGACCGCGATGACGCCCGGCTGGTCCTGCGCGAGCTCCTGCCGGCAACGGGCGGTGCTCGGCGCATCGGCATCACCGGCGTGCCAGGTGTGGGCAAGAGCACGTTCATCGACGCCTTCGGCACCATGCTCACTGCGGCCGGGCGCAAAGTCGCCGTGCTTGCGGTCGATCCGTCGAGCAGCCGCTCGGGCGGTGCGATCCTGGGCGACAAGACCCGCATGGCCAGGCTCGCGGTCGACCGTGCCGCCTACATCCGGCCATCGCCGACAAGCGGCACCCTGGGCGGTGTCGCGCGCATGACCAGGGAGACCATGCTCCTGTGCGAGGCCGCGGGCTACGACGTGGTTTTGGTCGAGACGGTCGGGGTCGGCCAGTCCGAGACGGTCGTGGCGGGCATGGTCGATGTGTTCCTGGCGCTGATGCTGCCCGGCGCAGGCGACGAGCTGCAGGGGATCAAGAAGGGCCTGCTGGAGCTCGCCGACCTGATCGCGGTCAACAAGGCGGACGGCGACAACGCGCTGCGCGCGCAGCAGGCGGTGGCGCACTATCGCGCGGCCTTACGGATCATCCAGCCCGAAAGCCCCTCCTGGCATCCGACGGTCTGCACGATCAGCGGCCTGACGGGTGCCGGCCTGCCGGAGCTGTGGGCCGAGATGGAGCGCCACCGCACGCTCCTGACCGCGACCGGCGAGCTGGCAGCGAAGCGATCACGGCAGCAGGTGGCCTGGATGTGGTCGATGCTGGATGCGCGCCTGCTCGACGCCTTGCGGTCGAACCCGCGGGTAAGGGCGATCCTGCCGGGCCTGGAGCGCGCGGTGGAGACGAGCGAGCTGCCGGCCTCGCTCGCGGTGGAGCAGATCATGACGGCGTTCGGCCAGGCGGACCGAGGGTTGCCCTGCGATCCGTTCTAGGCGACGGCGCGAGCATCGATGCGGCGCTCAGGCCACGGCCCGGCTAGAGTCCGAGGAAATGCCGAATGCCGTAGGTCTCGGGATAGTTGTCGGGGAACAGCGTGCCGACCGTCCGCCAGACCAGCCTGTCGACATCGGCCGCCGTCGTCCCGCTGGTCGAACCGGTGGCGTCGGCGATGAAGGTGCGACCGTCGCAAAAGACGGCGACCAGACGCAGCGGCTCGGCGCTCGGCACCGAGGCGGGCAGAGGTGCCGCAGCGCATACCTGCTTCAGCTGCAGGTCCGCCGGAGGATCGAACAGGAGCAGCAGCATGGCGGAGCCGGGCGCGCCGGGCGTCTCGGTGAAGCGGACGTTCAGGTTCGGCACGCCGCGGGCGGCCTGCTGGGCGAGGCGCGGCTGCAGCACCGTGCTGTCGCTCGCGCGCACGACGCCGTTGATCTCCATCCGCACCGGCCCACCCGCGGCGGCGAGGCTGAGCAGCTCGCGTGCCACCTTCGGGTCGGAGTCAGGCCCGAGCCGGGCCGGCGTCGTGCAGGCCGTCAGCGCCAGCAGCAGGATGGAAACACAGACCGAGCGAAGCATCCGCCGCCACCCCTCCACGAACCATAGCGCGGTAGGCGCTCGACCGCTTAAGCCGCGCCCGACCGCGCGACGTCGGTAAACTCTAACCTCATGCTAACCAAGCGTCATTTCGCGGCCGGCCGCGCGGCGGCGTCGCTCCTGCTGCTCGCGCTGGCGGCCTGTGCGACGCCGGATGAGCCCGAGACTGTCTACTGCTATCGCACGCTGGCCGATGTCAGCTGCTACCTGACACCCGATCAGGGCCGCGAGAGTCGGCTGGTCGGCACCTATGTCCGCGGGCCGGAGCCTACCGCTGCGGACGAGCCTGCACCGGACGAGGGCGGGGCAATCACCCGCTGGCTGGGGGCCACCATCGATCTCGCCGGCCGGCTGATCAGCCCGATCGGCTCGATCGCCGGCCTTGTCGTCAACCCCTGAGCAGTCTGCGGGCGCGGATGTCGCGTTGACGACCCCCGGCTCGGGTCTACTATCCGCGCGCAATCCGCGGCTCGCCCGAACGGGCAGGCCCACCGTCCGGCAGGAGCAAGGCATGGCCCAGGCGAGCAGGCCGCTGTCGCCCCATATCGGCATCTACCGCTGGTATTTCACGATGGGCCTCTCGATCGCGCACCGTGTCACGGGCGGCGCCCTGGCGGTGGCGCTCGTGCTGCTGGCCTGGTGGCTGCTCGCCCTTGCCGGTGGGCCGGACAGCTTCGCCGTCGTGCGCGCGGTCATGGACAACTTCCTGGGCGGCCTCGTCCTGTTCGGCCTCACCGCCTGCCTGTTCTACCATTCGCTCAACGGCATCCGGCATCTGGTCTGGGACACCGGCCAGAACCTCTCGCGTGAGGGTGCGCGACAGAGCGGCATGGTGGTCATAGCCGCAACGGCGGTGCTCACCGTCGTGACGTGGCTCGCGATCCTCCTGGTCGGCTGAGGGAGCGCAAGGATGGCAACCGTCGGCAAGTCCATGGCCGCCCGCTTCCTCGCGCAGGCCTCGGCGCGCAGCGGCGCCGGCAACTGGATGCTCGAGCGCACCACCTCGGTGGCGCTCGTGCCCCTGGTCCTCTGGTTCATCGTCTCCGCGGTGTCGCTCTCCGGCGCCGGCTACGAGGAGACGCGGGCTTGGCTCGCGTCGCCGTTCAACACCGTCGCCATGCTGCTGACCATCTTCACCGTCTTCTGGCATGCGCAGCTCGGTGCCGGCGTGATCATCGAGGACTATGTCCATGGCGAGGCCGCCAAGGTCGGTGCGCTGATGGCCGTCAAGTTCGCGTCCGCGGCCGTGGGGCTCGCCTGCGTCGTCGCTGTGCTCAAGGTTGCTTTCGGGAGCTGAGGCGATGACCCGCGCCTATCCGATCACCGACCACTATTACGACTGCCTCGTCGTCGGCGCCGGCGGTGCCGGCCTGCGTGCGGCGGTGGGCATGGTCGAGGCGAACCTCAAGGTCGCCTGCATCACCAAGGTCTATCCCACCCGCTCGCACACCGTGGCGGCCCAGGGCGGCATCAACGCCGCGCTCGGCAACATGAACGAGGACGACTGGCGCTTCCACATGTACGACACCGTCAAGGGGTCGGACTGGCTGGGCGACCAAGACGCTATCGAGTACATGACCAAGAACGCCCCGGCCGCGGTCTACGAGCTCGAGCACTACGGCGTGCCGTTCTCGCGCACGCCGGAGGGCCGGATCTACCAGCGCGCCTTCGGCGGCCAGTCGGTCAATTTCGGCAAGAGCCAGGCCTACCGCACCTGTGCCGCCGCCGACCGCACCGGCCACGTCATCCTGCACACGCTGTTCCAGCAGGCGTTGAAGAACAAGGTGCAGTTTTTCAATGAGTACTTCGCCCTCGACCTGATCATGGACGACGAGGGCGCCTGCCGCGGCGTGATGGCGATGTGCATCGAGGACGGTTCGGTGCACCGCTTCCACAGCCACCTCACCTGCCTCGCCACCGGCGGTTACGGCCGCGTCTATGCCTCCGCCACCTCGGCGCATACCTGCACCGGGGACGGCAACGCGATGGTGCTGCGGGCCGGTCTTCCGCTCCAGGATCTGGAATTCGTCCAGTTCCACCCGACCGGCATCGCCGGCGCCGGCTGCCTGATCACCGAGGGTGCGCGCGGCGAGGGCGGCTATCTCACCAACGCCGAGGGCGAGCGCTTCATGGAGCGCTACGCACCTACCGCCAAGGACCTCGCCAGCCGCGACGTGGTCAGCCGGGCCGAGACGATCGAGATCAACGAGGGGCGCGGCTGCGGCCCGAACAAGGACCACATCCACCTGCACCTCGAGCATCTCGACCCGAAGCTGCTGCACGAGCGCCTGCCGGGGATCTCCGAGACCGCCAAGATCTTCGCCGGGGTCGACGTCACCAAGGAGCCGATCCCGATCGTGCCGACCTGCCATTACAACATGGGCGGCATCCCGACCAACTACCGCACCGAGGTGGTCCGCCCGGTCGGCAACGATCCCGATGCGGTGGTCTCTGGCCTGAGCGCGGTCGGCGAAGCCTCCTGCGCCTCGGTGCACGGCGCCAACCGGCTGGGCGGCAACTCGCTGATCGATCTCGTCGTGTTCGGTCGCGCCGCCGCCAAGACCGCCGCCGAGATCGTCACGCCGGGCTCGCCCCACAAGCGCCTGCCGCCGAGCGCCGGCGAGCAGTCCGTGGAGCGGCTCGACAAGGTCCGCTCGGCGGGCGGCTCGATGAACACCGGCGAGATCCGCCTCGCCATGCAGCGCACCATGCAGCGCTACGCCTCGGTGTTCCGCGAGGGCCCGACGCTGGACGAGGGCTGCAAGAAGATCGCCGAGGTCGCGGACAGCCTGCGCGAGCTGCGCGTCAACGACCGTTCCTCGGTCTGGAATAGCGACGTGGTCGAGGCGCTCGAGCTGCAGAACCTGATGGCCCAAGCCGTGGCCACCATGGAGTCGGCGAGCTACCGCACCGAGAGCCGCGGCGCGCACGCGCGCGAGGACTACCCCGAGCGCGACGACCAGAACTGGATGAAGCACACCGTGGTGTGGATCGACCAGGGCCTGTCCGCCACGATCGGCGACCGGCCGGTGCACAGCCACACATTGACCAACGACGTCGAGCCGGTGCCGCCGGCCAAGCGCGTCTACTGAGCCCGCGGCTGACGAGGGAACGATGGTCGAGTTTGCGCTGCCCAAGAACTCGCGGGTCCAGCCCGGCAAGGTCCACAAGGCCAAGCCGGGTGCGAAGAAGCCGCGCGCCTTCAAGATCTACCGCTACGATCCGGACGACCAGCAGAATCCCCGCGTCGATACCTACGAGATCGACCTAGCCGAGTGCGGGCCGATGGTCCTGGACGCGCTGATCAAGATCAAGACCGAGGTCGATACCACCCTCACCTTCCGCCGCTCCTGCCGCGAGGGCATCTGCGGCTCCTGCGCCATGAACATGGGCGGCCACAACAGCCTCGCCTGCACCACGGCGATCGAGGACGTGCCCGGCGACGACCTCCCCATCTATCCCCTGCCCCACATGCAGGTGATCCGCGACCTGGTGGTCGATTTCAGCGGCTTCTGGGCCCAGTACGAATGGATCAAGCCCTGGATCCAGACCTACAACCCGTCGCCGGACAAGGAGCACCTGCAGACCGTGGAGGACCGGGCGAAGCTGGATGGCCTCTACGAGTGCATCCTGTGCGCCTGCTGCTCGACCGCCTGCCCGTCCTACTGGTGGAACAGCGACCGCTTCCTCGGCCCGGCGGCCCTGCTGCAGTCCTATCGCTGGCTGGTCGACAGCCGCGACGACGCCACCGGCGACCGGCTCGAGGCGCTCGAGGACCCGTTCAAGCTCTATCGCTGCCACACGATCATGAACTGCACCAACACCTGCCCCAAGGGGCTGAATCCGGCCAAGGCGATCGCCGAGACGAAGAAAATGGTGGTTGAGAGGAAGCTGTGATCTTCGCCGTTTTGTGGTCTTGGCGGAACAAGATTAACGGCTAGGATAGGTGAATAACGAGGCGTAAGCCCACACACGCAGGTCCGATCTGAAAAGGAGGCGCATGCCTCCTTTTTTCTTTTGGCGTCTTAGCTGAACCCGGCGATCCTTCTTTCTACCACTGGTCGCTCGATCCCGCCTTCCTCCACCAGCATTGCGTGGGCGAGCTGCCCACTCAGGCGGGCATGCAAGGCCTTGCCCAACAGCTTGCGGCTGCGTACGGCCCAGGAGAGGGTCGGATCGGCCAGGCGCACCTGGATCTCCAGGCCTTCGTGCTGCAATGCGCGCCAGAGATGGGGCAGGAAATCCTCGTCCCCGTACCACGCATAGAGGTCGCAGTTGTGCCGCCCGATCGCCGTGCCGTCGGCCAGCCTGGCGAACACCAGCGTGACCGGCTGGACCGCGACCGGGCAGTCGAGCACCCAGGGCTCGGCCACGCTGAGCAGGCTGGTCTTGAGCGGCAGCACGCCCAGCCCGTCCGAGCTGGTGCCCTCGCCGAACAGGATGAAGCTCTCGCCCTGCCGCATCCGCGCCGCGAGCTCGTTGCGCTGGATCAGTGCATGGCGCCAGTGCCGTCGGATGAACAATGTCCGCGTGAGCCGGCCCAACAGACCGAACAGCGGCCATGACGCGATCTCGGCCTTGGCGATGAAGGTGCCGTCGAGCACCGTACCCAGGACCAGGATGTCGAGATAGGAGACGTGATTGGCGACGTAGAGCGTCGGGCAGTCGCCGAACGGTCGGCCGGTAACCCTGAAGCGCACGCCCATGATCCGGGCGCCCACCCGGCACCACAGGCGCCGAACCATGAGCTTGGGGCTTTTGCCCAACGCCATCGCGGGCAAATAGAGGAGCAGCAGGAACCCCGTCAGGACGAGGAACAGTAAGACGCGCAGGGCACCCCGCAGCGGGCGCTTGGTCATCGCATTCAGGCTGCTTCGGCGCGCGCGCGATTCATGCGGTAGTGGCGCTGGTATTGGGCGCGGACCCGCTCGGTGGGCAGGACCAGACAGACGTCGATGGTGTTGAACTGGTGATCGATCACTGCCCCGTCGCCGATCATCCCGCCCATGCGCAGATAGGCCTTGAGCAGCGGCGGCAGCTGCCTGAGCGCGGCGCGCGCGTCGACCCGCTCGGCCGGCAGACGATCGGCCGAAACGAACCGGTCGCCCCGTGCTCTCGGCCGCATGCCTTCTGGCGCCAGCAGGTTGTGGTGAAGGAATGCCAGCGCATTGGCCAGCTCGTCTGGGTCGGTTCCCGGCAGACTGGCGCAGCCGAGCATCAGGCCGACGCGATGGGTGTCGACATAGTCGGCGATGCCGCGCCAGAGGAGCTGCATGACCGCGCCGGTGCGGTATTCGGGCTCGACGCAGGAGCGGCCGAGCTCCATGAGCTCGCCGTCGCCGCAAGTCACCCCCGACAGGTCGAACTCCTGCGCGGTGTAGAAGCCGCCGCTGCCGCGCGCCACCGACTCGCGCAGGACCCGGTAGCAACCGACCACGCGCGGCCGACGGCCGCCGGCCGCCAGGTCGACCACCACCAGATGCTCGGCCAGCGCGTCGAAGGCGTCGGCATCGACCCGGCTCGCCCGCATCGCCTCGGTCGGGACCGCACCCATCTCCTCGTAGAACACCCGGAAGCGCAGGCGTTGCGCGGCCTCGATCTCGCCCGGGTCGCGGGCGAGACGCAGCTCGAGCTGGTTGACGCGAGCGAGGATGGTCATGCCGGCCTCCGAGCGACCCGCGGCCCCCACGCGGCCACGACCCCACGCTCTAGTGGAGCCGCCGCGATAGAACGGCGGCGGCGCCATGACAGTTCGGCGATGTTGCGCTCGGGCCGCGCGTGCCGTTCCCTCAAGCCACATGATCGAGGGAGGATCTGCCGTGAACCTGAACCGTCTACTTCGGCAGAGGGCGGCCGAGGACCGGCCGATCCGGGTCGGGGTCATCGGCTGCGGCAAGTTCGCCGCCATGTTCCTGGCCCAGATCCCCGCGACCCCGGGGCTGGAGATCGCGGCGATCGCCGATCTGGCGCCCGACCGAGCGCGCGCCCGGCTGCGCGACATCGGCTGGACGGAGGAGCGCATCGCGGCGACCAGGATCACCGATGACGCGGGCGCGGTGCTCGCGGCGCCGGACCTCGCGGTGATCGTCGAGGCAACCGGCGACGCGGTGGCGGGCGTCGGCCATGCGCTGCAGGCGATCGCCGCCGGCAAGCACCTCGTCATGGTGAACGTCGAAGCCGACGTGCTGTGCGGCGTGGCGCTCGCCCGCCGTGCCGCCGCGGCGGGGCTGGTCTACAGCCTCGCCTATGGCGACCAGCCGGCGCTGATCGCCGAGCAGGTCGACTGGGCGCGCGCCTGCGGGCTCGAGGTGATGGCCGCCGGCAAGGGCACCAAATATCTGCCGGTCTACCATCGCTCCACACCCGACACGGTCTGGGGCCACTATGGCCTCACGCCCGAGCGCGCAGCCGCGGGCGGCATGAACCCCAAGATGTTCAATTCCTTCCTCGACGGGACCAAGTCGGCGATCGAGATGGCGGCGGTCGCCAACGCCTGCGCGCTCGAGGTGCCCGAGGCCGGCCTCGCCTTCCCGGCCTGCGGCGTCGACGATCTGCCCTTCCTGCTCCGCCCGCGCAGCGAGGGCGGCGTGCTGGAGGGTGCCGGCATGGTCGAGGTGATCTCCTCGCTGGAGCGCGACGGCCGCCCGGTCCATCGCGACCTGCGCTGGGGCGTGTACGTGGTGTTCAAGGCGCAGTCCGACTACGCCGCGCGCTGCTTTGCCGAGTACGGGCTGACCACGAGCCCCTGCGGCCGCTACGCGGCCCTCTATCGACCGTACCATCTCATCGGCCTGGAGCTCGGCGTCAGCGTCGCCTCGGCGGCATTGCGCGGCGAGGCGACCGGCGCGCCAGATGCTTGGCGCGGCGACGTCGCCGCGACCGCCAAGCGCGACCTGGCCGTCGGCGAGATGCTGGACGGCGAGGGTGGCCACTGCATCTATGGCCGCCTGGTGCGGGCCGCCCGTGCGGCGACCGACCGCCTGCTGCCGATCGGCCTCGCCAGCGGGGTGCGGCTGCGCCGACCCGTCGCCATGAATGCGCAGCTGAGCCTCGACGATGTCGAGATCGACCCCACGCTCGCGGCGCTCGCCCTGCGCGCGGAGCTGCAGCCGGCCGCTTAACCGGCCGTTAGTACCTCGCCCCTAGTCTCGGGCGTGCCGCGCCAGCGCGGCCTGCCAAGGGAGACGGGGCCATGGCCATGACGCATCTCGGACCGGCCGCTCATGCCGTCGCGGTGCCGGCCAACGACGATCAGGCCTACGATCGCGAGGGCCGGCTGCCGATCCCGCAGGCCGCCCTGCTGATCGTCGCCATGTCGCTCGGGCTGTGGACCGGGATCGGCTTCGCCCTGCGCTGGCTGTTCGCCTGAGCTTCCGGGCGGCATAACGCCGCCCGCGCTCGCAGGGCATTTGCCCGCGCGGCGATCCTGCAGCAGATCGGGCATGGCCCCGTGGGGGCCGCTCCTGCCCGGTGCCGCATGAACGCCAACCGCGAATCCTGGCGGCTCGCCTGGCCGCTCATCCTGTCCAATCTGTCGGTGCCGCTGCTCGGCGTCGTCGACACCGCCGTGATGGGTCACCTCGATTCGCCACGCTATCTCGGCGGCGTGGCGTTGGGTGCGCTCGTGATGAGCGTGCTCTACTGGATGTTCGGCTTCCTGCGCATGGGCACGACGGCGCTCACCGCCCAAGCCTTCGGTGCCCGCGACCTGGACGAGACCCGGGCAGCACTCGGCCGGGCGATGCTGGTGGGGGCCGGGCTCGGCCTGCTCGTCATCCTGTTGGGGCCGGTCGTGGTGGCATGGGCCGAGCGGCTGTTCGCGCCGACGCCCGAGGTCGCGACGGAGTTCGAGCGCTATCTCCTCATCCGCCTGTTCGGCGCGCCGGCGGCGCTGGCCAACATGGTCGTCCTGGGCTGGTTCCTCGGCCTGCAGGACGCGCGGCGCCCACTGGCACTGATGATCGCGACCAACGGCATCAATGCCCTCCTGGCGCTCTGGCTGGTGCTCGGGCTGGGCCTCGCCACGCCCGGCGTCGCCACCGCCACCGTGCTCGCCGAATATTCCGGCCTCGCGCTCGGCCTCTGGCTGCTGCGCCCGCTCTGGCGCCGTCAGGGTGGCTGGCCGGGCTGGAGCGCCCTCCTGGTCGCGGACCGCTTCCGCCGCCTGCTTGCGGTCAATCGCGACCTGTTCCTGCGCAGCCTCTTGCTGGAGGCGGCCTTCCTCGCCTTCGCCGCCGTCGGCTCACGCCAGGGCGAGGTGGTGCTGGCTGCCAACGCGGTGCTAATGAACTTCCTCACCGTCGCCGCCTACGGGCTGGACGGCTTCGCCCATGCCGCCGAGGCGATGGTCGGCCGGTCCGTCGGCGCCGGCGATCGCACGGGATTCCGCGCGGCGGTGCGGGCGAGCTTCGCCAACGCGGCACTGCTCGCCCTGGCCATGACCGTGGCCTTCATGGCGACAGGGGGCTGGGCCGTCCGGCTGATGACCGGCCTGCCCGAGGTCCAGGCGCAGGCGCTGGCGTTCCTGCCTTATGTCTGGGCTCTCCCCTTGGTCTCGGTCTGGGCCTTCGTCTATGACGGCGTCTATTTCGGTGCCACGCGCACGGCCGAGCTGCGCAACGGCATGGTGCTGGCGCTGGCCATGTTCGGGGTCACGGCGCTCGTCCTGGTGCCGCCCTGGGGCAATCACGGGCTGTGGCTCAGCATGCTCCTGTTCATGGCTGCGCGCGCCCTTGTGCTGGGCGTCATCTACCGACGCATCGAGCGGATCAGGCCTTTCGTGCCGCTTGCCGGTTCCGCCTGAAAAACTCGCCCGCACCCCTCTTGCACGCCGTCAAGGCGCTCCCAAATAGCTGAGCGTGAGCCGGCAACCGGGATTGATGACGATACGGTGGTCGGACTTGGGTGCCCGGGCTTCGGACGGGCGAATGACACGGTCGCTCACATGGAGGACTTGTGATGCGTGGTTTGGATCTTTCCCCCCTGTTCCGGTCGAGCGTTGGTTTCGACCATCTCGACAAGCTGTTCGAGACCGCCTTCCGCGAGGCCGGTCGCGACGTCTCCTACCCTCCCTACAACATCGCCAAGCTGGGCCAGGACAAGTACCGCATCTCGATGGCGGTCGCCGGCTTCGGTGAGAGCGATCTGGACATCACGGCGCACGAGAACGTGCTGACGGTGAAGGGCCAGATCGGCGCGCCCGAGACGGGCGTCGAGTACTTGCACCGCGGCATCGCGCAGCGCGCCTTCGAGCATCGCTTCCAGCTCGCCGACCATGTCAAGGTGGTGGGTGCGAAGCTCGAGAACGGCCTGCTCAATGTCGAGCTGGTGCGCGAGGTGCCCGAGGCGATGAAGCCGCGCAAGATCGAGCTCGGCGGCGGGCAGAGCCAGCCGCGCGTGATCGACAGCAAGGCGGCGTGACCGAACGGCTTTGCGGTGCCGCCAGGGCAGCGAGGCGGCATCCGAGACTACAGGCGGGAGGGGGCGAAAGCCCCCTCTTTGCATTTCAGCTGCGCGCCGCCCCGGCTTGTTCTCGGGCGCAGGCGCGAGCTATATCGTGCCCCTCATGAGCAATGCCCATGCCACCCCCCTGATCGGGGTGACCTCGTGCCTGAAGTCGCGCGACGAGGTGCATTTCCACAGCGTCGGCGACAAGTATGTCGATGCGGTCGTGGCCGGCGCCGCGGCGGTCCCGGTGCTGATCCCGGCGATCGGCCCGCGCCTCGACCCGGACGAGCTGCTGGAGCGGCTCGATGGGCTGATGGTGACGGGCAGCCCCTCCAACGTCGACCCGAGCCTCTATGGCGGCCCGCCGGCGCGCCAGGGCAACGAGGCCGACGCGGCCCGCGACGCCACCACTCTGCCGCTCATCGCGCGCGCGCTCGAGCGGGAGGTGCCCGTCCTGTGCATCTGCCGCGGCCTGCAGGAGCTCAACGTCGCGCTCGGCGGCAGCCTGCACCAGCACGTCCAGGAGCTGCCCGGACGGTTCGACCATCGTTCCGACAAGACCAAGGCGCTCAAGGACCGCTACGGCCTCGCCCACCCGATCACCCTTACCGGCGGCGGTGCCTTGCAGGCGCTGTTCGAGGGTGCGGAACGGATCGAGGTCAACTCGCTGCACGGCCAGGGCATCGATCGCGTCGCCGAGCGGCTGGTGGTCGAGGCCACGGCCGACGACGGCACGATCGAGGCGGTCTCCGTGCGCGGCGCCAAGGGCTTCGCCCTCGGCGTCCAGTGGCACCCGGAATGGCAGGTGCTCGAGAACCCCTGGTCGCGCCGCCTGTTCGCCGCCTTCGGCGCAGCCGCGCGCGCCCGTGCCGCGGCCAGAACAACGCTTATCGCCGAGCCGGCTACCATCTGACCCAGCAAGCGTCGGGAGCCTCGCCGTTCCCGCGTCAACAACCGAGGCCAAGCCATGTCCACCAATGCCGAGCTGCTCGCCCGCCGGAACGCCGCCGTCCCACGCGGGGTCGGCCATGCCACGCCCGTCTATGCCGAGCGGGCGGAGAACGCCGAGCTCTGGGACGTCGAGGGCCGGCGCTATGTCGACTTCGCCGGCGGCATCGCCGTGCTCAACACCGGCCACCGCCATCCCAAGGTGATGGCGGCCGTGGCCGAGCAGGCCGAGCGGTTCACCCACACCGCCTTCCAGGTGATGGCCTACGAGCCCTACATCCGCCTCGCGGAGCGCCTGAACGCCAAGGCGCCGTTCAAGGGGCCGGCCAAGACCATCTTCTTCACCACCGGGGCCGAAGCGGCCGAGAACGCGGTCAAGATCGCCCGCTCCGCCACCGGCCGCACCGGCATCATCGCCTTCTCCGGCGCCTTCCACGGCCGGACCATGATGACCATGGCGCTCACCGGCAAGGTCCTGCCCTACAAGAAGAGTTTCGGCCCGATGCCGGGCGACGTCTACCACGTCCCCTTCCCGGTGCCGCAACACGGCGTGTCGGCCGCCGATTCGCTGAAGGCGCTGAACTACCTGTTCCGCGCCGACATCGAGCCCTCGCGGGTCGCGGCGATCATCATCGAGCCGGTCCAGGGCGAGGGTGGCTTCCACGTCGCCCCGACCGAGCTTCTCGTCGAGCTGCGCCGGATCTGCGACGAGCACGGCATCCTCCTGATCGCCGACGAGGTGCAGAGCGGCTTCGCCCGCACCGGCAAGCTGTTCGCGATCGAGCATTCGGGCGTCGAGCCCGACCTCGTCACCATGGCGAAGTCCCTGGCCGGCGGTTTCCCGCTCTCGGGCGTGCTGGGCCGAGCGGAGATCATGGACGCGCCCGAGACCGGCGGTCTCGGCGGCACCTATGCCGGCTCGCCGCTCGCCTGTGCTGCCGCGAACGCCGTGCTCGACGTCATCGAGGAGGAGGACCTGCTCGCCCGCGCCGAGGAGATCGGCGCCAGGATCGAGGCCCGGCTGCGCTTCATGGAGCGCCGCAACGACCTCGTCCCGATCGCCGCCATCCGTCGCCTGGGTGCGATGATCGGCTTCGACATCGTCAAGGAGCGCGGCACGTTCGAGCCCGACGCGGCCACCACCAAGCAGGTGACGACCAGGGCTCTGGAGAACGGCCTCGTGCTGCTGTCCTGCGGCACCGAGTTCAACGTCGTCCGCATCCTGGTGCCGCTGACCGCCAGCGACGCGGTCATCGACGAGGGCCTCGGCATGCTGGAGGAAAGCCTCAAGCTCGCCGCCTGATCAGGCTCACGCCGGCGGCGCGGCCATGATCCGCGCCGCCACCAGCTCCTGCAGCCGCCACAGGTGCGGATCGTGGATGCCCGCGGCCTCGAGGTGGGCCACGGTCTGGTAGAGATACTCGGCGCCCGAGCCGATGTGGCCCACCGCCTTGGCCAGCATGTCCGCCGTGGTCGCGTCGGACAGCCGGCCGGCATAGCGCGGGTCCTTGCGGCTGATCGTGAACGCCAAGGCCTGCACGGCCCGCCGGTCGGCGGTCAGCACCCGCACCCAGGTCGGCCGGTTGGTGGGCGGGTCCTCGCTGATCTCCCGCCGCAGCAGCTGCTCCAGCCCCGCCTCGGCGGTCGCCGCCGGCAGCCGTTGCAGCAAGCCCTTGCAACGCCCGCCGCGGTCCAGCACCAGCATCAGGCCCGGCTGCTCCTTGGTGCCGCGCCAGCGGTTGAGCTTCAGCCGGAATGCACGGTGCCAGCCGAGCGCCAAGCCGCCGCGCACCTCCTCGACCGCGCAGGCCGGCTTCCAGATCAAGGAGCCGTAGGCGAAAACCCAGACCTCGCCGCCGGCCTGCTGGCGCAGCCGCCGGGCGGCCCGGGCATAGTCGGCGTCGCCCAGCTCCACGGCTCCGGGCTCCGGGCCGACATCGACCACCTCGCGCGCCACCCGCGCCACCAGCGCGGGAGTGAGAGCCATCCGGCGCGCGGCGCTCCTGGTCATTCGGCGGGTGCGAGTGCCGATGCATCGGCCTGCCGCCGCTCGGGCAGCGCCGCATAGAGCGCCGGCAGCACGAACAGGGTGAGCAGCGTGCCCAGGCTCATCCCGCCGACGATCACCCAGCCGATCTGCTGCCGGCTCTCGGCACCGGCGCCGTGCGCCAGCGCCAGGGGCACGGCACCCAGCACCATCGCCGCGGTGGTCATCAGGATCGGGCGCAGGCGGAGCCGCGCGGCGGCGAAGGCGGCGGCACGCCGGTCCGCACCGGCAGCCAGGGCCTGGTTGGCGAACTCGACGATCAGGATGCCGTGCTTGGTGATCAGGCCGATCAGGGTGACCAGGCCGATCTGGCTGTAGACGTTGAGCGTGCCGCCGGTGAGGTGGATGGCGAGGAAGGCGCCGGCCATCGACAGCGGCACGGTGACCATGATCAGCAAGGGTGCCACGAAGCTCTCGAACTGCGCCGCCAGCAGCAGATAGATGAAGGCGAGCGCCAGGCCGAAGATCAGGACGATCGAGCTGCCGGCCTGCTTGAACTCGCGCGACGGCCCCGAGAAGTCGTAGCGGAAATGGTCGGGCAGGACCTCGCGCGCCACCGTCTCGAAATGATCGAGCGCGTCGCCGATCGCGGTGTCGGGGGCAAGCGAGGCATAGACCGTGGCGGCACGCAGCTGGTTGTAGCGGTTGAGCTCGCGGGCGGCGACGGTCTCGCGCAAGCTCACGAGGTTGGAGAGCTGGACCATCTCGCCGCCGCGGCCGCGGACGTAGATCGCCGACAGGTCGTCCGGCTCGCGCCGGTCGGCGTCGCCGACCTGGACGATGACGTCGTATTGCTCGGCATTGCGGTTGAAGCGGGTCACCGTCCGGCCGGCGAGGAACGATTCCAGCGTGCGCCCGACCGTGTCCACGTCGAGCCCGAGATCGGCGATCTTCTGCCGGTCGAGTCTCGACCTCGAGCTGCGGCGTCGCCAGGGTCAGCTCGCCGGTGACGTCGGTCGCACCGGGCCAGTCCTCGACCGCGCGGACGAACCGCTCGGTGACCTCGGCCAGCTCGGCGTAGCTGCCGCTGGTCTGCAGCACGAGCTGTACCGGCGGGCTGCGCGAGTCCTGGCCCAGGGAGGGCGGGCTGCTGGGTGCGGCGACCATCCCGGGTAGCCTGCCGAGCAGCGGCCGCAGCTCCGCCAGCACCTCCTGCTGGCCGCGCACCCGCTCCTCCCACGGCTTCAGGCGCACCACGACGATGCCGCGCGTCACCTCGGGCACGCCGGCGATGACGAAGGTGCTGGCCACCTCGGGAATGGCGGCGGTGAGCGGCTCGATCCGGGCGATATTGCGCGTGGTCCAGTCGATGGTGGCCCCTTCCGGGCCGCGGACCGAGGCGCGGATGTAGCCGCGGTCCTCCGCCGGCGACAGCTCGCTTGGCGTGCGCTGGAACAGCGCCACCCCGCCGCCTAGGACGAGCCCGACCAGCGGCAGCAGCAGCCAGGAGTGGGCAAGCGTCAGCTCCAGGAGGCAGGCATAGCCGCGCTCGACGGCCTCCAGGCCGCGGCGGGCGAGGCTCGCCACGGCGTTCTCGTGCCCATGCGGGACGAGCAGGCGCGAGCACATCATCGGCGTCAGCGTCAGCGCCACGAAGCCGGAGACGAGAACCGCACCCGCCAGCGCCAGGGCGAACTCGATGAACAGCCGACCGGTGCGACCCGGCGTCAGCGCCACCGGAGCGTAGACGGCGGCCAGGGTCAGGGTCATGGCGATGACGGCGAAGACGATCTCGCGGGTGCCGATCAGGGCCGCCTCGAATGGCGGCTCGCCGCGCTCGACGTGACGGTAGACGTTCTCGAGCACGACGATCGCGTCGTCGACCACGAGGCCGATCGCCAGCACCAGCGCCAGCAGGGTGAGCGTGTTGATCGAGAAGCCGGCGGCGTACATCAGGGCGAAGGTCGCGATCAGCGAGACCGGGATCGTCACCACCGGGATCAGAGTGGCGCGGAAGGAGCGCAGGAACAGCAGCGTCACCAGCACGACGAGCCCGACGGCCTCGGCGATGGTGGTGAACACGGCCGCGATCGAGCGCTCGATGAACACGGTGGTGTCGTTGGCGACCACCACCTCCATGCCCGCCGGCAGCACCTCGGCCAGGCTCGGCAGGGCCGCGCGCACCTCGCGCGCCACGTCGAGCGGATTGGCGGTGGCCTGCTTGACGATGCCCAGGGTGACCGAGTTGCGGCCGTTCAGCCGGGTGGCGCGCCGCTCGTCGGCGGCGGCGATCTCGATCCGGGCGACGTCGCCCAGGGTCACGGCGAAGCCATCGGCATCCTTGACCACGATGTCGGCGAACCCCTCGGGCGTGGTCAGGCCGGTGCGCGACAGCACGGTGAACTCGCGGTCGACGCTCTCGATCCGCCCCGCCGGCACCTCCAGGTTCTGGCTGCGGATGGCGCCCTCGATGTCCTGGACGGTCAGGCCGTAGGCGGCCAGCCGGTCGCGGTCGAGCCAGATCCGCATGGCGTAGCGCCGCTCGCCCAGGATCTGCACCTCGGCCACGCCGGGCAGGTTCTGCAGCCGGTCGCGGGCGTCGCGGTCGACGAAGTCGGTGATGTCGAGCGGCGACATGCGCTCGCTGGTGAAGGCGAGATAGAGGATCGGGTCGGCGTCGGCCTCGACCTTGCGGATCACCGGCTCGTCGATCTCGTCGGGCAGCCGGCCGCGCACCCGCGAGACCCGGTCGCGCACGTCGGCCGCGGCGTCCTCGGGGTCGGTCTCGAGGGTGAAGCGGGCGGTGATCCGGCTGCTCTCCTGCCGGCTCGAGGAGGACAGCACGTCGATGCCGGCGATGCCGGCGATCGAGGCCTCCAGCACCTGGGTGACCTGGGTCTCCATGATCTCCGGGCTGGCGCCCGGATAGTCGGTCACCACCGAGACCACCGGCTGGTCGATGGCCGGATACTCGCGCACCGGCAGGCGCAGGTAGGAGACGAGGCCGACCAGGAGCAGGAGCAGGCTGAGCACGGTGGCGAACACCGGCCGCCGGATGCAGATCTCGGGCAGGCTCACCGGCTCAGCTTCCGGCCGCCGCCGGCACGATCTCGACCTGCGCCCGGTCGCGCAGGCGGACATGGCCGTTGGTCACGACGGTGTCGCCCGCAGCGAGGCCCCTTGTGATCTCCACCTTGCCGGCGCGGCGCACCCCGGTGGTCACGGGCGTCAGGGCGGCCCTGCCCTCGACGACCCGGTAGACGATCGGCCCGCCCTCCTGCAGCACCACGGCCGCCTCGGGCACCAGCACCGCGTCGGGCCGCGCGTCGAGCTCGACGGCGACGCGCGCGAACAGGCCGGGGCGCAGCCCGCGGTCGGGGTTGGGCACGGTGGCGCGCAGCTGGACGGCACGGCCGTTGACGTCGACCTTGGGATCGAGGGCGGCGATCGTGCCGGTGACCGTCTCGCCGGGCAGCGCATCGACCGTGACCGTCACCGTGTCGCCCGGGACGAGCTTGGCGAGCCAGCGCTCCGACAGGCGGAAGTCGAGATAGAGCGGGTCGATGCGCTCGAGCGCCACCAGCTCGTCGCCCGGCTCGACATAGCGCCCGACGCTGAGCTGCTTGAGGCCGACCACGCCGTCGAACGGGGCGCGGATGTCGGTGTCCGACAGGCGCTGCCGCGCCAGGACCACCTCGGCCTCGGCCGTGCGCAGCGCGGCGCGCGCCTCGTCGAGCGCCTGGGCGGCGGTGGCGCCGCGCCGCGAGAGCGATTCCGACCGGCCGTAGTTCTCCCGAGCCAGCGTCAGCGCGGCCTCGGCCTTGGCGAGCTCGGCCTGGTGCGAGGTGGCATCGAGCCTGATCAGGGTATCGTCCGCGCGGACCGCCTGGCCCTGCTCGAACAGGACCTCCGTCACCCGCCCGGCGATCTCCGGCTGGACCACGACCGCATCGCTGGCGAGCAGCGTGCCGGTGGCGCGAACCAGGGTGGCGGCGCGGCCGTCTCGGCCAGCGCCACCTCGACCGGCACCGAGCGCGCGCGGGCGCCCGCGGTCTCGCGGGCGCTGGAGACCGGCTCCGCGAACAGGTACCAGCCGCCCGCGGCGCCGAGCGCCAGCAGGCAGGCGCCGAGCAAGGGCACGAATGACCGCCGCATGACGTCACGATAATCCCTGTTGCGCCGCGGGAGAAGAAAGCGTGCCCTGTCCGTGCGCACCGCTCACGGCCGCTTGATGGCCTCAGATTGCCTGGAGCCCCCGATCCTGGCAGGGTCGCGGCACGGTAGACACTCAGGTCGGGTTTCATGGCGGACGACAGCCGGAAGGCGCATTTCCAGCAGTGGCTGCGCGAGCACCACGTCACCGAGGTCGAGTGCATCATCGCCGACATCAACGGCATCGCCCGCGGCAAGATCCTGCCGGCGGAGAAGTTCGTCCGCTCGCTCGACGACGATTCCCTGCGCCTGCCGGAGAGCATCTTCATCCAGACCGTCACCGGCGAGTATCCCGAGGAGGACGTGATCGACCCGGTCGACCGCGACATCAGCCTGCGGCCCGACCCGAACTCGATCCGGCTGGTCCCCTGGTATCCCGAGCCGACCGCGCAGGTGCTGGCCGACTGCCACTATCACGACGGCTCGCCGGTCACGATCTCCTCGCGGCACGTGCTGCGCCGCATCCTCGGGCTCTACGCCGGCAAGGGCTGGGAGCCGGTGGTGGCGCCCGAGCTCGAGTTCTTCCTGACCAAGGTCAACGAGGACCCCGACTATCCGCTGGTGCCGCCGATCGGCCGCTCGCGCCGGCAGGAGACGGCGCGCCAGTCCTTCGGCATCGACGCCGTCAACGAGTTCGACCCGATCTTCGAGGACGTCTACGACTGGTGCGAGGCGCAGGAGATCGACGTCGACACGCTGACCCACGAGGCCGGCGCGGCGCAGATGGAGATCAACTTCAACCACGGCGACGCGCTCGAGCTCGCCGACCAGGCCTTCCTGTTCAAGCGCACCCTGCGCCAGGCAGCGCTCAAGCACGGCATCTACGCCACCTTCATGGCCAAGCCGATGGCCGGCGAGCCGGGCAGCTCGATGCACGTCCACCAGAGCGTCCTCGACCGCAATGCCGGCCGCAACCTGTTCTCCAAGGCCGACGGCGAGCCGAGCCAGGAGTTCTACTGGTTCATCGGCGGGCTGCAGAAGTTCCTGGGCGCCGCGATGCCGCTGATGGCGCCGAACATCAACTCCTACCGCCGGCTGCGGCGCTGGTCGACGGCACCGATCAACGTCCACTGGGGGGTCGAGAACCGGACCGTCGGGCTGCGCGTGCCGATCTCCTCGCCCGAGGCGCGCCGGGTCGAGAACCGGATCGCCGGCGCCGACGCCAACCCCTACCTCGCCATGGCCGCGACGCTCGCCTGCGGCTGGCTGGGCATCGCCGGCGAGATCGAGCCCAACGACCCGATCAAGGGCACCGCCTACCGGCTCGCCCAGACCCTGCCGCAGCAGATGCCCGAGGCGCTGCGCAAGCTGCACACCAGCCCCGCCCTCAAGGAGGTGCTCGGCGAGGACTTCGTCGAGGTCCTGCTGGCGGTGAAGCAGACCGAGCACGACGCCTACCAGCAGGTGATCAGCTCCTGGGAGCGCGAGCATCTGCTGCTGAACGTCTGAGCGACGGCTCCGCGGCCGTCAGGCCGCGCGTCGCCCTCGGGCCAGGGCGGCGAGGCGCCGGCGCTGCTGGCGGTTGGGCGGCGCGGCGGGCTCGGCCGGCAAAGGCGAGCCGGGCCGCTCGGGTTCGGGCGTGCCATTTTTCGGCCGCTGCATGCCGCCGGCCGGTTCGCGCGGGCCGGCCTCGCGTGCGGGTTCCGTCTTCCCGGGTTCGGCCGTGCCGTTTTTCAGCTCGTCGATCCACGCGTCGGGCCGGTCGCGCAGGATGCGCAGCGCCTGCAGGGCGCGGCCGATGTCCTTGTCGATGCGGGCACCGTAGCGGGCGAAGGCGGTGAGCCGACCCACCGCCGCGTCGCCGGGCGGGCTCTCGGCGGCGGCCGCGGTCAGGCTCGCCAGCTCCAGAGCGCGCAGCCGGTCCTGACGCCACAGGCAGGTCACCAGCTCCATCACCCAGCGTCGCTCGTAGGCGTCGCGCGGACCCCAGTCGGAGGTGACGGCGGCGTGGAGCCTGGCGAAGGAGTCGGCGTCGAGGGTGGCCGGTGGCGTGGGCGACGGGTTGCCGGGCATGCGATCTCTCCGGAAGATCAGGAATTCCAGCTTATCCTTCTCAAGCGGGCGCCAGATCAAGGACTTTCGTCCTGATCCGTCGCAATCTGGGCTGGCCCCCTTGCGCGCCTGCGCCTATCGTTGCGGGTCCGGCCAGCCGGGCCGGCAGGGGGAGCAACCATGGCGCACTACATCGCGCTGGTGAACTACACCGACAAGGGCATCGCCAACGTCAAGGATTCGCCCGCACGGCTCGATCGGGCGCGCGCGTTGCTGCGGGAGATGGGCGGCGAGTTCCGCCAGGTCTGGCTGACGATGGGCAATCACGACATGGTGGTCGCCTACGAGGCGCCGGACGACGCGACCGCGGCCAGGTTCTCGCTGCGGCTCGGCATGCAGGGCTTCGTCCGGACGACGACGCTGAAGGCGTTCCCCGAGGCGGCCTACCAGGAGATCATCGCCCATCTCGGCGGCTAGCTCTGAGCCGCCGCCTGACGCGGTAGCGGTGGCGGTCGCGGCACGTCGTGGAAGAATTGGGATGAGCGCGACGAACACCGTGGTCATCATGTCAGACGAGCACAATCGCGACGTGCTCGGCTGCTACGGCGATCCGATTGTCAGGACGCCGAATCTCGACGCGCTGGCGAGGCGGGGCAGCCTGTTCCGGCACGCCTATGCCAACTCGCCGGTCTGCGTGCCGTCGCGGGCGAGCTTCGCCACCGGCCGCCACGTGCACCGGATCGGCGCCTGGGACAGCACCTCGCCCTTCGACGGCTCGGTCGCCGGCTGGGCGGCGCGCCTGCTCGCGGCGGGCCACGAGGTGGTGTCGATCGGCAAGCTGCATTTCCGCAGCAGCGCCGACTCCAATGGGTTCACGCAGGAGATCCTGCCGATGCACGTCTTCGACGGCGTCGGCTGGGCCACCAGCCTGCTGCGCGACCCGCCCGCGGTGATCCCCGGCTGCGACCTATTGGCGAGCGAGATCGGTCCCGGCGAGAGCCGCTATGCCGCCTACGATCGGGCGATCACCGAGCGCGCCTGCGGCTGGCTCGCCGATGCGGCGCACCAGGAGGACGGCCGCCCCTGGACCCTCTATGTCGGGCTGGTGGCACCGCATTTCCCGCTGCAGGCGCCACGGCCATTCTACGACCTCTACGCCGACGCGGAGATCCCGCCGCCACGGCAGTACCCGCCGGCCGAACGGCCGCGGCATCCGGTCCTGGACGCGTTGCGGGAGCTCAGTCCCTACGACGCCTACTTCGATCCGGAAAAGGTCGCGGTCGCGCGACGCGCCTATTACGGCCTGTGCTCATTCCTGGACCACAATGTCGGCCGCATCCTGCGAACCCTCGACGAGTCGGGGCTCAGCGGGCGGACGCGCGTGATCTACACCTCCGACCACGGCGACAATCTCGGCCACCGGGGTCTGTGGGGCAAATCGACCATGTACGAGGACTCCGTCGCCGTGCCGCTGATCGTGCGCGGCCCCGGCATTCCGGCGGGCCGGGTCGAGCCGACGCCGGTGTCGCTGGTCGACCTGCATCCGACCCTGACCGGCTTTGCCGGACTGCCGCCGCACATCGACGACCAGGACCTGCCGGGGACCTCGCTGGCGAACATCCTCGCGGCTCCCGACCGGGAGCGCGCGGTGTTCAGCGAGTATCACGACTGGTCCTCGATCACGGGCATCTTCATGCTGCGCAAGGGGCGGTGGAAGCTGGTGGAGTATCCTGGATATGCGCCGCAGCTGTTCGACCTGGGGGCCGATCCCCGCGAGGAGCACGACCTCGCCGCGGCACCGGCCCATCGGGCGGCCCTGAACGACCTGCGCGCCGCGCTGGCGCAGATCGCCGATGTCGGGGCGGTCAACGCCGCCGCGTTCGCCGCACAGGCCCGAAAGATCGCCGATCTCGGCGGGCGCGACGCCATCCTGCGCCGGGCGGACCAGGCCTACACGCCCGCTCCCGAGCTCGCGGCGGCCGATCCGCGCGACCCCTGACGTGGCGAGACGAGCCGGCGCGCCCGCGGCCGAGTTTTCGCCGGCAGCGGCTACTTGGCGGCGATCGCCACCGCGGCGCCCGCCATGGTGGAAGCGCCGGCGCGGTTGACGAGGCGCACCGCGCGCGGGCTGCGCAGCAGGCGGCGGGCACGGGCGGCGAGCAGCGCCCAGGCGAGGTCGATCGCCGCCAGCACGACGAGCATGGTGGCGACCAGCTCGGCCCAGGCGGCGAGGCCGACGCCGTGCAGGTCGATCAGGGTCGGCAGCAACGCCAGGTAGAACACCATGATCTTGGGGTTGCCGAGGGTCACCAGCAGGCCGGCCAGGAACATCCGCCAGGGGCGCTGCGCGGCGGGCAAGGCGGCGTCCGGCGGCGTCGCCGGGGCGTGCCACATCTGCCAGGCGAGCCAGAGCAGATAGAGCACGCCGGCGAGCTTGAGCAGCACGAACAGGCCGTGGAAGGTCTGCGCCAGCACGGCGAGCCCGGTCACCGCCACGGTCAGCCAGACCGCCTCGCCGAGCCACATCGCCGCCAGGAACGGCAGCACGTCGCGCAGCCCCCGGTGAGCACGCGCGCCACCAGGGCCGCGATGCTCGGCCCCGGCGAGCCGGCGGCGACCAGGAGGGTCAGGGCGAAGACCAGAAGGGCGGAGACGGTCATGGCGACAGCTCAGGCAGCGGCTCAACCGCTGTCTATTGCGGGACGGCCCGCGTGGAAAGGGTACGTGGTCGGCTCGACCTGGAATCGTGGCGCCGTCGAGTTCGTCCGGCCAAGTGACTGATATAATATCCAGGCTCGGCCCGACAATAAAAGAACGTAGCCGCCGCACACGGCTGCCGAGCACAGCCAGAGCTTTCACTACCGGCAATTCATCCTGTTAGCGACCGCTGATTCATGATAGTCGTCAAGCGATCCAAGATAGCAAATATTGCAATATAACCCACATAGTAGAGAAATAGGACATTGACAAATGGCACCAGTGAAAGAATGGCCCAAATTACACGATTCTTTTCTAGGCGCTTTGCAAGATAATAGTTGCCGATTGCTAGCGGTATTCCTAGTATGAATAATGGAAGTAGCGAAAGCCAGACGCCCGCTTCGTTTGACTGTTCCATCGCACTGGTCCCGCGTTGCTGCTATACGGAAGTCACGCCCGCGCCGAATTGCCGATCGCGACTTAGGAAATCACCCAAAATCCACAAGATCGTCCTTCACGCCGGAATCGACATCAAGGTTCGAACACGTCGATGCCGGCCATCATCGGCCGCCACTAAGCACCGAACAAAGTCGACAAGGCAATCCCCAATCCTTCGCCCTCGGAACGCAATCGGGTCGAGATCGCTTCCGCCAAGTGGGAGCCGCTCCGATTGCGGTCCGAGAGCAGGCAGATTTCGATCACGGGCGGTCGGTCATTCGGCCACTGCCAGCTCCGCCCCCTGGCGGCGCCACAGATCGGCATAGAGGCCGCCGCGCGCGAGCAGGCGGTCGTGGCCGCCGCGCTCGACGATGCGGCCGTGGTCGAGGACCAGGATCTCGTCGGCGTCGACGATGGTGGCGAGCCGGTGGGCGATCACCAGCGTGGTGACCGGGCGGCCGAGCGAGCGCAGGGCGGCCTGCACCGCCTGCTCGGTGGCGCTGTCCAAGGCCGAGGTGGCCTCGTCGAGGATCAGGATGCGCGGGCGCTTGAGGATGGCGCGGGCCAGCGCCACCCGCTGCTTCTCGCCGCCGGACAGCTTGAGGCCGCGCTCGCCGACCAGCGTGTCGTAGCCCTCGGGCAGGCCGGCGATGAAGGCGTGGAGCTGGGCGGCCCGCGCCACGGCCTCGATCTCGGCACGCGAGGCGTCGGGGCGGCCGAAGCCGAGATTGTAGGCGATGGTGTCGTTGAACAGGACGATGTCCTGCGGCACCACGGCGATGGCGGCGCGCAGGGAGGACTGGGTCAGCTCGCGCAGGTCGTGGCCGTCGAGCAGGATGCGGCCGCGGGTCGGGTCGTAGAAGCGGAACAGCAGTCGGGCGATGGTCGACTTGCCGGCGCCGGTCGGGCCGACGATGGCGGTGCGGCGGCCGGGGGCGATGCGGAAGTCGAGGCCGGTGAGGACCGGGCGGCCGCCATAGGCGAAGGAGACCCGCTCGAAGGCGATCTCGCCCGGCCCGGGCGGCAGGGGCGCGGCGTCGGGCCGGTCGCGGATCTCGGGCAGCTCGGCCAGCAGCTCCATCAACTGCTCGAGATCGACGAAGGCCTGCTTGATCGAGCGGTAGAGCTGGCCCAGCCGGTCCATCGGCCGGGTGAGCTGGATCAGGTAGGCGTTGACCAGGACCAGCTCGCCCACGGTCATGGCACCGGCGCCGACCCGGCCGGCCGCCATCAGCAGGATCAGGCCGGTGCCGGCGGCGAGGATGGTGACCAGCAGCACGCCGGTCAGGCTGCGATAGCCCAGCGCCTTGACCTGCAGTCGCTCGACCGCGGCGAGGCTGGCATCGTAGCGGCCGGCGACGTGGGCCTCGTTGTTGAAGTACTTGACCGTCTCGTAGTTGAGCAGGCTGTCGATCGCCTTGCCGTGCGCCGAGGCCGCCTCGAGATTGGCGCGCCGCTGGTGCGCGCGCAGCCATTCCGAGCCCACCACCAGCGCCACGCCGTAGAGCGCCACGGTGACGGTGAGGATGATGGCGAAGACCGCATCGAGGCGGACGAGCATGACCGCGGCCACGAACAGCACCTCGGCCAGGAACGGCAGGATCAGGAACACGCCGTCGAACAGCAGCTCGCGCGCACCGTTGAGGCCCTGCTCGAGGATGCGGCTGATCTGGCCGGTGCGGCGGGCGAGGTGGAAGCTCAGCGACAGCTCGTGCAGATGGGCGAGTGCTGCGCCGGCGAGGCGCCGGCGGGTGCGCTGCTCGATCGGCCCGTAGAGGCTCCAGCGCAGCTCGCCCATGGTGCGGCCGAGCCACTGCGCCCCGACATAGGCGAGCAGGATCGCCAGCGGGGCGGCGAGCGCCGCATGCGCGGGCGCCATGCCGTCGACGATCCGGGCGAACAGGAGCGGGACCAGCGCGTTGACCAGTGCGGTGGTGCTGAGCAGGGCGACGGTGCCGACGATGCGCCGGCGCAGCGGCGGCTCGGCCTCGCCCCAGAACAGGCGCCACAGGCGGGCGAGGGCCGGCGGGCCGGCGGGATCGGGCTGGCGCATCGCAGAGGAAGCTAGCCCGGATTTCTCACGGCAGCGATGATATGTTGGCTGCGGGGGGTTGTCGGCGGCAGATCTGGGGAATTGATCGGCGCGGGCCGTTGCGCCTGCGGTTCGGGTAGCAGTTTCCCCGAGCCACCCTCGGGCAGCGTCTCGCCGAGGCGATGTCGACTGTGCGCTGTCTGGTTCGTGGTCAGCCCGCGGCTGCGGTGAGGGCGCGGTGGGCGATGGCCCAGTCCTGCTGCCAGGGATGGCCCGAGGCCATGGCGACGGTGACCCGGCGTACCGAGACGCGCACCAGAGCGCCGAGCTTGAGCAGCTTGAGCCGGATCGTGCCGGCGGTGGCCCGGGCGAGGCGGGTGGCCGGCAGCGCGATCCGGCGCAGCGCCGCCAGCAGCACGTAGGCCATCGACGCGAACCACAAGCGGAGCTGGTTGGCCCGCATGGTGCCGGCGGAGGTGCGGTCGGCGAACAGATCGAGCTGGCACTCCTTGATCCGGTTCTCCATCTCGCCGCGGGCGCAGTAGAGCCGCTCGTAGAGCGGCTTGGGCGCCCACTCGTCCGGGCGGAGCGAGGTGACCAGGAAGCGCGGGTTGGCGCTCGTCTCGCCACCGGTGCCGGCCAGCTGCTCGGCTTTGCCGATGACCCGCCGCGCGTGGCTCCACGTGTCGAGGGTCTGGTAGCAAAAGTCCTTGAACCGGCGGGCCGCCTGGCCGGTTTGCTCCGCCTCGGTCCTGGCCAAGTCGAGTTCGGCCGCGACCTCGCCGACCAGGCGCGTATTACGGGCGAGGCCGAGCACGTAGTCGACCTGGCTCGCTTCACACCAGAGCATGAGCGGCTCGCGCGCGAACCCCGAGTCGGCGCGCAGGACGAGCCGCACCTTCGGCCAACGCTCGGATCTGATCCACCAGCCGGGCCGACCGCCGGCACTGGCGTCGATGTTCGATCGCCGCAGCTTGGCGGCCAGCAGATGGTCGCCGCAGAACACGTAGAGTGGCAGGTAGCAGTAGCAGCCATAGTAGCCGTGAAAGAAGCGCCCCTCCTGACTGCCGTGCAGCGGGTCGTCGGTTGCGTCCAGGTCGAGCACGATCTCATCCGGCGGCGCCGCATGCGCATCGAGGAACAAGTCAACAAACAGCCGCTCGATCAAGCCCGCGTCGTGGCCGATCTTGTGGTAGCGGGTAGGCCGAGATCGGCCGGCGCGTGCTCGAGCCGGCTGAGCGTCGACTTGCCGGCCAAAGGCGCACAGTCGGATCGGCGCGCGGTCAGCTTGCCGGTGACGGCGGCCAGCACCGGGTCGTGGCGCAGGGTGTCGTGGTCGACCAGATCCTCGTAACCCAGCGCCAGGGCGAACACCCGCTGGCCGACCAGCGTGGCCACGCCGTGCTCGACTTGGTCCGGCGACCGATGATCGACAAAACAGCCGGCGAACCGCCGGACCAGCCCGATCGCCCGGTCGGTGGCACCGAGCAGCAGCGCCCCGGCGTCAGAGCTGATGGCACCACCATCGAAGCCGGCGACCACCGCGCGGCCCGCCGCAGGTGCAAACGCCATCCGATCCGCGCTACACTCTGTCGGCATCGGGAATCTCCTCTGCTTGAGCCTAAGGCTTTGTCGCAAAAGAACTTTCGCTCATTTAGAGCCCCGGTGCACCTACTCCCGGTGAGAAATCCGGGCTAGGCCCCGCCCCGGCGCTTGACCAGCGCGCTAGTCGAGGCTGTCGAGATAGGCCAAGAGGTCGTCGATCTGCTCGGGCTCCAGGGTGATCACGGGCATCTGCGGATGCGCGGTGACCATCCCTTCGGCCAGCGCCTCGGCCAGGTCCTCGACCGGGTAGCGCAGCTTGAGGTCGCGCAGCGCCGGCGCCCCCTCCATCAGGCTGCTGTCGCTGTTGCCGGTGGCGTGACAGCGCGAGCAGTGCGTCTCGGCCAGCTTCTTGCCGGCTGCGACGTCGCCCTCGGCGGCGACCGCCGCGCGGGCGAGCAGCAGCCCGAGCAGAGCGGCGCGCCTCATGGGCGGCATGCCGCAGCGAGCCCGCCCGCCATCGACCAACCTTCGGCCATCCGTCCCTCCCGCCTGAGCCGCCGGCACAGGCTAGGGCGTGACGGCGGCGGCTGGCAACGTACCGGTCGCTAGAGCACGAAGTCGCCGGCAACCAGATCGATCGTGCCGGTGAGCTCGATCACCGACTCGGCGGCAAGATCCGCATCGGTATTGATCTGGACGAACGTGCTGCCCGACTTGTGGACGAAGCGGACCTGGTCGGCAGCGGTGAAGGCGTCGTTGCCGACGAAGCTCAGCCCGTCGAAGAAGTTGAGCTCGATCTGATCGCCCTCGGCCTGATCGAAGTCCGTGATCCGATCGCGGTTGCCGAGCCTGGTGCCGCTGTCGCCCGGACGGAAGAAGAAGTCGTCCGCACCCGCCCCGCCGGTCATGACGTCGACGCCGACATAGCCGTCGAGATCGTCGTCGCCGCCGTTGCCCTCCAGCACATCGTCGCCCGCGTCGCCGCCGACATAGTCGTGGCCGTTGCCGCCTTGGACGAAGTCGTCACCCTCGCCGCCTTCGAGGGTGTCGTTGCCGTTCCCGCCGTAGAGGGCGTCGTCACCGCCCTCGCCGTGGACCACATCGAGGCCCGCCCCGGCGCTGAGGAGGTTCGCCCCCTCGTCCCCCTCGACCAGATCGTCACCGGAGCCGGTGATCAGGTTCTCGATCCCGTAGAGCAGATCGAAGCCGAGATCCCACGCCGAGCCGTTCTCAGCCCAAAGCCGGGCGTCGACATCGTGCGCCGTGCTGAACACCGCCGTGTCGACGCCATCGCCGCCATAGAGCGTGTCGTTGCCCGAGCCGCCGATCAGCTGATCGTTGCCGGCTTCACCATAGAGCAGATCGGCGCCGCCGAGGCCGTAGAGAATGTCGTCGGCGGAGGTGCCGTGGAGCGCATTGTCGGCGCTGGTACCGAATTTGATCGACATGGCTGTCACTCGATGAGTTCTTTGGGAAGTTGAGCTCAAGCACTCGCGGTGGTGCTAGAGGATGAAGTCGCCGGCAGACAGGTTCAGGAGCCCATTCAGTTGGATCTCCATCTCCATGCCGGAGTTGCCGACCGAGTTGATCTGGACCAGCGTGTTGCCACCGCTGTGGATGAAGCGTACCTGGTCCTCGGCCGAAAAGGTGCTCTGGCCGATGAAGGTCAGGCCACCGAATGCGCTCAGATCGAGATCGTCGCCCTGAACCGTGCTGAAATCGGTGATCACGTCACGGAAGCCGGCGCCGATCGAGCTGTCGCCAGGGGCGAAGACGAAATCGTCCGCGTGGTGGAAACCGGTCAGCGTGTCGACACCGGTGCCGCCGTCGAGCACGTCGAAGCCGCTGCCGCCGTCGAGCGTGTCGTTGCCCGCGCCGCCGTGCAGCGAATCGTTGCCGGCATGGCCCTCGATCCGGTCCTTGCCGCCGAGCCCGTCCACCACGTCGTTGCCGGCACCAGCCAGCAGGAGGTTGGCCGCATCGCTGCCGCCGATCACGTCGTCGCCGTCGGCGGTCGTGACGTTCTCGATCCCGTCCAGCGTGTCGCTGCCCTGCCCCGAAGCTGTGCCCAGGGCGAGGTCGACGACGATGTCGTTGTGGTCGTAGACGACCGTGTCGCTGCCGGTGCCGCCGATCAGCGTGTCGTCGCCATAGCGGCCGATCAGGGTGTCGTTGCCCGAGTCCCCGTAGAGAGTGTCGCCGCCATCACCACCAACGAGAACGTCGTCGCCGCCCCGCCCGTGAAAGTCACCCCAGCCATAGCCGGCCGCGATGCGATTGGCGTACTGATTGCCCCACGCCTCGAAGCCCCAGTCGCCCGAGAAACTGACGTTCTCGATATTGGACAATGTCAGTGTGACGCCGCCTTCCAGCTCGGCGGTGCCGGCCTGAAGATCGACGAAGATGTCGGGGACGGGATCATAGGATTCGACACCGTGATAGAAGGACAGCGTGTCTGAGCCGCTGCCCCCATCGATCGTGTCGTTGCCATGCGAGGCTACGTAGTCGCCAGTGTAACTGCCATAGTAGATCGTGTCGTTGCCGCCCAGGCCGAAAATATCGTCGTCCGCAAGGCCGCTGTAGAGGTTGTCGCTGGCGTTGGTGCCGGTAATCGTGGCCATTTCAGGATCCCCTTTGGTCGAGGTAGCCGCGCCCGGCACAGCGCCAGACGGAGCGCGCCGCGTCAGAGCACGAAGTCGTTGCCCTGAAGATTGAAGATGCCGTCGAGCTGGATCTCCAGATCAGCGCCGGAAACGCCGTCGTGGTTCACCTGGACGATCGTGTCGCCGCCACTGTGGAAATACCGGACCTGATTGACGCCGGAGAAGGCGGACTGACCGACGAAGCTCAGATCGCCGACGTCGCCGACGTCGATAACGTCCTCCAGCGGGTTGAAGTCCGTGATCCGGTCGCGGTTGCCGGGTCCAACGCCGCTGTCCGTCCCGTACTCGTCGTCGGCATAGAAGCCGAAGAGATCGGCGCCCGAACCTCCGGTCAGAATGTCCACACCATACCCGCCGTACAGATCGTCGTCGCCGCTGCCGCCATTCAGCGAGTCGTTGCCGGCATCGCCGGCGCCGATGTCGTTGCCCGAGCCGAGGTTGACGATATCGTTGCCGCCATTGGCCGAGACGATGTCACTGCCGGCGCCGGTGCTGAGGATATTGGCGAAGTCATTGCCGGTGACATCGTCGTCGCCATCGCCGGTGACGATGTTCTCGACCGATGCCAGCGTGTCGTTGCCCAGATTGCTGGTGGCCACTCCGGCCGTCAGCGAGACCTCGACATCGCCCGCGGTGTTGAACACCGCCGTATCGTTGCCGGCACCACCGTCCAGGTGATCGTCGCCGGCATCACCGTAGAGGCTGTCGTTGCCCTTGCCGCCCTCGAGCGTGTCGTCGTCGGCACCGCCGCTCAGAACGTCGTTGCCCTTGAAGCCCCGCAGCGTGTCGTCGCCGAAGGAGCCTTGCAGCGTATCCGCGCCGTCGGTGCCCAGCAGCAGGTCGTTGCCGAACGTCCCAATCTTGACGACCATGATCTATCTCCCTTTGAGTTAAGTCGCCCTTCGAGCCTGCCAGCCGACAGCAATGGGGCCGCAAATCGCCCCTGCCGCCCCCAACGGTGGGGCTGCCGATGCGCTCGATGCTGGATAAGGCCTCGAATTGTCGTCTGTCGGCTGCTGGATGCTTTCGCCGTCGGCAGCAGCAACATCGCGAACCTAGCCGATCTTCAGCCTGGAACTGTGCGATCGGCTACAAATGCGGTTGCGCCGCACTGCGCATGCCAATGCAACAGCGGTTGCATCCGGATGCGAATTGTTGCCTTGAGGTAATGCGCACTCTATCTCCCGTTCATGCGCGACTGGCGGAGCGGCATCGGGTGGAGCGGTTCGGCGCCAAGCTAGAGCTCGCCATGAAGCTGGTGAACATCGGCCGCGGCCGGCTCGCGGCGACCGTCGGGGTCGACAAGTCGGCGGTCAGCCGCTGGCTGAACGATCAGGCGCTGCCTTCCAGCCCGAACCTCAGCGCGATCACCGATCTGATCCGCCGTGAGCGGCCGGAGTTCAGCCTGCTGAGCTGGGAGCTCGCCTTCGAGGACTATGTCGCCGTGCTCGGCCCGGGCGCGCTGCCGCCGCCGGTGCGGGCCGGTGCGGCACCTGCGCCCGACGGGCTGGCGCTGGGCGTGCTCGACGTGGCGCGGGCGGCGTTGCCGCGCGGCGGCTGGGTCTATCCCGGGCTCTATCGCGGCTTCCGCAAGGCCTACGCCAATACCGGGATGACGGTGGCGCAGGGGCTGATGCTGCGCCTCGAGGACGGCCGCCTCGCGGCGCGCTGCTCGGACGGTCTGTTCAACTACCGTGGCGAGGCGTTGCTGCTGCGGGGCCAGCTGTTCGTGCTGCTCGAGGAAACCACCCGGCTGGACGAGGTCCTCCTGATCGTCCTCAACGGCGTCTCGGCACCCATGGCGCGGGTGATGGACGGTCTGGTGGCCGGCGTCGCCGGGGACCGGACCTGCACGCCGTCGGTCACCGCGATCGTCTTCGAGCGCGAGGCCGACGTCGCCGACGACGATTCCGACGATGCGCTGTGGGAGCGCTATGTGGCGGAGCTGTCCCGCATCAACGAGGCGCGCTGCGCCCGCGAGCTGATGCCGGCGGAGTTCGCGCGCGTCGTCGACAATCTCGTGGCCCAGCCGCGGGAGGGCGGCGAGCTCGACCTAGTGTTGCGCGTGCCCCTGCACCGCTCGCTCGCGATGGCGACCTCGGCCGCCAACCTGCATCTCTGATGTCGGATCTCCCAGGCATGAGGGGTTTCGGCGCCAAGCTGCATCTGGTCATGAAGCTGCAGAACATCAGCCGCGGCCGGCTCGCCGCCGAGGCCGAGGTCGACAAGTCGGTGGTCAGCCGCTGGCTCGCCGGCGTCGCCCGCCCCAGCGACCACAATCTGACCCGACTGACCGAGCTGGTCGGCCGCCGATGGCCGAGCTTCAGCCGGCTCGCCTGGGAGCTGGATCAGGAGGAATTCGCCCGGACATTGGGCGCACCGGCGCTTGCAAGCGCGGAGCCGGCTGCGCCGCCCGCCGCCGCGCTGCCGTTCGCCCTGCTCGCGGTAGCGCGCCGGGCGGTGCCGCGCGAGGGGCTGGTCTATCCCGGGCTCTATCTCGGCTATCGCCAAGCCTTCGCCAACACCGGGATCACCATTGCCGTGGGCCTCAGAGTCAGCCAGGCGGCGGACCGCCTGCTCGCGGAAATCGCGGACGGCCCGTTCGACTATCGCGGCGAGCTGCTGTTGCTGGGCGGCCAGCTGTTCGCGATTTTGGAGGAGGTCACCCGCCTCGACGAGATCCTGCTGCTCGTCCTCAACGGCGTCAGCGCGCCGATGGCGCGGATCATGGACGGGGTGATGCTCGGCGTGGCGGCGGATCGTGCCGGCACGCCGACCGCGACCACGATCGTCTTCGAGCGGTTCGCGGACCTGGAAAGCGACGCCGCCCTGGACGCGCGGTGCTGGCGCGAGCTACGCCAGGAGGTCGGGCGCGTCAACCGCGAGCAGACGGCGCGCGCTCGCATGCCCGAGGCGTTCGCGGCCATCGTCGACGCCGTGGTCGGCGGGCCGCGCGCCGACGGCCAGACCGACCACCTGCTGCGGGTGCCCTACCATCGCTCGCTGGTGGCCACGACAGCGGAGGAAAGCTGGCATCCCCGCACCGGGTGACGGCGCAACTTCTCCAGTTCTACCAACGCGCGAGTAGTGCTATGGCAAGCCATTGCATTGCCGATGGTGCGCCTTTGAACGCCAGCGACGAGGGGGACGCCCCCGGCTCGACCGAGGCCGGGTTGGTCGTGGTACCGGCCGAGACGGTCGACGCCGCGGCGCTCCTGCGGCAGGATTTCCTCGGCCGGCAGCCGCTGCTGGCGCTCATCAACCTGACCATCGCGGCGATCACGGCGACGGTGCTGGCGGGTGCCGCACCCCTGGCCGCCGTGCTGGGTTGGCTCGGCACGATCGGAGCCGCCCAGCTCACCCGCCTCGGGCTGTGGCACGCGTCGCGCCGGGCGAACGGGCCGGGACGGCGGCGGGCGGCCAGGCTGCTGACGCTCGCCAGCGCCGCGACCGGGCTCGCCTGGGGCACCGCCGGGCTGGTGCCCGCCACTTACGCCACTCCGCCGACCTCGATGATGGTGCCGTTCGTGCTGGCGGGCATGTGCGCCGGGTCGATCGTGGCGCTGCCGGCGCACCCGCCCGCGTTCTTCGCCTTCATCTGGCCGGCGCTGCTGCCTTACGCGATCAGGCTCGCCGCGGACGGCGAGCTGCTCACCCACGCGATGGCGCTGGCGACCCTCGTCTATGGTGCCGCCCTGTCGGCGGCGGGCTGGCAGGCGCACCGGACCCTGCGCCGGGCGGCCGAGCTCAATCTGCAGAACGCGCATCTGGTGGCCCGGCTCGACCTGGCGCGGCGCGGGCTCGAGGCGACCGTGACCGAGCGCACGGCCGAGCTGCGCACGACCAACGCCGCCCTGCTGCGCGAGGTCGCCGAGCGCCGCCGCACGGAGGACCGGGTCCGCCACCTGCTGGCCCACGATGCGGTGACCAATCTGCCGAACCGGCTGATGCTGCTCGACCGGCTGGGGCAGGCGCTGGCCCGCTCCCGGCGCAACGGCACGCGAACCGCGGTGATCCTGCTCGACGTTGACCGGTTCAAGGACGTCAACGATTCCTTCGGCCATCCGGCCGGCGACCAGCTGCTGCGCGGCCTCGCCGGCCGGATGCGGGCCGCCATTCGCGCCTCCGACACGCTGGCCCGGTTCGGCGGCGACGAGTTCGCTCTGGTGTGCCCCGATCTTACCGAGGGTGACGAGGCCCTGCGGCTGGCGGGCCGCGTGATCGAGGCGTGCCATGCGCCGTTCGAGCTCGAGGGCGGCCGGATCCAGGTCACCATCAGCCTGGGCATGGCGCTGTGCCCCGAGCACGGCGCCGATCCCGACGCGCTGATCCGCGCCGCCGATGCCGCGCTCTACCACGCCAAGGGCGAGGGCAGAGACCGGGTGGTGGTCTACTCGCAGGCGATCCGCTCGGCGCAGGAGCTCCGACTCCGGGTGGAGGGAGCATTGCGGGAGGCGATCCCGCGGCACGAGCTCCAGCTCGCCTATCAGCCCCGCTTCGATCTCGCCAATCGCCGCATGATCGCCGTCGAGGCGCTGCTGCGCTGGCGGCACCCGGAGTTCGCCGCACTGCCGACCGAGCAGGTGATCGCGGTCGCCGAGGCCAGCGGCCTGATCGGCGAGATCGGCCGCTGGGTGCTGGGGGCCGCCTGCACGCAGGCGCGGCAGTGGCGCGACGCCGGCCATCCGATCCGCATCGCCGTCAACCTGTCGGCGCTCGAGTTCCGCCATCCCGATTTGCCCACGCAGATCCGCGGCACGCTGGAGCACTGCCGGCTGGCGCCGGAGCAGCTCGAGCTCGAGATCACCGAGAGCGCCTACATGGAGCGCGAGGCGGAGGCACCCCATCCCGGGCTGGAGGAGGTGCGCCGCCTCGGCGTCAGGGTGGCGATCGACGATTTCGGCACCGGCTGGTCGTCGCTCGCCTACCTGAAATGGCTGCCGTTCGACGTCATCAAGATCGACCGCTCGTTCGTGCGCAATCTCGGTGAGGATCCGCGCGACGAGGCGATCGTCGCCACCATCGTCACGCTCGCCCGCCAGCTCGACAAGACGGTGGTGGCCGAGGGTGTGGAGAGCGAGGCGCAGCTGCGCACCCTGCGCCGGCTCGGCTGTCACGAGGCGCAGGGTTTCCTGCTCGGCCGGCCCGAGCGGCCCGAGGCGATCGCCGCCCGGCTTGCCGCCTGAGCCGTAGGTTTGACCGTGGACGGAACCGCAGCGGGACGGCATTTTGGAGTTCCTCAGTGAGTCGGGAGCTGCCGATGCCAGCCCAGGTCGTCTGCATCTCGCGCAGCCTCGCCGCCGGCGGCGAGGAGATCGGGCAGGCCGTCGCGGCGCGCCTGGGCTTCCGGGTCATCGATTCGGAGATCATCGAGCGCGCGGCCGAGAAGGCCGAGCTCGACCCGGCGCGCGTCGCCCAGACCGAGCAGCGCCAATCGCTGATCCGCCGCCTGATCGCGTCGATGGTCCCCACGACCGCGAGCGGCCGGCTCGGCGCCCGCTACTATGCGGTCAACCCGATCGTGGCACTGGCGCTCGGCCAGACCCGCGAGGACCGCCTGCGCGGCCTGATCCGCGAGGTGATCGAGGAGATTGCGGCCGAGGGCCGGGCGGTGATCGTCGCCCACGCCGCCTCGATGGCGCTGGCCGGCCGCGACGGGGTGCTGCGGGTGCTGGTGACCGCCTCGGCGGAGGAGCGGGCCGACCGTCTGGTCTGGGCGAGCGGCCTGAGCCGCACCGTCGCCGAGCAGGCGGTGCGCAGCTCCGACCTGGAGCGGGCACATTACTTCAAGCGCTTTTACCAGCTCGACGAGGAGCTGCCGACCCACTACGACCTCGTCGTCAACACCGACCGCCTGCCGCCCGAGCAGGCAGTGGCGATCATCGTCGCCGCAGCTGGCGGGTCAGGCGGGGCCTGAGCCGCCGCAAAAAGGTCAGTTTGAATTCGGCCTACTTCGCAGCGCGGCTCCTCCCAGGTCGTGGATATGGCATACGGCGCGGATTCCTCCCATCATAGCCGCAATCTATTTGTTGAATTCAACGCGGACTTGACATATATGTCAATAGGTGAACTTCTCCAAGCGGCGCAGGCAGACGGGAGGCTTCGTCTTCTCAAGCCAAGGCTAGGCGGGGCGGTCGTTCGGCCACTCTTCGTCACCGAGGATGTATGGAGCGAACTGCATGCTGAGCGCGAGGATGATGCCGAGAGGGCTTGGTGGCGAGGCCAGCGCGCGGTGCTCGACCTATTTAGCAGTGGCGAACGAATGGTCTGCCCCACGCAAATCTGCCCGCTCGATCCACAGAGCGACGGGGTATGGGAAATCAAAGCCGCTCAGCCCATTCCACCTCTCCGGTTTTTTGGTCGCTTTGCAGAGTTTAACGTATATGTCTGTACTAATTTTGAGCGACGCGATGCACTTGAGCAATTTGCTAATGGAAGGAACTGGAGAGATGAGCGAGTGCGCTGCTGCATAACTTGGCGTCAATTGCTTCATCCTTATGAGCCTTTGACTGGGGATAGCATTCATGATTATGCCGCCAACCTCGTCGACATCAGAACGATTCGCCAGTCGTCCGGAGCTCGACACCGCCGACGTCGAATACTTTCGCCAGAGAAATCGTGAGCGTCTATACGCTGCAGTCATGTCTGTAGTTGCGGAGTGCATCGAAGATGGCAACCTTACAAAGGCAGATATTGCTCGAATCATAGGAAAAGATCCTGCTCAAATTACCAAATGGTTTGGAGGTCCAGCAAACTTAACTTTGGATACGATCAGCCTATTACTACTCTCATGTGGTGCGGAAATGGATTACTATCCAGTTTATCTGGGCGCCCGTGGACTTCGAAACGATGAGCATGATCTAGTCCACAAGTTGGAAGCCGGTGCGCCATCAGCTATCATTTTGAGAGAAGATAAGATAGTCAAATCATCTGTACCAACGACGACTAGCGGTCGCATTGATGTCAAGGTATCTCTCGGTGGAGAGTGAACGGGATGACATCAAAATCCTAAACTGCGTATTTTGCGACGACGTGCGTACGGAGCAAAATGGAAAGGAAATTCTCATAGGCGTCTACACTGGGGATTTTGGTGTTCCAAAATTGCCGTGGAGAGTTTCGTCCCTGTCGGTCTGGATGCAATTAGAATTGCCGCCCAAGCCCGAAAAAACGAACGTAGCTATAAGACTTCTGAACACATTCGGTACGCGAATTGCAGAGCTTAGCTTTAGCGCGACTCCTGTGGGGCGACTTGGCGTCCTGCAACGTTCCCCGGTTGGCTTTGCTTTCCAGACGGGCTCGTTTGAAATCCAGAAGGTCGGAGAATTGCTACTAGAGATGCGGAATAGCGAAGGCGCATGGGTCAAAGGGCGGTCGCTCTTGGTGGCCGTTCATCCAGAAACGCCCCAGGCCGCCGACGGCTAACACCCATTGCAGCCGTCTTAGTTCTCATGGATGTGCCGCCTTGAGCTGCGTAACGCGCAATGGCGGATCGCGGATCGCTCCTCAGCCGTGAGCGTCGCCGCACGCGCCTCGCCGACCTACCGCCCGGGTTCGACAGTAGCGGCGTTCGTGCTCTCGTCCCGGTCCTCCGCCTGCCCGGTCGCGATATCGGCAATGAACTTCCCGAGCTACACGGGGTCGCGGGGGCGCTTCTAACGGGTCGCGGTCATGCCCCTTAGTATCAGGCAGGCCGGAGCGGGATTCCACCGGAAGCCAGCCGGATTATGTACAGGCAAGTTCAAACTGACCCGCTACCGAGCCGCCTTGCCGGTGGACGGCTGGCACCCCCGGCGGCACACTGCCCCCGCACCCCCGCTGGAGCTTCGCCGATGCCCGCCAAGGTCGTCTGCATCTCGCGCACGCTCGCCGCCGGCGGCGAGGAGATCGGGCAGGCCGTGGCGGAGCGGCTGGGCTGGCGGGTGATCGATGCCGAGATCGTGCAGCGCGCCGCGGAGAAGGCGGGGCTGGACGCCAGCAAGGTGGCGCAGACCGAGCAGCGCCAGCCGCTGATCCGCCGGCTGATCTCGCTGATCGCCTTCGCCGAGCCGCCGCAGGACCTGGCGCCGCAATACTACTCGGCGTTCCCGGAGGCGGCGTTCGCCGTCGGGCAGACGCTGGAGGAGCGCATGCGCGGCCTGATCCGCGCGGTGATCGAGGAGGTGGCGGGGGAAGGCCAGGCGGTGATCGTCGCTCACGCCGCCTCGATGGCGCTGGCCGGCCGCGAGGGCGCGCTGCGGGTGCTGGTCACCGCCTCCGCCGAGGAGCGGGCGAACCGGCTGGTCTGGGCGAGCGGGCTGGAGGCCGGCCAGGCCGAGGCGGCCGTGCGCCAGTCGGACGCCGAGCGCGCCGACTATTTCCGCCGGTTCTACGAGCTCGACGAGGAGCTGCCGACCCACTACGACTTGGTGCTCAATACCGACCAGCTGCCGCCCGAGGCGGCGGTGGCGGCGATCGTCGCGGTGGCGACCGCCCTCGGCCCTTGAGGCACCGCACCGGCGAGCGCATCTTCTGCCTTCCCACCTGACCGGAACCTGCCCATGCATGCGGTCGAAGGCATGGCGGCGCTCGATCTGCTCAAGGCGCTCGCCGGCAATCCCGATCTGATCCAGCGCCCCGAGGGCGGCCAGCGCTTCGAGCTGGTCTCCGATTTCGCGCCGGCGGGCGACCAGCCGCAGGCGATCGGCGAGCTGGTGGCGGGGCTACAGGGCGGCGAGCGCGACCAGGTGCTGCTCGGCGTGACCGGCTCCGGCAAGACCTTCACCATGGCGCACGTCATCGCCCAGATGCAGCGGCCGGCGATCGTCCTGGCGCCGAACAAGATCCTGGCAGCACAGCTCTACGGCGAGTTCAAGTCGTTCTTCCCCAACAACTCAGTCGAGTATTTCGTCAGCTACTACGACTATTATCAGCCTGAGGCCTACGTGCCGCGCACGGACACCTATATCGAGAAGACCTCGAGCATCAACGAGCAGATCGACCGGATGCGCCACTCGGCGACGCGCGCGCTGTTCGAGCGCGACGACGTGGTGATCGTGGCCTCGGTCTCGTGCATCTACGGCATCGGCTCCCCCGAGACCTATGCCCGGATGACCCTGACGCTGAAGCAGGGGCAGAAGGTCGAGCGCCAGCGGCTGCTGCGCGCCCTGGTAGAGCTGCAGTACCGCCGCAACGAGCTCGACTTCAGCCGCGGCGCCTTCCGCGCCAAGGGCGACACGATCGAGATCTTCCCCGCCCATCTCGAGGACCGCGCCTGGCGCCTGTCGATGTTCGGCGACGAGGTCGAAAGCATCACCGAATTCGACCCGCTCACCGGCGAGAAGACCGGCCGGCTCGAGCAGATCCGGCTCTACCCCAACAGCCACTACGTCACCCCGCGGCCGACGCTGCAGGAGGCGGTCAAGAGCATCAAGCTGGAGCTGGGCGAGCGGCTCGCCTTCTTCCGCGACACCGGCAAGCTGCTCGAGGCTGAACGGCTCGAGCAGCGGACCGTGGCCGACATGGAGATGGTGATGACCACGGGCTCCTGCCCGGGCATCGAGAACTATTCGCGCTACCTGACGGGCAGGGCACCCGGCGAGCCGCCGCCGACCCTGTTCGAGTACATCCCCGAGAACGCCATCCTGTTCGTCGACGAGAGCCACGTCGCGGTGCCGCAGGTCGGCGGCATGTACAAGGGCGACTACCAGCGCAAGACCACGCTGTCCGAGTTCGGCTTCCGCCTGCCCTCCTGCACCGACAACCGCCCGCTCAAGTTCGAGGAGTGGGACGTGATGCGGCCGCAGTCGGTGTTCGTCTCGGCCACACCCGCCGCCTGGGAGCTCGAGCGCTCGGGCGGCGTGTTCGTCGAGCAGGTGATCCGGCCGACCGGCCTGGTCGACCCGGACTGCATCGTGCGCCCGGTCGAGCACCAGGTCGACGACCTGCTGGCCGAATGCCGCGACTGCCGCGAGCGGGGCCTGCGCGTCCTGGTCACCACGCTGACCAAACGCATGGCCGAGGACCTGTCGGAATATCTGCACGAGCAGGGCGTGCGGGTGCGCTACCTGCACTCGGACATCGACACGCTCGAGCGCATCGAGATCGTCCGCGACCTGCGGCTCGGCAAGTTCGACGTGCTGGTCGGCATCAACCTGCTGCGCGAGGGCCTGGACATCCCGGAATGCGGCCTGGTCGCGATCCTGGACGCCGACAAGGAAGGCTATCTCCGCTCGGAGACCTCGCTGATCCAGACCATCGGCCGCGCCGCGCGCAACGTCGAGGGCCGGGTCATCCTCTATGCCGACAGCATGACCAGGAGCCTCAAGGCGGCGATCGAGGAGACCAACCGGCGCCGCGCCAAGCAGGTCGCCTGGAACGAGGCCAACGGCATCACGCCGCAGACCATCCGGCGCCAGATCAACGACATCATCCGCTCGGTCGCCGAGCGCGACTACGTCACCGTCGACCTGGGCGAGGACGCCCCGGCCCAGCTCAGCGGCCTCGACCTGCAGGCCTACATCGCCCAGCTCGAGAAGCGGATGCGCGAGGCGGCGAGCAATCTCGAGTTCGAGGAGGCGGCGCGGCTGCGCGACGAGATCCGCCGGCTCGAGGACAAGGAGCTGGGCGTGGCGACAGCACGGCCCGCCGCGGCGCCGCGCGCCTCCGGCTCGGCCTGGAAGCCGACCTCAGGCTCGCGCGACGACAAGCGGCGGGCCGCCCAGGCCAAGTCCAAGGCGCGCCGGCGGGCGGGGCCGTGACACCTTAGATGCTGCAGCTCGGCTGGCGCGACGCGGTCTTCTCGCTCAAGACCTTCGCCGCGGCGATGCTGGCGCTCTGGATCGCCCTCGCGATCCCGCTGCCGCAGCCGACCTGGTCGATGCTGACGGTCTACGTCGTCTCGCAGCCCCTGGCCGGCATGGTGCTGTCCAAGTCGATGTTCCGCGCCGTCGGCACGGTGGTGGGCTCGGCCATGTCCCTGCTCCTGGTCGACCAGCTCGCCGACGCGCCGCGGCTGTTTCTCCTGGCGCTGGCGGTCTGGATCGGTGCCTGCACCTGGCTCGCCGTCTATCTGCGCGACATCCCCGCCGCCTACGGCGCCATGCTGTCCGGCTACACCGCCGCCATCATCGGCGTGCCGGCGGCGCTGGCCCCGCTCACCGCCTTCGATTCGGCCTGGGCGCGCTGCCTCGAGATCCTGCTCGGCATCGGCTGCGCCACGCTGATGAGCCAGATCGTGCTGCCGCGCCGGGTCGGCGACGTGCTGCGCGCGACGCTGGACGCCGCGATGGCGGCAGGGCGGCAATGGACGGTCGACGTGCTGCGCGGCCAGGGCGAGGCGGCGCACGGGCTGGCCGACCGCCGCAAGCTCCTCGCCGACATCGTCCTGCTCGATTCGCTGCTGGCGCACGCGGTCTACGACACGCCGGCGATCCGCGCCGCCGCCGGGGCGGTGCGCCACCTGCAGGCGCGGCTGATGATGCTGCTCTCGGTGCTGGTGGGCATCCACGACCGGCTGGCGCTGCTGCACGAACGCCGCGCCGATCTCGCAACGGGGCTCCAGCCGCTGCTCGACCGCGAGGCGGACCTAGTAGCGCGGGGCGAGGAGCTGCCGCCGCCGGAAGGCGAGGATGCGGACCTCGCCGCGGTGCAGCGGGACCGGGACCTGCTCCTGGTCCACACCATCCGGCTGCGCCTCGGCGAGACGCGCGACCTGATCGACGATCTGCGGCAGCGTCACGCGCGCCTGTTTCGGGGCACGGTCGAGGACGGCGAGATTCCGGCGTTCACGCGCTACCGGGACCCCATGCTCGCCGCGGTGGGCGGCCTGATCTCGACCATGGCGGTGCTGGCCGCCAGCGCCTTCTGGATCGCCACCGGCTGGCCGAACGGCTCGCAGGCGGTGATCTTCGCCGGCGTGATCTGCACCATCCTGGCCTCGCTCGACGACCCGGCGGCGGCCGCCACCAGCTTCCTCAAGATGACGGTCTACGCCACGGTCGTGGCGGCGCTCTACGTGTTCCTGGTGTTCCCGCGCATCGACGGCTTCGCCGCCCTGGTCGTGGTGCTCATGCCGTTCTACCTGCCGCTCGGCATGTTCGTCGCGCTGCCGCGCATCGGCACCACCCTGCTGCCGCTGGCGCTCAACACCACGGCCCTGCTCGGCCTGACCAACGAGCGCAGCTCGGTGCCGGACTTCGCCTCGTTTCTCAACGGCGCGCTCGGGCTCCTGGCGGGCGTCGCGGCCGGTGTCCTGATGTTCCGGCTGTTGCGGCCCCTTGGCGTCGGCTGGACGGTGCGGCGCCTGACCGCCGACATGCTGGCCGATCTGGCCCAGCTCGCCCGCTCGGCCCCGGCCGTGCCGCGCTTTCGCTTCGAGAGCCGGATGTACGACCGGATCAACGCCTTGTTCACCCGGCTCGACCCGGCCGACGCCGGGCAGCTCGCCACCATGCGCGGCAGCCTCGCCGCCCTGCGCGTCGGCCTCAACACCCTGGCGCTGCGCCGCCTCCTGCCGGCCCTGGCGCCCGAGCTGCGGGCGGCCGCGACCGGGGTGCTGGCCACGCTCGGCGGCTGGTTCGGCGCCGCTCGCACCAGGGGAGCGTCGCCGCTGGCCGAGCTCGACGCCGCCATGGACCGCCTGCTCGCCGCCGGCCCGGCGCCCGGCGTGCCCGACGCCCTCGTGGCGCTGAGCGGCATCCGCAGCAGCCTGAGCCAGCACCCGGCCTTCTTCGCGCTGCCCGGTGGCGCATGATCCGGGAGCTCGACCTGTTCGGCGTCTACCTCTCGCCCATGGTAGGCTGGGCCGCGGCCGCCGTCCTGGCCTGGCTCCTGCTGCGGCTGCTGCTGCGCCGGCTCGGCGCCTACCGGCTGGTCTGGCACCCGCCGCTGTTCGACGCGGCCCTGTTCGTGATCGTGCTCGGCGCTATCGTCGCCGGGGTCTGGCGATTGGCACCCTGAACCATGCGACCAACCCTGTTCGCGCGCGTCCTGGTCACCATGACCGTCCTGGCCCTGGCCGTCGCCGCCGGCTGGCTGATCTGGCAGAGCTATTTCACCTCGCCCTGGACCCGCGACGGCCGCGTGCGTGCCAATGTCGTGCAGATGGCACCCGACGTCGCCGGCATCATCACCGAGGTCCGCGTCCGCGACAATCAGCAGGTCCGCAAGGGCGAGGTCCTGATGGTGATCGACCCCGAGCGCTACCGGCTGGCCGTCGAGCAGGCCGAGGCCGACCTGCGCGGCCGGCAGAGCGACCTGGAGCAGCGGCGGCGCGAGGCGCAGCGGCGGCTCCAGCTCACCAGCGCCGCGATCAGCGCCGAGACGCGCGAGCAGGCGGAGTCGGCCGCGCGCGAGGCCGAGGCGGCGGTCGACGAGGCGCAGGCAGCCCTCGACGCGGCGCGGCTCGACCTGCAGCGCAGCGAGCTGCGCTCGACCGTCGACGGCTACGTCACCAACCTGCTCGTCCAGGCCGGCGAATACGCCCAGCCGGGCAAGGCGCTGATCGCCGTGCTCGACGCCGACTCGTTCTACGTCGCCGCCTACATCGAGGAGACCAAGCTGCCGCGGGTGCGCGAGGGTGCGCGCGCCGCGATCCGCTTCATGAGCGGCGAGGTCGGCGAGGGTCATGTCGAGAGCGTCAACCGCGCCATCGCCGACCGCGAGAACACCACCGGCACGGACCTGATCGCCAACGTCAACCCGACCTTCAGCTGGGTGCGGCTGGCGCAGCGCGTGCCGGTGCGGGTGGCGATCGACCGGCTGCCCGACGGCATGCGGCTGGTGTCGGGGATGACGGCGACCGTGGTGCTCGAGCCGCCGGGGGACTGATCGGGGAGCGGTTTCGGGCCGCTCCTATTCCTCGGGTCAGCTTCTCGGCGCTATGCCGAGGAAATCTCGCATCCAGCGCACGACCTCGGCCTCGTTGTTGATGTAGACATAGTGGGGAGCACCGGGCAGGAGGAACGTGTTGGCCGCGTTTCCCGCCTTGAACCTATTGATGGTATCGCGATGCCAGTCGACGATCGGCCCCCACGCCTCGTCGAACTTCGCCTGCTTGGCCGGGCTCAGATACCAGTACCAGGCCTGCCGCGCCTCGCGGGTGAAGATGGCGAAGATGCCGAGCCGCGGCACCTTGATCTTCGCCCAGTCGGTCGGCGGCCTCGACGAGACGCTGGCGGAGGTCTTGGCCCCGACCCATTCCGGCGTCGTGGATTCCAGGATCCTTCCGTCTGCCGCGAACCGCAACCCGTGGCAGACGGCCGGAGCCGGGGAACGGAGCGCCTGGAGGCGAGCCGTTGCAGCCTGATAGGCCTGCAGGGACTTCAAGTCGGCGTCGGTATAGTCGGGCAGCGGCGGCTCGCGTCGCGAGGGCAGGAAGCGCTCCGCCAAGTCGGCGGCGTCCAGATAGACCAGCTTCTCGACCCGCGCCGCATGCCTCGCGCCCAGCTCGCTCAGCTCGGCACCGGCGGCCGAATGGCCGGCGAACACGGCCTTCTTGATCCCGAGCGCGTCGAGCACCGCGATGTCGTCGGCGGCGCGGGTCGGCACGTCGTAGCCGTTGCGCGGCTGGCTCGAAGGCAGGTAGCCGCGGCGGGTGATGCCGACGACGTGGAAGTAATCGGTGAACTGAAAGGCGAAGTTGTCGTAGACGTGCGCATTGTCGCCGCCGCCGGCGAGCAGCACCATCGCCCTGCCCTTGCCGCCCCAGTCCACCACCTCGAGCTCGACGCCGGGCGCCACCTTCACCAAGCGGACCTTGTGCGGCGTGTGGTCCTCGCACGCAGCCGGCTTGTGGTCCGTCGCCAGCACCGCCGCCGGAGCGCCGAAGGCCAGCAGCGCCACCGCACCGAGCAGCAGGCTGAACGTTTGAGGCGCGTCTTCCTCATGCCATCTTCCCACGTTACTCGGCTTGGGGCAAAAGTTGCTATGGATCCAATGGTGATTGCTTGTATGCCAGGTCGAGTGCACCTTCGGCATCAACGCATTGGCCGTCAGCTGTTTGCTCGGCGACACGGTCAGGTTGGTCCACAACACGAGCGTCAGCTTGTTCGCGGCGTCATAGCCCGCCTCGAGATTGAAACCGACGGTCTCGCCACCATGAAGATAGAGAGTATTGCCTGCCCGCGCAGTCGATTGATGCCGAAGCCATAGATCGAGCCCGCCGTCGGCCGGCTTGAGGCTGTTGCGCCAGATGCGCTGGTACGCGGCATTCAGCACTCGGCCGCCGACCAGTGTCCGGATCCAGGTTTTCCACGTCGGCCGCAGTCGAGACGACGCCGCCGGCGGCGGTGGCGAAGGAATGGTTCACGCCGGTAAAGTCGTTGGGCTCGATCCTGCCGGCCTCGATCGCGGCGACGAGCTTCGGGCCATATGGCGGGTTCGGGATGCCGGTCGTGACGATCGAGGAGCTGCCGTACAGGTAGCCATGCGCGTGCGGGTCGGGGATCGCGTTCGCGGTTGGCGGGGGAAGCGAGGATGTCCCGCAGGCCCAGTGGCCGGAACAACCGTTCCCGCATCGCCGCCGCCAACGGCCTGTGGTCCACCTTCTCGAGCACCAGCCCGAGCAACGCGTAGGATTCGTGTTGCTGTACTCGTAAGCCGTGCCGGGCAGGAAGTTGGGCGGAATGCGCGAACGAGATGTTCAGCAGCTCCGCGGGGTCCAGACCTTGGTCGGCTGATGGTCGAGCTCCCGCCATCCTGGCTGGTATAGTCGTAGAGGCCGCTGCGCATCCCGAGCAGCTGGGCGAGCGTGATGTTCTCGCCATTCGGCACGCCGCAGCAACGTAGTTCGAGATCCGGTCGCGCGGCCAGGAGCTTCCCTCCTGAGCCAGCTGCAGGACCACCGCCGAGGTCATCGTCTTGGTGATCGACGCGATCCGGAAGTAGGTGCGCGAGCGAAGGCCGGATCCGGGCGCCCAGCCCTTGTCGTACCGTAGGCCGCGGTGAACTCGCCCTGTGGCGTGCGCAGGAGAACGAGCGCGCCCGGCAGGTAGAGCCTGCGCGCGGTCTCGTCGACGACAGCTTGCAGCGCGCTCTGGTCGATATGCTTGAGGCCCGCTCGGGTCGGAAGCGCCCGCTGCGGCGCCGGTTGTCCGCACCGAGGGCAGCCGCGGCGCACACCATCGAGCAGGATCATGGCCGGAAGACTTGTCCCCGCCGCGACGGCAATCGGCAAGAATCGGCGGGACATCGCGTTCTTCCGTAATTCTAGCCGCGAGCAGGTGACCGGGACTTCAACTGTGGTTTCCATAGTTTGGGCTTAAGAATTTCTGTGCAGCCTAGAATGGGTCACCTGCGCCGACGGCACAATCGAGTCCGGCCGGAATTCCAACCGTATTTCCGGCTTTTTCTGGAATTTGGCAGCGCTCTGCCTAATCTGGTCACCGAGCGAGGGGATGGGACGCCTTGGCTCGTGACTTCGCCATGAAGCTGCGCTTGGCTGCGGTGGTACTCGGCTGCACGACCCGCAAGGAGCTGGCCGCGGCCTTCCGCGGCGTGAATCCGGACACCACGTTCGACGTCGAGCGGGCCGACAAGTGGCTGAGCGGCAAGGCCCTGCCGCGGACCGCCGATGTCTATCGCGATCTGGCCAAGCTGGTTGCGCCGGATCGTCCGCTCGAATGGACGACCGGCTGCTCCGCCGACGAGCTCTTGGCCGTGCTGGTCGAGCGTGCCGATTTGCCCGCCGACCTTCTCCTTGAGGCGGCCCGGAACTTTCCGCATGGCGCCCGCCGGCAGCCGGCGCCGCGGCCCATGGACAGCGGCGCCAGCTTCGTCGAAGGCGCTTATGCCTGCTACTCCTACTCCTTCTCGCCCTACTTCCCCGGCTGGCTGATCCGCAGCTCGATGCTCATCGGCCCCGGCCACGGCGAGAGCTCGGTCGCCTACAGCCACAACATGCCGCCATTGCCGACCAGATTTGTCGGTGATGTCACATTCAACGGCCGCGGCATGCAGATCGCGCTGCACCAGACCGTCTCGGGCGACATGCGCATCCACATGGCGCTGTTCGGCCCCGCCCCACCGGCGACGGTGCTGGCCGGGATGCTGTGCGGTGCCGCCGTGGTCACACCGGAGCCCGAGCCCTCCGCCGCGCGGATCATCCTGATCCGCCTGCCGGCGCCAAGCCCCGCGTTCGATGCGCTCCACACGGCGTTCCAGCCCGACGAGTCGATCGCGGACGACCTCGCCCTGGCCGGCATGCGGTTCTCGAATCCCGCCGAGCTCGACCGTCGCATCAAGGAGTATCTGCCGGCGCAGCCGCGCCACGGCATCGAGCAGATCGCCACGGTGGAGTATCGCCAGCTGGTCGAATACTTCAATCGCGAGCACTACGCCCGCGTCGCCGCGCTGACCACCGGCCCGCCGGTCGGATCGGCCCGAGCGACGGGGTGAAGCCTAGCCGAAAGCCGGGGCGATCTCGGCGATGCTCGTGAACAGCCGGTCGGGTGCCTGCGCGCGCAGGGCGTCTGGCGTCGAGTAGCCCCAGGCGACGGCACCGAAGCCGATGCCCGCGGCCCGGGCGGCCTCGGCGTCGCGCAGCTCGTCGCCGACGTAGAGGGCGGCAGCCGCCGGCACGCCGCTGCGCCGCACCACCCGGCGCAGCTTGGCGGACTTGCCGAACAGGCCGGCCCCGCAGTCCCAGATCTCGATCAGCGCCGACTGGTCGGGGCCGAGCGTGGCGCGGATGTTGGCCTCGGCGTCGGAGCTGACGATCGCCCGGCCGATACCGCGCGTGGCGAGGTCGCGCAGCAGATCGCCAACGCCGGGGAAGAGGGGGATTCTCGTCGCCTGCTGGGCCTTGAGCCGACGCAGGCGATGCGCGATCCGCGGCAGTTGCCACGCGGCGATGCCGACCTGGGCCAGGACCTCGCGCGCATGCCTCGCACGCAGCACCTCGCGCTCGGCGCGGTCGACGCGGCGCAGGCCGAACTCGCTGGCGAGCTGGTCGTAGATCTCGGCGAACCAGGGCAGGGAATCGGCGAGCGTGCCGTCGAAGTCGAAGATGGCGAGGCGGTAGGTCACGGTCGGCCCAGATGCACCCACGGAAGCCGCTCCTCGGCGAAGGCCTCGGTGGTCGGCGCGAGATCGGCGGGATCGTCGAAACTGCCGAGGTGAAGATGGACCTCGCCCGGCCAGCGCTCGCCGGTGAAGCTCACCGGACTGCCGCAGCGGCCGCAGAAGCCCCGCCGCACGCCCGGTGCGGAGGCGTACTCGGTCGGCGGCCCGGCAGGGAAGCGGACGGCATCGGTCGGGAAGCCGGCGTAGGCCGCGATAGGGGCGCCGGTGGCGCGGCGGCAACTCGCGCAATGGCACCAGGCGACCCAATTGGGCCTCCCCGTGGCCTCGAACCGCACCGCGCCGCAGCGGCAGCCGCCGCCGTGCACGGTGTCAGTGGACGCAGCCTGCGCCACAGCAATGGCCGCCGAAGCTCGGCCCGCTGGCGCAGGCCCCCTCGCCGGCCGATGCCGCAGCACCCGGCGAACCCGAGCGGCTGCCCACCGCCGGATGAGCCAGCGCGCGCGGTGCCGGCTGCTCGCAGTCGGGGCAGGGCTGAGGCGAGCTGCTCTCGCTCATCTGACCCCAGGCGGAGAACTCGCCGTGCCGGTCGCATTGATAGGTGTAGAGGGGCATGACCTTGCTCCGATGACGCTGCACCCAAGATAGCGCTGCCTTGGCCATGTTGCGAGACGCTGAGCCTGGATTGCGGCAATTGGGTTGAACATCCGCAATCTGCCTGACGAGATCCATCGCGAGCTGCGCCTGCGCGCCGCGCGTCACAACCGCAGCATGGAGGCCGAGGCGCGTGCCATCCTGGGCGAGGCATGCCGGCCTCCCAAGTCACTTGCGGAGGCCGTCACCCGCATTCAGGCCTGGATCGACGAGCAGTACGGTCCGGACAAGCCCGCCCGGGTGGTGGATGAGCTGATCCGCGAGCGGCGCGAGGCGGCGATGTTCGAGTGATCGTCCTCGACGCATCGGCCTTGCCGGCGCCGCTCCGCTAGGCACCGCACTCGCGCTCGGGTGCCGCTGCTGCTAACAGACCCTCAACCGACACGGCCGAGCTGCAGCATGATCCGCACCGCCCAGACGCGCCGGCGGCTAGAACCCGATCCGCGCCGAGAGGCGGGCTTGGCGATCGGCCGATGCTGACGGTTCTGCGGCAGACCTGGGCGCTGTTCCTCGGCATCGCCATCCTGATGCTGGCGCACGGCCTGCAGGGCACCCTGCTCGGCCTGCGGGCGAACATCGAGGGCTTCGCCAACGTCGCCACGGGCCTCGTCATGTCGGGCTACTATCTCGGCCTGCTGATCGGCTCGCTGCGCGTGCCGGTGCTGGTGAACCGCGTCGGCCACGTCCGCGTGTTCGCAGCGCTGCTCTCGCTCGGCTCGACCGCGATCCTGTTCCAGGCCATCCTCGTCGAGCCAGTGGCCTGGTTCCTGATGCGTCTGCTCACCGGCTACTGCTTCGCCGGGGCGTTCATCGTGGCGGAGAGCTGGCTCAACGGCAGCGCCAGCAACGAATCGCGCGGCCTCGTCCTGTCGCTCTACATGGTGGTGCAGCTGGGCGCCATGGCGGGCGGCCAGTTCCTGCTCAACCTCGCTGACCCGCGCGGCTTCGACCTGTTCATCCTGGTGTCGGTGCTGATCTCGGTGGCCGCCGTGCCGATGCTGCTCACGGCGGTCGCCGCACCCAGCATCACCTCCAGCCGCGCCGTCAGCCTGCGGACGCTCTACCAGCTCTCGCCGCTCGGCGTGGTCGGCCTTGTCGGCACCGGCATCGGCACTAGCGGCCTGTTCAGCATGGCGCCCGTCTATGCCAACCAGGAAGGGCTGTCGGTGGCTGCGCTCTCCACCTTCATGGCGGCGATGACCCTGGGCGGCGTCGCCTTCCAATTGCCGGTGGGCCGGCTGTCCGACCGGCTGGATCGGCGCTGGGTGATCGCCGCGGTGACCATCCTGACCGGTCTCGCCCTGCTGCCGCCGGCCTTGCTGCCCGACCTGCCGACAGCCTGGCTCTATCCCGGCTTCTTCCTGGTCGGCGGGCTCTCGCTGCCGGTCTATGCGCTGTGCGTCGCCCACACCAACGACTTCCTCAATTCCGAGCAGATGGTGGGAGCCAGCAGCGCGCTGGTGCTCGCCTTCGGCATCGGCGCCGCCGCCGGGCCGACCCTCACCGCGCTTGCCATGCAGCTCGTCGGGCCGCTGGGCTTTCCCGTCTTCATCGCGCTGGTGCACCTCGCCATCGGGCTGTTTGCCGTCTGGCGGATGACCCGCCGCGCGCCGGTGCCGCTGGCCGAGCGGGGCGCTTACATGTCCCTACCCACGCCGACGCCGGTGGTCATCCCGATCGCCCAGGAGAAGGCGGTGGCGCAGGCACCCACCCCGGCCCCACAGTCCTCCGCGATGGTCGATGCCAGTTGAGAAACGGCCGAGCCGCCCTTTTTGCGCTCGCGCGCTGGCGGGAAGCGGGTTATAGGTCTGGCGTGGATGAACGTCACCCGGGACCGCCGCCGACTACTTGCCGCTGCTTGCTCCACTTCCCGTGATCCGGCGCGCGGCGACGTGCCCGGAACGTAGCCATGGTTGTCTCCACGCGGCTTAGGGTGCCCGGGTAGAGCGCGGTGGCGTCGAACGGATTGGCCAGTACAGCCGCGGCGGGCAGAGGGCGATACTGGGGCTGGGCAGACGTCCGCCTTGGCTAGCTTTGTGCTCTGGGTAGATCGATGTCCTGCAAACTGTTCGTCGCCAACTTCCCCTACTCGACCACCAACGAAGAGCTGAACACTTTGTTCGGCCCGCATGGCAACGTCCTCTCGGTCAAGATCGCCACCGACCGGGAAACCGGCCGTTCGAGAGGCTTCGGCTTCGTCGAGATGGGCTCCGAGCAGGAGGCGGACAACGCCATTCGCGAGCTCGACGGCTACCAGTTGGGCGGCCGCAGCCTCGCCGTGCGCGTCGCCGAGGAGCGGTCGCGGCCGGGCGGGCCCGGCGGCCCGGGCGGCGGCCCGCGCGGCCCGCGCGGCCCACGCTCGGACGGCGGCGGCTTCGGCGGCCCGCGTGGTGGCGGCGGTGGTGGATTCGGCGGCCCGCGCGGCGGCGGTGGCGGCTTCGGCGGCCCGCGCGACGACATGGGCGGCTTCGGCGGCCCGCGCGGTCCCCGCGGCCCGCGCTCCGGCCCGCGCTACTAGGATCTCTCCGCCGCCCGGCCCGGGCGGTTCGTTGACGGTGCGGGGGCGGCTGCCTACATAGCGGCCGTCGCCCACGGATCGGCCCTGCACCGGGATGATTGTCGAGCTCAACGCCCGATCCAAGGAAGTCTTCCGCCAGATCGTCGACGCCTACGTCGCCACGGGCGAGCCGGTCGGCTCGCGCACGATCGCGCGTCGGCTCGACGAGCAGATCTCGCCGGCGACGATCCGCAACGTGATGTCCGACCTCGAGGAAGCGGGGCTGCTCTACGCGCCGCACACCTCGGCCGGGCGCGTACCCACCGATGCCGGGCTGCGGCTCTACGTCGACGGGCTGCTCGAGATCGGCAACGTGACCGACGACGAGCAGCGCGAGATCGAGGGCCAGTGCGCCGTGCGCGGGCGCAGCATCGAGGGCGTGCTGTCGGACGCCTCGACCGCACTGTCGGCGCTGTCGCGCCATGCCGGCATCGTCACCGCCCCGGTCAACGAGCGCCCGTTCCGCCATGTCGAGTTCGTGCCGCTCTCGCCCGGCCGCGCGCTGGTCGTGGTCGTCAGCGACAACGGCATCGTCGAGAACCGGGTGATCGAGGTGCCGCTCGGCATGTCGGTGGCGGCACTGGTCGAGGCCGGCAACTATCTCACCGCGCGGCTGGCAGGGCGCAGCCTCGGCGACGCCCGCGGCCGGATCGCCGAGGAGATCGAGCAGCATCGCACCCAGCTCGACGCCTTGACCGAGAAGGTGGTCTCGGCCGGGCTCGCGACCTGGACCGGCGATCCGGGCCGGCGCGACGGCGGGTTCCTGATCGTGCGCGGCCAGGCCAAGCTGCTGGAGGACGTGACCAACCTCGCCGATCTCGAGCGGATCAGGGCCCTGTTCGAGATGCTCGACGCGCGGCAGGGCATCCTGCGGCTGGTCGAGCTGACCCAGGCCGCGAAGAGCATGCAGATCTTCATCGGCGCGGAGAGCCAGCTGTTCAACCTCTCGGGCTGCGCCATGATCGTGGCCCCCTACACCGCGGGCACCGCGAACGGCCGCGAGGCCAACGTGCTGGGCGCGATCGGCGTGATCGGCCCGACCCGCATGAACTACGCCCGGATCATCCCGCTGGTCGACTACACCGCGCGCGTCGTCAGCCGGCTGCTGGGCACACCCGACACGGAGACCAGACGATGAGCGACAGCAACGGGGCCGAACACGCCGAGGATCTCTTCGAGGCGCAGGAGGGCGAAGCGCAGCCCGAGACGTCTCCGGCGCCGACGGCCGAGGCTTATCAGGAGCTGAAGGACCGGCTGCTGCGCACCCTGGCGGAGATGGAGAACCTGCGCACCCGCACCCAGCGCGAGGTCGAGGACGCCCGCAAGTTCGCGGTGACCGGCTTCGCGCGCGATCTGCTCGAGGTCGGCGACAATCTCGGCCGCGCCCTCGCCTCGGTACCGACCGAGGCACGCCAGCAGAGCGAGTTCATGAAGAACCTGGTGCAGGGCGTGGAGATGACCGAGCGCTCGCTGCAGAACGCGCTCGAGAAGCACCAGATCCGCCGCGTCTCGCCGCAGAAGGGCGAGAAGTTCGACCACAAGCTGCATCAGGCCATGTTCGAGGTGCCGAGCGCCGAGCTGCCGCCGGGATCGGTTGCCGAGGTGATCCAGGACGGCTACGTGATCGCCGACCGGCTCCTGCGGCCGGCCCTGGTCGGGGTCGCCAAGGCCGCCGGGGCGCCCGGGCCGCGGGGCGGTCAGGTCGACACCTCGGCCTGACCGCCGGGGCGGGCAGTGAGGCGATGGCCGGTCGGGCTGCGATCGGCCCAACCAGCGATGGAGCTCCGATGCAGAGCGGCGTGAACAAGGTCGTGCTGGCCTACTCCGGCGGGCTCGACACCTCGGTGATTCTGCGCTGGCTGCAGGACTACTACCGCTGCGAGGTGATCACCTTCACCGCCGACCTCGGCCAGGGCGAGGAGCTCGAGCCGGCCCGCGCCAAGGCCGAGCTCATGGGTGTGAAGCAGATCTTCATCGAGGATCTGCAGGAGGAGTTCGTCCGCGATTTCGTCTTCCCGATGTTCCGCGCCAACGCCGTCTACGAGGGCTGCTACCTGCTCGGCACCTCGATCGCCCGGCCGCTGATCGCCAAGCGGCTGATCGAGATCGCGGCCCAGACGGGTGCCGACGCCGTGGCCCATGGTGCCACCGGCAAGGGCAACGATCAGGTGCGCTTCGAGCTCTCCTGCTACGCGCTCAACCCGCACATCAAGGTGATCGCCCCCTGGCGGGAGTGGGACCTCGACAGCCGCGAGAAGCTGATCGAGTACGCCGAGGATCGGCAGATCCCGATCCCGCGCGGCAAGCGGGGCGAGCCGCCCTACTCGACCGACGCGAACCTGCTCCACATCTCCTATGAAGGGCAGGCGCTCGAAGACCCCTGGATCGAGCCCGACGGCGAGATGTTCACCCGCACCGTCTCGCCCGAGACGGCGCCCAACAGCCCGACCTACGTCGAGATCGGCTATGAGAGGGGCGACCCGGTCAGCGTCGACGGCGAGCGGCTGTCGCCGGCCAACCTGCTGCGCCGGCTCAACGACCTCGCCGGCGCCAACGCGATCGGCCGGCTCGATCTGGTCGAGAACCGCTTCGTCGGCATGAAGAGCCGCGGCGTCTACGAGACGCCGGGCGGCACGGTGCTGCTCGCCGCGCACCGCGCGATCGAGAGCATCACGCTCGACCGCGGTGCGGCGCATCTCAAGGACGAGATCATGCCGCGCTACGCCGAGCTGATCTACAACGGCTTCTGGTTCGCGCCCGAGCGCGAGATGCTGCAGGCGCTGATCGACAAGAGCCAGGAGAACGTGATCGGCACGGTGCGGCTCAAGCTGTTCAAGGGTGCCGTTCAGGTGGTCGGCCGCCAGTCGCCGCGCACTCTCTACAGCCAGGCCTTCGCGACCTTCGAGAAGGACACCGTCTACAACCAGCGGGACGCCGAGGGCTTCATCCGGCTCAACGCGCTGCGGCTGCGGATCGGCGCGCTCGCCGACGAGCTCGCCCCGGGCAGCGCGCCCGACCGCTAGCCCCGCCCGCGCCGCTCGCCATCGCGTACTGCCGCCGCATGCCGGCGGCCCGAGGAGACCTGTCATGGCCCGCAAGAAGCAGCCCGCCCCGAGCGGGTTCATCCTGTTCGACGTGATCTATCAGGACGGCTCGCGCAGCTCCAACCGCAAGGTGCCGGCGACCGAGGTCGACACGCTCGACGGCGATGCGCCGGTGCGCGCCTTCATCGAGGCGCAGGACCGCACGATCGCCGAGCGCTCCGGCAATCCGCGCGGCCCGATCAAGAGCATCACCCGCGCCGCGGGCTAGCCTTTCCCCGGCGAGCGCAGCCGGAACATCTTCCTCGCTCGGACGTTGCTTCAGCCGCACGATCATCGCCGCCTCGGCGGGTCGTTTCCGTGGAGATTGACTGAATGTCCGAGCGGGCTTGGCGCGCTGGTTCCTCGTCGCCCAGAGTGTTGTGGCAAGGGCGGGCGTCATGAGGGTCGCGCAGGTCGCCCCCCTCTACGAGGCGGTGCCACCCCGCCTCTACGGCGGCACGGAGCGCATCGTCGCGCATCTCACCGACGCCCTGGTGGCGCTCGGGCATGACGTCACCCTGTTCGCCAGCGCCGACGCGGAAACCGCGGCCACCCTGGTGCCGTGCCGGACCCAGGCCATCCGCCTCGATCCGCGGCCGCTGAAATCCGACCTGGCGAGCCATCTCAACCTGATGCACGAGGTGCATCGGCGGCGGCGCGAGTTCGACGTGATCCACTTCCACGTCGACATGATCCACTTCCCGTTCTTCGCCGAGGATGCCGGTCGCACCGTGACGACCCTGCATGGCCGCCTCGACCTCGAGGACCTGCCGGCGGCCTATGCCGGCTGGCCGGAGTTCCCGCTGGTCTCGATCTCCGACGACCAGCGTCGCTCGCTGCCGGACGCCAACTGGGTCGCCACCATCCCGCACGGGCTCGATGCCCAGGGCTTCCGCTTCACCGCCGTGCCGCGCCGACCCTATCTCGCCTTCCTCGGCCGCATCTCGCCGGAGAAGCGCCCCGATCGGGCGATCGAGATCGCCCGCCGTGCCGGCCTGCCGCTCAAGATCGCCGCGAAGGTCGACAATGCCGACGCCGCCTATTTCCACGAGGTGATCGAGCCCTTGCTCGCCGATCCCCTGGTCGAGTTCATCGGCGAGATCGGCGATGCCGAGAAGTCCGACTTTCTCGGCAATGCCAGCGCGCTGCTGTTCCCGATCGACTGGCCGGAGCCGTTCGGACTGGTCATGATCGAAGCGATGGCGTGCGGCACCCCCGTGATCGCGTGGCGTTGCGGCTCGGTGCCCGAGGTCGTAGAGGATGGCGTCAGCGGCTTCATCGTGGACAGCATGGAAGATGCCGTGGCGGCGGTCGGGCGCATCGACCGGATCGACCGGCGCCAAGTGCGCGGCAGCTTCGAGCGCCGCTTCACGGCGAAGGTGATGGCACGCAACTATCTGCGCCTCTACTGGCGGCTGTTTCGCGACGCGCAGGCGCGCCGCATTGCCGGGGCGGTGCTCGAACTCGCGGGCTGATGGCCGAAGGCGACACCACGGGGCCGCGAACACCCGCCAGACTGTTCGCGCTCAAGCAGGGCGACACCTTCGTCGTCGCCGACGCCTATGGGGACATCCTCGGCGACGGCGACGGGCTGTTCCACGACGATACGCGGCTCCTGTCCCGGTTCCGGCTCACTGTGGCCGGGCGGCCGCTCGAGCTGCTCGGCGGTGCGGTGAGCGAGGACAATGTCCTGTTCACCGCCAACCTGACCAACGCCCCGCTGCCGCCGATCGGCGGCGAGCCGACGCGGCAGGGTGCGATCCATGTCGAGCGGACGCGGCTGATCTGGCAGGACCGGCTGTACGAGCGGCTGCGGCTGCGCAATTTCGGCCCGCTCCCGCTGCAGCTGCCGCTGCGCCTCGAGTTCGCCGCCGACTTTCGCGACATGTTCGAGGTGCGCGGCCTGGTGCGGCCGGTGCGCGGCACGGCGCGCGCCGCCGCGGTGACCGACGATGTGGTGGTCCTGAGCTACGAAGGCCTGGACAGTGTGGTGCGCACGGCCACGCTGACCTTCGGCATGCCGCCCACCGCGCTGGCGGAGGGCTACGCCGATTTCACCCTCTTGCTGTCGCCGGACCAGCGCAGCGACATCTTCTACGAGGTCGGCAGGGACCGGGACGAGCCGCCCTCGCGCCATCGCTTCCGGTCGGCCGCCGCCCATGCGCGGCTGGCGGCGCGCGACGCGCGGCGGCGCGGGGCGAGCGTGCAGACCACGGGCCGCGTCTTTCGGGCCTGGCTCGACAGGTCGCGCGCCGATCTGGCTCTGCTGACCACCGAGTTTCCGAGCGGCCCCTACCCCTATGCTGGCATCCCCTGGTTCTCCACTGCGTTCGGCCGCGACGCGATCATCACCGCCCTGCAGCTGCTCTGGCTCGACCCGTCGCTGGCGCGCGGCGTCCTGCGCTTTCTCGGCGCCAACCAGGCGAAGGAGACCTCGCGCTTCACCGATGCGGCACCGGGCAAGATCATGCACGAGACGCGCAAGGGCGAGATGGCGCGCCTGCGCGAATTGCCGTTCGAGCGCTACTATGGCGGCGTCGACACCACGCCCTTGTTCGTCACCCTGGCCGGCGCCTATGCCGCCCGCACCGGCGACCTGGCGCTGATCGACGAGCTGTGGCCGGCGCTCGAGGCGGCGGCCGCCTGGATCGAGGGCGACGGCGACGCCAATCGGGACGGCTTCGTCGACTATGCCCGCGGCGCCGAGACCGGTCTGGCCAACCAGGGCTGGAAGGACAGCGAGGATTCGGTCTTCGACGAGCTGGGCCACGACGTCGAGGGGCCGATCGCCCTGGTCGAGGTGCAGGGCTACGCCTATGCGGCATTCCTGGCGATGGCCGACCTCGCCTATCGCCGGGGCGAGCCCGGCCAGGTCGGCGCTCGCTGGCGCGAGAAGGCGCGGTGGCTGCGCCGCGCGGTCGAGGAGCAGTTCTGGAGCGAGAGCCTCGGCACCTATGCGCCGGCGCTGGACGGGCGCGGGCGGCCGTGCCGGGTGCGGGCGTCCAACGCCGGCCACCTGCTGTTCGTCGGGCTGCCGGCACCCGAGCGCGCCCAACGCGTCGCGGAGCTGCTGCTGAGCAGCGCCTTCCGCACCGGCTGGGGCCTGCGCACGCTCGGCCAGCGCGAGCCGCGCTACAACCCGATGTCCTACCACAACGGCTCGGTCTGGCCGCACGACACGGCCCTGTGCTGTGCCGGCATCGCCCGCTACGGCATGCGCGACGCGGCCGCCGCGCTGCTGAGCGACCTGTTCGAGACCGCGGTCCGGTTCGACATGCGGCTGCCGGAGCTGTTCTGCGGCTTCCCGCGCCGGCCCGGCGAGCCGCCGATCGCCTATCCGGTCGCCTGCCTGCCGCAGGCCTGGGCGGCGGGTGCCGTCTTCATGATGCTGCAGGCCGCACTCGGCCTGACCGTGGACGGCTGGGCGGGCGAGGTACGGATCGACCGGCCGCGGCTGCCGGCCGGCATCGACCGGTTGACGATCCGACGGCTGGGCGTGGGATCCGCGACCGTCGACCTCACCTTCCAGCGCCTCGGCTCGCAGGTCGCGGTCTATCCCGAGCCCGGAACACCCGCGGAGGTGCCGATCATCGTGACGGTGTAGCGAGGATTATCGGCGCATCGCCCGCACGAAGGTGGGGATCGCGCGCTGCTCGCGGAGGTCGGCGATCAGGTTGTCGAACGCTTCAGCAAACACCGGGCCCAGCAGCAGTCGGACGCTGAGAGGCGACGGACCTCCCCCGGCCCGGGTCGCAGCCATGCGCGCCTCGAACCAGGCGACGCTCTCCTGGCGTCGCTCTTGCACCTCCGCCACCGCGAAGCCGGCCTGGTCCAGATGGCGCTCCAGCCCGGCGCGGTCGAGCAGGAAGCTGGTCGAGCCGTCCGCCGACCAGGGCGCCGGATAGCGCAGCGGGCCGCCCGAACCCTGCAGAATATCGTGGATGACCAGGGTGGCCCCGGGCCGCAGCACGCGGGCGAGCTCGCGGTAGAGGCCCGCCTTGTCGGCGATGTTCATCGCGACGTGCTGGGTGTAGGCGGCGGCGAAGGAAGCGTCCGCGAACGGCAGCGCCAGCGCGTCGCCGGCGAGGAAGCGCACCCGGTCGGCAAGGCCGCAGCGGCGCGCCAGCTCGTTGGCGACCTCGACATATTCCGGGGTCAGATCGACGCCGGCCACGCGATAGCCGCGGGTCGCCGCCAGAAAGCGCGCCGGCCCGCCGATGCCGCTGCCCACGTCGAGCAGCTCGGTGTCGAGCGCCGACGGCAGCAGGTCGGCGAGCTCGCGGGTCGCCTCGCGCCCGCGCGAGTGAAACTCGTCGACCCCGGCCAGATCGTCGATCGTGGGCAGCTCCGGGTCCTTGCCGCTCTCGCGCAGCGCCGCCTCGATGCGCGCGAGCAGATCGCCGCGGCCATAGTGCGCGACGACAGCGTCGGTCAGGCTCATCAGAAGCCTCGCGGATAGCTCCCGGACAGGAAGAAGTCGTAGATCCCGTAGGCGACGATGCCGACCGCCAGCCAGAACCACAGGCCGCCCGGCTCGTACCAGCCTTCGAACCCTGCCCAGGCCACCGCCAGCGCCAGCACGCCGATCCGGCGCGGCAGCGGCATCAGCCAGGGATGCGGCTCGGCCGCCATGCCGTCAGGCCGCCATGGGCATGGCACCCAGGCTATCGTCGAGACCGGCCTTGAGGCGGTCGAACAGTAGGTCGATTTCGGCCTCGGTGATGATCATGGGCGGGCAGATGCCGATCGAATCGTTGGGCAGCGGGCGGACGAGCAGCCCGTGCTCCTGGCACTTGTTGGTGATCTGGGCGTTGGCCTTCAGCGCGGGCTCGAACTGCTCGCGCGTCGCCTTGTTGCGGACGATCTCGATGCCGCCGAGCAGGCCGACGCCGCGGGCCTCGCCGACCAGCGGATGCGCCTCCAGCGCCTTCAGCCGACGCAGGAAATGCGGCGCCACCGCACGGACGTGATCGACTGTGCCGTCCTGCTCGTAGATCTTGAGCGTCTCCAGGGCCACGGCCGCCGCCACCGGATGCCCGCCATAGGTGTAGCCCATGCCGAGCGTACCCAGCTTCTCGCTCTGGTCGGCGAGCACCTGGTAGAAGGCGTCGCTCATCAGCAGCGCCGCGATCGGCAGGTAGGCGGCCGAGAGCTGCTTGGCGCAGGTCAACAGGTCGGGCCGGATGGCGAAGGTCTCGCTGCCCCACATGTTGCCCGTCCGGCCGAAGCCGCAGATCACCTCGTCGGCGACGAACAGGATGTCGTGCTGCTTCAGGATCGGCTGGATGCGCTTGAAGTAGCTCATGGGCGGCACGAGCACGCCGCCGGCACCCTGCACCGGCTCGGCGAAGAAGGCGGCGATGGTCTCCGCCCCTTCGGCCGCGATCAGCTCCTCAAGCTCCTGCGCCAGCCGGTCGACGAACTGCGCCTCGCTCTCGCCCGGCAGGCCGTAGCGATAGTGGTTGGGCGGCGTCAGATGGCGGAAGCGGTCGGCCATCGGCAGATCGAAGCCGTTCGCCGTGTAGGCGAGCGTGCCGGTGAGATGGCCGGCCGCGATCGAGATGCCGTGATAGGCGCGCTGGCGCGCCAGGATCTTCTTCTTCCCGGGCAGGCCGCGCGCGTTCTGATAGTACCAGATCAGCTTGAGTGCCGTGTCGATCGCCTCGGAGCCGGAATTGACGAAGAAGGCCTTGGCGATCGGCTTGGGCGCGATCGAGATCAGCTTCTCCGACAGCTCGATCAGGACCTCGGTCGAACGGTGCGAGAAGTTCTGGATGTAGGGCAGCTTCTCCATCTGCCGCCGCGCCGCCTCGACCAGCCGCTTCTCGCTGAAGCCGAGCCCCGCGCACCACAGGCCCGCCAGACCCTCGAGGTAGCGCTTGCCGTCGTCGTCGAGCACGAACACACCGTCGCCGCCGGTGATCGTCAGCGGCCCCTGCCGCTCGTGCTGGCGCAGGTTGGTGTAGGGATGGACGGTGTACGCGATGTCGCGCGCCTGCAGCGAGTTGGGCGCCAGGGTCATTCCAGTGCTCCTCAGGGACGCGCGGCCCGTTCTCGACGCGTCCGGCGAACCGATCCCCTCAATGTAGTGACCGGTCGCAAGACCGGCAATCGCGGGCGGCGCAGGGCTGGCAGCTCAATTCAGGGCCCGGTTGCTGCCGGGGGCGTCCAGCGAGAAGGCCGGAATCGTGACGTCGAAGCGCTCGCCGCGGTCGGTGATCATCTGGTAGCTGCCGGCCATGATGCCGGTCGGCGTCGGCAGGGGGGTGCCGCTGGTGTACTGGAAGGCCTCGCCCGGCTCGAGCAGCGGCTGCTCGCCGACCACGCCGTCGCCCTTGACCTCGACCACCTTGCCCCGGCCGTCGGTGATCCGCCAGTGCCGGGTCATCAGCTGGACCGTCTCCTCGCCCTCGTTGGCGATCCGCACCCGGTAGCCGAACACCCAGCGCGCCTTGTCCGGCTCCGACTGGTCGGCAACGTAGAAGGGCTCGACAGAGACGCGGATCGAGCGGGTGGTCTCGCTGTACATCGCCGCACCTGCGAAGCTTCGCCGGGGCGAACCTAGCCCCGCCCGAGCGTTCAGGGGAAGCGGAGGCAGCGCAGAGCGACATGAAACCTTGGCCGGGATCGGCCGGCCCCGCGTTGACAGCCCGCGGCCGCCGCTCCGAGAATGCGCGCCACTCTGGAGGCCAATGCATGCTCACCCGCGATCAGACGGCTCCCAACGATCTCGAGGCGTTCTGGATGCCGTTCACCGCCAACCGGCACTTCAAGGCGCGGCCGCGCATGATCAGCCGCGCCGAGGGCATGCACTACTTCATGTCGGACGGCCGCCGCCTGCTCGACGCCACGGCCGGCCTGTGGTGCTGCAATGCGGGCCACGCCGACCCGCGCGTCGTCCGCGCGATCCAGGAGCAGGCGGCCGAGCTCGACTTTGCGCCGACGTTCCAGTTCGGCCACCCCAAGGCGTTCCAGCTCGCCTCGCGGCTGGCGCATCTGTTCCCCGGCGACCTGGATCACGTGTTCTTCACCAATTCCGGCTCCGAATCCGCCGACACCTCGCTCAAGATTGCCCTCGCCTATCAGCGGGCGATCGGCCAGGGCACGCGCACGCGGCTGATCGGGCGCGAGCGCGGCTACCACGGCACCGGCTTCGGCGGGATCTCGGTGGGCGGGCTGGCCAAGAACCGCATGTTCTTCGGCAGCCTGCTCACCGGCACCGACCATCTGCCGCACACCCTCGACATCGCCCGCAACGCCTTCAGCCGCGGCCTGCCGCCACACGGCGCCGAGCTCGCCGACGAGCTCGAGCGGCTCGTGGCGCTGCACGACGCCTCGACCATCGCCGCGGTGATCGTCGAGCCGGTGGCGGGCTCCGTCGGGGTCTACCCGCCGCCGGCGGGCTATCTCGAGCGGCTGCGTGAGATCACCAGCCGCCACGGCATCCTCTTGATCTTCGACGAGGTGATCACCGCCTTCGGCCGGCTCGGCGCGCCGACTGCCGCCGAATATTTCGGCGTCCAGCCCGATATCATGGGCATGGCCAAGGGCCTGACCTCGGGCACCGTGCCGATGGGGGCGGTGGCGGTGCGGCAGCCGATCTACGAGGCGATCGTCAATGGCGGCGGCCCCGATAAGGCGATCGAGCTGTTCCACGGCTACACCTATTCCGCGCACCCGCTCGCCTGCGCCGCGGCCCTGGCCTGCCTCGACGTCTATCGCGACGACCGGCTGTTCGAGAACGCGGCCGAGCTGGCCCCATATTGGGAGGAATGCCTGCACGGCCTGCGCGGCCGGCCGAACGTGATCGACATCCGCAATCTCGGCCTGATGGGTGCCGTCGAGCTCGCGCCGCGCCCGGGCAAGCCTGGCGAGCGCGCCTACGACGCCATGGCCCTCGGCTGCGAGAAGGGTGTGATGCTGCGGATCACCGCCGACACCATCGCCATGTCGCCGCCCCTGATCGTCACCCGCGCGCAGATCGACGAGATGGTCGGGCTGCTCGGCGAGGTGCTGGACGAGGTCGAGTAGGCGCGGGCCGAAGCACCTTTGGCGTGGGACGCTGGCTGATCCTCGCCGCCATGGCGCTGCCGGCGTTCCTGCTCAACATCGACTTCTACGGCATCACGGTGGCGCTGCCGTCGATCGGGCAGGCGTTCGGGGCCGGGACGACGGCGCTGCAGTGGGCGGTCAACGGGTTCAATCTGGCGCTGATCGCACCTTTGGTGGCGTTCGGGCGGCTGGGGGATCTGGTCGGGCGGCGGCGGCTGCTGCTCGTGGGCGTCCTGCTGTTCGCGGCCGGCTCGGCGATGTGCGGGCTCGCCACCGGCATGGGCTGGCTGATCGCCGGGCGGTGCGTGCAGGGGCTGGCGGTGGCGCTGTTCTCGACCAGCCCGCTCTCGATCGTCGGCCAGGTGTTCCCGAAGGAGCAGCACGGGCTCGCCTTCTCGCTGTGGGCGGCCATCGGCGCGGCCGGCTCCGCGGTCGGGCCGCTGGTGGGCGGGGCCCTGACCGATCTGTTCGGCTGGCGTTGGTTCTTCTTCGTCAATCTGCCGGTCGCGGCGCTGACCGTCGCGCTGGTGCTGGCGATCGTGCCGGAATCGCGCGACGAGACCGCGACGGGGACCTTCGACTGGCGCGGATTCGCCGCCATCACGCTGGGCCTCGCGGCACTGGTGTATGGCCTGCAGGCGGGCGACGACGCCGGGTGGACGGCACCTGCCGTGATCGCCGCCCTGCTCGCCGGCGTGGCGCTGCTCCCGATCGCCGCCGGGATCGAGCGACGCGCGGCGCAGCCGCTGATCGAGCCGGGCCTTTTCCGCCTGCCCGGCTATCTCGCCGTGCTCGGGGTGGCGGTCGCCGGCAATTTCGGGTTCAGCGCCGTCATCTTCTTCTCCGCCCTCAAGCTGCAGGACAGCCTCGGGCTGGCGCCGCTGCAGGCCGGCGTCGCGATGCTCGCCTTCTCGGGCTGCTTCGTGCTCACCCTGCCGCTCGCCGGCCGGCTGCTGGACCGGATGGGCGCGCGGGCGCTGATGGTCATCGGCATGGCGCTGATGGCGGCGGCCAGCCTGCTGTTCCTGCCGGTCGGCCTCGCCTGGCTGGTGGCGGCGCTGGCGGTGGCCGGCATCGGCCAGGGCTTCGCCTTCAACACCTCGACCACGGCCGCCATGGATGCCGTGCCCGCGGCCCAGTCCGGGGCGGCGGCGGGCGTGCTCAACGCCGCGCGCCAGCTCGGCTCGACCCTGGGCATCGCCATCGCCGGCGCGGTGTTCCAGGCGATGGAGAGCCGCGGGCTGCTCGCGGCGGTCGGCGCCGACAGGCTGGACGAGCCGCAGACCGCGCTGGTGCGGGCGCTCTATTCCGGCTCGGCCGCCGCGCATGCGGCGCTGGCCGAGCTGGGGCCGCTCACGCGCGGCGAGGTCGCGGCCGTGGCCACGGCCGTGTTCGATGCCTCGTTTCGCGGCGCCATGCTCGCCAGTGCGGCCGCCTCCGTCCTGGGCGTAGTCGTCGCGCTCAGCGCGCGGCCAGCTGGGGGCGCTGGCGGGCGGTAGAGCCGCGGCAGATCGAGCCGTCGTCGTAGGCAAATTCCGGCAGCGCCGTGCTCGCCTCGACCGTGGAAGCACCCCAGAGCTGCGGCAGCTCGCCGCCGGCCAGCCGGCGCACCGTGTCCCACAGCTCGACCACCTTGGAGCGCGGCTGCACGACCTCGATGTTCTGCATCATGCCGGCGTCCTCGTGGCCGACGATGTGGCAGTGATAGACGAACTTGCCGACCATCAGCGGGTTGAGGAACGGGATGATCAGCTTGACCTCGCCGGGGGTCTTACCGATCTGCCAGGGCACGTTGATGACGTCGCGCAGGCCGGGATAGTCCTGCTGCACGCCGTTGACCTCCTTCACCAGGAAAGAGGTCTGGTGCAGGTGGAAGACGTGCAGCTCGCCGGCGGCGTTGCGGATCGTCCATTCCTCGACGTGGCCGAGATTGACCTTGGTGTCGATCCGGTTGCGATCGTAGGTCTTGCCGTTGATGTAGAAGGCCGAGAAGTCGGGAGCGTCGGAGAAGGTGAAGGTCCGCCGCTTGGCGATCGGCATCCGGCGCAGCTCCTCGCCGGTCAGACCGATCGAGGCGATGCTCGCGGCCGGGCGCTCGAGACGCGCCGCCAGGTTGCCGCCGAGGATCGGCGGCCCCTCGACCACGAAGGTTCCGAGCCGGGCCCGCGGGCTCGGCAGGCCCGTGGGGCCCGTGTCGACGTCCTTGGTCTGGAAGTAGTAGCGGCCGGCGGCACCCGCCTCGACCACGACCAGCGTCCGCGCACCGGGCGGCAGGAACAGCGTGTCCTGCAGGACGGGCTTGCGCAGGAAATTGCCGTCGCGCTCGAGCACCCAGAAGCGATGGCCCTCGAGCCGCAGGTCGAAGAAGGCGTCGGCCCCGAGATTGCCGATCGCCCAGATCTGCAGCTCGCCCGGCCGGCTGCGGATCGGCGGGTTGGCGAGGCCGTTGACCGTCCGGGTCGGCGACGAGGAGCCGGGCAGATTGATGTCCTTGAGCACCATCACCCGCTGCCGCAGACCGGCCAGCTCCGGATAATGGCTCTCGATGCCGCCGTCGACGATCAGCATCCCCGACAGGCCCGAGAGGATCTGCGGGTCGACGAACTCGTGCAGGTGCGAGTGGTACCAGTGCAGCCCCTCGGGATGGTCGTCGGGGATGTCGACCCGATACTGGAAGCTCTTGCCAGGGCTGATGTTGACAAAGACGTTGTCGCCCGGCCGCAGCGGGCTCACGTCCATGCCGTGGAAATGGATGTTGGTCGGCTGCTTGTCCGTTATCTCGACGTCCGCGGGGCCGATCTTGTTGACCAGCCGCAGCAGCATGGTGTCGCCGCGCCGGACGCGAAGCGTCGGCGGGATGTAGAGATCGTTGTAGACGTTGCTGGTGATCCGGTCGGTCGCGACCGTCACCTTGCCGGGTTCGGCCACGAACACCGCGTCGAGCACGCCGCGGCGGCTGCGGATCTCCGGCGGGTTGGGCAGATCGGGCACCGTCGTGGCGGCAGCACCGCCCTCGGCGATCTCGGCCGCCGCCGGCCCGCCAAGGAAGAGGGCTGCGGCGAGACACGCCGACGAGGCCGCGATCCGCGTTCCGACCATGTTCGTTTCCTCCCCGGCGCAAAGCCGCGTGCCGACAGCGTGCCCTAGCCCGCCGGGGCAATTCAACCGGGAAATGAGCCGAGCGCTCAGCGGCGGCGCAGATCCTGCATCAGCTCGATCTGGACCTGCTGGATTTCCATGAGGCGCTCGAACTGGGTGCGCAGCAGGTGGTCGAGCTTCTCGTGCAGCAGCCGCACCTCCAGCTCGGCCTTGAGGTTGACCATGTAGTCGTTGTCCGCCCGCGCCCGGTCGCGGGCCTCCTGGCGGTTCTGGCTCATCATGATGATCGGCGCCTGGACGGCGGCGAGACAGGACAGCACCAAGTTGAGCAGGATGAACGGATAGGGGTCGAAGCCGCCGGCCAGGAAGACCGTGTTCAGGGCCATCCAGCCGACCATGACGCAGGCGAACAGCCCGATGAACCGCCAGCTGCCGCCGAACTCCGCCACTGCGTCCGCAAGGCGTTCGCCGAGGGTCTCGGCGCGGTCGAGCTTGGCATCGACATTGGTGGCGAGCATCTCGCGCTCGGAGATGCGCTCGACCACCGACCGTTCCAGCTCAGTCAGCTCGCCCAGTTCGCGCTCGAGCAGGGTCTGGACGTAGGTGCCCCGGAACCGGTTCAGGTCGGGGTGGCAGATCAGGCTGCTCGCTTGCCAGCCCGGGACCTGGCGCGCCACCGTCTCCGCCAGGGCGGGGCGAATCAGGGCGGCGGGCACCAGTTGGACACGGCGGAAGGCGCGCCCGCAGACGGCGCAATGCGCACGATCGTCCGGCTGCATGAGACCTGCCCGCCTTGCCGACCGCGACAGGCTCGCGGCTGGCCGAAAGCTCAAGCCGCGAGACTACTTGGCGTCAAGCGAGTCGGCGCCGGGCTAGCCCCTCGGAGGCGTCGGCCAGGGCATCTCGGACACCTGCGGCGGGTTCTGGAACGTCAGAGTGGCCGGATCGATCCGCTCGGCCCAGGAGACGATCGGGATCACGGTCTCGCCGGTGGCGCGCTTGCCGCGCACGGGGTTGACGTAGTTCCAGACGATCTCGCCGCGGCGGTTGACCTCGAACAGCCGCCCGCCGTCGGATTCGGTGATCAGCGTGTCGCCGTTGGCCAGCCGTGCCTGCGAGGAGCGCACCTCGCTCTCGAACGGCTCCTGCGGCGTGCCGGCATAGGTCCAGACGATCTTGTGCGTGCGCGGGTCGACCTCGATCACCCGGGTGATGCCGCCGGGGCCGACATTGCCCTGATTGTCGAACAGCAGGATGTTGCCGTTGGCGAGCAGGTCGGGATCGTGCTGTCGCAGCCAGGGGCCGCGCATCGTCCAGACGATCTCGTCGGTGGCGGGATCGAAGATCGCCAGCGTGCCGATCTCGCGGAATGACAGCAGCAACCGCCCCTCCTTGGCCTCGGGCAGCTTCTGCGCCGTGGTGCCGTCGAGATATTCGATCGAGTTGGTGTGCAGGTAGTCGCCGGCACCCTTCTGGATGTACCAGGGCACGGTGTCGAGCAGCCGGGCCGAAGGCGAGCGCAGCAGGCTGTCGATCAGCCGGACCTTCTTCAGCTCGTGGCCGTCGGGCGACAGAACGGCGATGTAGTCGTCGATGCGCGGCGCCTTGAGATGCGCATATTGCGGCAGGTCGTCCTGGCCGATCTCCTGGGTCAGGACGAAGATCCGGCCGTCCGGAGCCACGGTCAGGTCGTGGTGGACGTGTGCCAAGTATTTCCAGAGAACGTTGTTGTCCTTGTCGAACTTGACCAGACCGTAGCCCCACGGCGTGTCGCCGACCGCCACGTAGAGCGCCAGCATGTCGCCATTGGGGTAGAGGTGCGTCTTCTCGATGTAGACGTGCGAATCCGGCTGCGGCGCCTTCACCGCGGCCGTCTTGTCCCAGATCTGGCTGTAGGGCAGCCCCCATTCGTGGACGAGGTTGCCGCGCATGTCGATGAGGCGGACCTTCTGGTCGTGGCCGGAGGTGTAGAGGGTGTAGCCGATCTGCGCGCGCGTCGGATCGTATTTGGTCACCCCGGTCGCGGTGGTCCGCTCCTGGCGCCACAGGTCGAACTGCAGGGGGTCGTTGTACTGGGTCGCCTTGCTGTAGAGCGCGGCGCCAGCGCGATAGGCGTTCTCGACGACGCGCGCCGGCGGCGCCTCGCTCAACGTCGCGACGCTCCCCGCAACGAACCCCAATCCGGCAACGGCCACAAAACAAACGGCGATATAGGCGTTGCGCCCGATGTTCTCCGACGACCCGTCCATGGCTTCCTCGTTCGGCGCGCCGCTGGAAAGGGCTGGCGGCGCGTACCTTCCAACTCACGGACGGGCGAGGCGTTCCGAATCGTCCACGCTAGGCAGATCCAATCTCACTCGGCGGCGCGCGCCCGCGCGAGGTGGAGCTCATGCACGACCTTGGCCGCGGCGACATCCTCCACCGCCATGCCGATCGACTTGAACACGGTGGTGCGGCCCTCCGGGACGGCGGCGGCGCCCGACAATATGTCGCCGATCTCCGCGTGGATCTTGGCCCCGGACAGGAGGACGTCGCCCGATTCGCGGCTCGCCCCTTCGCGGGAGTCGACGATCAGGACGGACTCGCGCATCGCCGCGTCGTCGAGCTCGCGGCCGTTCGGCCCCGACCAGCCGATCGCATTGACGTGAACGCCCGGCGCGAGCCAGCCGCCCTTGAGGATCGGCGCCGTGGCCGCGGTCGCCGTGACCACGACGTCCGCCCCCCGCACCGCATCTTCCGCCTCCATCGCCCGACCACCGACCGTCTCGGCAAAATGCCGCGCGCGCCCGGCATCGCGGCTCCAGACGCGGATCTCCGCGAAATCCCGCACGAGGCGCAGCGCATCGACGTGGCTGTGGGCCTGGACACCGCTGCCCAGGATCGCCAGCACCCGGGCGTCGGGCCGGGCCAGGGCGCGCGTGGCGACGGCGGAGACCGCAGCGGTCCGCATCTCGGTGATCAGCCGGCCGTCCATGACCGCCAGAGGCTCACCCGTCTCGGGCGAGAACAGCAGGATCAGCGCCAGATGGGTCGGCAGCCCCAGTGCCACATTGCCGGGATAGATGCTGACGAGCTTGGCCCCCATGCCGACGGCGCCGGCGGCAGGCATGGAGGCGAAGTAGGATGCCGGCACCGGCGTCTTGAGCATGTGCCGGGGCGGCTGCACGATCCGCCCGGCGGAAAGATCGACGAGCGCCTGTTCCATCGCGGGCAGGAGATCCTCGATCCGCAGCAAGGAGGCGACCTGCGCCTCGTCCAGATATGGCAGCATGGCGATTCCCAGTGGTGTGCACGCCGAAAGCGTGGTTGTGCCGCCACGCCACTCACCATCCCGCGCCACCCGTGGCGTTTCGCATGGACCGCGCATCGCGGAATGGCCAACCTACGATCGGCATCAGGCGCAGGAGAATTCGGTTTGGCAAGCTTGGACAGGGCGGTTGGTCGTGCGGCGGCAGCGCTGGCGCTGTGCGTCCTCCCGCTCGCGGCGGCGCTCGCCGCTCCGCCCAGTATCGTTTTCATCCTTTCCGACGACGAGGACGTGGCCTCGCACCGGGTCATGACGCAGACCAAGGCGCTGATCGCGGACCAGGGTGCGGTGCTCGAGAACTACTTCGTGAGCTACTCGTTCTGCTGCCCGTCGCGCACTACGACCCTGCGCGGCCAGTATCCGCACAATCATCGCGTCGAGGGCAACGAGCAGCCGTCGGGCGGCTTCGCCAAGTTCCAGTCGCTCGGGCTCGGCGATTCGACGATCGCCACCTGGCTGCACGACGCCGGCTACCACACCGCCTTTCTCGGCAAGCTGATGAACGGCTACGAGCCCGAGCTGCACGCACCGCTGCCGGGCTGGGACGAGTGGTATGCGGTCGGCGGCAAGTTCACCAACTTCGACTACACGCTGAACGAGAACGGCAAGGTGGTGGCCTACGGGCACGAGCCGGCCGATCATCTGACCGATGTGCTGGCCGGCAAGGCCGCCGACACGATCCGCCGCACGCCGAAGGACCGGCCACTTTTTGTCTATGTGGCGCCCTACGATCCCCACAGCCCGGCCCAGGCGGCGCCGCGCCACGCCGGACGCTTCGCCGACGAGCCCTTGCCGCCTTCGCCCTCGTTCGACGAGGCGGACGTCTCGGACAAGCCGTCCTACGTCGCGGACCAGCCGCGGCTGGCCGAGTGGCAGAAGGAGGCGCTCACCAAGCACAACCGGGAGCGCCTGCGCGCGCTGCTCGCGGTCGACGACCTGGTGGCGAAGGTGGTCGCCGCGCTCGAGGAGACGGGGCGCCTGTCCGACACCTACGTCGTCTACACCTCGGACAACGGCTTCCATATGGGCCAGCACCGCCTCTTCATCGGCAAGACGACGGCCTACGAGGAGGACATCAGGGTGCCGATGGCGATTCGCGGGCCGGGCGTGCGCCCGGGGCTGCGGCTGGGCCAGATCGTCCTCAACAACGATCTCGCACCCACCTTCGCGGCGATCGCGGGCGCGCCGACGCCGCGGTTCGTCGACGGCCGTTCGTTCCTGGAGCTGTTCGCCCACCCGAACCGGCCCTGGCGGCGCAGCTTCCTGATCGAGCGCCGCCAGATGGAGACGCACGAGCTGGTCGGCAAGGCGATCCTCGACGGCGTGCGGACGGCCCGCCACACCTATGTGGAATACGGGACCGGCGAGCATGAGCTCTACGACCTGCAGGCCGACCCCAACCAGCTCGACAACATCGTCGGCCGGGCGCCGCCAGAGCTGGTCGAGGCGATGGCATCCCGGCTCGCCGAGCTGAAGAACTGCGCGTCCGAGGCGTGCCGGATGCTCGAGGACCTGCCGGTCGAGCCGGATGCCACCCCGGTGGCGGCGTCGGCCACCCAGGTAAAGGGTTGAATCGCGACTGGTCCTGATCGAAGCTCCGCCCGCCGCGACTGCTGCCCTCTCGTCCGATGGGGGTGAGGCTCGGCGCCGGGGGAGGAGACGAGAATGGATCCGCAGGTCTGGTCGCAGGTCTACGACCCGACGGGCAGCATGGTGCTGTCCACCCTGATCGCGGCGGTCCCGATCGTGGTCCTGCTCGGTGCGATCGGCATTCTCGAGATCAAGGCACATATTGCGGCCTTCCTCGGCCTGGTCGCTGCACTCGCGGTGGCGGTCGTCGGCTTCGGCATGCCGGCCTCGATGGCGGGCATGGCGGCGATCTACGGCGCCGGCTACGGCCTGTGGCCGATCGGCTGGATCATCCTCAACGTCATCTTCCTCTACCAGCTGACCGCCGAGAAGGGCGAGTTCGAGGTCCTGCAGCGCAGCATCCGCGGCATCTCGGACGACCGCCGGCTGCAGCTGCTGTTCATCGCCTTCTCGTTCGGCGCCTTCTTCGAGGGTGCCGCCGGCTTCGGCACGCCGGTCGCGGTCACCGCGGCGATGCTGATCGGGCTGGGCTTCTCGCCGCTGGCCGCCTCGGGCCTGTCGCTGATCGCCAACACCGCCCCAGTCGCCTACGGCGCCCTGGGCACGCCGGTGATCGCGCTGTCCGCCGTCACCGGCCTCGACCTGATGGAGCTCAGCGGCATGATCGGGCGGCAGCTGCCGTTCTTCTCGGTGATCGTGCCGTTCTGGCTGATCTGGGCCTTCGTCGGCTTCCGCGGGATGCTCCAGGTGTGGCCGGCCCTGCTGGTCGCGGGCGTCTCGTTCGCCATCCCGCAATATCTGGTCTCGAATTTCCACGGCCCGTGGTTGGTCGACGTGGTGGCGGCGATCTCCTCGATGATCTGCCTCGCTCTGTTCCTGCGCGTCTGGCACCCGCGCCAGACCATGACCGAGGTGCCGCGCGACTGGTCGTCCAAGGACCGCGTCGACGACGCGGTCGAGCACCAGGCCGACCTCGATTCGCCTGCTGCCGTGCGCCGTGCCTGGCTGCCCTGGATCATTTTGAGCCTGCTCGTGTTCCTGTGGGGCATCCCCCAGATCAAGGCGTGGCTCGACGGGCTCTGGATCGCCAAGTGGCCGGTCGCCGGCCTGAACAATCTGGTCCAGAAGGTGCCGCCGGTCGTGGCGGAGCCGCATGCCGAGGCGGCGGTGTTCAGCTTCAACATGCTGTCGGCCACCGGCACCGGCATCCTGCTGTCCGCGATCATCGGCGGCCTGATCCTGGGCTACGGCCCCGCGGGGCTGGTGCGCATGTACGGCCGCACGCTGTACCTGATCCGCTACTCGCTGCTCACCATCGCCTGCATGCTGGCGCTGGGCTACGTCACCCGCTACTCGGGCACCGACGCCACGCTCGGCCTCGCCTTCGCCAGCACCGGCTGGGTCTATCCGCTGTTCGGCACCCTGCTCGGCTGGCTCGGCGTGGCGCTCACCGGCTCGGACACGGCGTCGAACGTGCTGTTCGGCGGTCTGCAGAAGGTCACGGCACAGCAGCTGGGCCTGAACCCGGTGCTGATGGCCGCGGCCAACAGCTCGGGCGGCGTGATGGGCAAGATGATCGACGCGCAGAGCATCGTCGTCGCCTCGACCGCGACACGCTGGTACGGGCACGAGGGCAGCATCCTGCGCTATGTCTTCTTCCACAGCATCGCGCTCGCCGTGCTGGTCGGCATGCTGGTCATGGCGCAGGCTTATGTCGATCCCTTCACCCGCCTCGTGCCGCCGATGCCGCCCCCGGCCGCCGCGGCTCCGGCGGGCTGAGCCGCAAGAGAGGACGGGCCGGTGAAGCCGATCGTCACGCTCACGGTCAATCCGGCCCTCGATGCTGCCTGCGTCGCCGACGAGGTCGTGCCGATGCGCAAGGTGCGCACGCGCGACGAGCGCTATGACGCCGGCGGCGGCGGCATCAACGTCGCCCGGATGATCCGCGAGCTGGGCGGGCAGGCGGTGGCGTTCTATCTCGCGGGCGGCATCACCGGCGAGACGTTGGGCGGCCTGATCGAGCGCGACGGCCTAGCCGCCGTGCGGGTGCCGATCGCCGGTGACACCCGGGTCAGCCACACCGTCTACGAGACCAGCACCGGCCACGAGTTCCGCTTCACGCCGGAGGGGCCGGAGGTCACCGAGGCCGAGTGGCACAACTGCCTCGAGGTGCTTTCGGTCGTGGATGGCGACTGGTTCGTCGCCAGCGGCAGCCTCGCCCGCGGCCTCCCGGCCGACTTCTACGCGCGGATCTGCGGCATGATGCGCGAGCGCGGCGCCCGCGTGGCCATCGACAGCTCGGGTGCCGCCCTGCACCACGCATTGCGGGCCGGCGTACATCTGGTCAAGCCGAGCAAGCGCGAGCTCGAGAACCTGCTCGGCCGCAAGGCGGTCACCCCGGTCGACGAGGAGGCGCTGGCACGCGAGGTGGTCGACAGTGGCCGCGCCGAGATCGTGGCCCTCACGCTCGGCGAGAAGGGGGCCGTGCTCGCCAGCCGCGATCGCGTCCTGCGGTTGGCGAGCCCGAAGGTCGAGACGCGCAGCGCGGTCGGCGCCGGCGACGCCTTTCTCGGTGCCCTCGTCTGGGCGCTTGCCATCGGCCGGGAGTTGGGGGAGGCGTTCGCCTACGGCATCGCGGCCGGCGCCGCCACGGCGATGGCGCCGACCACCGAGCATGGCCGCAAGGCCGATATCGAGCGGCTGGTGGCCGCCATCCGCGCCTAGGAGACGAGCTTGCCCTACTTGGCGATGATCCGGCACGGCGAGAGTGCCTGGAACCTGGAGAACCGGTTCACCGGCTGGATCGACGTCGAGCTGACCGAGACCGGCGTGGCGCAGGCGCAGCGCGGCGGCGATCTCCTGCGCGCCGAGGGCATCGAGTTCGACCAGGCCTTCACCTCGGTCCTGCGGCGCGCCATCCGCACGCTGTGGATCGCGCTCGACCGCATGGACCGGATGTGGCTGCCGCAGATCGCCAACTGGCGGCTGAACGAGCGCCACTATGGCGGGCTGCAGGGGCTCAACAAGGCCGAGACCGCGGCCAAGCACGGCGCCGAGCAGGTGCATATCTGGCGCCGCAGCTTCGACGTGCCGCCGCCGCCGCTCGATCCCGGCGACCCGAGCCATCCCAGCCACGACCCGCGCTACCGCGACGTGCCGCCGGAGCTGCTGCCGGCGACGGAATCGCTCAAGGTGACGCTGACCCGGGTGATGCCCTACTGGGACGAGGCGATCGCACCGCAGCTCGCCGCCGGGCGCAACGTGCTGATCGCCGCCCACGGCAACAGCCTGCGCGCGCTGGCCAAGCACCTGTTCGGCATCGGCGACCAGGACATCATCGGGCTGGAGATCCCGACCGGCAACCCGATGCTGCTGGATCTCGACGCCCGGCTGAGGCCGGTCTCGGCCCGCTACCTCGACGAGACGCGCGCGGGCAAGCTGCCGGAGATCACGCGGGCGTCCTGAGCAACGATCAAAAGTGCCGCCAGCCGGCGCGCTCGATCGCGACCGGCTGGCCGGCCGCATCCAGCGCGCGGACGCCCGGCTCGGATTCGATGGCACCGATGCGCGTCAGTGGCAGGTCGAGCTTGGGGACCAGCGCCTCGACGTCGCCGCGTCGTTGCGGCGGGACGGTGAACAGCAGCTCGTAGTCGTCGCCGCCGGTCAGCGCCGCCTCGCGCGCCCCCGGCACGCCATGCGCGACCGGTGACAGGGGCAGCAGCGCCGCGTCGATGACCGCACCGACCTGCGAGGTGGCACAGATGTGGCCCAGGTCGGCTGCCAGCCCGTCGGACACGTCGATGGCGGCGCTGGCGAGCCCGCGCAACGCCTGGCCGAGGGCGAGGCGCGGGCGCGGCGTGCGGTAGCGATCGACCAGGGCCAGCCCCTCGTCCTCGGTCACGGCGAGGCCGCGCAGGACGCGCAGGCCCAGGGCCGAGTCGCCCAGGGTACCCGACACCCAGATCTCGTCGCCCGGCCGCGCGCCCGAGCGCAGCAGCGCCTGGCCGTGCGGCACCTGGCCCAGGATGGTGAGCGACAGCACCAGCGGCCCGCGGGTCGAGGTGGTGTCGCCGCCGAGCAGGTGGCAGCCGAAGCGCTGCTGGTCGGCCAGCAGGCCGGCGGCGAACCGGCGCAGCCACTCGTCGTCCACCTGCCGCGGGCGGGCGAGCGCGGTCAGATAGCCGAGCGGCTCGGCCCCCATGGCGGCGAGGTCGGACAGGTTGACCCGCAAGAGCTTGCCGGCGATCAGCTCGGGCGGATCGTCGGGCAGGAAATGGACGTCGGCCACGATCGCGTCCTTGGCGATCACGAGCTGCCGGCCGGGCGGCACGTCGACGAGAGCGGCGTCGTCAGTGAGGTCGAGCGCGCCGGGGCAGCCGCGCGCCAGCGGCTTCAGCAGGCGATCGATCAGCTCGAACTCGCCGAGGCTCATACCGCCGCGCCGGGGCTTCTCAGCGTCTGCGACAGCCGGTCGAGGACGGCGTTGACGAAGGCGGGCTCGCCGGCGTCGAAGAACAGGTAGGCGAGCTCGACATATTCGTTGATCACCACCTTGACCGGCACGTCGGTGCGCTCGGCCAGCTCGAAGGCACCCGCCCGCAGGCAGGCGCGCAGCAGGAAGCCCAGGCGGGGGAAGGTCCAGCCTTCGGCGAGGCAGAGCGTGATCTCGGGATCGAGCTGGTCGTGCGCCGCCCAGGCCCCCTGCACCACGATCTCGAACCACTCCTGGTCCACGTCGGGCGACGGCTGGTCGGTCTCGAACGGCTCGAACAGGCGGCGCAGGCGGTGGTCGACGAACTCGCGGCACACCTGCTCGGCCGACGCCCCCATCAGCTCCACCTGGTAGAGCGCCTGCACGGCGGCAAACCGCGCGGCGCGGCGCCGGTTAAGGAGCGGCCGGCCCTTCAGCCCGCTCATGCCTGCAGCGCCCTGCGCCAGGCGAGGAGGTGCAGGGCAGCCAGTGCTGCGCCGCCGCCCTTGTCCTGGTCGCCGGGGTCGGCGCGGACAAGGGCCTGACCCTCGTTCTCGACCGTCAGGATGCCGTTGCCGATCGCCGCACCGGTCCGGATCCCCAGCTCCATCAGGCCGCGGCAGCTCTCGCCCGCCACCAGCTCGTAGTGGGTCGTCTCGCCGCGGATGACGCAGCCGAGCGCCACATAGGCGTCGAAGCGGCCGGCGGCCTGCGCCATCGCCACCGCCGGCGGGATCTCCAGGGCACCCGGGACCACGACGTGCGCGACCTCCGCGCCGGCCGTCTCGAGAACGCGGCGCGCGCCGGTCAGCAGAAGGTCGTTGATGTGCGCGTAGAAGCGGGCCTCGACGACGAGAACCCGCTCTCCCGGCAGATGGGGCACATCGGCTGCGGCCCCGGCTCCGGCCATCGGGTGGTCTCCTTGCTGCGCGCCACTGCGGGCGCGCGGATTGCAGATAGGCGGTCGGCGCCCGGGCTCAAGCCCGCGGCGCGGTTTCCAGCTGGCGAGCGACATAGCGCGCCAGCATGTCGGCCTCCAGGTTGACGCCGTCGCCGACCCGACGCTGCGCCAGCGTGGTGTGGCCCCAGGTATGCGGGATGATCGTGACCGCGAACCGGTCCGGCCCGACTGCGTTGACCGTCAGCGAGATGCCGTCGACCGCCACCGAGCCCTTGACCGCGAGCAGCGGCGCCAGCGTCGGGGGCACCGACACCTCGACGCGATGGCAGTCGCCGTCGGGCTCGATCGCCGCGATGGCGCCGACGGCATCGACATGGCCGAAGACCAGATGCCCGCCGAGCTCGTCGCCGAGCCGCAGCGACCGCTCGAGATTGACCCGCCTGCCCGCGTGCCACTCTCCGAGCGTGGTGCGGGCCAGGGTCTCGTGCGAAGCCTGCACCGTGTGCCGGTCGCCGTCGATCGCGGTCACGGTCAGGCAGATCCCGTCATGGGACAGCGATGCGCCGAGGCCGATCTCAGCCAGGGGCAGGCCGCTGGCGACGACCAGCTCGCGGCCGCCGGCCATCTCGCGCACTTCGGCGACGGCCCCCAGATGGGTCACGATTCCGGTGAACATCCGCACCTCATGCAGGCTCGAGCACCAGCAGGCGGTCCGCCCCGACCGGCCGCTCCTCGACCCGGCGCCAGCGCCGGGCATCGGCGAGGCGATGCACGCCGAGCGGGCCGACGGCCGCAGCCCCGTCGCCGCCGATCAGCAGCGGCGCATCGAAGAGATAGATCCGGTCGACCAGCCCGGCGCGCAGGAACGAGGTCGCGACCGCCGAGCCACCCTCCACCAGCAGCCGCGTGATCCCCTGCTCGGCCAGCACTCCGAGCATCGCAGAAAGCTGCGCCGCCTCGTCCGCCTCGGGCAAAGAATGGAGCGTCACACCGGACTCCGCCAGCGCCTGGGCGCGCGGCACGCCGGCGGCGACGGTGAACAGCCACACGGGCTGGACCTGCGCGCTGCGGACCAGCCGACAGTCCGGCCTGAGCCGCAAGCGGCGGTCGAGCACCACGCGCACCGGCGAGCGGCTCTCCAGCCCGGGCAGACGACAGGTGAGCATGGGGTCGTCGGCCAGTGCGGTACCGCTGCCGACCAGGATCGCGTCGTGCCGCAGCCGCAGGCGATGCCCCTCCTCGCGCGCCGCCGGCCCGGTGATCCACTGGCTGTCGCCCGCCGTTGTCGCGATCCGGCCGTCCGCGCTGGTCGCGAGCTTCAGGGAGACGAGCGGCCGGCCCTCGCACATCCGGGCGAAGAAGCCCGCATTGAGCCGGCAGGCCTCCGCTTCCAGGCAGCCCACCTCGACCGCGGTGCCTCCCGCGCGCAAAAGCTCGATGCCGCGGCCGTTGACGCGCGGGTCGGGGTCGACGGCGGCCACCACCGCGCGGCCGATGCCCGCCGCAAGCATCAGGTCGGTGCAGGGCGGGGTGCGGCCGTGATGGGCGCAGGGCTCGAGGGTGACATAGGCCGTGCTGCCGCGCGCCGCCTCGCCGGCCCGCTCGATCGCCTCGCTTTCCGCGTGCGGCCGGCCGCCGGCCTGGGTCCAGCCGCGCCCGACCACACGGCCGTCCTTGACCAGGACACAGCCCACGGCTGGATTCGGCCAGACATTGCCGAGCCCACGCTCGGCCAGGGCCAGTGCCGTGGCCATGTAACGCTCGTCCACGCCCGCCATCACCGCCCGCCGGCGACCTCCAGCTCGGCGGCGGCGTCCACCTCGTCCTCCGGCAGGCGCCGGATGAACTCCTCGAAGTCGCGGGCGGTGGCGAAGTCGCGGTAGACCGAGGCGAAGCGCACATAGGCGACCTCGTCGAGCTGGGCCAGGCTCTCCATCGCCAGCTCACCGATGCGCGTCGAGGGGACCTCGGCCTCGCCGGTGGTCTCGATGCGGCGGACGATCCCGTTCACCAGCCGCTCGATCTGCTCCTCGTCGATGCCGCGCTTGCGCGTCGCGATGCCGATCGAGCGGATCAGCTTGTCGCGCTCGAACGCCGCCCGCCGGCCGTCCTTCTTGACCACCATCAGCTCGCGCAGCTGCACCCGCTCGAAGGTCGTGAAGCGTGCCTCGCAGACGGAGCATTGCCGCCGGCGACGGATCGCCGACCCGTCGTCGACGGGCCGGGAATCCTTCACCTGCGTGTCTTCCGAACCGCAGAACGGGCAGCGCATCCGACGCTCCGAGAACCAGCTTGCCGCGACATGGCGCGGGCGCGCGACTTATAGCAGCCACCCCAGATAGTTACAGTGGCGGCTCATGCCAGCTTGTCGACGCGCCGCTGGTGGCGACCGCCCTCGAACGCGGTGTCGAGGAAGGTGCGCAGGCAGTCGAGCGCCACCTCCAGCCCGACCACCCGCGCGCCGAGCACCAGGACGTTGGCGTCGTTGTGCCGCCGGGCGAGGCTCGCCGTGGTCACATCGTGACAGAGTGCCGCCCGAAGATGGCGGTAGCGGTTGGCGGCGATGCCGATGCCGATGCCCGTGCCGCAGACCAAAACGCCGCGTCCCGCCCGCCCCTCGGACAGCGCGTCGGCGAGGGCGCCCGCCATGTCCGGATAGTCGACCGAGCGGCCGTCGTTGGTGCCGAGGTCCAACGCCGTCAGCCCGCGCTCGCGGATCGCCTCAAGCAGGAGGTTCTTGAGCTCGAAGCCGGCATGATCGGCGGCGAGCGCGACGATTTCGACGGACATGGCACGCGATCCCGGAACCTTGGGCGGGGCAACAGACTAGCGGATCGGCGCCGATCCAGGAATGGGCAGCGCCTTGCAACTGGCGCTTGCCACCGGCGGGCGCGAGCCTTAGCCCTACGCGAATGTCCGGCCTCGGGCCGGCCGATCAGGGAGAACAACGCATGCCCAAGGTGACCATGTCCACCCCGGTCGCGATGAATGCCGACGCCCTCTGGCAGGCGATCGGCTCGTTCGCCGCCATCGGCCAGTGGCACCCGATGATGGAGCGTGTGGACTCCAACGGCGAGACCAAGGGCTCGCTGCGCACCCTGCGGCTGATCGGCGGTGCCAAGCTGGTCGAGCGCCTGGAGGAGGTCAGCCCGACCGAGCGGCTCTACCGCTACTCGATCCTCGAGAGCCCGCTGCCGATCAGCAATTATTTCTCCGAGATCCGGGTCAAGGACAATGGCGACGGCAGCAGCACGGTCGAATGGTCGAGCGACTTCAATGTCAACACGAGCAGCGAGCGTGACGTGGTGAAGACGGTGCAGGAGGTCTATCAGGCCGGGCTCGACAATCTGAGCAAGCTCTACGGCTTCGGGGGCCGCTGAGCGACAGCCCGAGCCGTCGTGACGGCGAGCCTGCGACGTTTCTGGCTCGGCTTGGTGCCCTTAGGGGAATCGTTCTGGTTGTGGGGGATCCTGGGCGGCGGAGTGGTCAACCTTTTCGGCACCCTGTTCGCCCTGATCCCGCTGACGCTGGGCATGCCGGCATGGATCACCGTCGCCTTGATCGTGCTGCACATTCCGATCAACCTGTTCCTGCTGGTCGGCGTCTGGCGCAGTGCCGGTGCCGCCGGCGTCAGCGGCGATACCCGCATGCTGGCGCGGCTCTGCATGAGCGTGTGGGCGTTGCTGCTCAGCCTGGTCTAGGTGGCGCGGAGAGGCGAGGATGGTCGAGCTACTGACGCCGGGCCGGCTCGAGCTTTCTTGCTTGGCGCGCTGGCTCGCGACACCCCCGCTCCGCCTCGAGCTCGATCCTGCGGCGCGGCCGGCGATCCGGGCCGCCGCCGAGGTGGTCGCTCGGGCCGCCGAGGGGACAGCGCCGGTCTATGGCGTCAACACGGGCTTCGGCAAGCTCGCCCGGGTGCGCATTCCGGCCGGCGACATCGTCGAGCTGCAGCGGCGGATCGTCCTGTCGCATATGTGCGGCGTCGGCGCGCCGCTCGACGAGACGACGACGCGGCTGGTTCTGGCTCTGAAGGCCGCCAGCCTGGCGCTCGGCCGGTCGGGTGCCCGCGAGCAGACGATCGACGCGCTGTTGGCGTTGCTTGCCGCCGACGCCCTGCCGGTCGTCCCCGCCCAGGGTTCGGTCGGAGCCTCCGGCGATCTCGCGCCGCTGGCGCACGTGGCGGCGGCCCTGCTCGGCGTCGGGCAGATCCGCCGCGCCGGGCAGGCCCGCCCCGCGGCCGAGGTGCTGGCCGAGATCAGTCTGGCGCCCTTGACCCTCGCCGCCAAGGAGGGGCTGGCGCTGCTCAACGGCACCCAGGTCTCGACCGCGCTGGCGATCACCGGCCTCGGCAAAGCCCAGGCGCTCTACGATGCAGCACTGGTCGCGGGGGCGCTCAGCACCGACGCGGCACTCGGCAGCGACGCGCCCTTCGATCCGCGCATCCACCGGGCACGCAACCAGCCGCGGCAGGCCGAGGCGGCGGCGAGGCTGGCCGGCCTGCTCGAAGGCAGCGAGATCCGGGCGTCCCATCTCGACTGCGACCGGGTGCAGGACCCCTACTCCCTGCGCTGCCAGCCGCAGGTGATGGGTGCCGCGGCCGAGCAGCTCGCCGGCGCCGCGGCGGTGCTGGAGCGCGAGGCGAACGGCGTCTCGGACAATCCGCTCGTGTTCGCCGAGGAGGGCGAAATCCTGTCCGGCGGCAATTTCCACGCCGAGCCCGTGGCCTTCGCCGCCGATGCCATCGCCGTCGCCATGGCGGAGATCGGCAACATCTCGGAGCGGCGCATGGCGCTGCTCACCGATGCGAGCCAGAGCAGCCTGCCCGCGTTCCTCACGCCCGAGCCGGGCCTGAACTCGGGCTTCATGATCCCCCAGGTGGTCGCGGCAGCACTGGCCGCCGAGAACAAGCATCTGGCCAACGCGGTCGCCACCGACACGATCCCGACCAGCGCCAACCAGGAAGATCACGTCAGCTTCGCGACCTATGCCGCCCGGCGGCTGCATCCGATGGCCGACAACCTCGCCCGCCTGCTCGCCATCGAGCTCATGGCCGCGGCCCAGGGCGTCGAGCTGCGCCGGCCGCTGCGCTCGAGCGAGCCGCTGGAGCGCGCCCTGGCGACGGTGCGCGAGGTCTGCCCGTTCCTGACCGACGACCGCCCTCTGGGCGGGGAGATCGAGGCGGTGGCCGGCATGGTGCTTGCTGGCCGCTTTCGGCCGTGAGCAACGGAGCGAACGGATGCCGGACGAGCTGAAGGCGAACAATCGTGCCTGGGCGGCCCGCATGGTCGCGCGCGATCCCGACTTCTTCCGCCGCCTGGTGGGCCAGCAGTCGCCGCGCTACCTGTGGATCGGCTGCTCGGACAGCCGGGTGCCGGCGAACGAGATCATCGGGCTCGACCCGGGCGAGGTGTTCGTCCACCGCAACGTCGCCAACCTCGCCCCGCCGCAGGACGCCAACTACCTGTCGGTGCTGCAGTTCGCGGTCGACGAGCTGAAGGTGCGCGACATCATGGTGGTCGGCCATTATGGCTGCGGCGGCGTGCGGGCGGCGATCGACGGCCGCCGGCGGGGGCTGGTCGACCACTGGCTGCACCCGATCCGCGAGGTCTACTGGGAGTATCACACCGAGCTGCAGGCGATCGCCGACGAGGATGCCCGCCTCCGCCGCCTGTGCGAGCTCAACGTCACCCGCCAGGTCCGCAACGTCGCTTCCGACGTCTTCGTCCTCGATGCCTGGGCGCGCGGCCAGGAGCTGGCGGTGCACGGCTGGGTCTATTCGCTGGAGACCGGGCTGATCAAGGACCTGCGGGTGTCCGTCCACCGGCCCGACTGACCGCGGCTCACTCCGCCGCCTGGGCCTCCGGCGCCTCCTGCTGGCGGCGCCACATGTCGGCATAGAGCCCGTGGCGGGCGAGCAGCTCGAGATGGGTGCCGCGCTCGACCACCCTGCCCTGCTCGAGGACCACGATCTCGTCGGCGTCGATCACGGTCGACAGACGGTGCGCGATCACCAGGGTCGTGCGGCCCACGGCCGCCCGCTCCAGGGCACCCTGCAACGCCTGCTCGGTGCGGCTGTCCAGGGCCGAGGTCGCCTCGTCCAGCACCAGCACGGGCGGGTTCTTCAGCATCACCCGGGCGATCGCCACGCGCTGCTTCTCGCCGCCGGACAGCTTGAGGCCCCGCTCGCCGACCATGGTGGCGTAGCCCTCTGGCAGGCTGGTGACGAAGTCGTGGATCTGCGCGAGCCGTGCAGCGGCCTCGATCTCCGGCTGGCTGGCGCCGGGCCGGCCGTAGGCGATGTTGGCAGCGACCGTGTCGTTGAACAGGACGGTGTCCTGCGGCACGACGCCGATGGCGCGGCGCAGGCTGTCCTGGGTCACGCTGCGCACGTCCTGACCGTCGACCGCGACCGAGCCGCCGGCCACCTCGTAGAACCGGAACAGCAGGCGGACGAGCGTCGACTTGCCGGAGCCGGACGGGCCGACCACGGCCACCTTGTGGCCGGCGGGGACGGTGAAGCTCACGCCGCGCAGGATCGGCCGGCGCGGGTCGTAGTCGAAGCGGACGTCGCCGAAGCGCACGGTGCCGCCACGGACGATGAGCGGCTCGGCGTCGGGCGCGTCGGCAATCTCCGGTGCGAGCGCGAACAGGCCGTGGATGTTCTCGAGGTCGGTCAGCGACTGGCGCAGCTCGCGATAGAACACGCCCAGGAAGTTGAGCGGCTGGTAGAGCTGCAGGATGAAGGCGTTGACCAGCACGATGTCGCCGACGCTGAGCGAGCCGGCCACGACATGCGTGGCCGCGACGATCATCACGGCGGTGACGCCGACGGCGATGATCGCGGCCTGCCCGGCGTTGAGGAAGGAGAGCGTGGTCTGCGACTTGATCGCCGCCTGCTCGTAGGCGGCCAGGGCACGGTCGAGGCGCCGGGATTCATAGGCCTCGTTGGCGAAGGCCTTGACCACCTCGTAGTTGATCAACCCGTCGACCGCGGCGCCGGCGAACTCGTTGTCGCGGTCGTTCATCTCGCGGCGGTAACGGGTGCGCCAGTTGGTCGTGACGATGGTGAACAGGGCGTAGGCGGCGACCGTGGCGAAGGTGATCGCGGCGAAGGACAAAGGATAGCGGGCGAGCAGGATGGCGATGACCAAGAGGAACTCGACCAGCACCGGCGCCATGCTGAACAGGGCGGTGGTGAGCAGGAAGCTCATCGACTTGACGCCGCGCTCGATCGCGCGGCTGAGCTCGCCCGTGCGGCGCTGCAGGTGATAGCCGAGCGAGAGCTGGAACAGGTGCTGGTAGACCTTGAGCGCGATGCGGCGGCCGGCGCGCTCGCCGACCTTGGCGAACACCGCGTCCTGCAGCTCGCCGAACACCGCCGCACCCAGCCGGGCGGCGCCGTAGGCGATCAGCGCGGCGAGCGGGATGGCGGCGAGGGAAGGCGAGCTCACCCGATCGACCACGTCCTTGAGGAAGAACGGGACCAGGATGTTGACGAGCTTGGCGGCGACCAGGAGAGCCGCAGCGATGACGACGCGGACGCGCAGCTCCAAGGAGTCGCGCGGCCAGAGATGCGGCCCCACGAGCCGCAGCAGCTCCTTCCAGCCGACCTCGCGCTCTGCGCTCAACCCGCCACTCCGTCGTCGACACGGCAACCGCGCCGGACCATAGAGGCTCCCCGTCAGCCACGATACGGGCGGGGAGGCCGATGGCCGAGACGGTGGGCGAGTTCGACTATGTCGTGGTGGGCGCCGGCACCGCCGGCTGCGTGCTGGCCAACCGGCTCTCGGCCGATGCGGGCAAGCGCGTGCTGCTGCTCGAGGCGGGCGGGCACGACCGGCAGCTCTGGATCCACATCCCGGTCGGCTATCTTTACACCATGGGAAACCCGCGCTCCGACTGGTGCCTGAAGACCGAGCCCGATGCCGGCCTCAACGGCCGCGCCCTCAACTATCCCCGCGGCAAGGTCCTGGGCGGCTGCTCGGCGATCAACGGCATGATCTACATGCGCGGCCAGGCCGCCGACTACGACCACTGGCGCCAGCTCGGCAACACGGGCTGGGGCTGGGACGACGTGCTGCCGCTGTTCAAGCGCTCGGAGGACCACTGGCAGGGCGCCAGCGAGTTCCACGGCGGCGGCGGCGAGTGGCGGGTCGAGGCGCCGCGCGTATCCTGGCCGATCCTCGACGCCTTCCGCGACGCCGCGGAGCAGTGCGGCATCCCCAAGGTCGACGACTTCAATCGCGGCGACAACGAGGGCTGCGGCTATTTTCAGGTCACCCAGCGCCGCGGCATCCGCTGGACCACCGCCAAGGCGTTCCTGCGCCCGGCCCGGGGGCGAGCCAATCTGACCGTGCTCACCGGTGCCGAGGCCACGCGGCTGCTGCTCGACGGCGAGCGGTGCACCGGCATCGCCTTCCGGCGCCAGGGGCGGGAGCAGACCGCCACCGCACGCGGCGAGGTGGTGCTCGCCACCGGCGCCATCGGCACACCACTCTTGCTGCAGCTCTCCGGCATCGGCCCGGGCGAGGCCCTGCAGCAGCTCGGCATCCCTGTCCGTCACGAGATCGCCGGCGTCGGCGGCAATCTGCAGGATCACCTGCAGCTGCGCCTGGTGTTCAAGATCCAGGGCGCCAGCACCCTCAACCAGCGGGCGTCCACGCTGCGCGGCAAGGCGGCGATGGCTGCCGAGTACGCCCTGTTCCGCACCGGGCCGCTGACCATGGCGCCCTCGCAGCTCGGCGCCTTCACCCGCAGCGATCCGAGCTTCGCCACGCCGAACCTGGAGTATCACGTCCAGCCCTTGAGCCTCGATCGCTTCAACGAGCCCCTGCACGCGTTTCCGGCCATCACCGCCTCGGTCTGCAATCTGCGCCCGACCAGCCGTGGCGAGGTGCGCCCGACGTCGCCCGAGCCCGGCGCGCCGCCGGCGATCCGGCCCAACTACCTGTCCACCGACGAGGACCGCCGGGTCGCCGCGGAATCGATCCGGCTGACCCGGCGGATCGTCGCGGCACCGGCGCTGGCCGCCTATGCGCCGAGCGAGCACCGGCCGGGTGCCGAGCTGCAGAGCGAGGCCGAGCTGGTCCGGGCGGCGGGCGACATCGGCACCACCATCTTCCATCCTGTCGGCACCTGCCGGATGGGCCCCGACGGCGATCGCAGCGCGGTGGTCGACGATCGGCTGCGGCTGCGCGGCCTGGCGGGCCTGCGCATCGCCGACGCCTCCATCATGCCGACGATCACCTCCGGCAATACCAACGCGCCGGTGATCATGATCGCCGAGAAGGCCGCCGAGCTGATCCGCGCCGCGTGAATCATTGTCAATCAAGGCTCGAAGGGGCAAGAAACGCGGCAGTGCGGGGGTCGTGGTCAGGGAGAACGTGATGGAAGTGGGTCTGTTCGTCCTGGGCGTCCTGGTCGGCGTCGGGCTCGCCTGGTACCTGCTGGAGCGCTATCGCCGCGACGAGAACCGGGAGCGCGAGGCCAATTTCAGCGCGCGGCTGGCGACCTTGCAGGAAGAGTTGCGCCAGTCGGACGCCGCCCTGGCGGAAACCAAGGAGCGGCTGATCGCGCTGCAGATGGAGTTCCGTGCCACCGAGGCGCGTGCCAAGCCGCTCGAGGCCGAGCTGGCGCAGGCCAAGCGGGCCGCCGAGCAGGCGATCGAGCAGGAGATGAAGCAGCGCGCGCTGGTGGCAGAGCTGCAGGACAAGCGCGCCGGCGGCAAGCCGGCGCCCCGTGCGGAGCCCGTGCCGGCGCCGCAGCCCCTGGCGTCGCCCGCCACAACCACGGCGGACGATCTCACCGCGATCCGCGGGGTCGGCAGGGTGATCGAGAAGAAGCTGCACGATCTGGGCATCACCAGTTTCCGCCAGATCGCGGATCTGACGCCCGACGAGGTGCGCCGGATCAACGAGGTGCTCGACTTTCCCGGCCGCATCGAGCGCGAGCATTGGATCGAGCAGGCCAAAGGGCTCGCCCGGGTCTGAGGCATCACTCGCTGAACGGCAAAGGCCGCGCGAGCAATCCGTCGATCGCCGCGTCGACCCCGAGCTCGCCTGCCACCACCGCCCGCACCGCCTCGGCGATCGGCAGCTCGATGCCCGCGGCGCGCGCGAGCCGGCAGGCGGCCTCCGCGGTATAGGCACCCTCGCTGAGGCGACCATGCCCGAGCAGCGCCTCCGCGCTCTCGCCCAGCGCCAACGCGTTACCGAAGCTGGTGTTGCGCGAGGTGAGGCTGGTCGCGGTCAGGATCAGGTCGCCCAAGCCGGCGAGCCCCATCAGCGTCTCCGGCCGCGCGCCCCGGGTCACGGCGAGGCGCGTCATCTCGGCAAGGCCGCGGGCGATCAGCGCGGCGCGCGCGTTCTCGCCGAGGCCCTTGCCCATGGTGACGCCGGCGGCGATGGCGATGACGTTCTTGAGCGCACCCGCGAGCTCGACCCCGATCAGGTCGTCGCTGGGATAGGGTCGGAACGTGGGATCGGCGAGCAGCTCGGCCAGTGTGCGGGCGAGCCCCGGCCGCTCGCTGGCGATGGTGACGGCCGTGGGCAGGCCGCGTGCCACCTCCGCGGCGAAGGACGGCCCGGACAGCGCCGCCACGGCGGCGCCGGGCCGCTCGGCGAGCACCACCTCGCTCAGCCGCAAGCCGCTGGCGCGCTCGAGCCCCTTGGCGGCGATCACCAGCGGCGCGGCGCTCGCGGGCAGGCCGGCGACGACGGCGCGCAGCGTCTGCGCGGGCACGGCCATGAGCACGCACGCGCTGTCGACGATGGCGGCGAGCGTGTCGGTCGGCACGATGCCGGCAGGCAGGTCGATGCCCGGCAGACGCGCGCCATTCATCCGCTCGCGCCGCATGGCGGCGACGGCGGCGGGATCACGCGCCCAGAGGGTCACCTCGTGCCCGGAGCGGGCGGCGACCACGGCAAGTGCAGTGCCCCAGGCTCCCGCCCCGACGACCGCGATGCGAGCCATGCTGCGCTCTCCTTCCGCGGCGCTTGTCGTGGATCGCGGTCGGAGGGACAAGCGGCCTGCGCGGGTGCGCGCGAGCCGCCGTCAGCTGAAATCGCAGACGATCTCCAGCCGGGCCAGCGGGCGGTCCCGGTAGCGGTTCTCCGCCCGCGCACGCGCCTGAGTGGCGGCCGCCTGGTTCTCGTAGGGGCCGAGCCGCTCGACCGTGCGGCCGGTGCCGGGTCGCTCCGGCGGAGGAGCCGCCTCCTTCGCGATCACCCAATAGACCACGTCGCCGCTCCTTCAGACCCGAGGATCGAGCGCATCCGCGCAGTGTGAAATAGAGCGGCGAAGCGTCACACTGCGACATGAATGACCAGAGGGGGCAGTACGCGGATACCCTTGGCACGCCGATGTGCCCGATCGATCATGGATTCGCGGCCACCTGCGCCGCGTGCGAGCGTTACGGGTGTCGAGAACCACGTGGGACGTCGCGATGACGTCGATCAGGACATGACGGCCGGGTTTTTCCTTGGCATCCATGTCGAGGCCCTGCGGTCACGGCAGGAGGGGCGCCGTCCCACCTCCCGCAAACCGCATCCGATCCGCAGGGCACGGGGCGAGGGGAATGAACGCCATGACAGAAACGGCCGACGTGGGAAGTGACCCCGGCAGCACGCTTGCCGACCGCATTACCGCTCTCGCGGGACGCGGCGAGCTCGCGGTGATTCTCCGATTGGCCGAGCGGCTGCGCCACGGCACCCTCGAGATCCTGCTGCCGGACGGCGAGCGACGGACGTTCGCGGGTGTCGAGCCCGGGCCGCATGGGGTGCTTCGCCTGCGCAACGGGCGCGTGGCACGACGCTATCTCGCGAGCGGGGGCCTGGGCTTCGCCGAAGGCTATATCGAGGGCGACTGGGACACGCCGGACCTGGCCGCACTCCTGGAACTGCTCTGCGCCAACGAGGACATGTACGGCGAGGGCTATTTCGGGGCCTTCTGGCACCGCTGCGTCCAGCGCGTCAGGCATGCCCTGCGGGCGAACACGCGCGGCGGCAGCCGCCGCAACATCCATGCGCACTATGACCTCGGCAACGAGTTCTTCGCCGCCTGGCTCGACCCGACCATGACCTATTCCTCCGCCCTGTTCGTCGAAGGGGCGGAGGATCTCGAGACCGCGCAGCGCGCCAAATATCGCAACCTCGCCAGCGAGATGGCGGTCGGCCCCGGTCAGCGGCTGCTCGAGATCGGCAGCGGCTGGGGCGGCTTCGCGGTGACCGCCGCCAAGGAGTTCGGCGCCAAGGTGACCTCGATCACCGTCTCGCGCGCCCAGGCCGAGTACGCCCGCGCGCGCGTGTTCCGCGAAGGTCTGGCGGAACAGGTCGAGATCCTGCTGCAGGACTACCGCGACGTGAGGGGACGGTTCGACCGGATCGCCTCGATCGAGATGTTCGAGGCGGTGGGCGAGCAGTTCTGGCCGACCTACTTCCGCACCATCCGGGAGCGACTGCAGCCGGGTGGTGCCGCCGGGCTGCAGCTGATCACCATCGCCGACCGCTACTTCGAGGGCTATCGCCGCAACGTCGACTTCATCCAGGCCTACATCTTCCCCGGCGGCATGCTGCCCTCGCCGGCAGCGCTCGATCGCGAGGTGGCTCGGGCCGGGCTGACCCGGACGAGCGAGGTCGGCTTCGGCCTTTCCTACGCGCGCACGCTGGCGCTGTGGAACGAGCGCTTCCAGGCCGCGTGGCCGCGGCTGCGGGATCTCGGCTTCGACGAGCGGTTCCGGCGCATCTGGACCTATTACCTCGCCTGCTGCGAGGCCTGCTTCGTGACCCGCTCGACCGACGTGATCCAGACGGTGCTGCGGCCGGCGTGAGCCACGCCCGGTGTCGCCTTGTCTCGAGCCGACAGCCCGCTCATGGTGTCGACCTCGCTGCGGGGAGTCGCCATCGATGCGCTTCGGTCTCGTTCCACTCTTTGCCCTGGTCCTGATGGCCGGCGGCTGCCAGAACCAGCCGGTCGACGTGACCTATGAGGGCTTCGAATGCCCCGAGGTGCCGGGCCTCGGCGACTTCCTCGAGGCGGCCGATGCCGACAACGACAACCGGCTCAACTCCGACGAGTTCAACAGCGCCTTCGAGGAGGCCCAGGACGAGATCACGCCAGACGGTCAGCTCGATCGCGACGAGCTCGCCAAATATGTCTGCGCCAAGAAGAAGGCCAAGGCGGCCGCCCAACCCACGCAGTAATCCCGGCGTCGCTAGAGGCGGCTGACCGGCGGCAGGTCCGGCAGCCGCGCCAGGATCGTCGCGCGGGTCGGCTGCGCCGTCTGGGCGCCGACCTGCTCGCAGCTGCAGGCCCCGGCGACGCTCGCGGCGCGGAGCGCTTCGACGAGGTCGGCGCCCTGGTCGAGCCAGGCGGCAAGCGCACCGACGAAGGTGTCGCCGGCGCCGGTCGTGTCGACCGGCCGGATCGGCAGCACCGGCACCCGCCAGCCCTCCGCCGCCGTCACCGCGATGCAGCCGGCGCCGCCCAGCGTGACCACGCAGGTGAGCCCGAAGCTGGTGGCCAGGCTCTTGGCCACGACCTCCGGCGGCTGGCCGCTGACGCCAGCCACCGTCTCGGCCTCGATCTCGTTCACGATCAGCAGGTCGACGGCCGTCAGCACCTCGGGCGGGACGCTCGCCGCCGGCGCCATGTTGAGGATGGCACGGGCGCCTTTGACCTTCGCCTGCACCAGGGCGGCGAAGGTCTCGGCCGGCCGGATCTCGTTCTGGCACAAGACCGTGGCACCCGGCCCGAGCATGGCCTCGGGCACCTGGTCGGCGCGCGTCTCGAGATTGGCGCCGCTCGCGACGATGATCGCGTTCTCGCCGCCCTCGTCCACCCCGATGACCGCGATGGCGGTGGGCGACTGGCCGACTGCAAGCAGATCGCAGCCCACGCCCGCCGCCTCGAGCATGCCGCGCACCACCGGCCCATAGGCGTCGGACCCGACATGCCCGACGAAGGCGACCTCCGCACCGGCCTTGGCCGCGGCGGCGGCCTGGTTGGCGCCCTTGCCGCCCGGCGCCATGACATAGCTGGGGCAGAGCACAGTCTCGCCCGGCCGCGGCAGCTTGGCGACCTTGAACAGCAGGTCGGCATTGACCGACCCCGGCACGATGATCATGGGCGCCTCCCGGGCTTGGCTTACGCCCGTCCTAGCTCCGGACCGCCCCTAACGTCCACGGCCGTCACTCGGTCCGGCGGCTGAACGAGACCGCGTAGGCGTCGGTCCGGGTCTGGATCAGGGGATCGTCCGAGGCCTCGATGCCGTCGATCAGGTTGGTCGGCAGGAACAGGAGCTCCTTCTCCGCGGCGGCGCTGTCGTCGGCGACCTTGCTCAGCGTGATCGTGCCGAGCTCGACCGTCTCGCGGTCGGCGGGCCATGCCTTGGTGGCGTCGTCGAGCGGGTCGCCGGGGGCCGCCAGGGTCGCGGCCAGGCGGAACATCGCCCGCTCCTTGGCCAGCCGCGGGCCGAGCTCGGCGACCAGGAAGTCCGGCGCCTTCGCCTTGGCTTCGTCGGCGGTCAGGTGCTCGGCCCCGTCCGCCGGCTCGATCTTGAAGCGGAACGGCCGGCGCGTGCCGTCCTCGGCCACGAACACGAAGGCGTTGACCCCGTTGTAGGTCTCGCGCGCGAAGCTCGACGGCGTTCGCGCCGAGCCGACCGCCAGCGGGACGGAGGGATGGTCGGCCACGAACCGCTCGAGCGGCGTGGGCCTGGGCGCATCCGGGCCGCTGGCACCCGCAGCCTGGAGCAGGGCCAGGAAGTCCTCGCCGGTCGCGACGGGAAAGAAGGCCAGGGAGTTGGCGACGATGTCCATCTCGCTGCCGTCGGGCAAGGTGAAGCGGACCGCCATGCCGTGCGGGTTGGCGTTGGGGGCACCGTCCGGGATGTCCGGAATGCCGGTGGCGTCGGAGAAGCGCGCCACCACCGGCAGCTCGCCGCTGCGGAACAGGGCGGCGCTGGAGAGCGCCTTGCCGGCCTCGGTCGGCGTGAAGCGGCCCTTTGCCACTATGCCCTTGGCATGGTTCGCCCGGAAGCCGGCATGCTTGCCGAACAGCTGGTTCATGGTGTCGACGATCTGCTCGGGAACCGGCGTCTCGTCCGCCCGAACCGGCTGCACGAGCAGCGTCAGGCACGTCAGGGAGGCTGCCCGAGCGAGGTGGGCGATGCGCATGCTGGTCTCCTGCCTTCGACCGTTCCGATAGCGCGACGCGGGGTCGACCGGAAGCGGGCCGGCGAAGGTGCGCCATAGCCGCTGGCTACGCAAACCAATGGCATGCGGCATTTCCCGGCGCGGGGCGGAACACCGATCCTCGTCCCGAGGCCGCGCACCTCCCGCCGCGGCCAAAGCGCGAGGATCGGATCGATGAGCAAGCTTACACGTCTCTCTACCGCCGGCGCAGCACTGGGCGCATGGATCGCACTGGCTGGCGCCGCCAGTGCCGGCGAGTGCCCGATGGACAAGGTCGTGGCCGACGGCCAGGGCCAGAAGCCGGGCGCCACCATGCCCAAGGACGTGACCGACGTCGTGCTGGGCGCGATCGATCTCGCCAGCCAGCCGGCGGTCGGGGCCGACGACCGGCTGTTCCGGATGCGGCGCCTGGCGATCAAGCCGGGCGGGGTCGTGCCGTGGCACAGCCACGACGACCGGCCGGCGCTGATCTACGTCGCCATCGGCGAGGTCACCGAGTACGCCAGCAGCTGCGCCGTGCCGATCGTCCACCATCCGGGCGAGGTGGCGATGGAGCAGAAGGGCACCTCGCACTGGTGGAAGAACACCGGCGACAGCACGGTCGTGCTGATCTCGGCCGATCTGCTGCACAAGCAGGACCATGACGACGCGATGATGTGACGGCCGCGCCGTCGCCCTCCGACCGGGTGACCGGCCGCCTCCCCGGCCGGCACCCGGCGGCCCGCCGCCATCGAGGACAGTTCAGATGCTGAGCAGCACCGCCATGCCGCACGCCGCGGCCGGCAGCGCGCAGGCCGCGCTCCGTCGCAATCTGGTGATCGGGCTGATCGCCTTCCTGACGGTCGTCGACCTGTTCGCGACCCAGGCCATCCTGCCCGCGCTCGCCGGTGCCTACGGCGTGTCGCCTGCCGCGATGGGCCTGGCGGTGAATGCGAGCACGCTCGGGATGGCGGCGGCCGGACTGTTGGTGGCCCTGTTCAGCGCCCGGATCGATCGCCGCCGCGGGATCGCCCTGAGCCTCGCGCTCCTGGCGCTGCCGACCATGCTGCTGGCGGGGGCGCCGGATCTGGGAACGTTCGCCGCCCTGCGCATCGTCCAGGGCGTGCTGATGTCGACCGCCTTCACCCTGACCATCGCCTATCTCGGCGAGCGGTGCAGCGCCGTAGCCGCGGGCAGCGCGCTCGCCGCCTACGTCACCGGCAACGTCGCGAGCAATCTCGTCGGCCGAATGGTCGCGGCGGCGACCGTCGACCATTTCGGCCTCGCCGCCAATTTCTACCTGTTCGCAGCGCTCAACCTCGCGGGGTCGGCCCTGGTCTGGCTCTGGCTCGGCCAGACTCCGGTGATGCGCGCCTCGGGTCGATCGGCGCCGCTCGCGGCCTGGGCCATGCACCTGCGGAACGCCCATCTGCGGCGCGGCTTCGCGATCGGCTTCCTGATCCTGTTCGCCTTCATCGGGACCTTCACCTACGTCAACTTCGTCCTGGTGCGGCCGCCGCTCAGGGTGAGCCCGATGGCGCTGGGCCTGGTCTATCTCGTCTTCCTGCCGGCGATCCTGACGACCCCGCTCGCCGGCGGCGTCGCCCGCAGACTGGGGTCGCGGCCCACCTTCTGGCTCGCGCTGGGAGCAGCCCTGCTGGGTCTGCCGCTGCTGCTCACGCCGAACCTCGCCGCGGTGCTACTCGGCCTGGCGCTGGTCGGTGTCGGGACTTTCTTCGCCCAGGCCACGGCCACCGCCTTCGTCAGCCGCACCGCCACGAGAGAGCGCGGCTCGGCGAGCGGGATCTATCTCGCCAGCTACTATGCCGGCGGGCTCGTCGGCACCGCATTGTTGGGCCAGGTGTTCGATCGGTTGGGCTGGGAGGCGACGGTCGCGGGGATCGCGCTGTCGCTGCTGCTCGCGGCCTGGCTGGCGCACGGCCTGCACATGCGGCCCACCGTCGAGCCCTCGTGACCGGCCGCGAGCGAAAACGAGTGTCGGCGGCGCGCGACTGCGCCTATCTCAAGCGGGCGCTGGAATCGACAGCGCGGGAGCATTGATCATGCCCGATCGTTTCACTGGCGGGATCCGCCCCTCCGAGATCACCCCCGAGCATGTCTGGCTCCGCCGCCGCGAGCTGCTCGCCGGTGCCGCGGCGCTCGGGCTCGTCGGCTCGCTGTCCGACCGGGCGGCAGCCGAGGCGCTGCATGCGGTCCCGAGCGACTTCTCCACGGACGAGAAGGAGAACACGCTCGAGGACATCACCAGCTACAACAACTACTACGAGTTCGGCACCGGCAAGAGCGATCCGTCGGAGTATGCCGGCAAGCTCACCACCCGGCCCTGGACGGTCAAGGTCGACGGCCTGGTCGGCAAGCCGGCCGAGTATCACCTCGAGGACCTCCTGAGCTCGGTCACCCTGGAGGATCGCATCTACCGGCTGCGCTGCGTCGAGGCATGGTCGATGGTCATCCCCTGGGTCGGCTTCCCGCTGGCCGAGCTGCTCAAGCGGGCCGAGCCGCAGGGCAGCGCCAAGTACGTCGCCTTCGAGACCGCGCTGCGGCCCGACGAGATGCCCGGCACCAGCGGCTTCTGGGGCATCAAATGGCCCTATGTCGAAGGCTTGCGCCTCGACGAGGCGATGCACCCGCTGACCATCCTGGCGGTGGGGCTCTACGGCCAGACCCTGCCCAATCAGAACGGCGCGCCGATCCGCTTGGTCGTGCCCTGGAAGTACGGCTTCAAGAGCATCAAGTCGGTGGTGCGGGTCAGCCTGGTCGAGGAACAGCCGCCGACCACCTGGAATCTGTACGCGCCACAGGAGTACGGCTTCTATTCGAACGTGAACCCCGAGGTCGACCATCCGCGCTGGAGCCAGGCCAGCGAGCGGCGGATCGGCGAGGGCAGCGGCCTGTTCGCCAAGCGGCGGCCGACCCTGCCGTTCAACGGCTATGCCGAGCAGGTGGCGAGCCTCTATGCCGGCATGGACCTGCGGCAGAACTACTGAGATGCCGGCCGCCCTGCCCTGGTACCAGCGCCTCCGCCCGGGTGCCCTCTACTTCATCGGCCTCGTTCCCGGCGCCTGGACCTTCGGGCTCGGCGTGCTCGACCGGCTGGGCCCGGATCCGATGAAGGTGCTCGAGCGCGACCTGGGCCTGTGGGCGCTCAAGTTCCTTGTCGTCTGCCTCGCGATCACGCCCTTGCGCCGCCTTACCGGCGTCAGCCTGCTGCGCTACCGGCGCGCCCTCGGCGTCCTGGCGTTCGTCTATGCCTGCCTGCACCTGACGACCTACCTGGTGCTCGACCAGGGCCTCGACCTGCACGCCATCTGGGCCGACATCGTCAAGCGGCCCTACATCACCATCGGCATGGCGACGTTCCTGATCCTGCTGCCGCTGGCCGCGACCTCGAACAACCCGATGCTGCGCCGCCTCGGCGGCCCCGCCTGGCAGCGCCTGCATCGCTGGGTCTACCTCGCGGCGGCCCTGGCGGTAATTCACTTCATCATGGTGGCCAAGGTCTGGGAGGTGCAGTCGCTGGTCTATGCCGCCATCGTGCTGGGCCTGCTGGGCTACCGGCTGGCCGTCTTCCTGCGGAGGCCGAAGAAACAACCGCGGATGGTAGCTGCCGGACGGCCGGTAAGGGCCGCCCCGTGAGAGCCGCCATCACGACGGCGCGCATTCCGGCAGATGGATGGGCTTGGCATAGCTCGCCAGCGCACCGGCCTCTGCACATGGCGGAAATCCCGCCTTGCGCATGGTATCCGTAAGCCGGTCGCGCTCGACTTCGCCCAAGCCCGGATCGCTGAGAAACTCCTCGATCGTCAGGTCGGGCTTGTGGGCCACTGCATCGGCCACCGCCCGGCGCGCCTCGTCGGTGCGTCCCACGGCGGCGAGCAACGACGCGCGCACGACGCGGGCGAAGTTGCCGAGGGTCGCTGCATCGCGGCGTGCGTCGTAGCGCACCGCATCGTCGTAGCGGCCGGCCATGAAGTAGGCATAGGTGTAGTAGTTGTTGGTCCAGGCGGGTGCGTTCGGGTTGAGGCGAATGGCGCGGTCGGCGGCCTCGGCGCCGCGCTCCGGCTGACCGAAGGTGCTGGCCCAGCCGGCATAGTGGGTCAGGGTCTCCGCGTCGCCCGGATTGAGGCGCAGGGCCGTCTCGAACTCGGCTTGAGCCCGCGCGAGGTCGCCCGCTTCCCCGACGATCGTCGCCAGGGCGGAATGTGCGTCCGCATCCATCGGGTCGAGCTGCAACGCGCGCTCCGCCGCGGCCAGCGCCGCGCGATGCTCGGCCGGCGGGTCGGCCGCGAAGCTCGCCGCCGAATCGTGCGCCCACGCCAGGACGACCCAGCCGCGCGCCAGCGTGGGATCGAGCGCCACCGCCCGCTCGAGCAGCGCCTTGCCCTCGGTGGTCGATTCTTCCGTGCTGCGGTCGATGTCCTGCTGGCCGAGCAGGTACAGCTCGTAGGCGGAGAGGTTGCCCGGCCGGGCGCGGTGCGCGGCCCTGCTCTCGGCCTCGGGTACCGCACCGCCACCGCCGATGCGCCCCGTGGCCTGCTCGGCGATCTCGGCCTGCACCGCGAACAGGTCGGCCGCCGGCCGGTCCCAGCGCTCGGTCCAGACGTTGAGCCCGGTGCGGGCATCGATCAGCTGCGCGGATACGCGAATTCGCTCCTCCTGCCGCTGGATCGTCCCCTCCAGCACGTAGCGGACGTTCAGCGCCCGGCCGATCTCGCGTGCGTCGAGCGATCGGCCTTTGTAGCCCGCGGTGGAGTCCTGGGCGATGACGTCAAGCTCGCGGAACCGCGACAGGTCGGTGATGATATCCGCGGTCAGGCCGTCCGCGAGCCGCCCGGTCGCCTCGTCGCCGCCGAGATTGCCGAACGGCAGCACCGCGACCGACGGCTGCTCTTGCAGCCCGGTGTCGGGCCGACCGATCCACCAGGCACCGGCCGCGAGCGCGACCAGGGCTACCCCCGCCAGCACCCACCGGCCCGACGGCCTGAGGAGGCCACGGCGAATGGTGGCGACACCGTCCAGGCGAACCGCATAGAGCCGGACCGGCTCGGCGATGTTCTTCAGCCGCCGGACGCCTCGGGCGTCCACGGGCAGCGCAATCCGGCCCTTGAGGTGGTCGTAGGCGGCGCCCGAGATCAGGACGCCGCCGGGCGGGCACAGCTGCTCCAGCCGTGCGGCCACGTTCACCCCGTCGCCCAGGAGGTCGTCACCGTCGACGACGACGTCGCCGAGGTTCACGCCGATTCGCAGGACGATGCGACGATCGGGGGGCAACGCCGCCTGGCTCCTGGCGGTCGACTGCTGAACGGCGGCAGCGCAGGTGACCGCGTCGACGACCGAGGCGAACTCGACGACCGCACCATCGCCCATCAGCTTGAAGACGCGCCCGTGGTGGGCGGCCACGAGCGGATCGAACACCTCGCGTCGCAGGTCCCTCAATCTGACCAGCGTGCGGGCTTCGTCGCGCTCGACCAACCGCGCATAGCCCACCACATCGGCGGCCAGGATCGCCGCCATTCGCCGCTCGGCATCCGCCAGCGACATTTCTCGCCTTTCACTGGTCTGCCAGCAATGGCGCAGAACTCTACATTATCCTGATGCGAGCAGGAGTCGCGCGTCAACCGACAAGGTCGGATGCCATGTCAAATAATCGATGGACCAGTCGCGGCGATTGACCCGGAGAGATACTTGTCCACCACACGCTCGCTCGCGAGGCTGAAGGCCGGGCTCAATGGAGCAGGAGCGCCACGGCGCCCAGCCAGAACGGGATGCTCAGGAGCAGCCCCAGGCCGAGGCCCTGGGGGAAGCCACCGTGCTTCTCGCGCCCGGCCGCCGAAATGCGCCCGCTCATCGAGCGGCCGCGAAGCAGATCTTCCACTGAAGACATGCTGGTCGTCCCGCCTATGCACGCCGCCGTCACACCGACCTGATCTCTCGACGTTGTGGCGGCAGTGCCCGCTGTAGCAGCACAACATCGACCTCACCCCCGGGTTTCATGCCCGCCCCAGCCAGGAAGCCCACCGGCCTGAAGCCCAGGCTCTCGTGCAGGCGGATCGAGGCGTGGTTGCGGGCGTCACCCACCACCGCGATCATCTGCCGGCAGCCGCGCTCGGCGCAGGCCGCGATCAGCGCCTCCAGCAGCGCCCGCGCCACGCCGTTGCGCCGGGCGTCGCTGGCGACGTGGATCGAGTCCTCGACGGTGGCCGAGTAGGCGGCAAGCGGGCGGAAGGGGCGGGCCCAGCAGAAGCCGAGCACGCGCCCGGCCGCATCCAGCGCCACGAAGGCCGGCAGGCCGGCGGCGCGCACATCCGCGAGCCGCCGGCCAAGCTCGGCGGCGTCGGGCAGCGGGCTCTCGAAGCTGCCGAGGCCGGCCGCGATCTGCTCGCAATAGATCGCGGCCATGTCCGGCAGATGGCGCTCCTCCGCCGCCGCGACCGTGAAGTCGAGACGGCGGCTCCCGCCCCGGCCGGCGACCGGCTGGGTCGATAGCTGCATCGCACTGTTCCTGGATTCGAGCGGTGGCTCAGATGCAGTAGGCGCGCAGCGGCTCGAAGCCGTTGAACGCCACCGCCGCGTAGGTGGTGGTGTAGGCTCCCGTGGAAGCGATCTCCAATCGGTCGCCGACCTGCAGGTCCTCGGGCAGCGCGTAGCCGCTGCGCTCGTAGAGCACGTCGGCGCTGTCGCAGGTCGGGCCGGCGAGGATCACCTCGCGCGGAGCACCGCGGCGTCGGCTGGCGATCGGGTAACGAATGGCCTCGCCCTCGGTTTCGGCGAGGCCGCCGAAGCGGCCGATGTCGAGATAGACCCACGGGCGCGGGTCGCCCTCGCCCTTCTCCGCGATCAGCACGACCTCGGTCTGGATCACGCCGGCATTGCCGACCAGCCCACGGCCCGGCTCGGCGATCAGGAACGGGATGCGGTTGCCGAAATGCCGCCGCACCGCCGCCATGATCTCGACGCCGTAGGTCGCGGTGTCGGGCACGGCGCTGCGATAGGGTGTGGGGAAGCCGCCGCCGAGATTGACCATGCCCAGCTCGACGCCGACCGCCTCCAGGTCGCGGAACAGCACCGCGGCCTCGGCCAGGGCACTTTCCCAGGCGGCCGGGTTCTTCTGCTGCGAGCCGACATGGAACGAGACGCCCCAGGGCACCACGCCCATCCCCGCGGCACGGGTCAGCAGGTCGCGCGCCATCGCCGGCGCGCAGCCGAACTTGCGCGACAAGGGCCAGTCGGCCCCCTCGCCGCTGGTCAGGATGCGGCAGAACACGCGGCTGCCCGGAGCGGCGCGCGCGATCTTGGCGAGCTCGGCCTCGCTGTCGAAGGCGAACAGCCGCACGCCCTGGGCATAGGCGAGCGCGATGTCCGCCTCCTTCTTGATCGTGTTGCCGTAGGAGATCCGGTCGGGAGACGCCCCGGCGGCGAGCGCCAGCGCGATCTCGCCCGGGCTCGCCACGTCGAAGGACGAGCCCAGCTCGTCCAGCCGGCGCAGGATCTCCGGCGCGGGGTTGGCCTTGACCGCATAGAAGATCGCCACGCCGTCCAGCGCGGTCGCGAGCGCCTGGTAGTTGGCCTCGACGACGTCGACGTCGACCACGAGGCAGGGCGTGGCCGGGCGGACCTCGTCGAGGTAGCGGCGAAGCTTGGGCGTCATCAGGCAATCCCTTCCACAGGGCAGAGGGGTTGGAGACAACGGCACCCGCTCGGGTCTTCCCCACGCTATGCCGACAATTGCTAAGGCTTGGTGTCAGCCGACCAGGATGTTCCTGAACTGCCAGGGGTCGGCCGGGTCGATGTCCTCGGGGAACAACACCCCCCGGTCGTCCAGCGGCGACCAGTCGGTGTAGGCGCCGACCACCGGGCCGAGATAGGGCCGGGCGACCTCGAGCACGCGCCGGTGGTCGAGCTCGTCGGCCTCGACGATGCCGGCCTCGGGATGCTCGATCGCCCAGACCATCCCACCCAGCACGCCGGCCGCCACCTGCAGCGAGGTGGCGCTGTTGTGGGGGGCGAGCTCGCGGGCCTGCTCGATGGTGAGCTGCGAGCCGTACCAGAAGGCACCCTTCTCGTGCCCCATCAGCAGCACGCCGAGCTCGTCCATCCCGGACGTGATCTCGTCCATCAGCAGCCGCTGCTCGGGCTGCTGCCGCCAGCCGCGGCCGGCCAGCTCATGGACCGAGATCACCGCGTCGTCGCAGGGATGGTAGGCGTAGTGCACCGTCGGCCGGTAGCGCACCGCGTCGCCCTCGCGCAGGGTCAGATAGTCGGCGATCGAGATCGATTCGTTGTGGGTGACCAGGAAGCCGTGGAACGGCCCGTAGTTCGGCGTCCAGGTGCGCACCCGCGTGCCCGCACCCGGCCGGTTCAGATAGATCGCCGCGTCGCAGCCGAACTCGTGCCGCGCCCCCGCCTGCGGAAAGTGGCGCTCGTGCGTGCCCCAGCCCAGCTCGGCCGGCTGGCAGCCCTCCGAGACGAAGCCGTCGATCGACCAGGTGTTGACGAACTCGCCCCGGCGCTTGGGCCGCGGCGAGACCTGGGTGTCTCGCTCGGCGATGTGGATGGCCTTGACGCCGAGGTCGCGAAACAGCTTGGCCCAACCCTGCCGGTCGGTCGGCTCTGCATGGCGCAGACCCGCGTCACGCGCCACGATCAGCGCCGCCTCCTTGGCGAGCTGCGACACGAGGCCGGGGTTGGCGCCCTGCGCGCTCACGGCCGTGGCACCGGCGCCGAGCTCGCGGCGCAGCGCCAGCATCTCCTCGCGCAGCGCGTAGTTGGAGCGCGCGGACGGCGACAGGGTGCGGTCGAAATAGACGCCGCCCCAGGGCTCGACGACGGTGTCGAGGTAGAGGGCACCGCGCTCGTGCGCGAACCGCACCATCGCCGTGCTGCTGACGTCGACCGAGAGATTGAGGAGGAAGTCGCCCGCGCTCACCAGCGGCTCGAGCACGCTCCGTAGGTTTTCCCGGGTCAGCGCCTGCTCGAGGAAGCGGATGCCGTAGCTGCCGGCCTCCTCACGGCCGCGGCCGTCGGCGGTCACGATCGTGATCCGCTCGGGCGCCACGTCGAGGTGCCGCAGGATCAGGGGCAGCACCGCCTGGCCGATGCTGCCGCAACCGACCATGACGAGCCGGCCGGCGAGCTTCGTGTGAACGACATGCTGGGCCATCGGCCTGCTCCCAATCCGCGACTCGCGATCCCATCAAGCGACCGGGCGGGACCACGGGGATCCCGCCCGGCACGCTGGCCACATTGTCGGGTGGCGAAGCACCCGCCCGAGCGTCAGCTCGGCCGGGCCGCCTCGGCCGCCACGCCGGCCGCGGGGCGCTCCTTGACGAGCACCACCGCCTCCAGGCGCGCCAGCCGCTGCTCGACCGCCTCTTCCCACCTTCTGGTGGCCTCGGCCGGCAGGCTGCCGCGTCGGGGGAGGGCCGCGGCGAGCACCTCGCCCAGCCACTGACCGAGGGTCAGCCCCTTCGCCCGCGCCGCGTCGCCGGCCGCCTTCTGCAGCTTCGACGGCACCCCGCGCACGGTCCACCGATCGGTCTTCTTGACCGGCTTCACCACACGCTCCGCCTTCTTCGCCATCAGTCCCGCTCACTGTCTGCCACGGCAGCCACGACCGCCGGGGACGCCGCATATAGGGGCGGTGCCGGGGTCGTGCAAGAGGATTTCGGCTGCCATGACAGCCGCGGCAGCCGGTCGCGGCGCGCCGCCGATCGCGCAGCTCAGGCGGGCTGGAGAATCCGGCGCAGGAAGGCTCGCGAGCGCGAGTTCGCCAGCGTCGCCGCAGCCTCGTCGTAGTGGTCGCCGCCGATGCGCGCGAAGGCGTGGTCGACGCCGGGATACTCGAAGATCTCGATGTCCGGCCGGGGGGCCGCGGCAGCCTTGACCAGGGCCACCGCCTCGGCCGGCGCGAACTTGTCGAGCGCTGCGAAGTGCATCAGCATCGGCGCCCGGATGGCGGGGATCTCGTCCAGGTTCTGCTCGATGCCTACGCCGTAGTAGCAGACCGAGCAGTCGACCTCGGTGCGGCAGCCGGTCAGGAACGCCAGCTTGCCGCCCAGGCAGTAGCCGAGGGCGCCGACCTTGCCGGCACAGGCCGGATGGGCACGCGCCGCGGTCAGCGTGGCGGCGATGTCGCGCACGCCCTGGTCCTGGTCGAACCTGCCGTAGAGATCGAAGGCGCGCTGCCACCCTTCGGGGCTGTAGTCGAGCTCGATCTCGGGCTCGATCCGCCAGAACAGGTCGGGCACGAACACCGTGTAGCCTTCGCCGGCCAGCTCGTCGGCATGCGCCCGCATGGTGTCGTTGACGCCGAAGATCTCCTGCAGCAACAGCAAGCCAGGCCCCCGGCCCGCTGGCGGCGTGGCGACATACGCCCGAAAGCTGCCGGCGTCAGCCGCCGGCACCGTGATCCACGAGCCCATCTTCGAAAGCCTCCCTCTGCCCTGTGTGTGGCGTCGCGGCGTTCTTCGGCCGGATGGAGGCTCGGTACAAGCGCCTGGCGCGCCCCTACTGCGTGGCGGCCTTCAACTGGAAGTCGAGCTCGACGTCGGTGATGAAGTAGTCCATGCCCGCCGCGGCCGTCTTGAGCTGCGTGCCGTCGAAGACCCCCTTGCCCGTGATGCCGGCATACTTCCCGGTGCCGCCGACGATCTGCTTGGTGCCGTCGTAGGGTGCGGTGTTGGCCCAGTTGACCATGACCTGGTCGCCATCCGCGTCGACATAGAGACAGGAGCCATTACCGGGCTGCTCGCTCCCCGCGCCCCAATAGTATTGGCCAGTGCAGTACTCGGCCATCCGGTCGAACCAGCTCTTGCCGTCCGTGTTCCGTGTGACCCCGCCGAACTCGAAGTTCCCGAAGCCGGCCCGATCGCCCATCTCGACGTCATGGCTGGCCCATTGCACATAGGAGACCTGGAACTTCGCCTTGCCGCTCGCCGGCAGCTTTTCCACTTCGCCGGCATCGGCGGCACCGAAATGGAGCACCGTCAGCGCGGAAATCAGCGTGAAAATCGGTCTGTGCATTGCACTTCCCCTTGGTTCGGGCACGTCGGTGCCGCGCAAATGTCACCAAGAGCTGAGATGCATCCTTTTTGGTTGCTTTGCGCGCGTTTACTCTGAACAGCCCAGAATTATAGCAATGAATCGGGCGATCAGGTCAATAGCGACGGCCGTCCTTGTGGACGAACACCCAGCGGCCGTCCGAGCCCAGCGCCGCGCGGATGTCGTCGTCGGGGTAGCTCGCCGTGTCACGATCGGTGCGGTCGCCGATCTCGATATAGGTCACGTCGCGGTCGGTCCGGTTGACCAGATGATGGGCGTTGCCCGATCCCGCCTTGAACCCCGCCGTCATGCCCGGACGCAGGACCGTCTCGCCCTCGTCGGTGACCAGTGTCGGCTCGCCCTCCAGAATGTGGACCAGCTCGTCCTGACGGGAATGCGCATGGCGCAGCGAGGACACCGCACCCGGTTGCAGCGTGGTCAGGTTGACGCCGAAATTGGTGAGCCCGAACAGGTCGCCCAGCGGTCGCTTGATCCGCCCCGCCATGCGCGAGGCGAAGGGCTCGGGGTAGTTCGACAGGCGCTCGCGCGGCTTGGTCTCCGCCGCCACCACCGCCACCGGCCATCGCGGCTGGCTCATCGCCACGCTCCCCGCAGCTTGCCCAAGGCGCAGGCAACGCTGCCGCCACCCTGGTCACCGGTCAAGCGGCGGCGCCGCAACCCTGTCCCCGTTTCGATCTGGCACCGATCTTGCGGCGTCGCTGCGCATAACGCGCCTAGGGTTCCGGCCGCGCGTGGCGGCGTCTGGTCCGAGAGGTGCTCTCCCGCGCGGTCGCGCGGAGCCACGGCGGGACAAAAGCCCGGGAGATCCGAACGCCCGCCCCGCCGGGGCGGGAGCTGGGCTCTCAGGAGGCCGCACCCGAGCCGGGGCGCCTCCACCGATTGGAGACCGTCATGCGACGCTTGCGGACATGGTCGGCCATTCTCGCACTCGGTCTGCTGACCGTCGGCGGCAGTGCCGAGGCCAAGGACAGCTTCAAGATCGCCTGGTCGATCTATGTGGGGTGGATGCCCTGGGGCTGGGCCGCCGACCACGGCATCGTCAAGAAATGGGCCGACAAATACGGCATCACGATCGATGTCGTGCAGATCAACGACTATGTCGAATCGATCAACCAGTACACGGCCGGCGGCTTCGACGGCTGCGTCATGACCAACATGGACGCGCTGACCATCCCGGCGGTCGGCGGCGTCGACAGCACCGCGCTGATCGTCGGCGACTTCTCCAACGGCAATGACGGCATCGTCAGCAAGACCGCCAAGTCGGTGGCGGAGCTGAAGGGCGCGAGCATCAACCTCGTCGAGCTCAGCGTCTCGCACTATCTCCTGGCCAGGGCACTGGAGAAGTCCGGCCTGTCCGAGCAGGACGTCACCGTCGTCAATACCTCCGACGCCGACATCGTCTCGGTGTTCACCGGCACCGAGGACGTGAAGAACGTCGTGACCTGGAACCCGCTGCTGTCGGAGGTCGCGGCCGTCCCCGGTGCGGCGGAGCTGTTCAACTCCTCGCAGATTCCCGGCGAGATCATCGACATGATGGTGGTCAACACGGCGACGCTGGCCGAGAACCCGGCCTTCGCCAAGGCGCTGGCCGGCGCCTGGTACGAGACGCTGGCCATCATGCACGGCACGGACGAGGCCGGCATTGCCGCCCGGACCGCCATGGCCGAGGCGTCCGGCACCGACCTCGCCGGCTTCGACGCCCAGCTCGGGACGACCCGGATGTTCTGGGACGCCAAGGACGCGGTGGCGTTCACCGAGAGCCCCGATCTCGTCACCACCATGGACCATGTCCGCAACTTCTCGGCCGCCAAGGGCCTGATGGGCGGCGACATGAACGCGGTCGGCATCGGCTTCCCCGGCGGCAAGTCGCTGGGCAATGCGCAGAGCATCAAGCTGCGCTTCGACCCGGCCTACATGCAGATGGCGGCGGACGGGGCGCTCTAGCCGGGCACCTGCCTTGCGCCGCTTCATGAACCGGCGGCCCGGCCGCGAGGGGCGCGTGCTCCTCGCCGCCCTGCCCTTCGCGCTCGTCATCCTGGCCTACTTGGCGGCATCCGCGGCGCGGCTCGCGGTCAACGCCGACGACAAGCTGCTGCCCTGGCCCGGCGCCTTCGTCGAGGCGATGCGGGCGATGATGTTCGAGCCCGACAAGCGCAGCGGCGACTATCTGTTCTGGCTCGACACCGCCGCCAGCCTGCTGCGCCTGCTGGCCGGCCTCGCCATCGCCTCGGCGATCGGCCTCCTGCTCGGCATCACCATCGGCCTCCTACCCTATGTCCGGGCCGCGCTCGCCGCGTTTCTCGCCGTGATCTGCATGGTGCCGCCGCTCGCGATCCTGCCGATCCTGTTCATCACGCTGGGGCTGGGCGAGGTCGCCAAGATCACGCTGATCGTGCTCGGCATCGCCCCCTATCTCGCCCGCGACCTCTCCTTCCGCGTCGCCGAGCTGCCGGAGGAGCTGCTGATCAAGGCGCAGACGCTCGGCGCTTCCACGTGGCAGGTGGCGCTGCGCGTGGTCCTGCCGCAGCTCCTGCCCAAATTGATCTCAGGCCTGCGCCTGTCGCTCGGGCCCGCTTGGCTGTTCCTGATCGCGGCCGAGGCGATCGCGTCGACCGAGGGCCTGGGCTACCGCATCTTCCTGGTGCGCCGCTTCCTCGCCATGGACGTGATCCTGCCCTACGTCGCCTGGATCACCTTGCTCGCCTTCGTCATGGACCGGCTGCTCGCCTGGGCCAGCCGGCGGCTGTTCCCCTGGGCGCCCGCGGCATGAGTGCGGTCGCGGTCCGCGGCGTGTGGAAAGCCTTCGGCGACCGCAGCGTGCTGGAGCGGATCTCGCTCGACGTGGCGAGCGGCAGCTTCGTCACCATGGTAGGCGCCAGCGGCTGCGGCAAGACCACCTTCCTGCGCATGCTGCTGGGGGTCGAGGCGCCGACGCGCGGCAAGATCACCGTCGACGGCGAGCCCCTGCGCGCCGAGCCCGACCGCGACCGCGGCATCGTCTTCCAGCGCTACTCGGTGTTCCCGCACCTGACCGTGCTGGGCAACGTGCTGCTCGGCCTCGAGCTCGAGCGCAGCCGCGGGCTCGCCCGCCTGCACGGCGCCGCCCGCAGCGCCGCGAAGGAGGAGGCGGCCGCCATGCTCGCCCATGTCGGGCTGGGCCACGTGCTCGACGCTTGGCCGACCGCCCTCTCGGGCGGCATGCAGCAGCGGCTGGCCATCGCCCAGGCGCTGATCGTCGAGCCGAAGATGCTGCTGCTCGACGAGCCGTTCGGCGCCCTCGACCCCGGCATCCGCAACGACATGCACGAGCTGATCACCCGGCTCTGGCGCGAGACCGGCATGACCGTGTTCATGGTCACCCACGACATCGGCGAGGCGTTCAAGCTCGGCACGCGCATCCTGACCTTCGACCGAGTGCGCCGCGACCCGCAGGAACCGGATGCCTTCGGCGCCTCGATCACCTACGATCTCAAGGGCTACAATCGGATGGAGGCCGCAACGCCATGACCCGCCCCGGCCCGCTCGCCCCGCGCCTCCTCCCCGCTGGCCGCCGCCACCACCATCCGAGCTACGAGAAGCTCAACAGCCAGGGCTGGAAGGCGGTCGAGGCCGAGGGCAAGCTGCCCGGCGACGGCTGGCGCAAGGAGCAGCAATGGGCGCTCGACATGGGCCTGCCCGGTGCCGAAAGCCTGACCGACCGCACCATCCCGACCTTCGCGCGCGGAGAGCTGCCCCACTTCGCCGGCATCAACACCTTCCTCAAGGCACCCTATGTCGAGAACGTCCGCGACGTCGGCAAGTACGACGCCGCCGTGCTCGGCATCCCGTTCGATTCCGGCACCACCTACCGCCCCGGCACCCGCTTCGGGCCGCAGGGCATCCGGCGCATCTCGGCGCTCTACCAGACCTACAATTTCGAGCTGGGCGTCGACCTGCGCGAGCAGATGACCTTGTGCGACGCGGGCGACGTGTTCGCCATTCCCGGCAACCTGGAAAAGAGCTTCGACCAGATCAGCCGCGGCGTGGCGCACGTCGCCTCCAGCGGCGCCTTGCCGATCATGCTCGGCGGCGACCATGCGATCGGCTTTCCCTGCGTGCGCGGCATCGCCCAGTGCACGTCCAAGAAGATCGGCATCGTCCATTTCGACCGCCACATCGACATCCAGGAGAAGGACCTGGACGAGCGGATGCACACCACGCCCTGGTACTGGGCGACCAACCTGCCCAACGTCAGCCCGAAGAACCTGGTCCAGATCGGCATCGGCGGCTGGCAGGTGCCGCGCAGCGGCATCCAGGTGGCGCGCGAGCGGCAGACCAACGTGCTGAGCATCGAGGATGTCGAGCGGCTGGGGCTGGAGCGCACCGCCGAGCTGGCGCTGGAGCTGGCCTGGGACGGCACCGACGCGGTCTATATCAGCTTCGACGTCGACAGCGTCGATTGCGGCTTCGTCCCCGGCACCGGCTGGCCCGAGCCCGGCGGCTTCCTGCCGCGCGAGGCGCTCAAGCTCGTGGGCCTGGTGGCGAAAGAGGGCCTGTGCGGCCTGGAGGTGGTCGAGGTCAGCCCGCCCTACGACACCTCGGACATCACGGCGCTGCTGGCCACGCGGGTGGTGGTCGAGGTGCTGGGGGCGATGGTGGCCGGCGGCAAGCTCGGCAGTCACAAGGGGATCATCGATAAGCCGGTGGCGTACTGAGATGGCCCCCACCCCGGCCCTCCCCCGCCACCGGCGGGAGAGGGGGCGAAACGGTCGCTCCTTCCTTTCCCTCTCCCGCGCAGCGGGGGAGGGCCGGGGTGGGGGCAGCCCCTGATGCACGACCATCACGACGCCCCCGGCCCCGGCCACAATCACGGCCCCAGGCGCGCCGCACAGTGGCAGACACCGCATCTGCCGCACGACCACGGCTCGCCCGCCCCCGACCAGCCCGAGCCCGATTTCGACCTGGTCGAGGCCGCGTTCGCCGAAGGCTTCGCCACCGCGTCCGATCCCACCAGCTTCCTGCGTCTCGCCGGCGTGCCATTCGAGGCCAGCGACCCTGCCGGCACCCGCCTGTGCCTGCTGCGCGTCGAGCTAGACCAGGTGGCCGACATGGGCACCGTCACCCCGCAGCTCGGCGGCGGCAGCTTCCGCTACGACCCGCTCCCCGCCAAGCTGGTCTCGCGCCGCCGCCGGCTGCGGCTGGTCTATCATGACGGCACCGGCCTGCATCGCCTGACGCTCGGTGAGGCGAGAAGCCTGACCACCGAGCCGAGGTGATCGTCGGCCGCGGGCGGGTTCTTTCCGCGCGCGGACACGCTAGGTTGGTGCCCATGCTCGCCTCGCCGACAAGCCGCCGCCCGCTCGTGCTGGCCTCCGTCATGGCCGCCATGTTCATGATCGCCATCGAGGCCACCATCGTCTCGACGGCGATGCCGCAGATCGCGGGCCAGCTCGGCGACCTGCACCTCTACGCCTGGGTGTTCTCGGCCTTCCTGCTGACGCAGACCGCCACCACGGTGGTGTTCGGCAAGCTGGCCGATCTCTATGGCCGACGGCCGGTGCTGCTCGCCGGGATCGCGGTCTTCCTCGTCGGCTCGCTCCTGTGCGGCGCCGCCTGGTCGATGACCTCGCTGATCGTCTTCCGCCTGGTCCAGGGCATCGGCGCCGGTGCCATCCAGCCGGTGGGCCTGACCATCGTCGGCGACCTCTACCCCATCCACGAGCGCGGCCGGATCCAGGGCTATCTCGCCAGCGTCTGGGGCATCTCCTCGGTCCTGGGGCCGCTGGCCGGCGGGCTGATCGTCCGCCATATCGGCTGGCCCTGGGTGTTCTGGATCAACATCCCGGTCGGCCTGGTCGCCGCGGCGGGGTTCATCGCGTTCCTGCGCGAGGACGTGGCGCATGTCAGCCGGTCGATCGACGTCGCCGGTGCCGCCCTGTTCACGGTCGCCGTGGCCTCGCTGATGGTGGCGCTGACCGAGGTCGGCGCACCGCACGGGCTGGCCGGCGTGGCGGCCGCGGGCATGTTCCTCGCCGGCACCGGGCTCCTGGCGCTCCAGGAGCGCCGGGCGCAGGACCCGATGATCTCCCTGGCCGTGTGGACGCACCGCCCGATCGCGACTGCCAATGCGGCGACGCTGCTGAGCGGCATGGTGGTGATCGGGCTCACCGCCTTCCTGCCGGTCTATGTCCAGGGGGTCATGGGCCGCTCGGCCCTGGTCGCGGGCTTCGCGACCACCGCCATGGTGCTGGGCTGGCCGATCGGCGCCACGCTCGCGGCCAAGAACTTCGCCCGCTTCGGCCTGCGCCCGAGCTTGCTCTTCGGCTCGGTCCTGCTGCCGGCGGGTGGCCTGGTCTTCGTCATCCTGCAGCCGGACACCCCGCCCCTGGTGGCAGGGCTGGGCTCGGCCGTGATCGGCTTCGGCATGGGCTTCCTCAGCACCGCGGCGATCGTGATCGTCCAGGGCAGCGTCGGCTGGGCCGAGCGGGGTGTGGCCACCGCCTCCAACATCTTCTCGCGCAATCTCGGCAGCGCCCTCGGTGCCGCGGTGCTCGGCAGCGTGCTCAATCTGGCCTTGGCGCACGGGGGCCCCGCGGCCGTCGACCCCGACCAGATCCGCCAGCTGCTCGACCAGCCCGGCGGTGCCGCTGCCGGCGACGCCGCGGTGCGGGCGGTGCTCCATCAAGCCCTCCACCTCACCTTCTGGGCCGTGCTGCTGCTCACCGTGCTCACCCTGCTCCTCGCCACCCTCGTGCCCCGGGTCGCCGCCGGCGGTCAGACGCGCAAGCTCGCGGTGGAGGATTGATTCGCAGGAATTCGACTCGCCCCGAATTCCCTCCCTCTGGTGTGGCGTGCACCGCGCTCGCCCAGCGAGCGTAAGGGATCCGAGCATGGCGGGATTGCCTTAGGCCGCCGGCGCGCTGGTCCGTTCAAGCAGATTGTGGACCTGCGCTTCGCGAGGCGGCGCACGCGGTTCGAGTTCCTCGATCTTCTCACGCATTCGATGGTTGATCGCCAGCATCAGTTCCTTGGTGTCCCGCTGCCACGCCGCAATCGTCTCCTGGGCGGCCGCGAACTCGCCGCGGTCGAGCGCATCCATGAGCGACGTCTTGCGCGTGTGATGAAGGCTCCACAGCCTCTCCATGCCCTCGCTGATCCGCAGATTGGTGGCTTCCGCGGCGCCCTCGGGGTCGTGGATCTTCGTGATCGCCGTTCCCTGCCGCTCGACGAAGTCGAGCACCTGCCGCGCGGCGGCGCGCTTGCGCTCGAACAGTTGCCACTGCGGATGGTCGGTTGGAGCATGGGCCTCCATCTGTCGGATCTGACGGCCAATCGCCTCGATGAAGCCCCAACGGAACAACCGGGAGAGTCGCCCGAGGGTCGCGAGGTAGACGACGTCGTAAGGCACGCCGAGCTTGAGCATCGTGCCGGGGCTCTCGCTCAGCGGCGGCATCTTCACGAAGATCAGCACGAGCGCCGTCGGCCAGCCCGCGCGATACTCGACCCGCGCAATGACCGGCAGATAGTGCGCGGCCGCTTGGCGCATCGGCGTCAGGATCTGCTGGCGCTCGTCACGCTGCGCCAGGGGCGTCCCGGGCAGTGACGCAGCGAGATAGGCGGCGATGTCGTTGAGCCACTCGGCGTTCTCGGCCTCCTGCTGGGCGCGAACCAAGCCGCGCCAGCGCGCCGCATCCTGATCCACCGAAAGGAATCCCAGCGTCCCGAACTTGCCCTCGAGCTGTGCGTTCTCCAGCAACGTCGTAGCCTGTTCGGCAGGCGGCCGTCCGGCGAAATCCTGGACCGTCTGTTGTACCCTTTCCGGGTCAGGGAGCCTGATGACCACGCGCCGGTGAAAGTACTCCTCGGGCTGAACCAGCCGCTGCATCTCCGCCGCGATCTCGTCGCGCGCCTGTCGCAGCCTCGCTCCGTGCTTCGACATGAGGTATGGAACAATCCCGCTACCTTCGGTGTACTCGCCACGCTCGAACGCATCGCGGAGGAACCGCTCGATCTCGTCGCGACGCGACCGATAAA
>JAXMCJ010000019.1:0-102157 GCA_046349415.1 Geminicoccaceae bacterium
ATCCCGCTGCCCGAATAGTTCAGCACCCGGACCTTCGGCGCATAGCTGCGCGACAGGCGTTGCGCCGCGCGGGCCAGATCGAGCTTGATCACCTCGGACGGGCAGGAGCCGACCAGGAACAGCAGCCTGATGTCGGGCCGCCGCTCGAGCAGGCGGGCCACGACCCGGTCCAGCTCCTCGTTGGCGTCGGCGAGCCCGGCGAGGTCGCGCTCCTCCATGATCGCGGTGGCGAAGCGCGGCTCGGCGAAGATCATCACGCCGGCGGCGGACTGGATCAGGTGCGCGCAGGTGCGCGAGCCGACCACGAGGAAGAATGCGTCCTGGATCTTGCGATGCAGCCAGATGATGCCGGTCAGGCCGCAGAACACCTCGCGCTGGCCGCGCTCCCTGAGGACCGGCGCGTCGGCGCAGCCGGTCATGCCGCGGCTCCGGCGGCGACCGCCTGGAGGCGTGCGGCGCGCAGCTTGAGCAGAAACTGGGTCGCGTTGACCAGGTAGGCGGCGTAGGCGGCCAGCACCAGAAGCATCTGCTGGCGGGGGTCGAGCGCGCCGGTGGCGAGCGCCGCGAGATAGCCGGTGTGCAGCGCCAGGACCAGGATGCTGAACACGTCCTCCCAGAAGAACGGCCGGGCGAACAGCCAGCGGCCGAACACCACCCGCTCCCAGATCGAGCCGGTGATCATGATGGCGTAGAGCAGCCCGGTCTTGAGCACGATCGATGCGGTGGCGAGGCCGAGCCCCTGGCCGGTGACGAGGTAGCGAAGCACCAGCGTCAGGCTGAGCAGGAAGGCCAGGAACTGGACCGGTGCGAGGATGCCCTGGACCAGGGTCCATGGCGACGAGTCCCGGCGGCGCCGCTCCTCCGGCGTATAGAGGCCTGTCGGCTCGGGCTGCCTCGCCTGCACCCCTGTCCTCCCTGGACCATCCGTCTCGAGTGGAAACGCTAGCCTGCGGGCCGCACGTGTGTCAATCCATCAAGACGTAAGCGTAGCTTGACAACGCTAACAAAAAATCGAGAAATCTCAACCTGTCGACCCTGAAAGCCCAGGAATTCACGGGAATCGGCTTGTGCCAGGGTTGAGGCGGCGACCGCTATCTGTATAGTGACCTTTACGCTGACGGGGAGGTCAGGCATGGCTGCCGCTACGGAGCAGGCCATAGAACGACCAGCTCGCGAGTCCGGGCCGGCCGATGGGCTGGCTGCCGATAATGTCGCGAAGCGTTTGCAATCCCTGGGCCGTGCTCTCGAGCTCGAAGTGATCCCGAGGCTGGTGCTGGCGCGCCGGGCCGGGCGGGAGACGACGCGGCCGATGATCAACAGCGCGGCGCCGACCGAGGCCGATGTCGTGGGCTTCGCCGGCATCCTGCTGACCAAGGATGCCGATGCGGCACGCGCCTTTGTCGGGCGCATGCACGCGCACGGCGCGCCGATCGAGACCCTCTATCTCGATCTGCTGGCGCCGACGGCCCGCTGGCTCGGGGAGATGTGGTGCCAGGATACCTGCAACTTCACCGACGTGACGTTAGGCCTGAGCAAGCTGCATCGATTGCTCTATGAGCTGGCGCCGACCTTCCGCGGCGAGCGGGGAGCGCTTGCGCAGGGCCGGCGCATTCTGCTGGCGCCCGTTCCCGGCGAGCAGCATTCGTTCGGCTTGACGATGGTGGCCGAGTTTTTCCGCCGGGCCGCCTGGGATGTGGCGGACGAGCCGGGCGTCCCCGTGAATGCCGATCTGATTCGCCTCGTCCGCGCCGAGTGTTTCGATGTGGTGGGGCTGTCGATCGCCTCGGACATCCATGTCGACGGCTTGGCGCGAGGCATCCGGTCCCTGCGCCGCACCTCGCGCGAGCGGTCGGTGCGCATTCTGGTCGGTGGGCCGCTGTTCCTGCGGCATCCCGATCTCGTGGCCCGGGTCGGGGCGGACGCGACCGCGATCGACGGCGGTCAGGCGACCGTCCAGGCAGACAATCTGCTGCGCCTGCTCGCCACCCCCAGCTGACATAAAATCGTTCGACTTGCAGGACGCGAACAACTCGCGTAGTTGGCGGGCGTGACGATTGCACGACTCAGTCCTGTTAATGTCAACCAAGATTGACGTCGTGAAAACTTGACAGAATGATCTGCGCGCCGTCTATTCGGTGAATCGCACTCCTCCGGCAGGCCGGATCGGTGCCCAATGTGTCCAGGCTGACCAGATGACCCGCGCCGCAGGATCAGCCTTGCCCGGCCGGCGATTCCTCACACCCATGGAATCGTTGGGCAATCTCGATGCGCTCTCTGCGTCGGAAGTCTTGGCGGCGACGAGCGACATCGCGCTGGTGCTCGATGCACAAGGCGTCATCGTCGACCTCGCCTGTTCGATGGACGACCTGCCGGCCGAATGGCTCGCCAAGTGGCGCGGCCGATCCTGGATCGACACCGTGACCGTCGAGAGCCGGCCCAAGGTCGAGACGCTGCTGGCCGAGGCGCTGCGCGGCTCGGCGCCCCGCTGGCGCCATCTCAATCATCCGGCGCCGCGTGGCTCCGACCTGCCGATCTCCTATTCGGTCCAGAAGGCCGGCAGCGCAGGCAATCTGCTCGCGGTCGGCCGCGATCTGCGCGCGATGGCGGCATTGCAGCAGCGGCTGGTCGCGGCCCAACAATCCCTCGAGCGCGATTATGCGCGGATGCGCAGCGTCGAGACCCGTTACCGGCTGCTGTTCCAGGTCAGCGCCGAGCCGGTCCTGATCGTCGAGGCCGCGAGCGGCAAGATCGTCGAGGCGAACCCGGCCACGGCGCAGCTGCTGGCCGAGCCGGCCAAGCGCATCGTCGGCCGCAGCCTGTACGACTCCTTCGAGCCGGCGGCGGCGCAGGAGATCCGGGCGCTGCTGGCCGCCGTGCAGACCACCGGCCGGCCGGACAATGCCAAGGTCCGCCTGCAGCAGCGGCGCGAGCTGCTGGTCCACGCTGCGCTGTTCCGCCAGGAGGCCCTGTCCTTCTTCCTGATCCGGCTGCTGCCGCTCGACGGCGAGCCCGGCGGCGTCGCGGTGGCCACCGTCAAGGCGCGCCTGCTGGAGGCCGTGCAGAGCGCGCCCGACGCCTTCGTGGTCACCGATCCCGAAGGCCGGATCCTCACTGCCAACGCCGCCTTCCTCGACCTCGCGCAGCTCGCGACCGAGGAGCAGGCGCGGGGCGAGTCGCTGGAGCGTTGGCTCGGCCGCCCGGGCGTCGACCTCAACGTGCTGATCGCCAACCTGCGCCAGCACGGCTCGGTGCGCCTGTTCCTGACCACGCTGCGCGGCGAGTACGGCGCCACCGCCGAGATCGAGGCCTCGGCGGTCGCCGTGCCGAGCGAGGAGCAGCCCTGCTTCGGCTTCACGATCCGCAGCATAGGTCGCCGGCTGCCGGCCGAACCGCGCGGCGGGCGCGAGCTGCCGCGCTCGATGGAGCAGCTGGCCGAGCTGGTCGGCAGGGTGCCGCTGAAGGATCTCGTGCGCGACACGACGGACGTGATCGAGCGCATGTGCATCGAGGCGGCGCTCGAGCTCACCGGCGACAACCGGGCCTCCGCCGCCGAGATCCTCGGGCTCAGCCGGCAGAGCCTGTACGTCAAGCTGCACCGCTACGGGTTGGGTGACCTCGCGGGCGATTCGGAGAGCGACTGAGCCGGGGCGGCGAGAAACCGGTCCAACGCGGTCATGAACTCCGCGGGTCGCTCGAAGTGCGGCAGCGCGCCGGTCGGCAACGGTTCGAACTGCCAGTTCGGCCTTTGCCGGGCCCAATCCGCGGCGCTGAAATCGCGGAAATCGCCCCGGGTCGCGTGGGGCACCCAGACCGGCAGCGCCAGCGCCTCGTAGACTCTCCGAATGTCACTGCTGAACAGCCGGCCGGAGACGAAGGCGTAGGGCGCGTGTCTGGCGCCCGGCTGGTGCGTGGTGAGATAGTCGTATTCCACCATCGCCTCGTCGATCTCGGCCGACCCGTAAGTTCGCCGCAGGAAGTAGCGGATGCTGCGTCGGCTGGTGAGCAGATCGAAGAAGCCCCGGCTCCACAAGGGCACGGTGAAGAACGCGTGCAGCCCGGGAACCTCGCGGGTCTGTCCCGGCTTGCCCGCTTCCCCAGCATAGCTGTGGCTGAACCCGGTCGGGGTCACCATGGTGAGCGTCCGCGCGCGCTCCGGGCGCTCGACGATCGCGCGCGCCACGAACTCGCACCCCAGCGAGACGGCCAGACAATCGACCGGCGCATCGCCTGCCTCCGCCGCGATGGCATCCAGCGCGTCGTGCACGGCCGCGACATAGAGCTCGACGTCGTAGCGCCGGTCCGAGCGGTCGGAGGTGCCGAACCCGGGCAGGTCGACCGCCCACACGCGCCGCGCCGCCATGGCGTGGAGGAAGACCGGCCGGACCTCGTAGGCCGAGCCGGCCGCGTTGATGCTGTGCACCAGCAGCATCGGCGGTCCCGAGCCGGCGACGTACGCGCCCAGGCGGCCGGCGCGGCCGTGCAGCTCGCGATGCTCGCCCGGCAGGGCTGGCAGCAGGGGGGCTCCGGTCATGATCTCCAGCTGGCACCGTGATCGGCCAATTCAACGGGGCATGACAGTCGGTGTCAAGTTAGGTTGACGAAGGGCGGCGCCGGTCCTAGCGTCCGGTCATGGAACCCTCCGCGTCCACGATGCCCGTCGCCGTCCGGCCGGACTGGCCGGCGGTCCTGGAGCTGCTCAAGCCGATCACCTGGTTCGCCCCGATGTGGGCTTTCGGCTGCGGCGTGGTCTCCTCCGGCATGCCGCTGGCCGGGCGCTGGCCAACGGTGCTCGCGGGCGTGCTGCTGGCGGGGCCGCTGGTGTGCGCGACCAGCCAGGCGGCCAACGATTGGTATGACCGGCATGTCGACGCCATCAACGAGCCGAACCGGCCGATCCCGTCGGGGCGTATCCCCGGGCGCTGGGGGCTGTGGATCGCGCTCGCCTGGACTGCGCTGTCGCTGCTGGTCGCCGCGACCCTCGGCCCGTGGGGCTTCGGCGCGGCAGTGATCGGGCTCGCCCTCGCCTGGGCCTACAGCGCGCCGCCGATCCGGCTCAAGCGCAACGGCTGGTGGGGCAACTCGGCGGTGGCCGCCTGCTACGAGGGCCTGCCCTGGTTCACCGGGGCCGCCGTGCTGAGCGCCGGGTTCCCGGGCTGGCCCGTGGTCGCACTGGCAGCGCTCTACAGCCTGGGTGCTCACGGCATCATGACGCTCAACGACTTCAAGTCGGTCGCCGGTGACCGGCGCATGGGCATCGATTCCCTGCCGGTCCTGCTCGGCGTCGACCGCGCGGCCAAGGTGGCGTGCCTGTTCATGGGCCTGCCGCAGCTGGCGGTGATCGCCCTGTTGCTGGCCTGGGGCATGCCGCTGCACGCCGCTATCGTCGCCTTCGTGCTGGTGCTGCAGGCCATGCTGATGGTGCGCATGCTGCGCCGGCCCGGCGGTGCGGCGCCGATCTACAACGCGACCGGCACCACCTTCTACGTGCTGGGAATGCTGACGGCCGCCTGCGCCGTGCCCCAGGCCTTCCCGCCCGCATGACGACCGACACCCTGGGCTGGCTGGGCATCGTCCGGCTCGGGCTGGTGCAGACCTCGTTGGGCGCCATCGTCGTGCTCACCACCTCCACCTTGAACCGGGTGATGGTCGTCGAGCTGGCCCTGCCAGCGACGCTGCCCGGGGCCCTGGTCGCGATGCACTATGCCGTGCAGTCGCTCCGCCCGCGCCTGGGCTACGGCTCCGATGTCACCGGCCGCGCCACGCCCTGGATCGTCGGCGGCATGGCCGTGCTCTCGCTGGGCGGCCTGCTCGCCTCGGTGGCGACCGCCTGGATGGCGACGAGTCGCGGTGCCGGCATCGCGCTCGCCGTCGCGGCGTTCCTGCTGATCGGCTTGGGCGTGGGTGCGGCCGGCACCTCGCTGCTGGCGCTGCTCGCCCGGCGGGTCGACGAGAGCAAGCGGGCCGCGGCCGCCACCATCGTCTGGCTGATGATGATCGCCGGCATCGCCCTGACGGCCGGGATCGCCGGCGGGCTGCTCGATCCCTTCTCGCCGGCGCGGCTCGTTCTGGTGGGTGGCGGCGTCGCCCTCTGCGCCTTCCTGCTCACCGTCGCCGCCGTCTGGCGAGTCGAGCGCGGGCCAGCCCGACCGACTGGCGAGCGCGCGGCTCCAGCTCCCTTCCGGGCCGCGTTGGCCGAGGCCTGGAGTGAGCCGAAGGCGCGCCGATTCACCATCTTCGTCTTCGTCTCGATGCTCGCCTACAGCGCCCAGGACCTGATCCTCGAGCCGTTCGCGGGCTTGGTGTTCGGCTTCACGCCCGGCGAATCCACGAGGCTCGCCGGCGTGCAGCATGGCGGCGTCTTGCTCGGCATGATCGCCGTGGCCCTCGCCGGCAGCTTCGGGCGCGGGCGCATGCGCTCCCTGCCGCTCTGGACGGTCGGCGGCTGCCTCGCCTCGGCGGTCATGGTGGCAGGCCTGGTCTGCGCCGGTCTCGGCGGCCCCGGCTGGCCACTGCGCGCCAACGTGTTCGGCCTCGGCGTGGCCAACGGCGCGTTCGCGGTCGCGGCGATCGGCTCGATGATGGCGTTGGCCGGCCAGGGCCGGGGCGGCCGCGAGGGTGTGCGCATGGGCATGTGGGGTGCCGCACAGGCGATCGCGTTCGGGCTCGGCGGGTTCGCCGGCACGGTGGCGGCCGATCTGGCGGGGCGGCTCGTCGAGCCCGCCGGCCTCGCCTACGGCCTCGTCTTCGCGGGCCAGTCGCTGCTGTTCCTGATCGCGGCCGGCCTCGCGGCATGGGTAGGGCGGCCCGACGCCGCGGAAACGATGACTGCCGGCACGCCCATCGCCGCCGGCCTCGCCAGCAGGTGAACGGATGACCGAGCAGCGCGTTTACGATGCGGTGGTCGTCGGGGGCGGCCCGGCAGGAGCCACGGCGGCGGATGAGCTGGCCCGGCGCGGCCATGACGTGCTCCTGCTCGACCGGGCCGGGCGCATCAAGCCCTGCGGCGGCGCCATCCCGCCGCGCCTGATCCGTGACTACGCGATCCCGGAGCATCTGCTCGTGGCACGCATCGGCTGTGCCCGGATGGTGGCGCCGAGCGACAAGCGGGTCGACATTCCGATCGAGGGCGGCTTCGTCGGCATGGTCGATCGCGAGGTGTTCGACGAATGGCTGCGCGAGCGCGCTGCCGCCTCCGGGGCCGAGCGCCGGGCGGGCACGTTCGAGCGGCTGGAGCATGAGCCCGACGGCACGGCGGTGATATGCTTCCGCCCCGACGGTTCCGATCGCGGCGGCCCGCCAGAGCGGGTGCACGCGCGAGCGGTGATCGGCGCGGACGGCGCCAAATCGCTGGTGGCGCGCCAGGCCGTGCCGGGTGCCGACCGCATGCGGTTCGTCTTCGCCTACCACGAGATCGTCGAAGCACCGGCGAGCGGACGGGCGGACTATGACGGCGCGCGTTGCGACGTAATCTACCGCGGTGTCTTCTCGCCCGACTTTTATTCCTGGGTCTTTCCGCACGGCGAGACGGCGAGCATCGGTACCGGCTCGATGAACAAGGGCTTCTCCTTGCGCGGCTCGGTCGCGCGGCTGCGCGACGCGCTGGGGCTGGCCGATGCCCCGACCGTCCGCCGCGAGGGCGCCCCGATCCCGCTCAAGCCGCTGCGCCGCTGGGACAATGGCCGCGACGTGGTGCTCGCCGGCGACGCGGCGGGCGTGGTGGCGCCGGCCTCGGGCGAGGGCATCTACTACGCGATGTATGGCGGCCAGCTCGCCGGCGAGGCGGTCGCCGGCTTTCTCGCCAGCGGCGATGCACGCGATCTCGCCTCGGCCCGGCGGCGCTTCATGCGCGCACACGGCCGGGTGTTCTGGATCCTCGGCATCATGCAGCGCTTCTGGTACGCCAACGATCTGCTGCGCGAGCGCTTCGTCAGCATCTGCCGCGACAAGGACGTGCAGCGGTTGACCTTCGAGGCGTACATGAACAAGGAGCTGGTGCGGCGCCAACCCCTGGCGCACGCCCGGATCTTCTTCAAGGACCTGGCCCACCTTCTGGGCCTCGTCCGAGCATGAGCCTGCATGCGCGGCGGCGCTGGCAGGCGCTGCTGGTGGCCTCGGCCGTAGCGCTCGTCGTGGCGGTCCTGGGCATGGCCGCGACCGATCTCGGCCCATGGTACCAGAATCTGCGCAAGCCCGCCTGGCAACCGCCGGACTGGCTGTTCGGCCCTGCCTGGACCGTGATCTATGCGCTGATCGTGCTGTCGGCGACCTCGGCCTGGATGGCCGCCCGCGATCGGGCACAGCGCACCCGCATCGTGTTGCTGTTCGCCCTCAATGCGCTCTTGAACGTGGGCTGGAGCGCGCTCTTCTTCCAGCTCCGCCGACCGGACTGGGCCTTGTGGGAGTCGGCGCTGCTCTGGCTGTCGGTGCTGGGGCTCATCCTGGCGGTGCGACCGATCTCGCGCACGGCGATGTGGTTGCTCGTGCCCTATCTCGCCTGGATCACGTTCGCCACCTGTCTGAATCTGGCGGTGGTCCGGCTCAACCCCATCATTCCTGCTGGTTGATGCCATGGCCATCGCCATGGGGGAACCTGCCGGAAGCCCAGCGAATTGTCCGCGTGCTGGACCTTTGGCGAGATCGGAGACCAAGACGTGACTGGCATAGATGGTCGAGGCTGGAGCTTCGTGGCAGACGGGCCGCCGCTGATTGTGGTCGCACCGGTATTCCTCGTCCTCCTGGCCATGTGCCTGCCAGAGCGCTTGATTGGGCCCGAAATCGTGGGCGCCCTCGCCGTGGTCGTCATCGGCGCCCTGTGGCAGATCCAGACTTGGCCATGGATCGCCAGCGCGGACCAGTCCAATGCGTCGGCGTCGATCGACAGTCTGGGCCGGCGCCTTCGCTTGGCACGTGCCGAGCAGCTCGAACGTGACCGCTATCGCTAGGATCAGGCCGCGCGCTGGAGATCGGAAGCCAGCGGCGCGTGATTGAGAAACGCCACCAGCGTCACGCCGCCGATGGTATTGCCCAGCAGGGTCGGCAGCAGGAAGCGCCAGAGATAGTCGCCGGTCGTGGCGCCGCCGGTCCACACCGCGAAGGCGACGTCGGCTGAGCCCGCCACGATGTGCGGCAGCTGGGCGATCGCGACGACCCAGGTCAGCAGCAGGATGACCAGGATCCGGGCGGAGCGGGCGCTTGGCAGGAGCCACACCATGAGGGCGATCAGCCAGCCGGCCAGGATCGCCTTCAGGATTTTCGGGCCGTTCGGCCCGGCGAGCACCTCCTGGCCGATGTCGCCCAAGGCCTGACGGACGGGATCGGCGAAGACCTGCTGGCGCGAAATCAGATAGGCAAACGCGATCGTGCCCAGGAGATTGGCCACGAGTACGATCGACCACATCCGCAGCAGCGAGAGCAGCGTCGCGAGGTCGCGCCGCACCATCAACGGCAGCACCGCCGTCAGCGTGCTCTCGGTGAACAGCTGCTGGCGGCCGAGGATCGCGATCACGAAGCCGACGCTATAGCCGGCGCCGTCGACCAGCCGACGCCAGGGCAGGTCCGGCAGCCCCGCCCGCAGCAGCGCCATGGTCAGCAGCGAGAAGCCCATCGAGAGCCCGGCGGCGAGGCCGGACCAGAGCAGGGCGGCGTTGTGCCGCTTGAGCTCGACCTCGCCCTCCTCGCGCACGACCTCATGGATGACCAGCGCCTTGGGTGCCGCATGCTCAGCCGCCTGGGCCTGCTCGTGCCGGTCGAGGTGGGGCGAGTCCTGGCCGGCAGTCTCGTCGCTCATGGCGACGGGCCGGCCTGCTTCAGCTGGCTGTAGACCAGGACCGCGAAATTGCCGAGCCGGCTCGCCCGCAGCGCCTGATCCGCGCCGGAGTCCGCGAGAGCGGCGGGACAATAGGCCGCCGTCAGCCCGTTGACGATCGCATCGTCAGCGAGCCCGGCCGCGCGCAGGGGCGGCAACGCCGCTTGGATGCGGTCCAGGAGCTCGGGCGACCGCGCTCCGGCAAGCCCGGCCGCGGCATCGGCGAAATGGGAATCGGGCGAGGCCGGACAGCCATCTTCGAGATTGCCCGCGAGCATCGTGCTGGTCGTCTTGCGCAGCTCGGCCACCGACCCGGCCCCGGTGTCGGCCGGCGCATCGTTGCCCCAGGCGGTCCGCACGTAATTGGCGACGGCAGCGACGTCGGCATCGGACATGCCGGCCCCGACGGCAGGCATGGGGCCCATATCGTGACTGGCGTCGAGGCCGCCCAGCACGACGCGGATGATGTTCTCCGGCCCCTTGGCCTGGACCGCGCCGTTACCGGCCAGGGCCGGCACCATGCCCGGCGTGCCTCGACCGTCTGCGCCGTGGCAGAAGGCGCAATGCGAGAGGAAGGCGTCGGTCCCTGCCTCTGCGGTGGTGGCGGCCGCGGGCGCTGTCGCGCCCCCGCCATTGGCCTGCGACTTGAGATAGGCGGCCATCGCCCGGAGATCGTCGGTCGAAAGATGGCTGAGGCTCGCCTCGATGGTCTCCTGCATCGGCCCCAGGGCCACGCCCTTGCCCGGAGCTGCACCGGTTTTGAGGTAGGTCGCGATCTGGTCCTCGCTCCACGAGGCCAGGCCGTTGCGGCCGTCGGCACGCAGGGTGGGCGCATACCAACCCTCGATCTCGCCGCCCTCGAGCCGTCCGCTCCAGGCGGACGCCCCGAACATGGCGTTGCTGTTGTGGCATTCGCCGCAATGGCCGAGGCCTTCGACGAGATAGGCGCCGCGATTGACCAGCTCGCCCTGCTCGGGGCTCGGGGCGAACTCGCCGGGCTTGAAGAACGCAGCCCGCCAAGCGGCCAGGCCCGCCCGAATGTTGAAGGGAAAGCCCAGCCGCAAGGGCTTGCGCGGTGCCGCTACGGGTGCGAGCGAGAAGAGGTAGGCCTTGATCGCCTGGACGTCAGTGCGAGTGACCTTGGTGAACCAAGGAAACGGGAAGACTGGATAAAGATACTCGCCGTCCTTGCCGATTCCGTCATGCATCGCGCGATAGAACTGGTCATCCGTCCAGCTGCCGATGCCCGTGGCCTTGTCCGGCGTGATATTGGGGGTAGAGATGTCGCCGAAGGGTGTCGGCATGTAGAGGCCGCCGGCGAAGGGCTGACCGCCTGGCGCGGTATGGCAGGCAACGCAGTCGCCGGCAGTCGCCAGATAGCGGCCGCGTGCCACGAGCTCGTCCTCGGCCCGCGCCTCGCCTGTCAGCATGACGACCCCAATGGCGCCGATTCGCAACCACCCGCCGATGCCCATGAGCCGACTCCAGGATGCAGCCGAGGATGAACGGCAACGCTGGAGCTCGGTTCCGGGCGCTGGCGAGCGGGCCTCAGGCTGCGGCCGCGAGGCGGCGGCTCATGCGCTGCCGGCCGTCGAGCAGCAGCCAGCAGGCGATGCCGAGATTGAGCAGGTTCCAGATGACGCCGTTGAGGAAGGCGGCCGCGTAGGTGCCGGTGAGGTCGTAGATGGCGCCGGACAGCCAGCCGCCCAGCGCCATGCCCAGCACCGTCGAGGTGAGGACCAGGCTGACCCGGGTGCCCGCCTCGGCAGCCGGGAAGCGGTCGCGGACGATCAGGGCGTAGCTCGGCACGATGCCGCCCTGGGACAAGCCGAACAGGGCGGAGACCAGATAGAGCGAGGTCAGACCGTCGAAGGGCAGGTAAAAGAGGAGCGCCAGGCACTGCAGAGCAGAGCCGAGGACCAGGGTGCCGCTGCCGCCGATGCGGTCGGCGAGCCAGCCCGAGGCGAGCCGGCTGACCACGCCCAGGCCCAGCATCAAGGACAGCATCTCTGCCCCGCGCGCCGGGCCATAGCCGAGGTCGGCGCAGTAGGCGACGAGATGCACCTGCGGCATCGACATGGCGACGCAGCAGGCGAGCCCGGCGAGCATCAGCACCGCCTGCAGCACTGCCGGCGGCACCGTCAGCCCGACGCGCGGCCCGGCCGGTGCCGCCCCAGGCCCCGCAAGGTGGGGCCGGCGGCGCAGCAGCAGCGCCAGCGGCAGCATGGTGGCGACGCAGAACAGGCCGAGCAGGAGATGCGTGGTCCGCCAGCCGAGGCTGGCGAAGCCCCATTGCAGCAGCGGCGGCCAGAAGGTGCCGGCCAGATAGTTGCCGCTGGCGGCGATCGCCACCGCGATGCCGCGCCGCCGGACGAACCAGTGCGAGACGTCGGCCACCAGCGGCCCGAACGAGGCCGAGCTGCCCAGCATCCCGATCACGACCGCCTGGGCGAGGACGAACTGCCAGTAGCTCTGGGCCGCCGCCGCGGCGGCGTAGCCGAGCCCCAGCATGACCGCACCGAGCACCAGCGGCACGCGGATGCCGAAGCGGTCGGCGAGCCGACCCATGCCGACGCCGCCCAGGGCGAAGCCGATCAGGGTCGCCGTGTAGGACAGGGAAGCACCGCCGCGGTCGAGGCCGAACTCGCCCTGGATGACCGGCAGCGCCACCACGGCCGACCAGAGACCGACGCCGCCGATGACGGCGATGGCGAGCGACACCAAGAGACGCCGCCAAGCATAGCTGCCGTCGGGCAGATATCGCGGATCGGTATGCATATTGGCCCCTTCTCGGGGGTCCAGCTAGAGCCCGCGGGCCGCCAGCACAACCCCGCCCCTTCGCAAGCCGCCATGCACGGGCTAGGCAGGAGCGGATGGCCAGCGACGCCCATCTCGCCGAGCTCAATTCCGAACAGCGGCTCGCCGCCTGCCACGGCGTGCCGGCGGACGGCTGCGCCGTGCCGGGCAGAGCACTCCTGATCCTCGCCGGGGCCGGCACGGGCAAGACGACGACGCTGGCCCACCGGGTGGCGCACCTCGTCCTGCACGGTGCGGAGCCCGAGCGGCTGATGCTCCTGACCTTCAGCCGGCGTGCCGCCGAGACCATGGTCGGGCGGGCCGAGCGCATCTGCACGGCGGCCCTCGGCGGCGGCGGCTTCGCCGGCCGCCTGCACTGGGCCGGCACCTTCCACGCGGTGGGGGCGAGGCTGCTGCGCGAGCATGCCGACGCGATCGGCCTGCCGCCCGGCTTCACCATCCTCGACCGCAACGACGCCGCCGATCTGCTCGACCTCGTGCGCGAGGAGCTGGGCCTCGCCCGCACCGATCGGCGCTTCCCGCAGAAAGGCACCTGCCTCGCCGTCTACTCCTATGCGGTGAACGCCGCGGCCCCGCTCGAGCAGGTGCTGCGCGACGCCTTCCCCTGGTGTGCCGAATGGGCGGCGGAGCTGAAGCGGCTGTTCTCGGGCTACGTCGCCGCCAAGCAGCGCCAGGGTGTCCTGGACTATGACGACCTGCTGCTGTGGTGGGAGCGGATGGCGCGGGTGCCGGAAATCGCGGCGGCCCTCGGCGCGCGCTTCGACCATGTCCTGGTTGACGAGTATCAGGACACCAACCGGATCCAGGCGGGCATCCTGAAGGCGCTGAAGCCGGGCGGGCTTGGGGTGACGGTGGTCGGCGACGATGCGCAGGCGATCTACGCCTTCCGCGCCGCCACCGTCCGCAACATGCTGGAGTTCGAACAGGCCTTCGCCGCCGAGCGGGTGGCGCTGACCCGCAACTACCGCTCGACGCAGCCGATCCTGACCGCCGCCAACGCCGTGATCGGCCTGGCGCGCGAGGGCCTGCGCAAGGAGCTCGCGTCCGAGCGCCGCTCGGCGCGCCGGCCGCGGCTGGTCATGGTGCGCGACGACCTCGCCCAGGCGGCGGCGGTGGCGACCGCCGTTCTCGCCAACCGGGAGGACGGGCTGCTGCTGCGCGATCAGGCCGTGCTGTTCCGCACGGCGAGCCACAGCGCGGCGCTCGAGCTGGAGCTGGCGCGGCGGCGGGTGCCCTACGTCAAGTTCGGCGGCCTGCGCTTCTTCGAGGCGGCGCATGTCCGCGACGTGCTGGCGATCCTGCGCTGGGTCGAGAACCCGGCTGACGAGGTCGCGGCCTTCCGCACCCTGCAGCTTCTGCCGGGGGTGGGGCCGGGCATCGCGCGCCGGACGGTGGGCGCGCTGGCCGGGCGGCTCGTGGGCCTGCGCGACCTGCGGCCACCCGCGGCGGCAGCCGAGCTATGGCCGCGGCTCGCGGCGCTCCTGGCCGACCTCGCGCGCACCGGCTGGCCGGCGCAGCTCGGCCTCGTGCGCCGGTTCTACGACCCGCTGCTCGAGGAGCGCTACGACCTGCCGGTGGCGCGGCGCAGCGATCTCGACCAGCTCGAGCGGCTCGCCGCCACGACCCCGAGCCGGCAGCGCTTCCTCACCGACCTGACCCTGGACCCGCCCGCCGCCACGGGCGTCGCCGCGCCGCCCCACAAGGACGAGGACTGGCTGGTGCTGTCGACCATCCATTCGGCCAAGGGCCAGGAATGGAAGGCGGTGTTCGTGCTCAACCTGGTCGACGGCTGCATCCCCTCGGACATGGCCGCCGACCGGCCGGAGAGCATCGAGGAGGAGCGGCGGCTGCTCTACGTCGCCATGACCCGGGCCCGCGACCGGCTCGAGCTGCTGCAGCCCGAGCGCTTCTACGTCACCGGCCAGCACCGGCACGGCGACCGGCATGTCCGCGCCGCCCGCAGCCGGTTCCTGCCCAACGGCATCCTGCACCATTTCGAGCATGCGGTATGGCCGCCGGCCCAGCCGGAGCGAGCGGCGCCCGCGCCGCTGCCGCGCGTCGACATCGCGGCGAGCGTGCGCGGGATGTGGGACCAGCCATAAGAAAAGGCCGCCCCTTGCGGGACGGCCTTCCCAGTGAAGCGTTGGTGCTTCGACGTTCGTCGCTGCGGACGATATCGCCTTGGTCAGAACCCGCGAGCGGACGTGATCGACGTCGGAACCGCAAGTCCGGAACCACGCACCAGGGCGCTAGACATCGGATCACCTCCTTTCTGCTGTTGATGGACGCCGCCAAATCTGGCGACTGCCCCCGGGACTGTCAATCGCGCGCGGAGGCCGGATGTCGATACTGGAGGAGCTGTTGCGTCTCGAGGCGGCAGCACTCGCCTGCTGGCCGCCCGCGGAGACCGAGCGCCTGGACGGCTGGCTGCTGCGCGCGTCCGGCGGTCACACGCGGCGCGCCAACTCCGTCCAGGCGCTGGTGTTCGCGGCGGGCACCGACCTCGCGCGGGCGATCGACCGCGTCGAGGCCTGGTACCGGCAGCGCGGGCTGCCGCCCTGCTTCCAGGTCACCGACCGCGCGTCGCCCGCGGCGCTCGACGCTGCGCTGGCCGCGCGCCGCTACGCCCGCATCAGCCCGGTCTCGGTGCTGACGCGCAGCACGGACGGGCTCGACCCGCCCGCGGGCGCGCGAGTCGAGCTCGACACACGGCCGACGCCGCGGGTGATGAACGCCGTCTGCGATCCGCTGTGGGGGGCCGAGCAGCGGCGGCGCCGCGCCGAGCTGTTCGCCCGCATCCGCCGGCCGCATGCCTTCGCCACCGTGATCGACGGCCTGCACCCCGTCTCGGGTGCGCTGTGCGTGGTCGACCGCGAGGTGGCCGGACTGTTCAGCCTGCGCACGGCGGTGGCGGCGCGCGGCCGCGGCCATGCGCGCGCGGTGGTGGGAAGGCTGGGCGCCTGGGCCCGCGGGATGGGTGCGAAGACCATGTTCCTGCAGGTCGAGGACGACAACGAGGCCATGCTCGGGATGCTGCGCTCGCTCGCGGTCGAGCGCCGCTACGGCTACTGGTATCGCGAGCCCGAGGCTCAGGCCGCCTGAGCCTGGGACGACGCGCCGATCCGCGCCAGCTCGTAGGGCGTGGTCTGATACATCTCGTTGATCCAGTTGCCGAACAGCAGGTGCGCATAGGCGCGCCAGCAGTTGCGCGGCGCCTTCTCGGGATCGTCGTCGGGATAGTAGTTGAACGGCAGCGACACGTCCTCGCGGCTCGCCCGGTCGCGACCATACTCGTCGTGCAGGGTGTAGGTGTCGTACTCGAGATGGTTGAACATGTAGACGGTGCGATGCTCCGGCTCGTGCACGAGACACAGGCCGGCCGCATTCGACATGGCGAGGACGTCGAGCCCGGCCGCCGGCGGAAGATCGCGGGCGCGCACCTCTGTGTGGCGCGAGACGGGCACCAGGAAATAGTCGTCGAAGCCGCGCATCAGCTCCGGGCGGCGGGAATCGTGGCGCTCGATGACGTGATGGGTGAACACGCCGAAGCGCTTGGTCGGCAGCCGATGCTTGGGCACGCCGTGAAAGTGGTAGAGCGCCGCCTGGGCACCCCAGCAGATGTGGAAGCTGCTGTGCACGTGCGTCCGGGACCAGTCCAGGATCCGCGTCAGCTCCGGCCAGTACTTGACCTCCTCGAACGGCATCAGCTCGACCGGGGCGCCGGTGATGATCAAGCCGTCGAACTTGCGGTCGCTGACATCCTCCCAGGTCCGGTAGAACGACTGCAGGTGCGAGAGCGGGACGGTGTTCGGCCGGTAGGACGAGGTCGTGAGCAGGGTCAGCTCGACCTGCAGCGGCGTGGCGCCGAGCAGGCGCGCCAGCTGGGTCTCGGTCTTGGGCTTCTCCGGCATCAGGTTGAGCAGGGCGACCTGCATCGGCCGCACGTCCTGGCGCAGGGCCTCGTTCTCGCCGATCAGCCGCACGCCCTCCTGCTGCAGCTTCTCGAAGGCTGGCAGGTCGTTCGGGATCCTGATGGGCATCGGTGGCCGTCCTCCAACAAGAAAGCCCGGCAGCACAGCAGCCGGGCTCACGGAGGACCCCGACCCTTTAGCCGCTTGTTTAACGTGGCCGCAAGCCGGTCGACGCAAATCACCACGTATCGCGAGACTGGCGACGGTGCCGCTTCAAGTCAAGCTCGGCCCGGCCCCGAACCGTGTCGTTCTCAGCGCACCAAGGGGCGGCAGGAGGCGCCGGCCTTGGTCAATCTGGCGCACAGGCTGTCGGCTTCCGCCTTGCTGCCGAGCGGGCCGCCGATCACCCGGTAGAACGTGCCCTTCCCCTTGACCTCGACCATCTGCGTCGGCTGCAGGTCCAGGCTTGCCAGATCGGGATAGTGCCGGAGCAGCCTCTGCCACTCGCCCCTGACCTCGTCCGCGCCGCGCACCGCGGCGAGGATGACCACCACGCCGCCGGCGCGCGCCTGCGCCGGTGCGGGGTCGTCGTCCAGCGGCGGCGGCGGCAGGTTGCCCTTGCCGGGCGCGCGCGGCACCGGCCTCTGATCCACGGCGGCCGGCTGCTCGGGGGCCGCGCCGAGCGCCGCGAGCGCGGTGCGGAACTGCCGCGTATCGGGATTGTCCGGCCCCAGCGCCTGCTCCGCCACCGCCACGGCGCGCACCTGCAGCGGCCGGGCGTCGCCGATCCGGCCCTGCACCCGGTAGATCGCGGCCAGGTTGTGCAGCCCCATGGCCACGCGGGCGTCGTTCGGGCCGAGGCTGTCCTCGAGCATGCGCAACGAGCGCGACTGCGTCTTCTCCGCTTCCTGCAGCCTGCCCTGCTGGCGATAGACCAGTGCCAGGTTGTTCATCGTCGTGGCGGTGCCGACGGGGTCCTTGCGCTTGGCCCGCTCGTCCAGCGCGAGAGCCCGGCGATAGAGCTTCTCGGCCTGATCCAGGCGGCCAGCGAGACGGTTCGCCTCGGCGAGGTCGTTCAAGGGTGCGGCGAGCGCGGGGCTGCCTTCGCCGTCCGCCGATTCCACGGCGGCGAGATCGCGCTGCAGGAACGGGATCGCCGCGTCGTAGGCACCCGTGGCCATGAGCTCGCGGCCCCTGACCGCCGGGTCGTCCGCGGTCTGCGCCAAAGCACCCTCGGTGGCCCCGAAGGCGAGCAGGAGGGCAAGCAGGAGGTTTGCTGGTCGGATCATCGCCTGGGCACGAGTTGAGGCAGGGTGGTGGTGCAGACTCGCAAGATTCGCGGCCCCGGTCCAGCCCGCCCGGCCCTGGCGAGCGCGCTGGTTCTGCCTTAGAGCGCACCTGCCAACGGTTGCGGAGGATCGGAGCGTGGCCATCAGCACACCGGAGGGCTACCGTGCCCTCGACGATGCCGCGGTGCCCGACTACTGCGCGGGCGTGCCGGCGCTGCGCCAGCGGCTCGGCGGCGCCAAGCCCGACTGGCGCGTGCGCGAGGTCGGCGACGGCAACCTCAATCTCGTCTTCATCGTCGAGGGCCCGGCGGACGCCCTCTGCCTCAAGCAGGCGCTGCCCTATGTCCGCCTGGTCGGCGAAGGCTGGCCGCTCGACCTCAGGCGCGCGTGGTTCGAGCACCGGGCCGCCACCGTCCAGTCGCGGCATGCCGCCGGCCTGATCCCCGAGCTGCTGCATTTCGACGAGGGGCTCTATCTGATCGGCATGGAGTGCTGCCGGCCGCACATCATCATGCGGCGCGGCATGATCGACGGCATCGTCTATCCGCGCTTCGTCGAGCACATCGTCGAGTATCTCGCGACCACGCTCTACTACACCTCCGACATGGCCCTGCCCGCGGCCGAGAAGCGCGAGCTGGTCGCCGCCTTCTCGGGCAACACCGAGATCTGCAAGATCACCGAGGACCTCGTGTTCACCGATCCCTACATGGTCTGCAGCCGCAACCGGTGGACCAGCCCGCAGCTCGATGCGGTGGCCGCGGAGATCCGCGGCGACGCCGCGCTGAAGCGCGCGGTCTCCGCCCTGAAGCTGAAGTTCCTCAGCGAGGCGCAGGCCCTCCTCCACGGCGACCTGCATACCGGCTCGATCATGGTCACGGCGGACGACACCAAGGTGATCGACCCGGAGTTCGCGGTCATGGGACCCATGGGCTTCGACGTCGGCAAGCTGCTGGGCAATCTCCTGCTCTGCCATTTCAGCCAGCGGGGCCACGAGCGGGCACCCGGCGAGCGCGACGAATACCGTCGCTGGATCCTGAATGCCGTCGAGGCGGTCTGGACCGGCTTCGCCGAGCGGTTCGTCGCGCTGTGGACCGCCTATCCCACCGGCGACGGCTATCCCGCGCCCTTGTTCGACGGGGCGGAGGGCAGGGCCTCGCTGCGCCGGGCCCAGTCCGACTATGTCGCGCGGCTGTTCCAGGACGCGCTGGGCTTTGCCGGCGCGGCCATGATCCGCCGCACGCTCGGCCTCGCGCACAACATCGACTTCGAGCGGATCGAGGACCCGGAGCTGCGCGCGGCATGCGAGCTGCGCAACCTGCAGCTCGCACGCGAGCTCGTCACCGGGGCTGCCGGCATTGCGGACATCACCCGGGTGACGGCGCGCGCGGCCGAGATCGAAGCCGCCTAGTCGCGCCAGACATCGTCGGCGAGCGTCGCATGGCCGATCCGATAGGCGGCGACGAAGCGGTCGAGGCCGTGACGGCCGCCGTTGACCAGCCGGCGTGCCCGCGCGAGGTCCCCCTCCAGGAGCGCCTCCTTGATCGGTCGCTGGCGGTCGGCCAGGAAGGCCGCCAGCAACCGTCCCGCGAGCGTGGGCTCGAGCGCGCGATGCGGCTCGGCCACCAGATGGGTGCCGAGCCCGACCGTCTCGCCGTAGCGGCGATAATTGTCCCGGCCGGTGAGCTGCACGAAGCCGCGGCCGCGGAACAGGCGACCGTCGGGCGGGCCGAGATTGCCCAGATCGCGGCGGTGGTCGTAGAGGTCGAACTCCTCGCCGTCGGGAGAGGTGTTGTACCTCGATGCCTGCTCCTCGATCGGCACGAAACCTTCGCTTTCCGCGCGAATGGTGGCCAGGGCCATGAGCAGCATCGGCTTGTCGAGCAGGCCCGCCGACCGCAGCCCCGCCAGCACGGGCTGCAAGTGCCGGCGGATGGACGGCAGGGGGGTCGCGGGGAACATCTCGGCGACGAAGGCGATGTCGATCCGCGCCGACAGATCGTCCGTGCTCCCGGCGCCGAGGCCGGCGAGCCTGCTCCAGGTCACCGGCCCGACCACACCGTCGGCGAGCAGCCCGCCGGCTCGCTGGAACGCGACGAGCGCGGCCTCGGTCGCGCGGCCGAACAATCCGTCGATTCGCCCGGGCGGGAACCCCATCTCCTTGAGTCGCCGCTGCACGAGCTCGACGGCGGGGCCCCTGGCACCGTAGCGAAGAACTGGCTGCATCGCCGTATCCCATGAACTAGGCGTAAAAACCTATAACATAGGAGTGATCTCTGTGCAAACGCCGACTGCCGGCCAGGCTTGGGATGCGAAGCGCTATGCGGCGGATGCGCGCTTCGTCGCCGAGCTGGGCATGCCGGTGCTGGAGTTGCTGGCGCCGCGGCCTGACGAACGGATTCTCGATCTCGGCTGCGGCGATGGCGCGCTGACCGCCCGGCTGGCGGAGCTGGGCTGCGAGGTGGTCGGCGTCGATGCCGATCCCGACATGATCCGCGCGGCCCGGGCGCGCGGGCTGGACGCACGGCTGGCCGACGGCGCGGCCCTGCCGTTCGAGGGCGAGTTCGACGCCGTCTTCTCGAATGCGGCCCTGCACTGGATGAAGAAGGATCCCGACGCGGTCGTCGCCGGCGTGGCTCGGGCATTGCGGCCGGGCGGACGGTTCGTCGGCGAGTTCGGCGGCCACGGCAATGTCGCGGCGATCACAGTGGCATTGCTGGCCGTGCTCGCCCGGCGCGGCATCGACGGTGAGGCCCTGCACCCGTGGTATTTTCCTACGCCGGACGAGTACCGGGCTCGCCTGCAGCGGCATGGCTTCACGGTCGCGACCATCGAGCTCATTCCGCGACCGACGCCCCTTCCTGCAGGCATGGCGGCGTGGCTCGGTGTCTTCGCCGCCCCGTTCCTCGTGCGGCTGTCGCCCGAAGAGCGCGCCGCGACGTGCGAGGAGGTGGTCGGGCTGCTGAAGCCGGCGCTCTGCGATCGGGCAGGCAGTTGGACCGCGGACTATGTGCGTTTGCGCTACGCGGCCGCACTACAACTAACGCGCGAAAAGTAGCGCGAGGAACAACCGGGCGCACAGAACGTCCGTCGCTGTGGTCGTGGTGCAGTTTACCGGGGCTCGACGCGCGACTAGGGTCCCGCGTTGCCACGACGAGGAGCGGCGATCGCAGGCACGCGGCCAGCGATGCCGAAGAGAACAAGGACCGACCCGCTGCCGAGGAACATCGGAGTGCCCCAGCGCCTGAGCCGAGCGATCCCTTTGCTCGTCTGTCTGCTGAGCGGCTGCATCGAGCCTTCGAAACAGTCGAACATTTCCGACTCGGTGCGCAATCTCTCCTTCGCGCCGCCGCCGGCAGTGCCCGCCGGCGCCCAACAGGCCGCCGGCGTCGAGGCTACAACGCCGAGCGAGCCGAAGCTTCAGGCGCAGGTCTATACCGGCCGCCCGCCCGGCGCCCGCCCCCCCCTGGCGCAGGCCGTGCAGCGCAGCAGCGAGGGCGTGCAGCTCAATTTCGACCAGGCCGAGATCCGTGACGTCATCAAGGTCATTCTCGGCGACATCCTGCGCAAGAGTTTCACGGTCGACGGCGACGTCCAGGGCCAGGTCACGCTGTCGACGGCGGCGCCGATGTCCGACGCCGACCTGCTCGCCGTGCTCGAGACCGTGCTGCGGGCCAATGGCGCCACGCTGGTCGAGGCCGGCCCGAACGCCTATCGCGTCATGCAGGTCGACGCTGCGATCGGCAGCTCGCAGGTGGTCCCGCTGGGCGGCCGCCCTGTGCAGCTGCGCCCCGGCTATGGCATCACGATCGTGCCGCTCCGCAACATCTCGGCGACTTCGGCCGCACAGTTCATCCAGCCCCTGGTCGCGTCGCCGGAAGACATCCGGATCGATCCGGGCCGCAACGCGATCCTGTTCAGCGGCACCGCCGTCGAACGACAGAACGTGGTCCAGACGCTGGCCGATCTCGACGTCGACTGGATGGCGGGCAAGTCGATCGGCATGTTCCCGCTGCAGCGGGCGACGGTCGAGGCCATCATTCCGGAGCTGCAGGCCATTTTCGCGCCGTTCGACCCGACGGGTGCGGAACCGTCCCTGATCCGCTTCCTGCCGCTGGCGCGGATGAATGCCGTGCTCGCCATCGCCGGGGATCCCGACCAGATTCGCGAGATCGGCGGCTGGGTGAACCGGCTCGACCATGGCCAGGCGGCAGGCTCGCAGTTCTACGTCTACAATCTCAAGCATGCCGCGGCCGAGGACGTGGCCAAGCTGCTCAACGATGCCTTCAGCGAGGGTCCGGCCACCAGCCAGACCGGCCCCAGCCTGGCCGCGGCCAGCGCCACGCTCGGCGCCACTCAGCAGTTCGGCGAGGACACCGAGGCGACCGGCGAGGGTGCCACCGCACCACCCGGCGGGCAGCAGGGGCAGTCGGCCGGGGCACAGGAATCGTCGATCAGCTCCGGCCCGGTCAAGGTGGTCGCGAGCAAGGCCAACAACGCCCTGCTGATCCGGGCGAAACCGGAGGAGTACGATCGGATCGAGGCCACGATCATGCGCCTCGACACGGCCCCGTGGCAGGTTCTGATCGAGGCCACGATCGCCGAGGTGACGCTGACCGATGCATTGCGCTACGGCGTGCAATACTTCCTCGAGCAGGGAAGCTTTGCCGCCAATTTCACGACGCTGACGACGACCGCAGCGAATCTCCTGGCGCCAAATCCGTTGAACCCGGGCTTCAACTTCCTCTTCACGCCCGGCAGCAGCGCCTTCGTGATCGATGCTCTCTCGCAACTCACCAGCGTCAAGGTCCTGTCGGCACCCTCGGTCGTCGTGCAGGACAATAGCGAGGCGGTGTTGAACGTCGGCGAGGAGGTCCCGGTCCAGACCCAGCAGCAGCAGAGCCTGCAGTCCAACGATTCCAACATTCTCAACAGCATCGAATATCGCGACACCGGCGTCATCCTGCAGGTCCGACCGCGGATCAACTCGAACCAGGCGGTGTCGCTGGAGATCGCCCAGGAGGTGAGCCGGGTGAACCAGCAGGCGGCCAGCAGCACCAGCAACGCGCTCACGCCGACCTTCACCAAGCGCAAGATCACCAGCAAGATCAATGTCCAGAGCGGGCAGACCGTGGCCCTGGGTGGCCTGATCCAGGACAGCGAGGAGCAGGGGCGCTCGCGAATCCCGCTGCTGGGCGAGATTCCGGTACTGGGTGCCCTGTTCGGGACGACCAGCAACTCCAACATCCGTACCGAGCTGATCGTGTTCCTGACGCCTCGCGTCATCCGCAATCCCGAGGATGCGCGCGACGTCAGCGAGGAGTTGCGGTCTCGGCTGCAGTCATTGCGGCCGGAAGCGGATCCGGCTGCCCCGTTGCCGATGCCTCGACAGCAGCCTGCCGCGAGCTACCCGCAGCCACTGGTGCGGCCCGACGGCGAGCCGATCGGCGACCCGTACGGCCTTTCGCCGACGCCGTCCCGGCCGTAGGCGCGCCCGCCGCCACCGTGATCCCCTTGCTGCTGCTGGGCGCGGTGCTCGGGCTCTGCGTCGGCAGCTTTGTCGGCACGCTGGTCATGCGCGAGCCGGAAGGTTGGCGCGGCATCCTGCTGGGACGATCGCGCTGCAACCGATGCAAGGCCCATCTCACCCCGGTCGACCTCGTGCCGTTGTGGAGCTGGCTGTCGCGTCGCGCGCGGTGCCGGCATTGTGGCGCACCGCTGCCTGCTTTTTATCCGCTGGTCGAGCTGACCGCGGCCGCCGTCGGCGCCCTGGCATTCGCGCTGCCGGCACCGGAATTCGCGCTCCAGGCGGCGCTGCTCGGCTGGTGGCTGCTGGCCCTGGCGCTGATCGACCTGCGCAGCTGGCGACTGCCGGACGCCCTCACCCTGCCGCTCGCGGCGCTGGGGATGGTCGCCGCATGGCTCGGCCTGCTGCCCGACCTGACCCTAACATCGGCCTTGCTCGGAGCCGGAGCGGGCTATCTGGCGCTGGCCGCCGTCGCATGGGCGTACCGCCTCTGGCGCGGCCGGGACGGGCTGGGCCTGGGCGACGCGAAGCTCCTGGCCGCGGCCGGCGCGTGGCTGGGACCCGCGGAGCTGCCTTATGTCGTCCTGCTGGCGGCACTCTTGGGGCTGCTCATGGCGCTGGCGCGCCGGACCCCGCTGCGCGCCGACAGCGAGGTGCCGTTCGGCCCGCCGCTCGCCGCGGCGTTCTGGGTCATCTTCCTGTGGCGAGCGCTCGGCTGAGCGTCATCGCGCAGCCAAGTGCTCCAGCACCGGCCGCATCGGCGCGAGATCGTAGCCGGCCGCAGCCGCGGCGGCGATCGTCTCGTCCACCGGGCGGCGGGCGGCGGTCGCGCACGCCCAGAGATGGCAGGACCGCGTCCCCGATCGGCAATAGGCGAGGTAGGGTCCGGGGTGGGCGGCGAGCGCTGCGGCCAGGGACGTGACATCCTCGGGCCCCATGCGTCCGGAAGCCACCGGGACGAATGCGTAGCCCAGGCCGAGGGAGGCGGCGAGCGCCTCGGCTTCGGGGTGCGGCAGCTGGTCGGCCGCCTCGCCGTCGGGTCGATTGTTGACGATGGTGCGGATGCCGGCATCGCGGGCCGCCGCGAAGTCGGCAGCCTGCAACTGCGGCGCGACGAAATAGTCGCTGGCCACTTTGCGAAACCGCGTGTGTTCCATCCGGCCTCCCGGGCGCCCGTTCATAATCGCGCCAGCACGGCAGCGTCGATCGTGACACGGCGCGCCGGCCGCCGCTATAGCCAGCGCAACGCCAAACCAAGGAAACGCCAGCGATGCTCGAGATGCTTGCCGACCCGGCGGTATGGGCCAGCCTGCTGACTCTGACCGCGCTCGAGATCGTCCTCGGCATCGACAATCTGATCTTCCTGTCGATCGTCTCGGGCCGGCTGCCCGTGCATCAGCAGCGGCTGGCGCGCCAGATCGGCCTGGCATTGGCGCTGCTCGGGCGCATCGCGCTGCTGTTCTCGCTGACCTGGCTGATCGGGCTGACCGAGCCCGTGTTGACGGTCCTCGGCTTCGCGCTTTCCTGGCGCGACATCGTCCTGATCGTCGGCGGCCTGTTCCTCCTGGTGAAGGGCACCATGGAGACCCACCACATGCTGGAGGGCCAGGAGCAGGATGCGCAGGTCGGCACCACCACGTTCTTCGCCGCCGTCGTCCAGATCATCATTCTCGACGTGGTGTTCGCGCTCGATTCGATCATCACCGCGGTCGGCATGACCGACCAGCTGCCGATCATGATCGCGGCGGTGATCATCGCCATGATCGTGATGCTGGTGGCGGCCAATCCGGTGGGCGATTTCGTCAACAACCACCCGACCGTGAAGATGCTGGCGCTCTCGTTCCTGCTGCTGGTCGGCGTCGCCCTGATCGCCGACGGCTTCCATTTCCACATCCCGCGGGGCTATCTCTACTTCGCCATCTTCTTCTCGGGCTTGGTGGAGGCTCTCAATCTCTGGGCCGCTCGCGCCCGCAAGCGGCGCCTGCGGCTCAAGGCGTCCGGCGAGATCGTCGCGGGTTCGTAGGCCGGCGAAGCTGCGCGCTCCGGCCGCGGAGCGTGGCGGCGACTGCGACACCAAGCGGCATTATGGCCAAAGGGTCGCAGTCATTTCGCTTGTCCTTGACACCTTGCCGCATCCGGAGCGCGCGGTCCCACTCCTAGAGAGGGCCATCCCATGACCCCGAGGGTGTCCCGAGAGGAGGCTAGCGATGGAACCGGCGGCCTACGCCAAGATTCGCAACAACCCGAAATTCGCCGAGCTCGTGAGTCGGCGCGGCGCGCTGGCGCGCAATCTGACGATCGCCATGCTGGTGATCTATTTCGGCTTCATCCTGCTGGTCGCATTCGCCAAGGGCTTCCTCGGCACGCCGATCAGTGACAGCGGGGTGACGACGATCGGCATCCCGATCGGCCTGTTCGTCATCGTTTCCGCCTTCGTCCTGACGGGCATCTACGTCAGCAAGGCCAACACCACCTTCGACGACATCAACTCCCAGCTCCTGAGGGATTCGCAGTGATGCGCGCCATCGCACGCACTCTGGGCGGGCTCGGCGCGATCGCTGCCGGGCTCACCCTCGCCGGGCCGGCGCTCGCCGCCGGCGCCATCGAGGGCGAGGTGCAGAGGCAGGCGACCAACTGGCATGCCATCGGCATGTTCGTGGTGTTCGTCCTGTTCACCCTCGCCATCACCAAATGGGCCGCCTCCCGCACCAAATCGGCGGCCGACTTCTACGCCGCGGGCGGCGGGATCACCGGTTTTCAGAACGGCCTCGCCATCGCCGGCGACTACATGTCTGCGGCTTCGTTCCTCGGCATCTCGGGCCTCGTCTTCACCTCCGGCTTCGACGGCCTGATCTACTCGGTGGGCTGGCTGGTCGGCTGGCCGATCGTGCTGTTCCTGATCGCCGAGCGACTGCGGAACCTCGGCAAGTACACCTTCGCCGATGTGGCGTCCTACCGCCTGCAGCAGACCCCGATCCGGTCCCTGTCCGCGGTCGGCACGCTGACGGTGGTGGCATTCTACCTGATCGCGCAGATGGTGGGTGCGGGCAAGCTGATCGAGCTGCTGTTCGGCCTGCCCTACCTCTACGCCCTGATCATCGTCGGCATCCTGATGATCGCCTACGTGACCTTCGGCGGCATGCTCGCCACCACCTGGGTGCAGATCATCAAGGCCTGCATGCTGCTCGCGGGCGCCAGCTTCATGGCCTTCATGGTGCTCAAGCACTTCGGCTTCAGCCCGGAGTCGATGTTCAAGGCGGCCACCGAGATCAACCCCAAGGGCCTCGCCATCATGAGCCCCGGCAGCCTGGTCACCGACCCGATCTCGGCGATCTCGCTGGGCTTGGCGCTGATGTTCGGCACGGCCGGCCTGCCGCACATCCTGATGCGGTTCTTCACCGTCGCCGACGCCAAGGCCGCCCGCAAGTCCGTGTTCTACGCCACCGGCTTCATCGGCTACTTCTACATCCTGACCTTCATCATCGGCTTCGGCGCCATCACCCTCGTGATGTCCGACCCGACCTTCTACAAGACCACCGTCGGCACCGACGGGGCCGTGGTCTACGACAAGATCAAGGACCTGATCGGCGGCACCAACATGGCGGCCATCCATCTCAGCGACGCGGTGGGCGGCGACCTGTTCCTCGGCTTCATCTCGGCCGTGGCCTTCGCCACCATCCTCGCGGTGGTCGCGGGCCTGACCCTCGCGGGTGCATCGGCCGTCAGCCACGATCTCTACGCCTCGGTGTTCGCCAAGGGGCGGGCCACCGACGCCGACGAGATCCGGGTGTCGAAGATCGCGACCGTCGTGCTCGGCATCGTCGCCATCTATCTCGGCTACATCTTCGAGCAGCAGAACGTCGCCTTCATGGTCGGCCTGGCCTTCGCCATCGCCGCGAGCTGCAACTTCCCGGTCCTGCTCCTGTCGATGTTCTGGAAGGGCCTGACCACCAAGGGAGCCCTGATCGGCGGGCTGCTCGGCCTGATCTCGGCCGTGGGCCTCGTCGTCCTCGGCCCGACGGTGTGGGAGAAGGTGCTGATGCACGAGGCGGGCTCGGCACCCTTCCCCTACGACAACCCGGCACTGTTCTCGATGACCATCGCCTTCGTCGGCATCTGGCTGTTCTCGGTCCTCGACCGCACCCAGACCGCGCGCAACGAGGCGGCGGCGTTCGACGCGCAGTACATCCGGTCCGAGACCGGCCTGGGAGCCGCAGGCGCCTCGGCGCACTGAGCCCGCGGTCGATTTCGGCTACGCGACGCGGCGGCCCCGGGGTAGCCCGGGGCCGTTCGCGTTCTCGTGCAGCGCCAGGGCCATGGACGACGCCGATCTGATCGCCGCCTATCACGGCACCAGCTATCAGGTATTGGATGGCTACGGTGACGTCCTGGCTGCCGCGCTGATCGGTGAGCCCTCGCCGGCTATCGACGCGGTGCTTGCCGGACAGGGCGCGGCGTCGGGCGTGTTCATCACGGGCTGGAACCCGCGGAGCGCGCCGATCGAGCGCCACCTCAACGATGCGGCGCACCAGGAGCTCGAGAACGAGCTGCGGGCGCGCGGCGTCCAGTTCCTGCCACATCGCGGGGTCGGCGCGGACCCGCGCTGGAGCGAGGAGGGCGTGTTCGCCCTCGACCTCGCCATCGCCGAGGCGCTGGAGCTCGCACTTGCCTTCCAGCAAAATGCGATCGTTGCCGTCCGGGCCGGCGAGCCGGCCCGGCTGCTGCTCACCTCGCTTCTGGCGGGCTGATCAGTCGGGCACCCGCGGCACGGCCGTGCCGATCAGGCAGTCGCGCGTGACGAGGGCGGCGAGATCCGCCTCGCTCCAGCCCTCGGTGCCTGCGGGTCGCTCCGGCACCACGAGGTAGCGCAGCTCGGCCGTGCTGTCGTGCACGACCACCGACTTGCCGGCCGGCAGGACGAGGCCGAACTCGGCCAGCACCGCTCGCGGCTCGCGCACGACCCGGCTGCGATAGGCACGCGCCTTGTACCAGTCGGGAGACGGGCCGAGCAGGAGGCGCGGATAGCAGGAGCACAGCGTGCAGACGATGACGTTGTGCGTCGCCGGGTCGTTCGCGACCGCTCGAATCGGAATCCCGCCCGCGTCGATCCCGACCTCAGCGGCGGCCGCATTGACGTCTGCCAGCACTCGCGTCCGAAAGGCCTGATCGACCCAGGACCGCGCGACCAGCCGGGCGCCGTCGGCCGGGCTGCGACTGTCGATGCTCTCGATGGTGCGGCGCAGCTCGTCGGCGGTAAAGATCGCCTTATCCTGCAGCAGCGCGGTCACGGCCTCGGTCAGCGCCATGTAGCGGGTGTAGGGCTGGTCCTCGAGGTCGGGCTGATGGGTGCCATGGTCGTGGTCATGCATGCTCAACGCCCTTCCTCCGCCGGCTCGAGCCATGGCTCGAACAGGTCGACGACCACGCTGTCGCCCGCCACCGTCTCCGGCGCAGGCCAGAGCTCCGCCATGGCGAAGCGGACCCGGTAGACCGGCAGCGGCGGCAGCCCCTCGCGCCCATAGGCCAGGGCCTCGGGATTGCGCTGGTGGTCGGCGATGCCCAGCACGGTGCCGCTGTGCCCCCTGGTGTAGAACGGCGTCCGGCAGTGACCGGGCGGGAACAGGCACTTGACCCTGACCGCCGCCCCCGGCTGGAAGCGCGGGCTCATGCCGCGGCGGCCGCACGCCGGGACTGCGCGGCCGCGATGGCCTCGCCGAGCTCCTGCACGTGGAGCACGTCCTTCTCGAGCAGCAGGTTGGCGATGGCCGAGATCCAGCGCTCGAAGTAGCCCAGCTCGTCGTAGGCGCCGGGTCCGAGTTCCTCGACCCCGCGGCGCAGCTCGTCCAGGGTCAGCACACCCTTGGCCAGCAGCAGCCTGAGCAGGGCGTCCACCTGCTTTTCCCACGGTGCCAGATCGTGCTCGTGCCGCTCGACGGCCCCGCCGGCCATGCCACCCATGTCGTGATGCCGTCTCATCGGACCTCCGGCCTGCCGCCATGCGGTCGGCCGACCCAGAGTGCACCCGATCTGCATTCATTCCAAGAATGCGCGAATGCGCTTTCCCAGGGCTGAGCTGCGGTTAGGCCCCGGTGGGTGTTGGCACGAGCACGAACGACCATGGCATCACCCGGCGTCGCGATCGCGGCGCTGCTCTGCGTCGTCATCGCCGCACCGCTGCTGGCACTCCTCGGCTTCCTCGGCCAGCCGACCGAGGGGCTCTGGGCGCATCTCGCCAGCACGGTTCTGCCCGAGTACGCGCGCAACAGCGCGCTTCTCTGCCTCGGCGTGGGCCTCGGCGCGCTCGTCGTCGGCACCGGCACCGGCTGGCTGGTGGCGATGTACCGGTTCCCGGGCCAGCGCGCACTGAGTTGGGCCCTCGTCCTGCCGCTGGCGATGCCGGCCTATGTGCTGGCCTACGCCTACACCGATTTCCTCCAGGTCACGGGCCCTGTGCAGACGCTGATCCGAAGCGCCACCGGCTGGGGCTGGCGCGACTACTGGTTCCCCAACGTCCGCTCGCTCGGCGGTGCCATCTTCGTGCTCGCCGCGGCCCTCTACCCCTATGTCTATGTGCTGGCCCGCGCCGCCTTCGCCGAGCAGTCGACCTGCGCCCTGGAGGTGAGCCGGACCCTCGGCTGCACCCAGTTCGCCATGTTTCGGCGGGTCGCACTGCCCCTGGCACGACCGATCATCGCGGCCGGTGTCGCCTTCGTCATGATGGAGACCCTCGCCGACTTCGGGGCAGTCGCCTACTTCGAGCTGCGGACCTTCACCACCGGGATCTACCGGGCGTGGTACGCCCTGGGCAGCCCCGCCGCGGCCGCCCAGCTCGCGAGCCTCCTGCTGCTGCTGGTCGGCGTGCTGGTGGCGGTCGAGTGGAGCGCCCGCGGACGGGGCCGGGTCAGCACCGCGACCACCCGGCTGTTCCGCGAGCAGCGGATCGAGCTGAGGGGCTGGCATGGCTGGCTCGCCTGCGGCGCCTGCACCCTGCCGGTGCTGCTCGGCTTCGTCCTGCCGGCGGTCGTGCTGGCGGCCATGGCGCTGAACGCCGCGGACGGCGTCGGACCGGCGCGGCTCGCGCGACTGGCCGGCAACACGATGCTGCTGGGCATGCTCGCGAGTCTGGTGATCGTCGGCACCGCGGTCGCCGGCCTGATCGCCGCCAGCCGCGAGCGCAGCCGGATCGGCGGCGGGCTTCTGCAGGCCGCGGCACTCGGCTACGCCGTGCCCGGTGCTGTGGTCGGCGTGGGTGTCCTGCTGGTGATCGGCAACTTCGATCGCACGGTCGACGCGCTCGCCCGCGGCTTCGGCTCCGGCGGTACGGGCCTGGTGCTCGGCGGGACGATCGGCGCCCTGCTCTATGCCTATCTGGTCCGCTTCTTCGCGGTCGGCTTTAATCCCCTCCAGGCCGGGATGGCGCGCATCCCCCCGGTCTTGCGCGACGCGGCGCGAGTCCTGGGGTGCAGGCCTTCGGAGGTCGCAGCACGGGTCGTCCTGCCCCTGCTGCGGCCGAGCCTGCTCAGCGGCGCGCTCCTGGTGCTGGTCGACGTGATGAAGGAGCTGCCGGCGACCCTGATCCTGCGCCCGTTCAACTTCGACACGCTCGCGGTCGAGGCCTTCCAGCTCGCCACCACGGAGCGCTTGGCCGGTGCCGCCATGCCCTCGCTGGTGATCGTCGCGGCCGGTCTGGTGCCGGTCGTCCTGCTCTGCCGGATGCTCGACCGCCGCCGCGGGCTGGCGGCCGTTCCTTAGAGCTCGAACAGCCTTTTCAGGATCGGTGCCGCATCACCGGCGCGGCCTGCCAGGGCGTTCCAGTCGATCGCCGACGGGTCGGCCAGGATCTGCGGCAGCGGGCGCTTGTCGAGGCGGATGTCCGCCGTCACCTCTTCCCGGTCGAGAAAGCCGTCGCCGTCGACATCGTAGCTGGCGAACAGCTGCTCCGGCCCGACCGTCTGCACGACGATCAGGCCCACGAGCAGCCGCTGCCGCTCGTTCGCCGGCAGGCGATCCGCGTTGGCCTTGGCCCAGCGGTCGACCTGCGCCTGCAGGGATTTCACTTCGGCCAGCGACAGCTTCCCGTCGCCATCGGCATCGGCAAAATCGAAACCCTGCGTCACGCATTGGACCGCCGGGGCGTGCATGCAGACGGGCACGCTGGCGGCGAGGAAGCCGTCCACCGACTTGCCGGTGTTGGACGTGGCGCCCTGGGCGGGAAGGCTCGCCACGGCAGCGGCAATTGCCGCGACGGTCAGCAACCAGGTCGGCGGTCTGTGACAGGACATCGGGCAAGTCCCTTTTGCCGGGATTAGCCGTCGATGTGCCCGTCGGCGTCGCCTTCGACAAGCAGATTCTTGAGCCGGTACATCAGATCCAGCGCCGCCCTCGCGGTCAGCTGGTCGGGATCGGTCGCGGCGAGCAACCGATGGACGGGCGAGTCGGGCGCCGGCTCGGGGGGCGTCTCGGCGCGCAGCGCCGCGAACAGCGGCAGATCTTCGGCAAGACGGCTCGCTGGCGAGCGGGCCTCGCCTTCCTCCAGCCGCTTGAGGACCGCCGTGGCCCGGCGCAGCACGCTTTCGGGCAGACCCGCGAGCCGGGCGACGTGAATGCCGTAGGAACGATCCGCCGTGCCCGGCGCCACCTCGTGCAGGAACACCACCTCGCCGCGCCACTCCTTGACCCGCAGGGTATGGCAGACCAGATGCGCCAGCTTGGCGGCGAGCGCCGTCAGCTCGTGGAAATGCGTGGCGAACAGTGCCCGGCAGCGATTGACGTCGTGCAGGTGCTCGACCACGGCCCAGGCGAGCGAGAGACCGTCATAGGTGGCGGTGCCGCGGCCGATCTCGTCCAGGATGACGAGGCTGCGCGGGCCGGCGAGATTGAGGATGCCCGCGGTCTCGACCATCTCGACCATGAAGGTCGACCGGCCGCGGGCCAGATCGTCGGCGGCGCCGACGCGCGAGAACAGGCGGTCGACCACGCCGATGCGGGCCGCGGCGGCCGGCACGAAGCTGCCGATCTGCGCCAGCACCGTGATCAGCGCGTTCTGGCGCAGGAACGTGCTCTTGCCGGCCATGTTCGGCCCGGTCAGCAGCCACAGCGCCCGTGCCGGGCCCAGATCGCAGTCGTTGGCGACGAAATCCTGGCTGGTGCGGGCGAGCGACTGCTCGACTACCGGATGCCGGCCGCCCTGGATCCGGAACTCCGCGCTGTCGTCGATTTCCGGGCGCACATAGCGCTGCTCGACCGCGAGCGCCGCGAGAGCGGCGCAGAGGTCGAGCTCGGCAAGACCGGCCGCGGTGCTGGCGATTCCGTCCGCCTGCGCCAGCACAGTCTGGCGCAGGCTCTCGAACAGCTCGAGCTCGAGTGCCAGGGCGCGCTCGGCGGCGGTGGCGATCCGGCTCTCGAGCTCGGCGAGCTCGGCGGTGCTGTAGCGGGTGGCGCCCACCATGCCCTGCCGTTGCACGAACTCATTGGGCACCCGGGCCGCATGGGTCGCGGTGACCTCGATGAAGTAGCCGAGCAGGTTGTTGTGGCGGATCTTCAGCGAGGCGATGCCGGTCTCGCGTCGATGCCGCTCCTCGAGGGCCGCGATATGCCGGCGCGTGCTGTCGCGCAGGCCGCGCAGCTCGTCGAGCTCGCCACTGTGCCCCTGCCGGATGAAGCCGCCGTCGCGCGCCAGCAATGGTGCCTCCGGCGACACCGCCTCCAGGATCGCCCCGGCGAACTCGTGCTGTGGGATCAGTCGTGCTGCGACCGGAGCGAGCGCCGGCTCGCTCGCGATGGCCTGGCGCAGCCGCTCCGCCTGCGTCAGCCCCTGCGCCACCGCCGTCAGGTCACGCGGGCCGCCTCTACCGAGCGCCAGCCGCCCGAGGGCGCGGGCGAGATCCGGGCAGGCGCGCAGCGCCTCGTGCACGACCTCGCGCCGCGATGCGTCGAGAACCAGGCTCTCGACCTGATCGAGCCGCTGCCGGATCGGCTCGGGCGTCGCGAGCGGCGCCGCCAGTCGGTCGACCAGCAGCCGGCTGCCGGCGTTGGTGACGGTCCGGTCGATCGCCGCCAGCAGCGAGCCTTCCCGGCCGCCCCCGGCTGCCACCAGCAGCTCGAGGCTGCGGCGGGTGGCCGGATCGATCAGCATCTCGGTGCGCGGCTCGATCCGCGACGGCCGGTCGAGCCTGGGCAACAGGCCCTTCTGGGTCAGCTCCAGATAGCCGAGAACGGCGCCGGCGGCCGCCAGCTCGGCGCGGCCGAAGGCGCCGAGACCGTCGAGCGTGGCGAGACCGAATGTCTGGCGCAGGCGGCGCTCGGCGGCGAGGCTGTCGAAGCTCGCATCGGCGAGCGGGGTCAGCTCGGCACCGAGCTCGCGGCGCGGCGTATCCAATTGCTCCGCCAGCCGCGTTGGGGCCAGGATCTCGCCCGGCGCCACCCGCGCCAGCGCCGCCGGCAATGCCCCCTGCTCGACCGGCTCGGTGACGAAGGCGCCGGTCGAGACGTCGACCCGGGCGAGGCCCAATGCACCGCCCGCCTCGGCGACCGCCACGAGCCAGTTGCTGCGGCGCGCGTCGAGCAGGTTCTCCTCGGTCAGCGTGCCGGCGGTGACGATGCGCACGACGTCGCGCTTGACCAGCGCCTTGCCCGGCCGCTTGCGCGCGGCGGCCGGATCCTCCAGCTGCTCGCAGATCGCGACGCGGAACCCCTTGCGGATCAGCCGGTGCAGGTAGAGCTCGGCGCTGTGGACCGGCACGCCGCACATCGGGATGTCCTCGCCCGCGTGCCGCCCGCGCTTGGTCAGCGCGACGTCCAGGGCCGGTGCCGCGAGCACCGCATCCTCGAAGAACAGCTCGTAGAAATCGCCCATCCGGAAGAACAGCAGCGCGTCCGGATGCTGCTGCTTCAAGCCTTGATACTGCGCGATCATCGGGCTGGCCGGTGTCGTCCCACCGCCAGCGCCCTGCTCGAGATTATTGCGCATCAGTTGAGAAATGGGCTACAGTTTTAACTCGGAATTGTAAGATGGGCCGACGCGGCCGGATGCGGCTGGCGGTGGGACGGGCTTGATCGAGTACGATCCGAAAGCGACGCAGTTCCTGCGCGATACCTTGCCGGGCGAGTGGAACCGTGCCTCGACCACTGCCGCCTGGCTCGCCGCCCGTGCCCGCTACCTGCCCTGGCCGGACCGCGCCCGCGCCCTCGACGAGTTCTATTGGACCGAGGCGCGGCGCCGCCTCACCACCGACGCGATCACGGCGATCGTCAACCGGCAGGCGGGCGGGCTCGCCGATCCGGCGCTGACCGCACTCTACGGCCGATTCTGCGGCGCCGTCACGACCGCGATCCTGCTGCAGCTCGACGAGCCGCTGGCGATCGGCGAGGAGGCGGCGGCCCTGATCCATTTCTTCTCGCTGGCGGAGCGGCATCGGGCGGCCGCGGTCGACTGGATCGGCGAGCGCCATCAGCTGGCCCTCGCCGCCAGCCTGCCATGCTGGCCGGGCTGCGCCTTCCTGCTGCTCATCCTGTCGCCCAGCGATAGTGCCGAGAGCTTTCTCGCCCGCGACGCATTCTGGGCGGCCATGCTCGGGCAGAGCTGACGGCTCTCAGCCAAGGACGATGTCGATCTGCTTGGCGCACGGCGCGAAGCCGCGGCGATGGTGCAGGTTGAGGCCGAGGCGCCCCAGCGCCGCCAGATGCTCCCGCGTCGGATAGCCGGCATTGCGCTCCCAGCCATAGCCCGGATGGCGCTGCGCCAGGCGGCTCATCAGAGCGTCGCGCAGCGTCTTGGCCACGATCGAGGCGGCGCCGATCTCGGGCACCGTGGCGTCGCCGCCGACCACGCAGCGGCAGGGGAGGTCGAGCGGCGGCGCACGGTTGCCGTCCACCAGCACCAGAGCGGGGCGGACCGCGAGTCGGAGCACCGCGCGGCGCATGGCGAGCATCGAGGCACCCAGGATGTTGAGGCGCTCGATCTCCGCCACCGATGCGGCGCCGACACCGACCGCGCATTGGCTGCGGATGATCCGGGCGAGCTCGCGGCGCCGGTCGGCGCTGAGCGTCTTGGAATCCGCCACGCCGGCGACTGGGCGCAGCAGCACCACGGCCGCCGCCACCACCGGGCCGGCGAGCGGGCCGCGGCCGACCTCGTCCACACCGGCGGTCAGGATTTCGCCGCTGCCGCCGTTCATGCGGGCCGGTGCGCCATCGCGGTCATGGAAGTGGCCCCTCGTCGCACGGCGCTCGCGCCGTGTCGGCGGATGAGCCACAAGCGCCCAGGCGGTGCAAGAGGGCCAAGGCATGCAGCAGCGGCATTGGATTGCGCTGGCAGCCGCGCTCGGGCTGATGGGCGTGGCATTCGGCGCGTTCGGCGCGCACGGCCTCGAGGCCGGCGGCGACGCCCGCGCGGCGCAATGGCTGGCCACCGGCTCGCACTATCAGCTCGTGCACGCGGCGGCGATCCTCGCCGCGATCGCGTGGGGTCGGCAGGGCGTTCTGCCAGCCGCGCTGTGGGCGGTGGGGGCGATTCTCTTCCCCGGCAGCCTCTATGCCCTGGCGCTCGGCGCGCCGAAGGCGGTCGCGGCCCTGGCTCCGGCCGGCGGCATGGCGCTGCTGCTCGGCTGGGCGTCCCTGGGCTGGCAGGCGCTCAGGGCTCCCCGCTGAGCACGCGCAGCTGGAAGCGGCGCACGCCGTCGGGCCCCGTCGCGGCCACGACCGAACCGCCAGGGCCGGCGGCCGGCTCGATCACCCAGTCCGCCGCCCCCGTCGGCACGGCGTCGCGCGCCAGGGCGGCGAGCAGGGACGACAGGCTCGGCTGCACGCCGCTTTGCTCCCAGGCAGCCACCTCCTCGGCATCGCGCAGACCGTCGCCGCCGCCCTCCAGCAAGCCGCGGTCGCGGGCGCGACGCCCGGCGGCGACCCGGAACCGTCCGGTCTCCAGGATCGTGTCCTCCACCGACCAGACCGTGCCGGTACCGCGGTCCAGCAACCGTGCCTGCACCGGGCCGCGGCGCGCGGCTTCCAGCGTCGTCACCTCGAAGCTGTAGGGCTCCCAGGCGACGTCGTCGAGGCGCGGCGGGGTCGAGGCGAGGCGCCGGCGGAGGTCGGCGGAGCGGCGGCCGTCGACGATCGCCGCGGCGCCGCCGAGAATGCCGCCGGCGACCAGGCCGATCAGGTCCAGGCCGGGATCGCCCGTCGCCAGGATCGCGGGCGCCGAGCCGCTCTCGGCCTCCCGCAGCTCGCGCTGCAGACGCTGGTATTCGGGATTGGTGCGGCCGGCTCCGCCGACGCGATAGGTCGAGCGGACCCGCTCGTGGCCGAGCACCCGCCGCGGCGCGGCGCGCACGCTGGCGCCGATCTCGACCAGCAGGGCGCAGCGGCGCGCGCCGTCCTCCGACGGCAAGGGCAGGTCGCGCACCAGACCGGCCGCCGACGGCGAGCGCACCGTCAGCCCAAGGGGAGCGGTCGCGGCATCGAGCCGCACCGATACGCCATTTTCCAGGGCGGAGAGCTCGCTGGCAAGCGCCCGACAGTTGCCGGTGGCCGGCCAGGGCGGCGCCGGGGCCTCGGAAAGCGCTGGGGGCGCGGCCGCCACCGGGTCCGTCGTGGCGCTCTTCACCGGTGGGGGCTGCGTCGGCGGCACGGCCGCGCAGCCGGCCAAGCCGGCACACGCGGCAAGCATGGTGGTGATGAGGCGCGGCGCACGCATCGTCGATTCCATCAACTTAAAGTTGATGGAGCCTATCAAAGCGATGCCTTTGGATGGAAGGGTCTCGATAGCCTGCTCAGGCGCAGACCGGAACGGCGCGCGGGTCGAGGCGCGGTGCCGGTGCCGTCTCGGCCGGCTCACCCGCGTCGATCGCCGCCCAACCGGTGCGCATCCGGTCGAGCAGCTGTCGCAATTCCTCGCAGATCGCCGGGTCGTTGCGCAGGTTGATCAGCATCAGCCGGCCGAGGGTGTGGTTGTAGAGGCGGTCGAGCGTCCGGGCGATCTCGCCGCCGCGCTCGAAGTCGAGGCAGGACTGCAGGGCAGCCACGATCGCATGTGCCTTGACGACATGCTGGTAGCGCGCCTCGATCCGACACTCCTGGATCGCCTGGCGCGCCTCGCCGAGATGGCGGATGGCGCGGTCGAGAAGGAGCACGATCTGCCGCGCGGGCGGCGGGGACTCGGCATCGCGATAGGCCGAGGATACCCGGCGGTGCAGCTCGGCGGGATGCATGGCGGCCCTCATTGGCTCGATTGGCTCATCGCGTCCATCTGCGCGCGCAGCTGGGTCAGCATGGTGTTGGCGAGGCTGAGCGCCGACTCCATGGCGCTCAGGCGCTGGATCAGCAGCTCGCGCGCGCGGCTGGCGCGCTCCTCGATCTGGGCGATGCGGGCGGTGGCGTCGCGATTGGCGGCTGCAAGCTCGTCGACCGAGCGCTGGAGCGGTCCGTCGCCCTGGTCGAGCGCCGTGTCGATGGCGTTGTAGAGCTGGTCGGCGAGCCCCGGGCTCACCGCGAGATCGATCGACGTGCTGCCGCGCCCGCTCCAGATCAGCTTCAGCCCGGCATAGGGCGTGCCGGGGGCGCCTTGGATCATGCCGCCGTCGACGATGACGGCCACTCCGTCGAGCGTCGCCGCTTCCGGCCTGCCGTCGCCGTCGGCATCGGTCACCTCGACCGTGAAGGCGAGGTCGGTCAGGCCATTGGCGCGGGCGTAGACCGCGAGCCCCCCTGAGCTCGCGTTGGCGGTGAACTCGAACACCCGGCGCACCTCGTCGAGCCGGCCGAGGAGCCGGGAATCGAGCGTCGCCTCGTCGACCTTCAGGCGGCCGCCGGCCTCGAGGGTGATGCCGACGTCGCGCAGCGTGCTCAGCGCCCCGGCATTCAGCCCCGGCACCGAGCTGCCGACCAGGTCGCCAAGCTTCTGGGCGAGCGCACGCAGGGTGCGGTCGCCGAACAGGACCGCGTCATCGCCGAGATTGCCGTCCGCGTCGACCGTGCCCTGGCGCGCGACGAAGTCCCGAACCTCGTTGTAGGCCGAGACGAAACCGAGCAGCTGCTCCTTCGCCGCCGCCAGGGACGGCTCGATCTTCACCGTCAATGGCGTGCCGGGCTCGGCCCGGAACAGATCCAGGGTCACGCCCGGCAGCGCGTCGTCGATGCGATTGGTCGTGCGCTCGAGCGCGATCCCGTCGATCGACAGCCGGGCGGTCTGCGCCGCCTGCAGCGTGGTTGCCGACATCAACCCGCCGACCCCGCCGGTGTCGGCAAGCTCGATCGCGCGGCCGGTCTCGGTCGCAGTCAGCACCAACCGACGCTCGCCGGCGGAGACGCCGACGATGCTGGCTGCCACGCCGGTGCGGTCGGCCACGGCGTTGATGGCCGCGCGCAGATCGTCGGCCGACATGTCGCCGCTCACCGCGATCGTGGCCTTCTCCCCGCCGGCGAGACCGAGCTCCAGCGTGCCGTCGAAGGCCGCGCCGCCGTTCCAGGCTTCGGCAAGCGTCTGCCCGACGGCACCCACGGAGCGCGCCATCAGCTTGTTCGCGGCGGCGAGCCGCTCCACCTCGAGCGTGAATACACCGGTAGCCGCGCTGTTCTCGACCGAAATCCCCACCAACCCGTCGGTGGCCTCCGCACCAGAGCCGGTCACGAAGGCCTGCTTGGCCTCGAACAGATTCTCCGATGCCCCGAGCAGGCCCGGCGGGTTGCGCAGCCCCGCCACGCTGTCCTTCAGCTTCTCCAGCAGCCCGCGCAGCTCGGTCCATGCCGCAGAGCGCGCCTCGTTGCGGGCCACCCGCTGCTCGAGGCGCACGGCCGGCTGGCGCTTGGCCTGATAGGCCGCGGCGACCAGGGCCTCGGTATCGAGATTGGAGCTGGTGCCGGTCAGGCGCGTCGCACCGTTCGACAGGCTGAGGCTGCCGACGCTCAGGGTATCGGCCATGGTGCCGGTCCCGGCTCAGGTCTCGACCGCCACGAGCGGGCGCTCGAGGCTCTGCCGCGCACTGGCGAAGAAGCGCAGCAACGCTTCCGGCGGCGACTGGTGCAGCACCTGCCCGCTCGCGCGGTCGGCGACGCGATAGACGACCCGGCCGGTGCCCTGATCCTGGAAGCTCGTGATCTCGACGTCCCGCCCCCAGAACAGCGCCCGCGCCGCGGCCCGGCTGGCCTGATCCAGCGCCTGGGACGCTTCGACCGCCGGGGCCGTTTGCCGCTCCGGGGCCGGCGCCGCCGCAGCCGGCGGGCGCGGCTCCCCTTGGAACAGCGCCGGAATCCGCGTCCCGGCGGCAGCAGCGATGCTCAACTCGGTCACCATGCCCGCCTCCTCGGATGGAGCGGTTCCACGCCGACACAACCGGCGGCGCTCCCGGCCCGGCGACCGCATCGCGCGCCATGCCGCGGCACGGCGGCGAGCGGTGCGCCGTCCGGCACGAGGGCTAGCTCAGCAGCCGCAGCAGGTTCTGCGGCATCTGGTTGGCCTGGGCCAGCATGGCGACGCTCGCCTGCATGACCACCTGCTTGGAGGAGTAGTTGGCCATCTCCGCGGCGACGTCGACGTCCATCAGGGTCGAGCGCGCCGCGTCGATGTTCTCGACCGAGGTGGCGAGGTTGGCGCTGACGAAGTCGAACCGCGACATCTGCGCGCCCAGCGTCGCCCGCGCCGACAGCACGTTGCCGATGGCGGTGTCGATCGCCGTGCCGGCGGTCTGGGCGTTGGCGATCGTGCCGACGGCGCTGGCGGCGAGTCCGAGCCCAGTGGCGCTCATGCTCTGCGTGATCGCGACGTTGATCACATCGGCCGTGGCGTCTGTGCCGACCGCGAAGTCGGCGCTGAAGGTGCCGTCGAGCAACGCGTCGCCGTTGAACTTGGTCTGGGTGGAGATGGCGGTGAGCTGGGTCGCGAGCTCGGTGAACTCGCTGTTCAGGTAACCGCGCTCGGTGTCGCTGATCGAGCCCGAGACCGCCTGGGTGGCCAGCGCCTTCATGCGGATCAGGATGTCCGAGACCTGCTGTGCTGCGCCGTCCGCGACCTGCAGCACGCTCTGGCCGTGGCTGGCATTGACCTGCGCCTGCTTGAGGACGGCGACGTCGGCCTTGAGCTTGGTGCCGACCGCGAGCGAGGCGGCGTCGTCCGAAGCGCGCACGATGCGCGAGCCGGAGGACAGCTTGGCCAGCGAGCGCGAGGCCTCGGCGTCGTTGACGCGGAGATAGCGGTGCGCCGTGGCGGCCGAGGTGTTGGTGGCGACGGACAGTGCCATGATCGAGACCCTTCTACCTGAAGGCGGCGCCGCACCTGCGGCGCCGCTACGGCCCGGCTACCTGCCGGCCGGCGCCCCGATCCGGGACGCGACCCCGATCATTCCGCAAATTCGTCAATGTTCGATGAATCCCGTCGGCGAGCCCGCCGGGACTTGATCCGCGCCTACCCCCGTATGGCCTCATCAGCCGAGGAGCTTGAGCAGGTTCTGCGGCATCTGGTTGGCCTGGGCCAGCATGGCGACGCTCGCCTGCATGACCACCTGCTTGGAGGAGTAGTTGGCCATCTCCGCGGCGACGTCGACGTCCATCAGGGTCGAGCGCGCCGCGTCGATGTTCTCGACCGAGGTGGCGAGGTTGGCGCTGACGAAGTCGAACCGCGACATCTGCGCGCCCAGCGTCGCCCGCGCCGACAGCAGCAGGTCGATCGCCGCGTCGACGGCGGTTCCCGCCGTCTGGGCGTTGGCGGCGGTGCCGACGCTGCTGGCGCCGAGCCCGAGGCCGGCGGCGCTCATGGACTGGCCGATCGTGACGTTGATCACGTCGTTGGTGGCGTCGGTGCCGACGGCGAAATCGACCGAGAAGGTGCCGTCCAGCAGCTCCGTGCCGTTGAACTTGGTCTGGGTCGAGATGTCGGTGAGCTGCGTCGCGAGCTGGGTGAACTCGCTGTTGAGATAGCCGCGCTCGGTGTCGCTGATGGAGCCTGTGACCGCCTGGGTGGCCAGCGCCTTCATGCGGATCAGGATGTCCGAGACCTGCTGCAGGGCACCGTCCGCGACCTGCAGCACGCTGCTGCCGTGGCTCGCGTTCACCTGCGCCTGGCGCAGCGCGTTGACGTCGGCCTTAAGCTTGGTGCCGACCGCGAGCGAGGCGGCGTCGTCGGAGGCGCGGACGATGCGCGAGCCGGAGGACAGCTTGGCCAGCGAGCGCGACGCCTCGGCATCGTTGGCCTTGAGGTAGCGGTGCGCGGTGGCCGCCGAGGTGTTGGTAGCTACCGAGAGCGCCATGACCCATACTCCACCTGCGCATCGGTCCCGGCCCGTCCTGGCCGTCCGCCTGCTCGACCGGCAGAGCTATCAGGGAATACGCTAGAAATGGTTAACGGCGCCGCTCGCGGCGGATTGGGCTTGCAGTCGTGCATCCTCGCCACGCTCGCCGCAGTCACGGGGCCGGGCGCGTCGGCGCTCGAGCTCGGCCTGCCGCTGGCCTGCACGCCCGGCACGGACTGCTGGCTGGTGCGCTTGGTCGACCACGACGCAGGGCCCGGCTTTGCCGATCATCGCTGCGGCTCGCTCGGCTCGGACGGTCACGAGGGCACCGACTTCGCGATCGCGGACGGTCGGCGCATGGCGCAGGGCGTGCCGGTATTGGCCTCCGCCGCCGGCACCGTCGTGGGCATCCGCGACGGCATGCCGGACCAGCCGCCGGAAGGGCGCATCGCCCACCCGTTCGGCGACCGCAACTGCGGCAACGGCGTGCTGCTGCGGCACGAAGGCGGCTGGGAGACGCAGTACTGCCATCTGCGGCAGGGCAGCGTCCTGGTGGCCCGCGGCGACGAGGTTGCCGCCGGGCAGCCTCTGGGCCAGGTAGGCATGAGCGGCGAGGCCAATTTCCCGCACGTCCACCTGTCGGTCCGCCATGACGGCGCCGGCATCGATCCGTTCACGGGCGGGCCGGCCGGAGACCCCTGTGGCCCCACCGGCGCGCCGCTCTGGTCGGCGGGGCTCCAAGCCGCGCTCGCCTATGACGAGGCCCCGATCGCCGTGGTGGGGCTGACCGACCATGTGCCCGACCGCGACTCGATCGTCGCTGGCGACGCCGTCGCCGCCGTGTCGGCCGACTCGCCGGCCCTGGTGGGATATCTGCTGGCCTACGGGCTGCGCGCCGGCGACCGCCTGGAGATCGAGATCCGCGGCCCCGACACACGGAGCGTGAGCACGGCCGGCTTCGACCTCGCGGAGGACGCGCCGCGCGCCACCCGCGCTGCCGGCCGGCGGCGCCCCGCCGAGGGCTGGGTGCCCGGCAGCTACGCGGTCGAGGCCCGGGTGCGACGCGGCGAGCGGACGTTCTCGCGCCGCACCGAGTTCACGCTCTCTCAGTAGAGGCGGCCCCCGTTCGGCACGGGGCGCTCGACCGCGACCAGGACGACCTCGCCGGCCGCGTCGGGAAAGCCCAGGACGAGGACTTCCGAGACCGTCTTCGCGATCTGGCGCGGTGGGAAGTTGACCACCGCCGCGACCTGCCGCCCGACCAGCTCCTCGGCCCGGTAGTTGGCCACCAGCTGCGCGGAGCTCTTCTTGCGGCCGATCTCCGGGCCGAAGTCCACGACCATGCGATAGGCGGGCTTGCGCGCGCCGTCGTTCAGGCTCGCCTCGACGATGGTGCCGACCCGGATGTCGACCTTGAGAAAGTCCTCGATGCCGATGGTCATGGGCACCCCAGCCTGTCCGCCTCGCGGCGCGGCTTAAGGCGCGGGGCGATGGCTCGTCAACCGGCCCGCTGGCGTCGCGAGCCCGCTGCGGCCGCAACGCCGGAGCTGCCCAGCGCCTCGGCGCAACGGGCGGCAACCTCCTGGAAGCGCTCCAGCCGCCGCAGGCCATAGGCCAGCAAGAGATCGACGCGCCGGGCGGGATCGGGCTCGGCGGCCACGGCCTCGCCGGCGGTCAGGAACTCGCGGCCGGCCTCGGACAGATAGCTCAGTTGCTGATGCGCGAGCTGCACCATCCGCTCCTGCCATTCGCCCTGCAGCCGGAACAGGAGCGCAAGCCCATCGCCGGCCTCCGCGTCGGTACTCTCGGCTGGCAGCTCGACCTTGGGAGCCACCCGCCTGGGGGCGACGCGCGGCTTGGCGGGCTCACCGATCTCAGGTCCGTGAGAGGCCTCACCGTTGACGAACGGCGGAGGCGCAGCCTCCTCGACCTCGTGGGCGGCAGGACTCGGCATCGATGCCTCCAATCGTTCTCGTACGAATGCCAGGAACCTACCGTAGGTTGATCACCATCGGCCTTCTAGCAAAAAATCGATCTATCGACAGACTTGATCGCGAAATCAGGCTGGAGCCGCCTCATCGCGGGCTCGCCCGGATCCGCCGAGCCAGCGCGCCGCGGTCTCCGCTTGCTGCAGGCGTCGATCGAGCTCGGCAAGCGTGCGCGCCATGTCGGGGCTGTCGTCGTCGAGCCAGACCCTGAGCGTGCAGAGATAGACCAGCTGCGCCGCCCGTCGCGCGAGCCGCCCGAAGACCAGCGGTCGCTCGCCCGCCGCCGCATCCAGCAGCCGACGGCTGAGCCGGTCGAGGTTGCAGCACGCCGTAAGCAGCACGTCCGGCTGGCGCCGGGAGGCGCGCGCCAGCACACGCAGGCCCTCCTTGTATGGCACCATGGCGTCGAGCCGCCGCATGATCAGCTCGAACATGCGCTCGCGTGGCGTCATGCCGTCGAGCTCGGCGAGGTCGATCTGCAGCATCTCCCGATCGAGCCTGCGCCCCAGCGCCCGCAGCAGGGCAGGCCGGCCCGGCAGCTCGGCATAGACCTCGGCGAGGCCTACCCCGGTCCGGCGCGCCAGCTCCGCGAACGAGAACCGCCGCCAGCCGCGCTCGGCCAGGAGAGCGAAGGCCTGTTTGAGCAGATCCGTGCCGTCCTTGGTCGCCATCGGGCCCATCTCCGCACCAACATGTCAGGCCAGCTCGCGGGATCTCCGCGCGGCAGCCGCGACGGCGCGCTCCAGAAGCGGCGCCAACCCGTCGGGCGCCATCAGGACATCGAGCGCCGCGGCGGTGGTGCCGCCGGGGCTGGTGACGTTGACTCGCAGCTGCGCCGCGCTTTCAGGTGCCTGGAACGCCAGCTCGCCCGCGCCCGTGACGGTAGCTCGCGCCAGCCGCATGCCAAGATCCGCGGGCAGGCCCACACGCTCCGCAGCCGCGGCCAGCGCCTCGATCAGATAGAAGACGTAGGCCGGGCCGCTGCCGGAAACCGCGGTCACGGCGTGCATGAGCTCCTCTTCCGAGACCCAATGCACCTCGCCGACCGCCCCCATCAGGCGCCCGGCGAGATCTCTCTGATCGGGCCGCGTGGCCTCGTTGGCGCACAGCACGGTCACACCCCGACCGACCGCTGCCGGCGTGTTGGGCATGGCGCGCACGATCGCGCGGTCGGCTCCGAATGCGCGCGCGAACCGGGCGATCGGGGTGCCGGCCGCAATCGACAGTACGAGCGTGTCGGAGGTCGCGAAGAGCGCGCAGGGCGGCAACGCCGCATCCATCATCTGCGGCTTGACGGCCAAGAGGAGAACCGAGGGGCTCAGGCCGGCAGGCAGCTCACCGGCACTGGCGAACGTCGCGATGCCATGGGCCGCGGTCAGCTCGTCGCGGCGCGGTGCCGCCGGCTCGACCACCAGCACCGCCTCGCGCGGCGCCCCCTGACGGAGCCAGCCGGCAAGCAGCGCCTCCCCCATCTTGCCGCCGCCGACCAGGAGCAGCGGTCGCGATGCCTCGAGCATCAGGCCTCGCCTTCGGTCTCGAGCAGCGCCGCCGTGATCGCCTCGGCCGGATCCTTGCCACCCCAGATCACGAACTGAAACGCCGGATAGAACCGCTCGCACTCCGACACCGCGATGTCGACCAGGTCCTCGATCAGCTCGGCATTGGCGACGACGCCCTCGCGGAACAGGACGGCATGGCGAAAAACCGGCAGGCCTTCCTCCGACCACAGATCGAAATGGCCGAGCCACAGCTTCTCGTTGCCCATGGCGAGCAGGGCATAGACCGGGGTGCGCTTCTTCGCGGGAACCTTCATGTCGAGCGCGCAGGAGAGATGCATCACACCGAGCTCGGGATGCCAGGCGAACCACAGCTTGTAGTGACACCATTGACCGGCGATTTCTGCCGCGAGCTCGTCGTCGGTCTGCCGCTGGAATGGCCAGTCGTTGGCGACGGCGAGCTTCTCGACCAGATCGAGCGGGTTCGCGGAGGTCTCGTCGTCGGGGATGTCGGGGTGCAGCGAGGACACGCTTGGGCACTCCTTGCGAGTGGCGGAGCCGACCGTGCGGGCCGCGCTCCAAACGTCCTCCGCCGCCTCGTCACCGGCGGCACCGGCTCGCAGGCGGCAGCGAAAGCCTAGAAAAACCGAGTCGGCATTACAAGCGCGGGGCCAACTCTCAGGCGTTTTCGGCCCGTTCGGATTCACCCTTCTTGCGCGAGGCGCGCTGCTTGGCCGGCGCTTTCGCCGACGGGCTGCTCCGCAAGGTGGCAAGCTCGGCCTCGAGCGCGGCCACCTTGGCGGCCAGCTCCTCCTGCCCGGCGCGCGCGTTCGCCGCCATGGTGCGCACCGCGTCGAGCTCCTCGCGCGTGACGAGGTCGAGATCGGCGGCCATCCGCTCGACCCGCTCGCGCACGCGGGTCTCGATCTCCTCGCGCAGCCCGCTCAGCGTGCTGAAGGCGCCGCTGGCCACGCGCGCGAGATCGTCGAACAGGCGATTGCTGGTCTGCATGGCATATCCTCGCAGCGATGGCTGGCCGCGGCAGATATGGTCCGGTGCGTCGCCGTTCGCAACCTGAGCCGCTGGTGTTGCCGCGCAGCCGCAGCCTGCCCTATGACCGGCGCCGGTCCGAACCTCTCCGCAGCCGGGTAGAAGCCGTTGCCCCTGTTCGCGATTCCGTTCCCGCCGATCGATCCGGTCCTGATCTCGCTCGGCCCGTTCGCGATCCGCTGGTACGCGCTCGCCTACATTCTCGGCATCGTCCTCGGCTGGCGGCTCGTGCGCCGGATCGTCCAGCGCCCGGGTTGGCGGGTGACGCCCGAGGCCGTGGACGACCTCGTCTTCTACGTCACGCTCGGCGTGATTCTCGGCGGCCGCCTGGGCTATGTCCTGTTCTACCAGCCCGACCACTATCTCGACCGCCCGCTCGAGCTGCTGGCGGTGTGGCGGGGCGGCATGTCGTTCCATGGCGGCTTGATCGGCGTGCTGGTGGCGACGTTCCTGTTCGCCCGCCGGCGCGGGCTCGCCTTCTTCGAGCTCACCGACGCGCTGGCCGTAGTGACGCCGATCGGGCTGTTCCTCGGCCGGCTCGCGAATTTCATCAACGCCGAGCTCTGGGGCCGGACGACCGACGTGCCCTGGGGCGTGATCTTTCCCACGGCCGGTCCCCTGCCGCGCCACCCGAGCCAGCTCTACGAGGCCGGCCTGGAGGGCCTGGTGCTGTTCGCGGTGATGCTGTCGGCGGCACGCGGCCCGCATCCGCCCGAAGACTGCGGCAGGCTCAGCGGCATCTTCCTGGTCGGCTACGCGCTCGCCCGGATCTGCGTCGAGTTCTTCCGCGAGCCCGACGTGCAGATCGGCTATCTCGCCGGCGGCGTGACCATGGGCCAGCTCCTGTCGCTGCCCATGCTGCTGTTCGGGCTGTGGCTCATCCTGCGCGCCCGGCGCGCCGGGGCCTAATGACCGGGATCGAGGAACGGCTGCGCCACCTGATCCTCGAGCACGGGCCGATCTCGGTCGCCCGCTACATGACGCTCGCCCTGGCGCATCCCACCGGCGGCTACTACCCGACCCGCGATCCGCTCGGGGCGAACGGCGACTTCGTGACCGCGCCCGAGGTCAGCCAGATGTTCGGCGAGCTGATCGGGCTCGCCTTCGTGTCGTATTGGCTGGAGATCGGCCGGCCGAGCCGCGTGAGCATCGTGGAGCTGGGGCCGGGTCGCGGCACGCTGATGGCGGACATGCTCCGCGCTGCGCGCGTCGCGCCGGCATTCGGCGACGCGGCTGCAATCCATCTTGTGGAAACCAGCCCGGTCCTGCGCGAGCGGCAGGCGGCGGCGCTCCCGAATCTGCCGGTCTACTGGCACGACAGCCTCGATGCGGTGCCCGATGACCGCCCCTTGCTCCTGGTCGCCAACGAGTTCCTCGACGCCTTCCCGATCCGGCAGTTCGTGCGTCGGGCCGGCCGGTGGCACGAGCGACTGATCGGCGTGGATGCGGAGGGGCAATTTCGCTTTGCCGTCGCTCGCCATGCGACGCCTTTTCCCGAGGCGGTGGCCGGCGTCACGGGTGACGCGTCGGAAGAAAGCGTGCTGGAGCTCGGGCCGGCGCGGCAGGCCATGGCCGAAACCATCGCTCGCCGGGTGGCGCGGCAGGGCGGAATGGCTCTCCTGATCGACTATGGCAGCGACGCCGGCCCGCCTGCCACCGATACCTTCCGCGCAGTCCGACGCCACGCCGCGGTCGACCCGCTCGATCATCCGGGACAAGCCGACCTGTCCGCGCACGTGGATTTCGCCGCCGTCGCGGCGGCCGCTCGATCGGGTGGAGCGACCGTGTTCGGCCCGATCACTCAGGCGATGTTCCTGGAGCGCCTGGGCATCGGCCAGCGGCTCGAGCGCCTGGCGCGAGCCGCGTCGCCCGACAAGACGGCCGCGCTGGCGAGCGGCTATCGGCGGCTCGTCGATCCGGATGCCATGGGAGAGCTGTTCAAGGTCCTGGCGCTGGCATCGCCGGACGGCCCCGCACCTGCCGGCTTCTACGCAGAGGAGCGGCAGCCATGAAAATCGAAGCGCGCTCGCTGCGGTCGCTGGGCGGGGTTCGTCACGGCTTCTTCGGGCGACAGGGTGGCGTCAGCGAGGGGCATTGGGCGTCGTTGAACATGGGTCTCCGCAGCGGCGATCGGCCGGACGCGGTCGCCACCAACCGCGCGCGGGTAGCGGAGGCGCTGGGGGTGAAGCCGCCGCACCTGGTCACCGCGCGGCAGGTTCACGGTGTCGCGGCCGTTCCCGTGACGGAGCCTTGGGACAATCTGGATGCGCCGGAAGCCGACGCGCTGGTGACCGATCGGCCCGGCCTGCTGCTCGGCGTGCTCACGGCCGACTGCGGCCCGATCCTCCTGGCGGATGAGTCGGCAGGAGTGATCGGTGCCGCCCATGCCGGCTGGCGGGGTGCTTTCGACGGGGTGATCGAGGCCGTCGTCGCGGCGATGGCGCGGCTCGGTGCCCGCCGGGAATGCATAGTGGCGGTGCTGGGCCCGTGCATCGGCCCGCGGTCCTACGAGGTGGGCCCTGAGTTTCTCGCTCGCTTCGTGGCGGAGGACGCGGCGAACCGGGACTATTTCGACGAGAGCGGCGAGCGGCCGCGCTTCGATCTCCGCGGCTTCATCGCATCACGCCTATGGTGCGCGGGGGTCGCGGATGTCGAGGTCGTCGATCGCGACACTTGCGCCGAGGATGAATTGTTCTTCAGCTTCCGCCGGAGCACGCTCCGCAGAGAGGAGCGGTTCGGCCTGCAGATCTCGGGCATCGTCCTCGACACCTGACGCCGAACGATTGGGGAGGGATGACATGGCGCGTCGCCCAAAGGCCGTCGAGCCAGCGCCACCGGTGGAGCGGCCCCTGAGCCTTGATGGCGACGGGTCGGACCGCGCCGAGCGCCGACCCTACGCGATCGTCGACATCGGCTCGAACTCGGTGCGCCTTGTCGTCTACGACGAGCTCGGTCGCGCGCCCCTGCCCCGCTTCAACGAGAAGTCGATGTGCAGCCTCGGCGAAGGTCTGGCGGAGACCGACGCCATCAAAACGGAGAACTTCCGGCGGGGCGTGGAGGCAGTGCGCCGGTTCCGGGCGATCGCCGAGGCCATGGGTGCCACGCGCATCGACATCACTGCGACCGAGGCAGTGCGCCGGGCGAGCAACGGGCCGGATTTCGTCGCGGCGGTAGCCGAGCACGCAGGCCTGAAGATCCGGGTCCTGAGCGGCGAGGAGGAGGCGCACTACGCCGCGCAGGGCGTAATCTCAGGCCTGTTCCGCCCGGTGGGGCTGGTGGGCGACATGGGCGGCGGCAGCCTGGAGGTTGCCGAGGCGCTCGACGACCGGGTCGGCGGGAACACCGTCAGCCTGCCGCTGGGCGCGCTGCCCGTTCAGTCGCTGCTGCGCAAGGGCGACCAAGTAGCGAAATCGCGGATCGACGCGCTCCTGCGCGAGAACCTGCCACCGGTCCTGACCGAGCCGGTCTTCTATGCCGTCGGCGGCGGCTTCCGGGCCCTCGCCAAGGCACATATCTGGGCCGCCGGCTCGCCCGTCCGGGTCGTCCACGGCTATACGGTGGAGGCCGACGAGATCCGCGCCTTCGCCAAGCAGCTCTGGCACCTGCCGCCGGACAAGCTGGCGCGGATGCCCGGCGTCGCTAGCCGGCGTGTCCCGACCCTGCCCTCGGCCGCAGTCCTGATGGAGCGGCTGATCAAGCATCTGGGGCCGGAGCGGATCGTGTTTTCGGCTCTCGGCCTGCGCGAGGGGTGGCTCTACGCGCAGCTCCCCGCGGCAGAGCGTTACCTCGACCCCCTGGTCGAGGGGGCCCGCCTGTTCGGGCTGCCGCTGTCTCGCGTGCCCCGGTTCGCGAGCGCCCTGGCGCGCTGGACCGAGGGCCTGTTCCCCGGCGAGGTGCCCGCCGAGAAGCGGCTGCGCCTCGCCGTCTGTGCGGTGTCCGACATGGCATGGCGCGACCACCCGGACGTGCGGGCCGAGGAGAGCTTCCGCCGGCTCCTGCAGTTCCCGTTCATCGGCATCGGCCACGCGGAGCGGGTGTTCATCGCGCTGGCGATCCATGCGCGGTATGCGGGCCAGCTCGACGACAAGTGGCTCAAGCCCGCGACCTCCCTGCTGTCCCCGAGCCTGAAGCGCCGGGCGATGATCCTGGGCCGGGTCCTGCTCCTCGGCTACCGCTTCTCCGGCGGCGTGACCGAAATTCTCGACGACGCGCGCCTGCATGTCGGCGCCGATGTCGTGCGCCTGGAAGTGGGCAGCGCCGGTCGCGTGCCCGACAGCGAGGTCGTGGGCGACCGGCTCAAGCTGTTGGCCGCGGCCATCGGTGTCCGCCGGACGGAGGTCGTCCAGCGCAACTGAAGGCGTGCCGGGGCGATTGCGGGGGACGCGCGGCAGGCGCTATCACTCCTGCGTTCGCAGGGTGGGTTTTGCCCTACGCGAACGGACAGGGAGCTGGTTCGGGCCATGAGCACGGTGGCACGCCCGCCGATCGCGGTCGGCATCGCGGACAAGAGCCCGCTGGTGCTGGCCGCGCTCAAGGCTCTGCTCGGTCAATCCGACCGTTTCAGCCTCGTCGTGGCGGCGAGCGACGGCGAACGATTCCTGGAGGCCGTCCGACGGATGCGGTTCGACGTCGGCATCATCGGCTGGGTGATGCCCTACCATGACGGGCGGGCCGTGCTCGAGGGGCTGCGCGGACAGGCGGATGGCCCGCGCATCGTGGTCTATACCGGCGATCCCGACCCGACCCTGCCGCGCCGGGCCATGGCCCTGGGTGCGGCGGCGTTCGTCTCGAAACGGGAGTCGCCCGACCGGCTGCTCGATGCCGTCGAGGCAGTGGCGCGCGGCAAGATGGTGTTTCCGTTCCTCGACGTCAGTGCCATCCAGGACGATCCGCTCGACGCGCTGAGCCCGCGCGAGCGGGAGCTGCTGTCCGACCTGGGCAGCGGGCGAACCAATGCCGAGCTGGCGCGCAATCTCGGCGTGTCGGTCAACACCGTGAAGTTCCATCTCCGCAATCTGTTCGACAAGCTGCAGGTACGCAGCCGCGCCCAGGCCGTGCAGCTCTGGCACGAGAGCCGGCGTTGATCGCAGGAAGACGCGGCCAGCCGGTGATCCTGGGCATCGTCGGCGACTCGGCCGCCGGCAAATCGACGCTCACCCAGGGGATAGCGGCCATACTGGGGCCTGAGCGGGTCGCCTGCATCTGCAGCGACGACTACCATCGCTACGGGCGCGCCGAGCGCGAGCGCCTGCAGCTCACCGCGCTGCATCCGGCCTGCAACCATCTCGACATCTTCGAGCAGCACCTTCGCCTGCTGCGCCAGGGCCAGCCGATCCTCAAACCCGTCTACGACCACCGCGATGGCACCCTCGCGGCGCCGGAATATGTCGCGCCACGACCCTTCATCGTCGTCGAGGGCTTGTTGGGCTACCACGGCCGGGCGATGCGCGAATGCTACGACGTCAAGCTGTACCTGGAGCCGGCGGAGGAGCTCCGGGTGCGCTGGAAGTCCCAGCGCGACGTCGCGAGGCGCGGCTACACCCCCGAGCAGGTGACGCAGCAGATCCGGGAGCGCGAGGATGACGCCCGTGCCTTCATCCGGCCGCAGCGATCCTTCGCCGACATCGTGGTCCGCTTCTATCCGCCGACGGGCCAGTCGGAGGAGACCGGCCGCCACCTCAACGTGCGGCACATGCTGCGTTCGACTCTGCCGCATCCCGACCTGACGCCGCTGCTCGATCGCGGCCACGGCTCGGGCCTGCATCTCGAGCTGCTGCGCGACGCCGACGGCAAGCCGGTCGACATGCTCGAGATCCACGGCGACATTGCCGACGACCGGGCGGAGGAGCTCGAGGAGCTGCTCTGGTCGCTGATCCCCGAGGCGGGGCATCTGCGCGCCAATGTCGGCACGTTCGACGAGGGCCACCGCGCGGTCAGCCACCCGCTGGCGCTGACGCAGCTGCTCATCGCCTATCACCTGGTCAAAGCCGCGACCGGCAGGCACGAAGCCTGACCGCCGCTTGGAGCCGCCCGCCGTGAGCGACCGCGTTCTCATCGCCCCGTCGATCCTGGCAGCCGATTTCGCTCGGCTCGGCGAGGAGGTGCGCGCGGCCGATGCTGCCGGCGCCGACTGGATCCACCTCGACGTGATGGACGGGCATTTCGTGCCCAACCTGACCTTCGGGCCGGATCTGGTCCGCGCGATCAGGCCCTACAGCGCCAAATGCTTCGACACGCACCTGATGATCGCGCCGGCCGACCCCTATCTCGAGGCGTTCGCCCGCGCCGGAGCCGACCGGCTGATCGTCCATGCCGAGGCATCGGTCCATCTCGACCGGACGCTCCAGGTCATCGCGGGGCTGGGCAAGCGGGCGGGCGTCTCGATCAACCCGGCCACGCCCGAGAGTGCCATCGAGTATGTCCTCGACCGCATCGACCTCGTGCTGGTGATGACGGTGAATCCCGGGTTCGGCGGCCAGAAGCTGATCCCGGCGACGCTGGAGAAGATTCGGCGCCTGCGCGCCATGACTGCCGGGCGCGACATCCTGATCGAGGTGGACGGCGGGATCACCGCCGAGACCGCGCCGGCCGCCGTCGAGGCGGGCGCTTCGGTGTTGGTCGCCGGCTCGGCCGTGTTCGGGCGGCCGGACTACGCCGCCGCGATCCGCGCGCTGCGACCTTCCCTGTCGATCTGAGCCCGTGCGCGCTTTGCTGCTGGCGGCAGGTCTGTCGGCCCTCGTCGCGGCGCCGGCTTATCCGATACCGTCCAACCGCGAGGTGCGCTGCCTCGCCCTGATCGCCTACACGGAGGCCGCCGTCGACGGGCTGCCGGGCATGGCGGCGGTGATCCGGGTCGTGCGCAACCGGATGGCCGACCCGCGCTTCCCGAACGACGCCTGCGCTGTGATCCTGCAGGTGGCGCAGTTCCAGCCGATCGCGCAGTCGGAGCTGCTGCAGAAAGTCGCCCGCGATCCCGAAGGCTACAGCATCCCGCAGATGCTGAACCTGCGGACGCCTGCCAGTCGCGGGCTGCTGGCCGACGCGCACCGGCTCGCCAAGGCGCCGCCGTCGGCTCCGGACCCGACCGGCGGTGCGCTTTACTTCGTAAATCCGGACTACATGGACCCCGAGCGGTGCCCGTGGTTCGCCGCGCTGAAGCGGACGGCGGTGATCGGCCACCATGTCTTCATGACGGAGTACCGCGCCGGCGAGGCGCCAGGCCTGCCGGCATTGGAGTGCGCCACCGCGGGCCGCCTCACTTCGGCGACGCCGTGACCGCGCGCCGGTAAAGCCGCTCGACATCGCCGGACAGCGTCCGCCGCGCCGTCGGGTTCATGTACATCATGTGGCCGCCCGGGTAGACCGCGAGCTCGATGGCAGCACTTCCGGGCAGCGCGGGCAGCTGGTCGATCAGGTAGCGGCTGGCGAGATAGGGTGTGACGAGATCCGTGCGCCCGTGCGCGACCAGCACCTCCAGCGAGGGCAGGAGTGCTCTGGCATTCTGCAGGTCGTCCAGCGCATCGGCATAGCCCTGGCGGCTCGGCGTGGTCCCGTAGTCCCACTTCTCCGCCAGACCCTCGGCCAGCAGGCGATAGGTGAGATCGGTGGCATAGCCGAGCTCCTGCCGCGCATAGGCCACGAACGCCGACGTCCAGGCCGCGGCGGCGCGATCCAGCACGGGGTCGGGGCCGCGCGCCAGCGGGCTCGCCGGATCGGGGTCCGGGCCGTCGATCATGCCGTCGTAGCGGCTCAGCACCCGGCCGTGCGCCCGATCATACTCCTTGACGAACCGGCCGATCGGGATGCGCCCGCGCAGCTGCGCCACCAGGGCGCCCGGCAGACCGGTGATCTCGGCAAGCCGGTCGAGGATGGCCGGCGGCATCCGGTCCGGCCCCGCCGCGAGTGCCGGCAGATATTCGGCGAAGGCCCAGCGCTCCACCTGCTGCAAGCGGCTCTCCAGCTCGGGGCCGGTGATGCCCTGGCGCGACCAGTTGACCGCCGCAACGGAGGGCAGGTCGACTGCGAGCGGCAGCAAGGCCCGATCGTCGCCGCGCAGCAGCGCGAAATCGAGCGCGGGCGAGATCAGGATCAGCCCGCTCGGCGCCACCCCGGCCTCGTCCTGCAGGGACCGTGCGAGCACTGCCGCACGGAAGCCGCCATAGCTCTCGCCGGCGAGAAACACGGGCGAGAGCGCGCGGCCGGTCCGCGCCAGCTGGAGGCGGATGAACGAGGCCATCGCGGCCGCATCCTGCCGCACGCCGAAGAACCGACGCCCGGTCTCGTCCTCGTCCAGCGCGCTGCGGCTGTAGCCGGTGCCTACCGGGTCGACGAACACCAGGTCGGTGAAGCGCAGCCAGGATTCGGGGTTGTCGACGAGGCGGGAGGGCGGCGGGAGGAAGCCGCCATCGTCGCCGAACGCCACCATCCGCGGCCCGATGCCGCCGAGCATGAGAAACGCGGAGGCGGCACCCGGGCCGCCGTTGAACAGGAACGTGACCGGTCTGCTGGTGTCCGGCGGATCGGCCGACATAGCCACGTGGAAGATCTCGGCGGTCCGCGCGCCGGTGCCGTCGCGCAACGGCAGCGTCCCGGCCGTCACCGTGTACGCGAGCGCCCCGTTCGGCAGCGGCAGCGAGTGCGACGTCGCCGAGGTCGCCGGCAGGAGATCGAGGATGGCGCTCGTGTCCTTGCGATCACCCGGCGCCGCCTGCTGGGCTGCAGCCGGCAGCGTCATGGCCGCCATGAGCAGCAGCGCGGCGCGACGTGCGATCATGGCTCCCCTGTCCCTGCGACGCTTCGCATTGCCCTTCACCTATACCCGCAGCGCGAGCTGGCGATCAGGCTTCGGGCGCTGCGCTCGCGGTTGGGGCAGGCCGCTGCGGCGGCTGCCGTGGCGTTCCTGGATCGCATCGGCGATCGCACCATAACCGCGCTCGCGGCGCACGCCCCATACCGTTTCCCGGGCGGAGCGCGCGGCCGCCTCGTGATCCACGACGGGTGCGGGATAGTCGCGGCCGATGCGGCAGCGCGCCGTCTCCTGCTCGAGCGGGGACATGAGCCACGGCATGTGTAGCCACGGCGTCGGCACGTCCGCCAGCTCCGGGCACCAGCGTCGGACGAAGCTGCCGTCGGGATCCTGGTCGAGGCCCTGCTTGACCGGATTGTAGATGCGGATCGTGTTGATGCCCGTTGTGCTCGACTGCATCTGCGCTTGGGACCAGTGGATGCCAGGCTCGTAGTCGGTGAACAGCCGCGCGAGGTGCCGTCCGGTCGGCCGCCAGTCGAGCCAGAGCTGATGGGCGGCGACGCTCATCAGCATCGCCCGCATCCGGAAGTTCAGCCAGCCGGTGGCTTGCAGCATCCGCATGCAGGCGTCGACGAACGGCCAGCCGGTGCGACCTTGCTCCCATGCAGTAAGGCGGCGCTCGTCCAACCCGCGCATGCCTTCATAGGCGGGATGCAGGCAGCGGCTCTCCAAATCCGGCTCGCTCTCGAGCTTCTGCATGAAGTGGCAGCGCCAGCGGAGCCGGCCTGCGAACGAGATCAGCGCACCCTGCCACCTCGGATCGTGCGCCGGCGTGAGCGCGCGCTGCCGCGCCTCGGTCGCCCGCAGCACCTCCCGGGCCGACAAGGTGCCCCAGGCCAGATGCGGCGACAGCCGCGAGCAATGCTCGGCTCCCGCAGCCGGTGCCGACATGGCCTTGCGGTAGGGTCGGCCACGCTCGCTCAGGAAGCTCCGCAGCAGCGCCAGCGCCTCCTTGCGCCCGCCGGGCTGCCGACCCGGGCACTCGTCACCCGGCAGGAGATCGGCGGGAAAGTCGCCGGGCTCGATTCCCGCCAGATCCATCAGGTGCGATGGGCGCGGGCAGACCGGCTCGTGCATGCGCCGGTCCCAGCGCCTGGCCCAACCGTCGCGGCTGCCGAGCCGGCGGATCACGCCGGTCTGCGGCCGCTCGTGCCACGGGATGCCGTGCTCGGCGGCCCATGCGGCGACCCGTCGATCGCGCGCGTAGGTCCAGCCGTTGCCCGTCTCCTCGTGCGACCAGAGGCCCGCGACCGGCACCGACTGGCGGATCGCCTCCAGCACCTCCTCGACGCGGCCGACGCGCAGGACGAGCGGCTGACCCAGCGCCGCGAGCGCCGCCCGAAGCTCGGCAAGACATTCCCTGGCGAACTCATATTGCCTGCCGCTCGCGTCCCGCTCGCGCCAGCAATCAGGCTCGACCACGTACAAAGGCAGCACCGGCCCCGCGCGCGATGCTTGGTACAGTGGCGCGTGGTCGGTCACCCTGAGGTCGCGCTTGAACCAGACGATCTGCACGCAAGGTCGGGGCATCCCCATCAGGTAGAAGTGCTGTCGCCTGCGGACAGGGGTGGTGCCCGCGGCGAGGCTCCCCACCTCCATGAGGAGATCCCATGCCAGGGTAACACGGATGTCCGGCGCCTATCGCCTCGTCTGCCCCAGCTGTGCGGCGGTGAACCGCCTTCCCGTCGACCGTCCGGCGGCCGCTGCCAAGTGCGGGACCTGCCATGCGCCGCTGTTCGCCGGTCGGCCGTTCGATCTGACGGCCTCGAGCTTCGACCGTCATCTGCGCGAGGACGGCGTGCCCCTGCTCGTCGATTTCTGGGCGACCTGGTGCGGCCCGTGCCGGGCCATGGCGCCGGTGCTCGATACTGCGGCGCGCGAGCTGGAGCCGGCAATCCGGATCGGCAAGCTGGACACCGACGCCGTGCCCGAGGTCGCTCAGCGCTTCGGTATCCGCAGCATTCCGACCCTGATCCTGTTCCGCGCCGGCCAGGAGGTCGCGCGGACGGCCGGCGCCATGCCGCCCACCCAGTTGCGGAGCTGGCTGGCGCAGCAGCTTCGGCCGCAATAGCCCCAGCGGGTGGGCTTGCAGGCTGCTAGCCGGCTCGTTCTAGCGGAGCCGTCCCGAACGAAGCTGCGGGTGAGGGAACGAGAGCAGGCGCCGCCGATGCCCCCTCGCCGCTGCTGCAGATCTCGCCGCCGAAATCGGCGACCCTGCTCGAAGGCGGCTCCGAGCGCAGCGGCGGCAGGTCCAGCCCGGTGAGCTTGGTGAGCTTGTCCCACAGCAGCTCGGCCGTGGACTGCTTGGGGAGGACGCGGATGTTCGCCATCATTCCTGCGTCCTCATGCTGCACGAGATGGCAGTGATAGACGAACTCGCCGGCAATGATGGGATTGTTGAAGGGGATCTTCACCTCGACCACGCCGGGCTTGCCCTTGACCGCGTAGGGCAGGTTCACGACGTCGCGCAACCCGCCGCCCAGCGTCTGCTCCGGACTGCCCGAGAACTTGGTGATCAGGAACTCGGTCTGATGGATGTGGAAGACGTGGAGCTCCTGCGAATAGTTGCGCAATACCCACCGCTCCACTTGGCCGACGCGGGTCGTCGTGTCGACGCGGCTCTCCTTGTACTGCTTGTCGTTGATGAAGAACGTGTTGCCATTGGCGCTCTCGGAGAAGTCGATGTAGCGCGTCCGGTCGACGGGCAGCTTGGCCACCGTGTCGGGGTTTGGCTGGATCCGGTTCGGCCGGGCGGGGCCCTTGCGCAGGCGCTGCAGGATCGATGGGTCTGCTGGGACACGGCTGCCCGCGACGATGAAGGTGCCGAGCCGGGTCGCCGGGTTGGGATCGCCCGCAGGGCCTGTGTCGACGTTCAGGTGCCGCCAAGCATACTCGCCCGCGGCCCCGGCCTGCACGACCACCGTCGTGCGCGAGCCCGGCGGCATGAACACGTGGTCGACCCGAACCGGATTGAGGAGGAGGTTTCCATCGCGCTCGATCATCCACAGCTCGTGGCCGTCGAGCTTCATGTCGAAGAACGCGTCCGCCCCCAGATTGCCCAGCTCCCAGATCTGCCACTCGCCCGGGCGCGCCTTGATCGGCGGGTTGGCGAAGCCGTTGAGCGACTTGGCGCGAGCCTCCCCGTCCTTGAAGCCGGGGAAGGTGAAGTCCTTGAATACCATCACGCGCTGGCGCTGCCCGACGAGCTCGGGATATTGCTGGGGAATGAAACCGTCGACGATCAGCATGCCCGACACGCCGGAGCCGATCTGGTCGTCGACGAAGGTGTGGACGTGGGCGTGGTACCAATGCAGCCCAAGCGGGTGGTCCTTGGGGATCGGCACGTCGTAGCGCAGGCTCTGGTCGGGTTGGATGCGGATGAAGACGTTGTCGCCGTTGGGCAGCTTCGGCGACACGTCCATGCCATGATAGTGGATGTTGGTCGGCTGCGGCCCGTCGATGTTGACGTCGGCCGGACCGATCTCGTTCACGGCCTTCAGGCGGATGACGTCGCCGCGGCGGACCCGCAGCGTCGGCGCCACGTAGCTGCCGTTGATCACGTTGGACACGATCTTGCGGCCGCGCACGGTGATCTCGGCCGGCGCCACGGTAAGCGTCCCGCGGAGCACGCCGTCGACGCTGCGCAGCTCGGGCGGATTGGGCAGGTCGTCGATGCCGTCGTTGGCCAGCGCTGCCGCCGGTAGCGCCAGGAGCAGCGAGAGCGCCACAGGAACGGCCGCACGCCGACGGCGGCGGCCGGTCAGGAAGGTCCCCACCACTTGCCATTCCTCCCCGTATCGCTTTCAATGAGCCGTTAACACATTCGTCAACCTGACAGAAGAATAGCGGGTAGTACCATGGAGGGTGCCATGACCCGTTTCTGGGTTGCCGCACTGCCGCTTCTGGCGATGCTGCCTGCCGCCACGCCCCTCGACGCGCGCGCCGCGGCTTCGGCGGCAGCGGCCCCCAAGATCGAATGTCATTGCCGCGCGAACGGGCGGGACTACGCTCTCGGCGCGCGGATCTGCCTGCGGGCACCCACTGGCTACCGTCTGGCCGAATGCCGGATGCAGCAGAACGTCACCTCCTGGGAGTTCGGGCAGGAGGACTGCGCGCCGACTGCCGAACGCGGCCCGGATGCCGACCCGGCCTTGGCGCTGGCACTGCTTACGGCCCGTTAATCGGCCCGGCCGAAACTGGCGACGAGCCGAGGTCGGCCGGGAGCCAGGGCATGGACAGCCGCAGATTGATCGCCTTCGCGGCGCTGCTCGTGCTCGGACTGCAGCTGCAGGTTCGGCTGGGCACAGGCGTCGCCGGCGCGAGCCAGCGCGACGCGTGGCAGCGGGAGCATCGGCAGGCGAACCTGCGGCGGCTCGGTATCGATCTCGCGTCATCCACAGCCCCGGTCCTTCGCTGACCCCACGGTGCACCCGCGGCTGGCCAGCGCCCGCCGGGCATGGCAGGACACTGCCAGCAAGGAGGCACCAGCGATGCTGATCGACCGGATCAGGGAGGATCGGCTGCAGGCCATGAAGGCCCGGGACGAGGTCAGGAAGAACCTGCTCGGGACCCTGTTCGCCGCGGCCACCAAGGACAGCAAGCAGCCGGACGACGCGGCGGTGGTGCGGACGATCCGCTCGTTCCTAAAGTCGCTGGACGAGACGGTCGGACTGGTCGAGGGCCGAGGCGGGGATGCCGGCGCGCAACGGGCCGAGATCGCCATTCTCGGCGAGTATCTGCCTCGCGCTATGAGCGAGGCCGAACTGACCGCCAGCATCGAGGCAATCGTTGCGGAACTGCCCGAGCGGTCACCCAGAGCGATGGGCCAGGTGATGGCGGAGCTCAAGGCGCGGCACGGTGATGCCGTGGACGGCCGCACCGCCAGCGCGCTCGTCAAAGCTGCCCTCGCCACGGCACAGTGACGTCTGTGGCTGGAGAGCCACAGCGTGACTTGACGGCAACGATTCTCACCTAATGGTTGACACGAGCCGGTAGGCTCCCTAGTGCGCTGATTCAGCCACGGTCCGAGATGGACCGGCGGTCGCTTGCCCCAACGCAACCTCGAAAAGAGGTACGAATGACCGAACAGGCTGTGCCGCGTCGTCTCGGCAGACGACGCTTTGCGTCGACTTTGGTTGTCCCACTCGCCTTATCTCTGGTTGGACTATACGGGCGCTCCGCTGCCGCCGCCACGGCGGAGCGCAGCGTCGACCTCTATCACTGCCACACCGGCGAATCGCTCAAGACCGTGTATTTCGCCGACGGCCGCTATCTCCCCGAGGCGCTGCACGCGGCCACCCACCACCTGCGCGATTGGCGCGACAACACGCAGCTCCACATCGATCCGGCATTGCTCGATCTGCTGTGGTCCCTGCGGCGCAAGCTCGGCCTGGCGGAACCGCTCCAGGTCTATTGCGGCTATCGCTCGCCCGAGACCAACGCCATGCTGCGCCGGTCCCGCCGCGGCGTCGCCCTCCACAGCCTGCACATGCAGGCCATGGCGGTGGACCTGCACGTGCCGAGCAGGCCCTTGGCCATGGTGCGCGCCGCCGCGGTTGCGCTTCAGGCCGGCGGGGTCGGGTACTATCCTCGCTCCGGCTTCGTCCACGTCGACACGGGCGACGTCCGCTACTGGTGATCAGACGCTGCCGCCGTGCTCGCGGGAGCACGGCGGGCATCCATGCGTATGGTTGCAGCCGCATCGGGTTGACGGCTGCCGGCTTGATGTGAATAAGGCGCCATCTCGCAAGTGCGAGATGGCTCGCCCTGCCCTTGCGACCGCATTCCACCGGCGCGCGACGGTGCGGCAGCGCCCAGGTGGCGAGCCTCCTGCCCTGGTCTCTGGAAGCCCCGATGAACCATCTGGACGCGTTGGAAGCGGAGAGCGTCTACATTCTCCGCGAGGCGTTCGCCAAGCTCGAGAAGCTCGCGATCCTCTGGTCGCTGGGCAAGGACAGCAACGTCGTCCTCTGGCTCGTCCGCAAGGCCTTCTTCGGTCACGTGCCGTTCCCGGTGATGCACGTCGACACCGAGAAGAAGTTTCCCGAGATGTATGCCTTCCGCGACCGCTACGCGCAGGAGTGGCAGCTCAACTTCATCCGCGAGCTCTGCCCCCCGGTCGAGGCGACCGATCCCACCCTGCCGCCGGCCGCACGCTCGGCCGCGCGCAAGACCCTGGGCCTGCAGGCCGCCGTCGCCAAGCACGCCTTCAACGGCCTGATCTTGGGCATCCGCCGCGACGAGGAGGCGATCCGCGCCAAGGAGCGCTATTTCAGCCCGCGCGGTGCGGACAGCAGCTGGAACCTGAAGGACCAGCCGCCGGAGTTCTGGAACCAGTACATGACCAGCTTTCCGGAAGGCACGCACGTCCGCGTCCATCCGCTGCTGCACTGGACCGAGGTCGACATCTGGAAGTACACCAAGCGCGAGAACATTCCGGTGATCGACCTCTATTTCGCCAAGAACGGCAAGCGCTACCGCTCGCTCGGCGACCAGGACATCACCAGCCCGATCGCGAGCGACGCCGCGAGCCTCGACGCCATCATCCACGAGCTCGAGACGACGCGGGTCCCCGAACGCGCGGGGCGGGCGATGGACCACGAGTCCGAGGACGCGTTCGAGCGGCTGCGCGCCGCCGGCTACATGTGAGGCGGAGCCGGCCATGACCAAGACCGAGACCCGCCAGCTGCGCATCGTCATCGTGGGGCACGTCGATCACGGCAAGTCGACCCTGGTCGGCCGCCTGATCCACGAGACCGGCTCCCTGCCCGAGGGCAAGCTCGACGCCATCAAGGCCATGTCCGAGAAGCGGGGCATGCCGTTCGAGTGGGCCTTCCTCATGGACGCGATCCAGGCGGAGCGCGACCAGGGCATCACCATCGACACGACGCAGATCTGGTTCAAGACCGATAAGCGCCCCTACGTCATCATCGACGCGCCCGGCCACAAGGAGTTCCTTAAGAACATGGTGACCGGCGCCGCCTCCTCGGAGGCGGCCCTCTTGCTGATCGACGCCCACGAGGGCGTGCAGGAGCAGTCCCGGCGCCACGGCTACCTGCTGCATCTGCTCGGCGTGAAGCAGGTGGCGGTGCTGGTCAACAAGATGGACCTCGTCGGCTACTCGGCCGACCGCTTCGGCCAGGTCGCCGAGGACTACCGCGCCTATCTGCGCGGCCTCGGCGTCACGCCGGCCTGCATCATCCCGATCTCCGCCCGCGAGGGCGACAACATGGTCGAGCACAGCACGGCCATGCCCTGGTACCAGGGGCCGACCGTCCTACAGGCGCTCGACGCGTTCGAGTACAAGGAGCGGCCGACCGAGCGCCCGCTGCGCATGCCGGTGCAGGACGTCTACAAGTTCGACCAACGACGCATCATCGCCGGCCGCATCGAGAGCGGCACCCTGTCGGTCGGCGACGAGGTGATCTTCTCGCCCTCGAACAAGACCGCGACGGTCAAGTCGATCGAGGCCTGGCACGTGCCGGAGGAGCCCGAGAGCGCTAGTGCCGGCCAGAGCATCGGCGTCACCCTGACCGAGCAGATCTTCGTCGAGCGCGGCGAGGTGATGAGCCATCTCGAGCATGCCCCGATCGAGAGCAACGTGTTCAAGGCGCGGCTGTTCTGGCTCGGCCACAACCCTTTGACCATCGGCCGCAGCTACACGCTCAAGCTCGGCACGCTTGAGGCGCCGGTCACGGTCGAGGCGATCGACCACGTGATCGACACCTCGGACCTGTCGACCAAGGGCTCCGACAAGATCGAGCGCAACGGCGCCGGCGAGGTGGTGCTGCGCACCAAGCGCATGCTGGCGCTCGACGAGCACGGCCAGAACCCGATCACCGGCCGGTTCGTGCTGGTCGAGGACTACCTGCCCATGGGTGGCGGGATCGTCTCGATGGAGGGCTATCCCGACCAGCGCCGGCTGATCACCGTCCGCTCGACCAACATCACCGAGGTCGGGCACGCCGTCACGCGCGAGGCGCGCTCCGGCCGCAACGGCCACAAGGGTGCCGTGCTCTGGTTCACCGGGCTTTCGGGCGCCGGCAAGTCGACCCTGGCTCTGGCGCTGGAGCGCGAGCTGTTCGCCAAGGGCTATCAGGTCTACGTGCTGGACGGCGACAACATCCGCGCCGGCCTCAACGCGAACCTCGGCTTCAGCCCCGAGGACCGGGCGGAGAACATCCGCCGGGTCGGCGAGGTGGCGTCCCTGTTCGCCGATGCCGGCTTCATCGTCATCAGCTCGTTCATCTCGCCCTATCGCTCCGACCGCGAGCGGGCGCGCGCGGCGGCCAAGGACGCGTTCCACGAGATCTACGTCCGGGCCTCGCTCGAAGCCTGCGAGGGCCGCGACCCGAAGGGCCTCTACAAGCGCGCCCGCAAGGGCGAGATCCCGGAGTTCACCGGGATCAGCAGCCCCTACGAGGCGCCGGATCATCCCGACCTCGTGGTCGCCACCGACGAGTTGCCGGTCGACGAGTGCCTGGCGACGCTGATCCGCTACGTCGAGGGCCAGTTCCAGGCCTGATCCGTCAGGCGGCCGTGGCGCTCCGCGCCACGGTCTGGAGCACCTCGAAGCCCTCGAACTGCGGATGGCCGAGATAGAGCGGGCGCCGGCCGCCGGCGTCCCGATGCGCCGCACGGAACGCCTCCGAGCGGGTCCAGGCCTCGAAGTCGGCGTGGCTGCGCCAGATCGTGTGCGAGGCGTAGAGCACGTGATCCTCGCGCTCGGGTCCCTTGAGCAGGTGGAACTCGACAAAGCCCGCCACCTGGTCGAGATAGCTGTCCCGCCCCAGCCACATGGCCTCGAACTCGGCCTCGCTGTCCTTGCGCACCGAGAAGCGATTCATTGCGATGTACATGCGTGATCTCCTGGCTGGGGCGCATGTGGTCGTGCGCGGCCCACGGCGGCAAGGGGTCGCCGACATTCCTTGACCGCGACTGGCCTGCGGAGCATTCTCCGGATTTCCGATATCCGGAGATTGAAGCATGGAGCTGGTGAAGCTGGGCCGACGGGGCCAGGTGTCGATCCCCCAGGGCTTGCTTCGACGTCTCGGGCTGGTGGGTGATAGCTGGCTGATCGCCGACGCTGGCGAGGACGGCACGATCATTCTGAGACCAGCAGGAGTTTACCCGATCGAGCTTTATAGCGACGAGCGGATAGCCGAGTTCGAGGCGGAGGGAGCGATCAGCGACGGCGAGTGGGAGCAGGTACGACAACTCCTCAAGCAGCCGGCTGAATGAGAATCTTCCTCGACGCGAATGTCCTGTTCTCGGCCTGCCTGAAGGAACACAGTCGCCAGTATGCCTTCTTCTCGCTGGCGCGATCCGGTCATTGTCGCCTGCTCACTTCGGCTTACGCAATCGACGAGGTGCGACGAAACCTGACGCGGAAGGCGCCATCGCGGCTCAGCATCCTTGAGATCCTGACACGCTTGGTCGAACCCGCGGCTCAGCCAAGCGACGATATCGTCGCTCGCATGGGCCGCTACGGCCTGCCAGCCAAGGACACGCCGATCCTGGCGGCGGCGATCGCGGCGCGCGTGGACATCCTGGTGACCGGTGATCGCCGGCACTTCGGTGCATTGTTCGGGCAGGAGATCGAGCAGGTGCGCGTGCTCTCGCTGAGGGATGGATTGGCCGCCCTGATCGCGCGCATCGGCGGGACAACTGTATGACGATTGCTCAACCTCCACCGACGTGCCGCCCCTCGGCTAGCACGCTCACCAGCATACCGTCCGCGTCCAGAACAACGACATCGGCCGCGGCCCCCGGCACCAACCGGCCGCGATCCGGCAAGCCCAGATACTCTGCCGGCAGCGTGCTGCAACGTCGGACCGCCCCGGCAAGCGGCAGGCCGAGCATCAGCAGGTTGCGCATGGCGCGGTCCATCGTCAGCACGCTGCCGGCGAGACTGCCGTCGGCAAGCTTGACGGTATCGCCCCGCTTAAAGATCGGGTGCGCGCCGAGGTGGTACTTGCCGTCCGGCATGCCCGCCGCCGCCACGGCGTCGGTAACACAGTGCAGGCGTGGGATGGCACGCAGGGCGGCGAGCGCCGCGGCCTCGTCGACATGGTGCAGATCGAGGATCAGCTCGGCCGACTGGCCCCAGGCCAGCGCGGCGCCGACCGCACCCCCGGCGCGGTGATGCAGGCCGCTCATGGCGTTGTAGAGATGGGTGAACCCGGCCGCACCCGCCGCGAGCGCCGCACGCGCCTGAGCGTAGCTGCAGACCGTGTGACCGATCTGCGCCCGCGCGCCGAGGCGCATGAAGGCGGCGAGCAGCGTGCCGTCGCCGTCGATCTCGGGCGCGTAGGTGGCGACGCGGATGGGTGCCGTCGCCGCCAGCTCCTCGAGCAGGGGGACGTCCGGCCGGATCGCGAAGGGCGGCTGGGCACCCAGGGCGTCCGGGCTGATGAACGGGCCTTCGAGATGGGCACCCAGCACGCGCGCACCTGGACCCGGCGCACGCATGGCCGCGGCGATACCGGCCATGGCGTGTCGCAGATCATCGGCTTGCGCGGTCACGGTGGTCGCCAGCAGCGAGGTGGTGCCGTGGCGGGCGTGGAAGGCCGCCATGCGCCGGACCGAATCCGCACCCTCCATGCAGTCCCCGCCATGGCCGCCATGGACGTGCAGGTCGACGAAGCCGGGCACGATCCAGCGGTCCGCGGCGGCTGGCCCGGGCTCGACGGCCAGCACCTGCGCCGTGCAGCGCAGCGTGCCCGCGATCCAGCCCGCCGGCGTCAGGATGCGGCCGCTCAGCCTGGTCTCGTCCATGCGCCCCTCAGCGCTTCATCTCGGCCACGAAGTCGTAGCGGTCGCCGCGATAGACCGAGCGCGTGAACTCGACCGGCCGGCCGTCGGCGAGAAAGCCGTAGCGCACCGTGGCCATCACCGGGCTGCCGGCGGCCACCCCCAAATGGCGGGCATCCTCGGGTGCCACGGCCGCGGCGCGCAGATGCTGCAAGGCGCGGACCGGCTCGAGCCCGCGCCCGCGCAGCGCGGCATAGAGCGAGGTCTGCACCTCCTCCGGCTCCGGCAAGTCCCGCGCCGCCACTGCCGCCCGCTCGACCGCGAGGGGCTCGTCGTCGGCGAGGCGGACCCGCACGAACCGCGACACCTGCTCGCCGCTGCGCAGCGCCAGGGCGATCACCTCCTCGGGCGAGGGCGCGTAGCGGCCCCGCTCGACCCAGCGGAAACCCGGCCGTCGGCCGCGCGCGCGCATGTCCTCGCTGAAGCTCGACAGGCCGGCCAGCGGCTGCTCCAGCCGGGCGGCGACGAAATTGCCCGAGCCCTGCCGCGAGGTGACCAAGCCGCGCGCGGTCAGCTCGTCGAGCGCCTTGCGCACCGTGGTGCGCGAGACCTCCAGCCGCTCGGACAGCATCCGTTCGGCCGGCAGCGCCTCGCCATCCTTGAGCCTGCCGCAGGCGATCGCTGCGGCGATCGACTCGACCAGCTGCAGGTAGAGCGGCGAGGTCGCGCGCGGATCGGGCCGCAGCTCGTCCACGTCCCACGCCGCGGCTTCGCTCACGCCGCGATCCGCAAGGTGTCGGCGGCGGTGAACAGATGCGCCGCCCCCGGCTTGACCGCGAGGCCGACCTCCTGGCCCGCGAGCAGGTGCAGGTCCGGCGAGACCTCGACCACCGCCGTGCCGCCATGCTCCAGGTCGAGGTGCAGGTAGGACTCGCGGCCGAGATACTCGTTGAGCACGATTCGGCCGCGCAACGATGTCGCCTCGGGCTCGGTCACGGCAAAGCCGTCCGGCCGCACGCCGACGACGATCCCAGCCCCTTGCGCCGGCGGCCGTGAGTCGAGCGCGAGACTGGCCCCGCCTTCGAGCCGCACCTCGCCGGCAGCCGCGATCTCACCCTTGAGGAAGTTCATCTTCGGCGAGCCGATGAAGCCCGCGACGAACAGATTGGCCGGGCGGCGATAGAGCTCCTCGGGCGTGCCGACCTGCTGCACCACGCCCTTGTCCATGACCACGATTCGGTCGGCGAGGGTCATGGCCTCCACCTGGTCGTGGGTGACGTAGACCATGGTGGCGGCAAGCTGCTTGTGCAGCCGCGCGATCTCGAACCGCACGCTCGAGCGCAGGGCCGCGTCGAGGTTGGAGAGCGGCTCGTCGAACAGGAACACCTGCGGGTGGCGCACGATCGCCCGGCCGATCGCCACCCGTTGCCGCTGACCGCCCGAGAGCTCGGCCGGCTTGCGCCCCAGCAGGTCCTCCAGGGCCAGGATGCGCGCGGCGTCCCTGGTGCGCTCGGCGATCACCGCCGCCGATTCGCCGGCCTGCTTCAGGCCCAGGGCCCAGTTCCCGGCGACGTCGAGATGCGGGTAGAGCGCGTAGCTCTGGAATACCATGGCGATGCCGCGCCTGGCGGGCGGCAGCCGGTCGACGACCTGGCCGCCGATGCTGACGTGGCCGGAGGTCTGGGTCTCCAGCCCGGCGATGATCCGCAACAGCGTGGACTTGCCGCAGCCGGACGCGCCGAGCAGAACGATGAACTCGCGGTCGGCGATGTCGAGGTCCACGCCCTTGAGGACGTCGACCCTGCCGAACGACTTGCGGATCTGGTCGATCTCGAGCTGGGCCATAAGGCGGTCCTACTTGACGGCGCCGGAGGTGATGCCGCTGATGAGCTGGCGGCTGAAGATCAGGTAGAGCAGCAGGACCGGCACGATCGCGAGCGAGAGGGCGGCGAGGACGGCGTTCCAGTCGGTGACGAACTGGCCGACAAACACCTGTGCGCCCAAGGTGATCGTCTTGGTCGCCTCGCCCGGCGCCAGGATCAGCGGGAACCAGAGGTCGTTCCATACCGGAATCATGGTGAATACGGCGACAGTCGCCATTGGCGCCCGGGTCAGCGGCAGCACGATGCGGAAGAAGATCGTGTACTCCGACAGGCCGTCGATACGCCCGGCGTCCTTCAGGTCCTTGGACACCGAGCGCATGAACTCGGAGAGGATGAAAATCGCCAGCGGCAGGCCCTGCGCGGTATAGACCAGGATCAGTGCCGTGCGCGTGTTGACCAGGCTGAGCCGGACCATGAGCTCGAGGATGCCGACCGTGCCGAGCCGGATCGGGATCATGATGCCGAGCGCCAGATAGAGGCCGAGCAGCGGATTGCCGGGAAAGCGGTACTCGGACAGCGCGAACGCCGCCATGGCGCCGAACAGCAGGATCAGGAACAGCGCCGCCACGGTGACGATCAGGCTGTTGGTGAAGTAGAGTGTGAAGTCGCCCTGGGCCAGGACGGTCTGGAAGCCGGCGAGCGTGAAGGTCTCCGGCGTCGGCAGCGCCAGCGGCGCGCCGAAGATCGCCTTCCTGGTCTTGAACGCGTTGACCAGGACCAGGACGATCGGGAACAAGGCGATGATCGTGTAGGCGATCAGGATCAGGTGCGCCGCGCCCTGACCCGCGAGATCCCTTCGTGCCGCCATCATCGCCGATCCCTCAGAATTCGTAGCGCTGCACGCGGCGCTGCACGCCGAGCAGGTAGAGCAGCACGCCGGTCAGGATGATCAGGAACATGATGGTGGCGATGGTCGCCCCCATGTGCGGGTCGCCAGTCTGGATCTGGAAGCCGAAGAAGATGCGGTAGAGGTAGGTACCCAGGATGTCGGTCGCGAAGTTCGGCCCGCCCAGCGCCCCCTGAGCTGCGTAGATCAGGTCGAAGGCGTTGAAGTTGCCGATGAAGGTCAGGATCGAGATGATGCCGATCGCCGGCAGGACCAGCGGCAGCTTGACCTTGAAGAACAGCGCGGGGCCGCGCACGCCGTCGAGATCCGCGGCCTCGATCACTTCCTTGGGGATGTTCAGCAGCGCCGCGTAGATCAGCATCATCGGGATGCCGACATACTGCCAGACCGAGATCAGCGAGAGGGCGGTGAGCGCGTACTCCTCCTTGCCGAGCCATGGCGCATAGAGCCACTTCAGGCCGACGGCGCCCAGAAGCGTGCTGGACACGCCCCAGAGCGGGCTCAGGATCAGCTTCCAGGCGAAGCCGATGATCACCACCGACAGCATGGTCGGGACGAAGATGGCGGTGCGGTAGAAGGTGCGGCCGGGCAGGTTCGCCATCGACAGGATCGCCGCCAGCGCCACGCCGATCGGGTTCTGCACGGCCATGTGGATCAGGAAGAAGTAGAGGTTGTTCCAGAGCGCATTCCAGAACTGCACCGACCAGCGCTCGTCGAGGAACAGCTTGCGGAAGTTGTCGAGGCCGACCCAGAACTCCGGCCCGCCCGGGGTGCGATTGAACAAGGACAGCCGCAAGGTCTCGGCCAGCGGCAGGATCATCACCAACGTGTAGACGACCACCGCCGGCGCCAGGAACACCACGAGGTGCCAGGGGAAGTCGCGGCGCGCCACGGGCGTGGCGGACTCGGTCGGCATGGCTCGGGCCCTTGCGGTAGCCCGCCGCCGGACGGAGCCGGCGGCGGCCGGTCAGGTCAATGCTGTTGCGGCGCGTACCAGGACTCGAGTCCCTTCTGGAGCTGGGCTGCCCCTTCCTGCGGCGACTGGGTGCCGTTCACGACGTTGGCCGAGACCACCCACATCTCGTTCCAGAGATTGGGCGTGCCGCGGCTGATGATCTGGTACGGCAGGCGGATGGTGGCGCCGCACTGCTCGCGCCAGCTCACGAACTCCTGCGCCAGCGGATTCTCGAACTTCACCGGCGTCTTGGACAGCGGGATGAAGCCGGGCAGCGCGTTGCCGTAGAGCTCTGCGAACTCGGGCGTGCCGACCCAAGCCACGAACTTCTTGGCGGCTTCCTTGTTCTGGCCCGCGGCGTTGATCCCCATGCCGATATCGACATGGTCGCTGATGTAGCACTTGTCGCCCGCGTTCGGCACCGGCGGCTTGAATGCCCCCATCTCGAAGCCGGCATCCTTGCCGAAGGGCGAGATCTCCCAGCTCCCGGTCGGATAGATCGCGGCCCGGCCGAGCGTGAACAGGTTCTGGCTGTCCGGGTAGCTCTGCGCCTCGAAGCCGTCGCCCAGATAGGGCTTCCACTTCGCGATCTCCTCGAACGGCTGGACATAGGCCGGGTCGGTCAGCTTCGCCTTGCCCTCGACCAGCGCCTTTCTGCCCTCCTCGCCCTTCCAGTAGTTCGGGCCGATGTTGGTGTAGCCCATGGTCGCCGCCTCCCACTGGTCGACGGTGCCCATGGCGAGCGGCACGTAGCTCCCGTTCTCCTTGATCTTGTCGAGTACGGCGAAGAACTCGGCCTCGGTGGTCGGCACCTCCAGGCCCAGCTCCTTGAAGATGTCCTTGTTGTACATGAAGCCGTGGATCACCGAGGCCATCGGCATGCAGAAGGTGGCCGAGCCGTCGTCCGTGCTCCAGGCGGCCAAGGCGAAGTCGGGGAAGTTCTGCAGCTCGGCCATGTCGGTCAGGCTCTCGAGCTTGCCGTTCTGGTAGAGCTGCAGCGCCGCGTCGAACGGCCGGCAGGTGATCAGGTCGCCGGCGGTGCCGCCGTCGAGCTTGGCGCGCAGCGCCGCGTCGTACTCGCGCGGTGCGGTTGGCTGGAACTTGATCTTGATGTCGGGATTCTTGGCCTCGAACGCCGGGATGATCTTTTCCTGCCAGATCGCCAGATCGTCGTTCCGCCAGCTCTCGATGACGAGATCGGCGGCACTGGCCGGGGCGAGGCTCGTGCCTCCGAGCAGCAAGGCTGCGAGCGGCAAGAGGTTGCGGCGCGCGAATGTCATCGGGATTCTCCCTGGGATTGACGAGTTACAGCCGGCTCGGCCGGGCGCGGCGCAGGTCGCCGCCGGCTGCCAGCAGCCGATCGCGGGCGTCGCGCTCCTCGCAGCCGTCGACCAGGAGCACGGCGAGCTTGATGTCCCGGCCGGCACGCTCCCATGCCGACGCCGCGGTGCCGGGATCGCAGCCGGTGAGCGCCTGGACGATGCGGTGACTGCGCTCGACGAGCTTGGCGTTGGACGGAACGACGTTGACCATCAGCCCGCGATAGATCCGGCCGAGCTCCATCATCAGCTGGGTCGAGAACAGGTTGAGCGCGATCTTCTGCGCCGTGCCGGCGGTCATTCGCGTCGAGCCGGCGAGGAACTCCGGCCCGGTATGCAGGAGAACCGGGATCTCGGCCTCCTCGAGCAGGGGCGAACCGGGATTGTTGGCCAGCGCCACCGTCAAGGCGCCGGCGTCGCGAGCCGCCGCTTGCACGGCGCGCGTGAACGCGGTCGTACCGGAAGCCGCGACCGCCACGACGACATCCCGGGTGTTCAGGCCCAGGCCGCTCGCGGCATCGCGGCCGGCCTGCACATCGTCTTCCGCCCCTTCAAGCGATCGCGTGACGGCGCCGACGCCGCCGGCCAGGAGATAGACGAGCCGCTCGTGGGGCCAGCCGAACGTCGGATGGAGCTCGACCCCGTCCTGCACGGCAAGCCTGCCCGATGCACCGGCACCCGCATAAACCAGCCTGCCGCCCTCGCCGAGCCGCGCGGCGGCGGCCAGCACCGCGCGCACCAGCGCCGGCAGCGCGTTGCGGGTCGCCACGAAGGCGGACTGTTGATTGTCGAGCATCGCCGCCAGCGATTCTTCCGTTGGCCAGCGGTCGGCATCGATATACCGGGCGAGCCTGCCCTCGGTATCCATCGCTCCTCCTGAATTAGCGCTCAGATACCACTAAAATACCAATTAACAACAGGAACATCATCCTCGGCGGCCTAAGACGAGATGGGCGCGTTCCGGATTGTCAATTGGCATTCTTTTGGTATTGAGGGGCAATGGAGCTGAGCACCTATTTCTTCCTGCTCGACGGGGGCGGCAGTAAGACTGCTGCAGCGTTGTTGACTGGCGCTGGCGTCGAGCTCGCCAGCTGCCGGGTCGGGCCGGCCAACCTCTATCGCGAGCCGGCGGCGGGCTTGGCGGAGATCCGGGCGGCCTGGGCCGAACTGTGCGCCCGTGCCGGTCTCGATCCCCAGGCCACTGCAGCCGCCACCACCGTAAGCGCCGGCCTCGCCGGTGCCAGCGGCAAGGAGCAGCGGCGCGCGTTCGCCGACGCGTTCGCCGGCTTCGCCAGCCGGCGCCTCTCCAGTGACGGCTATATCGGCTTCTTGGGGGTCTTCGCGACCGCGCCCGGCGCGTTGCTCTCGATCGGCACCGGTGTCGTCGCCTTTCGGCGCGCCGACGGCCGGCGACCGGAAATCCGCGCCGGCTGGGGCTTCCCGACCGGCGACCGCGGCGGCGGCGCGTGGCTCGGCTTCCGCCTCGCCGCCGAATATCTCGATCACCTCGACGGCATCGGCGAGAAAGGTCCGCTCTGGGCAGTCGCAAAAGCGGCCATGGGAGGCGACCGCGAATCCATCCTCCTGTGGCTGGCAGGCGCCCGCGCCACGGAGTTCGCGGCCCTGGCGCCTGCCATCGTGGCTCATGCCGAAGCCGGTGATCCGCTCGCCTCGGCATTGCTCGATGAGGGTGCCGACCACTTGGCCAGGCTTGCCGAGGCCGTGGTCGCGGGCACTGGCGGCGCTCTTTGCCTCGCGGGCGGCCTCGCCGAAGTTTACCGGCCCCTGCTGCGCGAGCGCATCGAGGTGTCGTTCCTGCCGGCCGCGCCCCCACCCGACCCGCTTCGGGGAGCCTGGTTGGTGGCGGCGGGGGCCGCCGCACCGGAATATGTCGACGTCAGCTAGCGGGTACGGCGCGGTGGGGAGGCCATACCAGACGCCGTAGCCGCCGGGGCCGCGACGATTCCTGTCCTTGGCGTCTACCCGCCGGGGAACGGTTGTCCACTCGCCGATCAAGTCTGAGAATGGACCTGCGACGAGCTGTTTGCTTGGTCCGTGAATGCGTCCACTACCGCAACGCGGTCCGCGTATGAAGTGGAGGGGCCATGGCCTCCCTGATGCTCGAAGAGACCCGCTCGGCACCGCGCTGCGTCGCGGCGATGTTGCAGGCGGATACGCCGGCCTACGACGCCCTGGCGCGGGCGCTGCGGCGACACGATCCTGCCTTCGTGGTCACCGTGGCGCGCGGCAGCTCCGACCACGCCGCCCTCTTTCTCGCCAACCTCGCCGGCGTGGTGACGGGCCGGATCACCGCCTCGCTGCCGCCGTCCCTGATCACCCGTTATGGCGCCGGACTGCGCTTCGAGCGCTCGCTCGTCGTCGCCCTGTCGCAATCGGGCGCCAGCCCCGATCTGGTCCGCACCGTCGAGGCGGCGCGCGCCGGCGGCGCGCTCACCGTCGCCGTCGTCAACCAGTCGAATTCGGCACTCGAGCGGACAGCGGCGCATTTCCTGCCGCAGCATGCCGGACCCGAACGCAGCGTCGCCGCGACCAAGAGCGTGATCGCGACCATGGCGGTCGCGGCCCGACTCCTGACCGTCTGGGCCGGCGACCGGAGCTTGGACGAGGCGCTCGCGGCACTGCCCGACCGGCTCGAGGCGGCGCTCGCCTGCAACTGGAGCGCGGCGCTGCCGGTGCTCGCGACCGCGTCCGGCCTCTACGTCGTCGGCCGCGGCCCCGGCCTCGGCGTCGCCGCGGAAAGCGCGCTCAAGCTCAAGGAGACCTCGGGCGTGCTCGCCGAAGCACTCAGCGCCGCCGAGATCCAGCACGGCCCCAAGGCCGTGATCGGCCCGGGCTTTCCGGTTCTGGTCTACGCGCTGCAGGATCCCGGCGGGCGCGATGCGGCGGCCTTTGCCGTCGATCTCGCCGAGGCCGGGGCGCAGGTCATGGTCGCCAGCCACGACGCACCGGGCGTCGGCCTCGTGCACCTGCCGCTGCCCCTGCCTTTGCACCCTCTGCTCGACCCGATCGTCGCCCTGCTGGCCTTCTATCCGCTCGCCGAGGCGCTCGCCCGCGCCCGGGGCCGCGATCCCGACCATCCGCCCGGCCTGCTCAAGGTCACGCGGACACTGTGACGGCCATACAAGTCGATTTCTCACAGAATCGGGGCGCGGCCCGCGGTATGTGACGGAGTTGATGACAGGGCCAGCGGGGCATGGCCTATAGTGTGGCCATGGGCGGGAAGCGCAGGTGACAGCGAGCGGGACAGCCTTGCCCGCGCCGGATGGCGAGACGTCCGGCCGGGCTGCGGCGGCGCCGGAGCTTTCCTCCGGCGGCTCACTGGCGGGGTTGCGCCGCCAGATCACGGCGATGTTCGTCGATCTCATCGACTATACCGGGCTGAGCTCGACGCTCGACCCGGAGGATCTGACCGAGATCATCCGCGACTATCACGGCATCGCCTCCCGCGAGATCGCGAAGCTGGGCGGAGCCGTGGGGACGCTCATGGGCGACGGTGTCCTCGCCTATTTCGGCTATCCTCACGCGCACGAGGACGATGTCGAGCGTGCCATTCGCGCAGGCTTGGCCATTCTGGCCGCCGTCCCTGGAATCAGGTCGCCGACGGCCTCGCCGCTCCGCGCCCGGGTGGGCGTTGCCACCGGCCTGGTCGTGATCGGTGGTTCCGCGGGCTTCCCGGCAGCCGAGATCACGGCCGTAGGCGAGACACCGAGTCTTGCGGCCCGCCTGCAGGAGGCCGCTCGCCCCGGCACGATCGTGGTGGCGGATGCCTCGCGGCGGCTGATTCGGCGCCAGGCGTTCGAGTACGAGGATCTCGGCGAGCTTGGGCTCAAGGGATTCGCCCGCTCCGTGCATGCTTGGCGGGTAGTGCGAGCCTTGGGATCCGATCGCTCCACACGCCCGCCAGCCGCGTTCCGGACCCCGCTCTACGGGCGGACTGCCGAGCTCGGCCAGCTCGGCGAGCTGTGGCGCAAGGCCGCCGGCGGCAGAGGTCAGCTCGCGCTGGTCGTTGGCGAGGCGGGCATCGGCAAGTCGCGGCTGGTGCGGGAAGCCTATCGACGGCTGGCCCCGTCCCCGGCGCACCGTGGCTGGTGCCAATGCTCCCCGTTCCATCGCAGCACGCCTCTCTATCCGATCGGACAGGCGATCGTCCGCGCGGCCGGCCTGGGCGACGACGTCACGGTCGAAGAGCGTCTGGACCGGCTCGAGCGGTTCCTGGCACCAGGAACCAGCGACCTCCGCCGTGTCGCCCCGCTGGTCGGCGATTGGCTCGATCTCGCCTCCGATGGCCGCTACCCCCCGCAGAGCACGTCGATCACGCAACGGCGCGATCAGACGCTGGCGGCGCTGGTCGAGAGGGTGCTTCGATTGGCCGCCGCGGGACCGGTGGTCATCGTGATCGAGGACCTGCACTGGGCCGATGCCAGCACGCTCGAGCTGCTGGAGCGACTCTATGTCGAGATTGCGAGCCGGCCCGTCCTGATCCTGGCCACGTCCCGACCGGAGTTCGGCCCACGCTGGGCGGATCTCGACATTGCGACGACTTTGAGCCTCGGTCGACTGGATGCCGCGTGCGCGACCGCCATGGTCGACGGGATCGCCCGCTCCCTGTCGGCCAAGGACGTCGAGCGCGTGGTCGAGCGGGCCGATGGCGTGCCGCTGTTCATCGAGGAGCTGGCGGGCGCTATGGCCGGAGCCATGGCGGACGGCACGCGGGAAGAAGTCCCGGCCACCTTGAACGACGCCCTGGCGGCGCGACTGGATCAGCTGCCGGACGCGAGGGACGTGGCACTCACGGCGGCCTGCCTCGGCCGCGAGTTCGACGGCGATCTTCTGGCGGCCGTCTCGCCACTGCCGCCGCCCCACCTCGAGTCGGCCCTGCGGCGCCTCGTCGATGCCGGCATCCTGTTCTGCCGCGGTCGCGGCGCCAGCGGGGCCTATCGCTTCAAGCATGCGCTGGTGCGGGACGCCGCCTATGCCATGCTACTGCGGCAGCGACGTCGCCAGTTGCATGCGACGATCGCCGAGGCGCTGACGACCCGGTTCGCAGCACGCGCGCACGCGCAGCCGGAAGTGCTCGCGCATCATTGCACCGAGGCCGGGTTGATCTGCGAGGCGGCGGATCATCGGCGGGCAGCGGGCCTGCGCGCCGCAAGCCGCGGTGCCATGGAGGAGGCCGCGACGCAGCTGCGCCTGGGCCTCGATCTCGTGGCCCGGCTCAGCGATCCTCGAGAGTCGCTCGGGCGCGAGGTCGAGCTGCAGGTGGCACTCGGCGGTGTCCTCATCGCGCTCAAGGGCGAGGCAGCCCCGGAAATCCACGACGTCTACGGTCGCGCCAGCGAGCTGGCGGCGCGCACCGGGAATGCGGCCGTCGAGGCCGCGGTGCTCTGGGGTCTGTGGCACAACAGCACCAACCGGGGCGAGCTGGCGCGTGCGCGGGTCACGGTCGAGGAGCAGCTGCGCTGCGCCCGCCGTACCGAGGCGACGCTACCGCTCGCCGTCGCCCATCGCTGCGGCCTGGTCGTCGATCTGTTCAGTGGCCGGCCACTGGATTGCCTTTCCGGTCTGGCGCGGCTGCTCGCCCTGACTCCGTCCGACGAGCGTAGCCCGGGCGCGATTCTGCTCGATCCTTGGACTTCGGGGCGCAGCATGGCCACCTGGGCCTGGGCGCTCATCCACGAGCCTGCGCGCGCACGGGCGGAAGGGCGGCGCGCCCTCGCCGAGGCCGACGCGGCGCGCCAGCCTTATCTGCGCGCGGTCGTGCTCCATCACCTGAACGTGCTGGCACAGCTTCTGGGCGACCTCGACGACCTCGAGCAGGGAACCGGGGAACTGCTGGCGCTGGCACGGGAGCACGGCTTCGTCCATTGGCATGCGACGGCGATTGTCCTGCGCGGCTGGCTGACGGCCGTCCGTGACGATCCCGGCGAGGGGCTCGCCGCCATGCGCCAGGGGCTCGCCGCCAAGGTCGCGACGGGCTCCCGCCTCAAGCTGCCCTATTATCGCGGGCTGATGGCGGGGATCCTCGGCGGTCTGGGGCAGGTTGGGCAGGCCTTTGCGCTCGTCGCCGAAGCAATCGACCAGGTCAACGCCAGCGGCGAGCGCTGGTATCTTCCCGAGTTGCTGCGCGTCCGCGCGGAGCTGCATCGGACGGCCGGCGACGACCTTGCCGCCGCCCAGGCGGATCTCCGCGAGGCTATCGCGGTGGCCGGCGGCCAGTCGGCAAGTCTGTGGCAGCGGCGGGCTTCGCTGGCCCTGGCCGAGCTGAACACCGCACGTCGGGAACGTGAACGGAGCGCCGACGCCCCGAAGCGAGAGCACGCAGGCCCTCTAGGCCAGCGCAGCCTGTTGCCGCGCCGGAAGGGTCGCGCACTGCCGGTTGGCCTTGTCGGCGCACCCGGCGCTTAGCCTTCGGTTAACCGTGCACCGGTAACCTTGATCGCGGCAGAGGTCAGGCCGCCCCATCGCCTGCCCGCGCCAGAGGCCCGGGAGCCGCAATGCACGAGCAGGTCATCGGCACTCATGGCGGTGCGTCGCGGCGCGCGATCGCCGTCCATCGCCAGCTCATCCTGCCGGTCGCCTCGCTGCTCGCGGTCGCCGCAGGGGTCCTGCTCGCCCTCATGCTCATCAACGCGCAGGCGCTCGACGACAAGGCCAAGGGGGAATCGCTGGGGGCGATGGAGGCCGGCATCGACGAGCGCGCCGACCAGCTCGACCGCGTCGTCAAGGACTATGCCTGGTGGAACGAGGCCGTCGAGGAGATCCAGAACAACCGGAGCCGCGACTGGGCCGAGGCCCGGCTCGGCGCCTATCTCTACGGCACGCACGAGTATGACTGGGCGTTCGTCGTCGCTCCCGACGGTTCCACATTCCACGCTGCCAATCGCGGCGAACGACAGGCCGATCCTTACGCCGCGATCCACGGCGACACCGTCGGCGAGGACATCAGCAGCGCGCTCGGCGACGATCTGTGGCGCAAGCTCGTCGAGCGGGCACTGACATCGATCGTCAATGGCGAACCGATGGCCGTGCACTCCTACCTCCGCTTGCGGGACGGCGAGGTAGGCATCGGATCGGCGGCGGCTATCATGCCCGAGACGAGCTGGGACAAGGCACCCCCGCTCGGGCAGCCCTACGTGCTCGTCGTGGTCCGCAGCCTCGGCGCCGAATGGTTCTCGGAGCTCGCCCGCGCCCTCAACATCTACGGCCTCGTCTTCGAGCGGGCGGACGAGTCGCCGGAGCCCGCCGACGCCACGTCTCCCGCCTCACCCGGGCCGACAACCAGCGAGACCGGCGGCACGGATTGGTGGTCCTGGGGCTGGCAGGGTCTGACACGGCTTTGGCTCCCCGCACCGGCGGTGCTGCCGCTCGCCGGGCCGGAGCACACCGAGGAGCACCCGCAGATCATCGGCCACGCCGACTGGCGGCCGCGCCGTCCCGGCACCGACTATCTGAGCGCGCTGGCTCCGTCGCTCGGCTTGGCACTGGCGTTGTTCTTGGCCTTCGGCTGGTCGGCGCTGCGCCACAGCCGGACCTCGACGGTGGCGATCGTGGAGAGCGAGGACCGGTTCCGCGACGTCGCCGACGCCAGCTCCGACTGGATCTTCGAGACCGATGCGGACGGGAAGATCACCTGGATCTCGGATCGGTTCATCGCGCTGACCGGCATTCCGCTGGGCGAGATCGAAGGCCGGCCTATCACCGATCTGCTGCTGCCGATGGCGGGCGAGGACCGCTCGGACGAGCTGGACGAGGCAATTCGCGACCGGCGCCTGTTTCGCAGCATCCCGCGCTGCTATCTGGACCAGGAAGGGCGGCCACGCGCGCTGAGGGTCTCCGGCAAGCCGACGCGCGATCATGCCGGCCTGCACGTCGGCTGGCGGGGCACCGCCACCGACGTCACCGTCGAGATCGAGGCGCGGCGCACGGCGGAATTCCTGAGCGGCCACGACGCCCTGACCGGCGCCCTGAACCGGCAGGGTATGCTCGAGGGCACCACCGCGTTGATCGAGGCGGCGCGCCGTCTCGGTCAGAGCGCTGGTTTCCTGCTGCTCGACATCGATCGGTTCAAGGAGGTCAACGACGTGCACGGCCCGATCGTCGGCGACCAGCTGATCCGGGCCGTGGCGCAGCGGCTGGCCGAGCGGGCGCGGCCCGGCGACGTGGTGGCACGCCTCGCGGCCGACGAGTTCGTTCTGGTCCGCCCGGCGATCGAGGACGCCCATGCGGCGCAGCGGTTGGCGAAGTCGCTCCAGGACCGGCTCGCCGAGCCGGCCGTCATCGAGGGCCAGGAGATCACGATCAGCGCGAGCGTGGCGGCGATCATGCTGCCCGAGGAGGCCGACACGGCCGAGCGGGCGCTCCACGTCGCCGGCATGGTGATGTCGCGGGCCAAGCAGGACGGCAGGAGTGCTTTGCGCTTCTTCGAGCCGGGCATGGATGCCCGCCTGCAGGCGCGCAAGGCCCTCGAGCGCGACCTCGCCAAGGCCATCGACAATCACGAGTTCGAGGTCTTCTACCAGCCCAAGATGAATGCGCGGACGCGCGAGCTGTCGGGCGTCGAGGCGCTGATCCGCTGGCGGCACCCGCAGCACGGCCTGATCGCGCCCGGTTTGTTCATCCCGGTCGCCGAGGAGACGCGGATGATCGCGCAGATCGGCCGCTGGGTCCTGGAGCAGGCCTGTCGCGACGCCGCGGAGTGGGGCGGGATCCAGGTCGCGGTCAACCTGTCGCCGGCGCAGTTCACCGACGACGATCTGCTCGACACCGTGGCGGCTGCCCTGCGCGCCACGCGCCTGCCGGCCTCGCAGCTCGAGGTGGAGATCACCGAGGGCGTGCTGCTCGCCAACAACGCCCGCTCGAACGCCATGATGAACCAGTTCGTCGAGATGGGCGTCCATCTGGCGATGGACGATTTCGGCACCGGCTACTCGTCGATGAGCTATCTCACCAAGTTCCGCTTCAACAAGATCAAGATCGACCGGTCGTTCGTGCAGGCGCTGGACCGCGGCGGCGAGGCGATCATCCTCGCCATCGTCGGCATGACGCGCAGCCTCGGCATCAAGAGCTGTGCCGAGGGCATCGAGACGGAGGAGCAGATGGCCGCCCTGCGCGTGATGGGCATCGACGAGGTCCAGGGCTATCTGTTCGGCCGGCCGATGCCGCGCCCCGAGCTGGTCGAGCGCTTCGGCCTGGTGCGGCGGCCGCAGCTGGAGGCGGTCCACGCGGCGGCATAGCCCTGCCGGCTAATCGCCGTCGCGACGGCGTCCCGACACGGGTGGGAACCATGCGGACGGGGCGTGGCCGCAGGCCCCGAGCACGATCCCGCCGCGCTCAGTAGCGGCGGCGGAGCGCCGGCAGGAAAGGCTCGAACAGTCTGCGGATGCGCAGCGAGAGCAGCGCCTCGATCACCAGGGCGCGCGTTTCCGCGCTGCGGCTGTCGAGCAGGGTTTCCAGGCGGCGGACCGTGCCACCGCCGTCCCACTGCCGTGCCTGCCGGAATGCCTGGCGCAGGGCGCGGCGGTCGGCCTCCTCGACGCGGCGGCGCAGGACGTCGGCGCCCCTGGCGGACGACCGTGCGCGAAGCAGCCGATCACGCAGCATGGTGCGACGGATCCATGGCGCCAGCGCCTGTCGGGCCGCCCGCAGCGCGGCACCGCTTCCGCCCGGCGCCGGCTCGGTCGCGAGGCCGAGCCCGTTCAGCAGCGACGGCGCGATCATCACGCCGGTCATGGCCCCGACGGCGACGAACAGGCAGGCCGCGACCAAGCTGGTCGAGATCATCGACCCGAGCTCGATTCCTGTTCCGGCGGCGGAAGGGCCGAGGAGCAGGGCCACGCCGCCGGCCGCCATGCCGAGAGGATAGCAGATGCCGTCGGCAAGGCTCCGCAGCCTGGCCTGCAGGCGCAGCGGGGCGGCGGCGAAATTGCTGGCATGGACCGGATCGAACAGCCCGTTCGACACCGCTTCGGTGTGGGCGTGGGCCAGCAGGGTGGGGCCGAGCTCGCCGGGATTCCGGCCCAGCCAGGCCAAGGTCAGGAGCGCGCCCAAGGGAAAGAGCAGGCTGCGCCAGAGCGGCGGGACCAGCCGGGTCGCCGGCGCCGCCAGAACGGCGATCGCCGCGAACTCGGCCACCTGGAGCAGCGCGTAGACGACCGCGAGCAAGCGGGCGAGCGCCGCCGCCGGCAGGCCCATCAGCTGGTAGCTGGCAAGGCACAGGAACTCGGTCAGCACCCAGACGAAGGTGAGCATGAAGGACGCGGCGCCCAGCGGCAGGGCGAGCGGGTGGCGCAGGACGGCACCCCAGCCGGCTGCGACGACCCTGCTCGAGCCGTCGTCCTCGCCGGCGCCGGCAGCACCGTCGCCGAGCGCGCGACGGCACTCGCGCAGCCAGAGCCATGCGAACGCCGCGGTGAGGACCGTGCCCAAAGCGAGCCCCACCGACAGGCCGCAGCCCAGCAGCCGCTCGGCGCCGACGCCACCGCCGAAGCCGCCGGCCGCCGTCGCCAGGCAGATCCACAAGGTGGCACGGCGCAGCTCCGGCGCCGGGATCCAGGCGGCGGCCACCAGCCACAGCAGGATCTCGGAGGCGATGTTGTAGAGGTGGGCCAGCACCAGGAGGGCGAAAGGCGCGCCCGCCAGCTCGAGCCCGAGAGCGAGCCCGGCGACGGGGCCGGCAGCAACCATGGCCAGCAGCAGGCCTGCCAGGGCCGGGCCGGGTCGGGCCCGCTCGAGCGCCGGCAGCAGGGTCACGGCGCCGCAGGCGGCGAGTGCCGCCAGGACGAGGTAGACCCAGGCCAGGTCGGACGCGGGATGGCTGGCAAGGAAGGCGCCGTTGCCGAGAGCGAACAGGGCGACCTTGACCGCCGACACCGCAGCGGCGAGCACGCTCACCCGCACGCAGGCGGTCAATGCGGGTCGCGGAAGGCGCCGCCAGCGGCGCGGTCGCCGCATCTTCAGGCGGATGATCGGTGCAGCAGGGCCGGCGAAACGATCCCCAAGCGACGGTAGCGACGCTGCAGCGGCTCGGGCAGAGTGCGGAACGGCCCGATCACGCCCCGGCAGGCGCCGGTCTCGCAGGCGCACACCATCTCCTCGCCGCCGTTGAGCAGATGGCAGGAATAGTCGTAGGTCAGCTCCTCGCCGGCGGCGATGGCGCGGATCGCGACGAACCGCGCGCCGCGCGCGCCCAGGCGCCAGCCGCCCGACGGCGCGCAGGAGTGATTGAACAGGTCGTCGAAGCAGCCGCGCGGTGGCAGGAACAGGTCGTGGTCGAGCTGGAACAGGTCGTGCCGCCGGTCCCAGCCCTGGGCCAGGGCCACGGCCAGGGTGCAGGCTCGCTGCGGCAGCGTGCCGTCCTCGTCCGCGACGATCGCCGAGCCGGCCGGGATCGGGCGGGCGGTGAAGACACCCAGGCCGCAGCCACCCGCGTCACCGACGAACAGATACGGGCAGGCCGCGAGCATGGCGAGATAGTGACGCGGCCCGCGCGCTGCGGCGCTCTCAGGCGACGCGGACATTGCTGAACCGCCAGGGATCGGACCGGTCGAGCTGCTCGGGGAACAGGCGGCCGCGGCCGGTGAGCGGCGTCCAGTCACACCATGTGCCGACCACCCGCCCGAGATAGGGTCGCGCCGCGGCCAGGGCGAGCGCGTAATCGAGCTCCTCCGGCTCGAGCACGCCCTGGCCCGGATCGGCCATGGCCGCAGCCATGCCGCCCAGGATGCCGGCCGCGACCTGCAGCGAGGTCGCATTGGCGTGCGGCACGATCCGGCGCGCCTCGTCGATCGCGAGCTGCGAGCCGTACCAGAATGCGCCCGCGGGATTGCCGGCCAGCAGCACGCCGAGCTCGTCCTGCCCGGTGACGATGTCGCCCGCGAGAATGCGCCGGCGCGGCTGCGGCTCGAACCCCCGCCCGATCAGCTCGTGCACGGACAGCAGCGCGTCCGGGCAGGGGTGATAGGCGTAGTGCACGGTCGGCCGGTAGGTGATCCGCCCCTGCGAGCGCAGCGTCAGGTGGTCGGCGATCGACAGCGATTCCATGTGCGTGATCAGGTAGCCGACGAAGGCCCCGGCGCCGGGCGACCAGCTGCGCACGCGCACCTCCATGCCGGGCCGCAACAGATAGATGCCGGGGCAATCGCCGGAATGGCGGCGGCCGTCGGCCGGCAGCGGGCCCTCGGCGGTGCCCCAGCCGAGCTCGGCCGGCTGCGAGCCTTCGCCAAGGAAGCCGTCCACCGACCAGGTGGCCACGAACTCGCCCGAGGCCTTCGGCGTCCGGCCGACCTGACTGTCGTGCTCGGAGATCTGGATGGTCCGGATCGACAGCGCGCGGAACAGGCCTGCCCAGCCATCGGCCAAACTGGGGGGCGCCATCTCGAGCCCCACCGCGCGCGCCAGCTCGAGCCCGGCTGCCTTGACCAGCTGCGACACGAGGCCGGGGTTGGCCCCCTGGCAGATCACGGCGGTCGGGCTGCCCGGCCCGAGCTCGCGGCGCAGCGCCAGCGCCTGGGCCCGAAACGCTTGGTTCGACCGCTCGGCGAGCGACAGCCGTGGGTCGGTGTAGCCGCCCGGCCAGGGCTCGATGCCGGTGTCGAGGTAGAGCGCACCCAGGCCGCTCGCGCAGCGCAACAGCTCGAGGCTGGCGACCTCCACCGACAGATTGAGCAGGAAGTCGCCGGGCTGCAACCGTGCGGCCAGCTCGGCAGCAATGCATTCGGGCGTGAGCGTCAACCGCTCGAACCGAACGTCGTGTGCCGCCGCGACCTCGCGACCGCGCTCGTCGGCGGCGATCACCCGCACGCGATCCGGTCCCAGCCCAAGCTCACGCAGCAGCAGCGGCAGCACCGTCTGACCGACGCTGCCGCAGCCGACCATCAGGATGCGGCCGGAAAACGCGCTCGACAAAGCGGACATCGACAGCGGCGGGCTCCTTCGCGTCAGCGGGGTGACCATCACCGCATATTCTACTTTAAGAAGATTAAAATGGAAGAAATTTGCCGTTCACGCTTATGAAGCGGCTGCGGCCTCGACCCGTTCCAGACCCAACCAGAGTGCCAAGCGGTTCAGCTCCGCTTGAAGCGGCCCGAGCACCGCACCCGGCGCCGCATCGGGCTCGAGGTGGGTCGCCAGCAGGCGCAGGCAGCCCGCGGCCCGGTCGCTGCGCAGGTCCACCCGCGCCACCAGCCGGTCGCCGAGCAGGAACGGCAGCACGTAGTAGCCGTGCACGCGCTTGTGCGCCGGAGTGTAGAGCTGGAGCCGGTAGCGAAAGCCGAACAGGCGCTCGGTTCGCGCCCGCTCCCACACCAGCGAATCGAACGGCGACAGGAGTGCCCTACCGTCGGCGCGCCGCGGCAGTCGCGCTGCCGCGTCCAGCCAAGCCGGCCGGTCCCAGCCTTCGACCGCGACCGGCAGCAGGAGGCCCGTCTCCGCGAGCTCGGCGATCCGAACCGGGGTCTCGGCGGCGCCGAGCCGGAAATAGTCGCGCAGGTCGGTGGTGGTGGCGACACCCAGCGCCCGCGCCGCCAGGAGCAGCAGCGCCCGCTGCGCCTCGGCCGGGTCGGGCGTCGGCGCGTCGATCACCTCCCGCGGCAGCACGCGCTCCGTCAGCCCGTAGACCCGCTCGAAGCCGCGGCGCTGCGCGGTGGTGACCAGCCCTGCCCAGAACAGCCATTCCAGGGCGAGCTTGCCGTCGCTCCAGCCCCACCAGCCGCCCTGCCCGCGGCCGCCCTGCGCCAGCTCGCCCGCGGCCAGCAGGCCGCGATCCGCCACCTCGGCGAGCACGGCGTCGACGAAATCGCGCCGCTCGCGGGCGAAGCGCGCCAGGCCGCCGTAGATGCCCACGCCCTCGCGCGCGCGGGCCATGCGCCAGCGCAGCAGGGGCTGCAGCGCGACCGGCAGCAGCGAGGCCTCGTGGCCCCAATATTCGAACAGCCGCCGGCGCCGACCGTCATAGGCCGAGCGCTCGAGCAGCTCGCGTGGATAGGGGCCGAGCCGCGAGAACAGCGGCAGATAGTGCGAGCGCACGACCGCGGAAACCGAATCGATCTGCAACGCACCCAGACGGCCGACCTGCCGCAGGATCTGGCCGCGGCCCGCAGCCCGATCCGGCACGGGGCGGTGCAGGCCCTGGGCGGCGAGCGCGACGCGTCGGGCAGCGGCGGCCGACAGCTTTTCGGGGCGCCTCATCCAGCAGACCGCTTTGGGGCAGCCGGCGAAGCTGCCGCTTGGAACGGCGAAGGGCCCGCCCGCGGTCGCGGACGGGCCCTCGCGTCGATCATATCACCGGATCCGCCCGCTCAGCGCGAGAGACCCAGAGACCGGAGCAGGGACTTCCACCAGCCTGTGCTCTGAGGAGCCGGGGGTTGCGCCGGGGCTGCCGGGGCCGGCCGGGCCGGAGCCGCCTGGGGCGGCTTGGGCGCGGCGGGTGCCTTGGCAGGTTCCGGCTTTGGTGGAGCCGCTGATTCCTTTCAACCAGCCTGGAAGGGATGGTGCGACTTGTCCTTCTTCTCGACCATCGTCTTGGCCGTCGGCTCGCCGCGCACGGCGCGCTCGATCGACAGCTTGGTGGCCTCGTAATTGTACTGCTGGATCTTCGCGTCGTCGCTGGCCTCCCAGTGGATGAACACACCCACCGAGATGTACAGGTCCTCGGCCTCGCTCTCGGGGATGGTCCCCTCGGCGACGCAGTTGGCCACGGCCATGGCGACGGCGCGCTGGGCGGGGCCGAACATCTGCACGGCCTGCTTGGCGTCCTTGATCGTCACCTTGTTGAACATGACGGTCGCGGGCTTGACCATCAGGTTCGGCTCGAGCACGGCGAGCAGGCCGTTGACGCCTTCCTTCTGGTTGGTGAGCGTATTGGCGAACGCTGCCTCGGCCGCCGAGCCACGCGGGCCGATGATCAGGTCGATATGCGCCACCTCGTTGCCGTCGCCGACGAGTGCCTCGCCGACGAGCATCCGGTCAATCTTAGGCATCGTGCCTCCCACGTGCGGGTATTCACACGGGCGTGTTGCTGACACGGAGATCGGGCGAGCGCAAGCGTGAACCGCGCCGGCCAGCTCCCAACCTCCGCGACAAACGATTGGTTCGATTGAATTATTCGCGCGGAACATGGTCGATCCCGGCATAGAACAGCGCGGCGACCGTCAGGTCCGCGCTCGTGCCGGGATTGATGCCGCGCGATTTCAGCGCGCGATCGAACACCAACAGCTCGGCCGTCCGCAGCTCCGGATCGACGGACGCCTCCAGCCTCGCCACCAGGATCCTGGCTTCGCTCCGGACCCAGTCGGCAGCGAGCCGGCCATGCTTGCGCAGGACGTGCGTGTCGGGGAAAGCCGCCAGCAGATCGAGATAGGTTGCCGAGACCGCCCGGGGCTCAGGCCACCCAGCCGCCCGGCAGGCCAGCAGGCGGCGCACGCCGATCCGGCGCACGTCGCGAAAACCGGACGCGTACTGGCGCGCGATCCGGTCCCGCCGCGCGGCGCTGCGCATCGCCTCCAGCAGCGTCACCTCTGGCTCGTCCGCCACGTCGTGCGCCCGGCTGCTGCCGAGCCCGCCGGGTGCCGCGAGCCGGATCGCGCGGTAGGCGAGGGCCGCGTCGGTGCGGCTCAGGCTGCCTAGCACTCGCTGCAGGCTTCGCCGCAGGTCGCCACCCAGCTCTGCCGCCGCCGCGATCGGCGCGCACAAGAGCACGATGCCGAGATTGGTGTTCTGGCCGACGGCGGTGCGCGTAGCTTCGATGGCCCGAAGGATTCGGGTGCCGACCGGAGCCCCGGCCGCGGCGATGCACGGTGCCGCCGCGTCCGCACTGCGCAGGAAATCCGCCACCGTCATGCCGTGCCCTTCGGCATGGATATGGACGTTTCCCGGCTTCAGCGCCTCCAGCTCGGCCCGGCAGGACAGGCGGAACAGCTCCGCCACCGTCGCCGGGAGAAGCGGCTTCACGCGGACCGCGCGCCGCTGCGGATGCGCTCCAGCAGATCACGGGCGAGCTCGCCCGCGATGTCGACGTCGGCCACGCTCTGCAGGCCCTGCCAGGCCGGCATGCTGTTGACCTCGAGCACCAGCAGGCCGCCGCCAGGAGCCTCGATCAGGTCGACCCCGGCGTGATCGGCCGCGACCGCAGCGGCTGCGGCGACGGCGAGGTCGCCGAGCATACCGGCCGGGGCCGCAGGCTCGGGCCGGCCGCCCTGGCCGATATTGGTGACCCAGCCGGCGCCGCGCCGCGCCATGGCGGCAACGGCTCTGCCGCGGACGACGAACACGCGATAGTCGCGCCAGCCTTCGCCCGTCGGCTCGACGAAGCGCTGCAGATAGTAGACACCACCTACATCCGCGGGGGCAGGCAGCTCCGCCCCGTCCTCGATCAGGCGCAGGCCCCGTCCCTGCGCGCCGAACAGCGGCTTGACCACCGTGCGATGGCCGGCGGCGCGCTCGGCAGCGCAGTGGGCACCCGCCTCCGCCGCCGACTGCGCAACCCTGGTCGGCGGTGTCGGCAGGCCGGCCCGACCGAGCAGGAAGCTGGTCATCGCCTTGTCGACACAACGCTCGATGGCGCGGGCGTGGTTGACCACCGCGACGCCACAAACCTCGAGGGCATGCAGCACGCCGAGGCGGAGGGTGACCTCCTCAAAGCTCCCGGCCGGGATGGAGCGCACCAGCGCCACGGCCGGCAGCGGGCCGATCCCGGCGATGCGGGCGCCGATGCCGTCGCCGGCGACGATGCCCAGCTCGCGGAAGTCACGCCGCGCGACCGCGGCACCGGAGCCGGTCAACGCCTCCCGCAGGCGCGCGCCATGCCAGCCCTCGGGCCGCCCGCCAAGGATCAGGACCTCAGGCCGCACCATCGCCGAACGATTGCGCCAGGAGGTCGGCGGCAAAGCTCCCCGCCGCGAACGTCCGCCCGGTCGCCAGGGCCGTGACCATCACCCGGGCCGGGCTGAACAGCATCGGGTCGATCTGGTAGAAGTCGAAGCCGGCGTCCTTGAAGATCCGGCCGAACGGCTTGCCATAGTCGCGCGAGGCCGAGCTCGGCAGCCTCGTGGCCAGCTCCGCCGCCTCGGCCTCCGGCCCGTCCACGAACAGCTGCACCTCGCCGCCGAAGAGGATGGCGTCGTTGGTCCGGCCCATCGCGGTCAGAAAGTCGGGCGACGGCGGCGGCAACGGTGCGGCGCCCAGGCCATCACGGATCCGCGAGAGCGGGAAGCCCAACGCATGGACCTTGTGCAGGGCGACCTCGAGGACGCGGGCGGTGATCTGGACGGTGCCGGCGAGGCTGCTGGTCGGGGTCAGGATGAAGGTCAAGGCACCGGGCGGCAGGCCGCAGTCGGCGGCGACGCTGGCGACGAGCACGTCGGGCGGCGCGCGATCGGTCTCCAGGACGAAGAAGCCGCCGGCGGTAGCGGCGTCCCGATAGCCGAGCTCGGCGAACAGCTCCTCCTTGGCGGCCCGCGCTCGCCCCGGACCGGAGGCCATGGCGCGGTACTGGTCGTCGCCCTCGCCGGCGCTGAGGCTCCAGCCGGCATATTGGCTGGCGAGGCAGGCGACGACCGGGTCGCTCGCGGAAACCGAGACCTGGAACGGCCAGTCGGCGAACGGCGAGCCGCGCCCGACCGCCACCCGGCCCAGCCCACCCATGCAGATCTGCGCGATCCGCCTGCCGGCTTCGATGCCGCCGGGGGCGGCGATGCCGCCGTCGACCAGGGTTGCGCCCGAAGCGCTCCGCGGGAACGCCGAGCCGCAAGGTGCGGGCATCGTCGCACGGGCTCGCCACAAGCGGCACCGTCGAACTGGCCGGCGCGCTCGGCCATGCGCTGGAGGCAACCCGTTCCTCGCTGGTGCTCATCCTGGTTCCTGACAGAGGGCCATCGGCCGAGTTACCCGCAATGCGGCCTGGATCCGCTCGCTCGGGCGCGGAGCCGCCGCTCAGCCGTTCCGTCCGCGCCCTCCGCGAGCACGGTGCAGATCAGCCCGCCAGTGCCGATCCGCGTACCAGGCGGCGAGCGGTCGGCGGCCCAATCCGGCCAGGTAAAGCCAAGTGGCACGACCGAAGCGTAGGCGGCATGGACGATCAGCGATCCCCATGCGCTCCCCGCCGCCGGCGGCATGGGCAACATCCCGCCTCCGCAGGCTGCCGCATGCGTCGCGAACAGGTCGATCGGCAAGGCGCGCAGCGATGGGCGTCGAGGAAGCGCCCGGGCGCGGATTGAGGAACCGAGGACCGACACCTGGTCGCCGTGAACGAGCAGATCCACCGACACCAACCCGCGCACCCCGAGGGGGCGGCAGCCAGCAACGCGCGTCAAGGGCCGCCACGTCGCTCCACCGATTGCGGGAGCGCCGCGGGCACGACGATGCCGCCGAAGCGGTAGGGGCGGCCCAGCTCCGGGGAGAGCAGCTGGCGCGCCAGCGCCGGTGTTCGCGCGTCGCGGCCATTGCCGACCGCAGTGCCGAATGCGGCGTGCCCTCGACCCGCCGCTGCCAGTACCAGCCCCGCCCGCGCAGCCGGCCGCGAGCCGGACATGCCCGCCCCCGGCAGCGCCGGCCGCTTGCTCAGCCAACCCGAGCGCGGATGTGGCACGGTGGATCGCGGCTCCGGGTGGCTCAGGCCGAGCGACCGCGCGTCGGCCGCGGGCCGCCGAGATCCTTGGCCCGTCCGCACCAGGCTCGAATGGTTTCCCCAGAGCCGCTGCCCGCCGCGAGCGCGTCGAGCAGGTCGGGCGCACGCTCGAAGCCAGGCCCCAGACCAGCGGGATCGGCGGCGGAGCGAGTCGGGCGGCCGCGGCGAGCAACGGGCGGCGGCGAACGCCCACCGCCTCCCGACCGGCACGCGCAGCCAGGCGGTCGCGGCCTCCCGCGTGTCGAGGTCGCCGAAGGCGTCAGCGCGATAGAGCGTAGCCGGCCGCCCGTGCCGCCTGGGCCCAACGCGCGGCCCGACAGCGCGCAGATCAGCACCGGCTCAGGCGGCGGCATGCCGCCGCGCAGCCCTCGAACGCCTCGGCACGCCGATGTACCGTCGCGGCGCGGCGCCCGCGCCATGGCCGCGAGCAGCTCGTGCTCCAGTCTTGAACCGACGTTGCCCACCGCCAGCGCACCGACGCCGACCCCCGACGTGCCCTCGATCGCCACCCCGTCGGCGAAGGCATCGATGCCCTCGAGGCCGGCGGGCGGCACGGCGTTGACGTCGAGCGCCACCTTGAGCTGCCGTGCAGTCGCCAGTTGCGCCTTGCTCGGGATCTGGGTGCCTGCCCGGCCGGCGGCGAAGACCTCGGCATGCTCGATGACCGCGAGCTTGCCCGCATCGTCGCTGCCGTCGGCCGGCGCCATCGCCACGCCGAACCGCTCGCGCCAGGCTAGTCGCAGGTGGCGGTGACGCTGCCGCAGGCCGTCATAGCCGACCAGCGAGACCTTGGCCCCCGCCTGGGCGCGATCAGCGCCGCGATGCGCCCCGACGGCGGTGCCGCCGAACACCGCGACATGCTGGCCGGCTTGGCTCGCTCCCGTCGCCCGCAGGTGCTTCTCGACCACGGCGATCATCCCGGCGGCGGTCGTGAAGGCGCCCGAGGGTCGGCCATCACCGAGATCTCGAAATAGGGCGGTACCATCGCCTTTCGGGCGGCATCCAGCATGTCGATGGCCAGGATCGGCTTTCGCCCGCCGATCAGGACGGTATGCGCGCCGTTTTCCGGCGCCCGGCTGAAGATCGCGTCCTGCACCAGCCCGGCGACCTCCTTCAGGTCGACGTCCGTGTAGGGCACGATCACGTCGAAACCTGCATCCGTCGCCATATTGACGTCGAACGGGCTCACGTTCTTGAGCGGCGTGACGAAATGCGGAATCGACTTCGCTGATGACACGGGCGCCCTCGAACCTGATCCGCCCCCTATGGCACCGACATGGCCGGCGTGCCAAGCAGCGGTCGTCAGTCGACGGCCACGATCTCGGCGCCGCGGTTCGGCCGCGGGTCACGACGCTGGCTTTGAGCTTTCGCGCCGCGCTCCGAAGCGCCGCTCCGCGTCCCGTTGGAGCTGTGCCGTACAAGGAGCTGTCCGGCAGGATAGCGAACCCGTCAGCCCCCACGAGCTCTGGCCGATGCCGGCGATCCCCAGATCTTCAGCCAGCGAAGCACCTCGGCCACCGCCGGGCTGACGAAGCGGCCATTCTGTGCAGGCGCGAAATAGTCGCCGATCTCGCGCTGGATTTCGCCGATGGCCAGGCCCACTGCACCGAGATCGGCCGTGGCGAGCCCGGCAGGAGCTGCATGACCACGAGGCGGCAGAGGCGGCCCGGCCAGCATCTGCGAGTAGGGCGGCAGCCGCCGGAAGGCGCCCTCTTCGCCGCTGCCATGCAGGCCGGCACCGGCGCGATCGAAGATCAGCAGGACGCGCCAAGCCTCCGGAAACGGCAGTCGTGCCGTCAGCGGCGGCAGGGCGTCCTCAGGCCGCGGCCGCCGTCCAGGATGAAGCCGCCTTGCTCGAACGCGCCGATCCCGATCCGGAGCGAGCCCCGCGATCCAGCAGCCGGGCAATCTCGCGCGCCGGAACGGGCGCGCCGCGCAGCGTGGCCGCCGCAGTGCCGATGGCCAGAGCGAGCTGGGTGCAGGCCGGGGACCCGCGTGCGGCAGGATCGCCTCCTCCACCGTGACCTCGAGGGGCGGCAGGCCCCAAGAGCTGGACAGGCGCGCCAGCATCCCCGCGCGCGGTCGAAGAACACCCGCCTCGCCCTTGACGGCGGCCGCGGCCGCGGCCGCGACGCGCACGCGCGTCGCCACGCCTTCAGGGTCGAGCCCGAGCTGCCGAAGCGCCGCCCGAGCTGCCCTCCATGTCGAGAAAGCCGAGATGGAGCCTGGCCGGCGCCACGACCCGCGCGGCCGCGCCGGCAGCTCGGCGCGGTGTCCGTCCGGAGCGCGCGCTCCTTACGGGAAGGCTCACCGCCTACTCCGGGTGATGGCAGACAGCCTCGAGCCGATGCCCGTCAGGATCGAGCACGAAGGTAATGAAGCTGGATGATAGTGCGGGCGCAGCCCCGGCGGGCAAGGTGTCGCTTCCGCCTGCGGCCAGGGCAGCGGCGGCCAGAACGCCATCGACAGCGGCCCGGTCGGAAGCCGCGAACGCGACGTGCTGGCCGACGGGCGTGACCGGCGGTGGCGGGCTCGCGCCCGGCACCGATCCAGAACACCGGCTTCGGCAATGCCGCCGGCCCATAGCCGGCGCCGACATGGTCGGCATCGGCGACCTCCATCTGTACCTTGCAGCCGAGCGCGCCGAGCGCGCTTATCGTAGAACGCGCGCGAGCGCTCGCGAAATCCGAGACGGGCAGTGAGACGTGGTCGATCATGACGTCGCTCGGCGCAAGCCACGGGCGCCATCCTAGCGGAGGGCGGCTTCGCGCTCTATGTCCACTGGCCGTTCTGCCGCGCGAAGTGCCCGTACTGCGACTTCAACAGCCATGTCCGGGATGGGGTCGACCATGACCGGTGGCGGGCGGCACTGCTCCGCGAGCTGGATCGCTTCGCCGACGAGACGAGCGGGCGGCGGCTGGATCGATCTTCTTCGGCGGCGGCACCCCATCCCTGATGGATCCCCGCACGGTGGCGGCGGTGATCGAGCGGGCGACCGGACGCTGGCGCGCCGGCGAAGACCTGGAGATCACGCTCGAGGCCAATCCGACCTCGATTCGAGGCCGATCGCTTCCGCGCCTTTCACGCGGCGGGGGTGAACCGCGTGTCGCTGGGCGTGCAAGCGCTCCACGATCGCGATCTGGCCCTGCTCGGCCGCGAACACGACGTCGCGACCGCCCTGGCCGCCGTTGACCTCGCGGGCGCGGTCTTCCCACGGCACAGCTTCGATCTGATCTACGCCCGCCCGGGCCAGGAGGCCGCCGCGGAGTGGCGGGAGGAACTGCAGCGCGCTATCGACCACGCGAACGGCCACCTGTCGCTCTATCAGCTGACGATCGAGCCGGGGACGAAGTTTCATGCGCTGGTGGGCGCAGGCGCCCTGGTGCCGATGGACGAGGACGCGCAGGCCGAGGGCTCTTCGAGCTGACCCAGGACCTGCTCGCCGGCGCCGGACTGGCCGCTTACGAGATCAGCAACCATGCCCGCGCCGGCCAGGAATGCCGTCACAATCTCGTGTACTGGCGCTACGGCGACTATGTCGGGATCGGCCCCGGCGCGCACGGCCGGCTGACCCTCGGTGGCACGGGTGGCCACCCGGACCGGAAACGCATCCCCGAGCGCTGGCTCGCAGCGATCGAGAGCTGCAGGACCGGAGAGGTCGAGCGCGAGCGGCTGGAACCACGCGAGCAGATCGTGGAGATGCTGATGATGGGGCTGCGGCTGGCCGAAGGCGTGGCCGAGCGGAGCCTGGCTCAGCTCGCGGGCTGCCCGCTCGAGCAGGCGATCGACCGCGAGGGCCTGCGGCGCGCTCTCGAAGCGGATGAAGCCGAACGGGCGAACGGCCGCCTGGTGGCCACGCCGGGCGGGCGGCAGCGGCTGGATCACGTGCTGCGCCTGCTGATCTGACGGCCCGGCTTGCGGCCGGACGATGCGCATCCATCCTTCAACCGTCGTCGAAGCGGTGGAGCGATGCGCACGGCCCTCTGGCTCCTGATCCTGTTCGTCCTGCCGCTGCTGATCTCGGCCGGGCTCGTTGTGTCCGCACGCGCGGAGCACTGGAGCCGCGCCCGCTGGGACACCACGGGGCTGGCACCCGCTGCGGACACGCACCAGGAAGCGGTGATCCAGGTCTACGCGGCGCGGACCTGGGGCTGGAAGGGCGCCTTCGCGGTCCACTCCTGGCTGGCCTACAAGCCGGAAGGAGCCGCCGCCACGAGCGCTGGGAGGTGGGGGTCGGCTGGGGAGTGCGCGAGGGCGTGCCGTCGGTCCGCCGCAACCTCCGGCCGCCGGACGGGCGCTGGGCGGGCAGCGATCCCATGCTGCTGGTCGATCTGCGCGGTGCGGAGGCCGCGGCCGCCATCGAAGATCCAGGACGCGATCGCACGCTATCCCTATCGCGACGCCTACGTCACCTGGCCGGGCCCCAGCTCGAGCACCTTCGTCGCCTGGATCGGCCGCGAGGTGCCCGAGCTGGGCCTGACCGCGCTGCCGCCGACCGCGATCGGCAAGGATTTCCTGGGCCGCCAGCTCGCGGCAACCACCCCGAGCGGGACCGGGCTGCAGATCTCGCTCGGCGGCCTGCTCGGCGTGGCGGTCGGGCTCAAGGAGGTGTCGAGGCTCAACCTGCTGGGCCTCGTGGTCGGCGTCGACCCTCTCGGCCTCGCGATCAAGCTGCCGAGGCTCGGCCGGCTGGGCGCGAGCTGACCATGGGGCAGGCATGATCACCCTCAACCAGCTGCGCGTGTTCTGGGCCGTGGCGCACGGTGATTCGCTCGCGCGCCGCCAAGCAGCTGGGCGTCACCCAGCCCGCCCTCTCGCAGCAGCTCGGCAAGCTCGAGAACGCCCTCGGCGGCCAGCTTTTCGACCGCATCAACAACCAGCTCGTCCTGACCGATGCCGGCGAGTTCCTGCTGCGCAAGGCCGAGACCGTGCTGGCCGAGATCGACGAGGCCGAGGCCGGGCTCGCCGAGTACAGCATGGGGCGCAAGCGCCGGATCGCGGTGGGAGCCCTGGCTTCCCAGCCCGGACCATCGTGCCGGAGATACCGGCTGGCGCTCGGCTCGTGCCCGACCTGGAGGCTCGACATCCACGAGCTGGCGCCGGCCGAAGCGCTGGAGCGGCTCTACAGCCGCAACCTGCAGATCGCCAATGCTGTCGCCCGTCTCGCCGCCAACCGGATCTCCTTCGCCCGGATCCGGTACCGGCAGCGACCCCTACGTGTTCGCGGTGCCGCGCGGCCTCGATCTCGGCTGCGTGATCGATCCCGACTGGGATCTCACGGCCGAGCAGCAGCGCCTGAACCGCACCATGCAGTTCAACTTCGGCAACCTGCACAATCAGCGGGTCGACGAATGGTATCGCCGCGTGCTGCCGCGGCATCGAGTTGCCGCCTGGTGCCGTACCTACAGATCCGCCCTCGCCCTGGTCAGGCGGGGCTCGGCGTCTCGCTCGTGCCGCAGCTTCTGCGCAGCTCGGCGGCCGCCGGCATTCGACGTCGACCTGCATGCCGTGCCGAAGATGGACCGGCCGATCGTGGCGCTGGTCCCGACGCAGCATCGCCGCGCCCAGCCGTTCGCCGTCTTTCTCGAATGTCTGCGCCAGGCCGCGGCCGCGGTGGTCCTGCCACCGCTCGGCCCAGCACCGCCCTTTCTCGGCCGCAGTTCCGAGGCGAGCGACGCGCGCAGCAGGCGCGGCCGCAGGCTATGGCACGCAAAAGTCGCCAGCTTGCAGCCGGCGACCCATATCCGATGAACCATCGTGGCGGATCGCCCACTCAGCAGGAGCAGACCATGACGAAGAAGTCCTGGCAGGCGCCGAAGGTCGAGACGACCCCGGTGAGCATGGAAGTCACGATGTATCTGCCGGCGCGAGCTAGGCAGCACGTCGACGCCGTCGGCGGCAGTTCCCGGCATGCGCGTGCGTCCTGGGTGCGGCCGCCGGCGGCGGCTTCCCCAGTGGAATGCGAACGGCGACGCCTGTCGACGCGCACGCGCCGGTGATCGAGCCGCGCGGCCGGCCACCAGGCTTCGATCGCCTTCTCCTGCGACGACCGCCGCTGGGTAGTCGTAGACGGCGCCAATTTTCCAGCGCGGGCAGGTTATTGCCCCTTGTCTGCATCCCCAGGCGGGCTTGCGCTCCTCGCCCATCGCGGCGGTCCTGCTCACCAATGCCGACGTCGACGCCGTGGCCGGGCTCCTCCATCGCGAAGGCGCCGTTCGCACTCTACGCTCATCCGCAGGTGCTCGGCGTGCTCGACCGCAATCCGATCTTCGAGGTGGTGAATCGGGACGTGGTCCCGCGGCGGGCTGGTCGAGGCGCGAGATCGAGCCCGCCGATCGCGACGGTGCGGCGCTAGGCTTCGCGCTGCGGCCGTTCCTCGCGCCGGGCAAGCTGCCGCTCTACCTCGAAGCCCAGGCCGTCGGCCCGCTCGATACCGAGGCCCTCGCCGGCGACACGCTGGGCTTGGAGATCGTCGTCGGTGGCCGGCGCATGCTCTATCTCGCCAACTGCGCGCGGCTCACCGGGGCGCTGGTGGAGCAGGTCACCGGCGCCGATCTGCTGTTCATGGACGCGGACGCTCTGGAGCGACGACGAGATGATCGGCAGGAGTGTCGGCGGCAAGACCGGTCGGCGCATGGGCCATGTCAGCATGTCCGGCGCGGACGGTCCGATCGAGCTGCTGCGCAACGATGTATCGGTCGGCCGGCGCGTGTTCATCCACGTCAACAACACCAACCCCGCGCTTCTCGCCGACAGCCCCGAGCGCGCCGAGGCTCGAGCGGGCGGGCTGGGAAGTCGCGCTGACGGCATGGAGCTGATGCTGTGACCGAGACCGGCTACGGCGCCCTGGACAGCGCCGACGCGCTGGAAGCGGCCCTCCGCGAGATCAGGGCCGAGCGCTATCACATCCTGCACCCGTTCCACCGCCTGCTGCACGCAACGCAGAGCTCAACGAGGGGTCAGGTGCAGGCCTGGGCGCTGAACCGCTACTATTGCAGAGCCGCATCCCGATGAAGGACGCGGCGCTGATGTCGCGCTGCGAGGACGAACTGCGTCGCGAGTGGCTGGTGCGCATGCTCGACCATGACGGCATGGGCGAGCAGGAAGGCGGCATCGTGCGCTGGCTGCGCCTGTGCCAGGGCCTCGGGCTCGATCCCGACTATGTGACCTCGGAGGAGGGCATCCTGCCGGGGACGAAGTTCGCGGTCGACGCCTATATCCGCTTCGTGCGCGATCCGGACCTTGCTCGAGGCCATCGCCTCGTCGCTCACCGAGCTGTTCGCGCGAAAATCCACGAGGAGCGGATACCCGGGAGCTGCAGCACTACAGCTTCGTCAGCGAGGAGATGGTGGCCTATTTCCGCCGCCGTCTCGACCAGGCGCCGCGCGACGCCAGCTTCGCCCTGGCTATGTCCGCGACCATGCCGACACTGCCGAGAAGCGGCTCGCGGTCGCACGCCCTGATCTTCAAGTGCAACGTGCTGTGGTCGCAGCTCGACGCGCTGCATCACGCCGTCCTCGGCGGCGGCATCGAGATGCCTTCGTCCCCGACGATCAGCCCGCGGCGAGGGCGGCATGAACCTGGAAGCGCTGGCCGAAGGCCGACCGCGTGGCGCTGCCGCGCTGGGTCCGCCTGCATTTCGACAAGGTGCGCGACCGCTGGGTGCTGCTGGCGCCCGAGCAGGTGCTGTTCCAGTGCGCCACCTCGGTCAGCATCATCGAGCGGCTGGGCGCCGGGCGGGAGGCTCGGCGCGCTGGTCGACGGGCTCGCCGAGGAGTTCGAGGCGCCGCGCGCGACCATCAGCGGCGACGTTCGGCGCATGCTGCAGGACCTCGCCGACCAGGGCTTCCTCGCCGTCGAGGCCGGCATGGTGACCGCATGTTCGGCCGGCGCGAGCCTTGGAGCGAGCCGCCGATGGGGCTGCTCGCCGAGAACATCACCCATCGCTGCCGCTGCAATGCCCCTGCTCCAACCCGCTCGAGGGCTCGAGCGCGCCGCAGGCGAGTTCGCGACGGCGGACTGGTGCCGCGTGCTCGACGAGGCGGCCGGCCTCGGCGTGCTGCGGCTACACCTTTCCGGCGAGCCGACGGCGCGCGGCGATCTCGAGCAGATCGTCACCCATGCGCGCGACCTCGGCCTCCTCAACCTGATCACCGCCGGCGTCCTCTTGGACGAGAAGCGGATCAAGGCCTGCGCGACGCCGGCCTCGATCACGTCCAGCTCAGCTTGCAGGGGGCCGAGCCGACGGTCGCGGACCGGGTCGGCGGCTATCGCGGCGGTCACGGCAAGAAGCTCGCGGTCGCGCGCGCCGTGCGCCGCGGGGCTGCCGCTCACCATCAATGCCGTGGTGCACCGGCGAGATCTCGACCAGCTGCAGGCGATGGTCGATCTCGCCGTCGAGCTCGACGCGCACCAGCTCGAGGTGGCGCACGTGCAGTACTACGGCTGGGCGCTGCTCAACCGCGCCGCCCTGATGCCGACGCGCACCCGAGCAGCTCGAGGCCGCGACCGCAATCGTCGAGCGCTCGCGCCGCGAGCTGCGCGGGCGCCTCGCTATCGACTATGTGATCCCCGACTATTGGGCCAAGCGGCCCAAGCCGCTGCATGGGCGGCTGGGGCAGCACCATCCTCAACGTGACGCCTGCCCAGGGCAAGGTGATGCCCTGCCACGCCGCCGCGTCCTGGCCTCGAGTTCGCGTCGGTGCGCGAGCGCTTGATGCGCTGGATCTGGCAGGAGAGCGCCGCCTTCCAGCGGTTTCGCGGCACGGATTGGCTCCCGATCCCTGCCGCTCCTGCGCGCTCGAGAGGTCGACTTCGGCGGTTGCCGCTGTCCAGGCCCTGGCGCTGACCGGCGATGCCACGGCCACTGACCCGGCACGAGCTTTCGCCGCTGCACGCCGGATGTTCGCACGGTAGCGCGAACAGGATCCGCGGGCGGCGCCGCCTTTCGTCTATCGCCGGCCGCACCAGCGCGGCGCCGAGACCGTCTGGAGCCGGTGCCGGCGGCGGGCTGAGCCCATCTCGCGTGTTGAACGGTGGATGCGGGCGCCGGCCGCGTGCTAGGCGTCGGTTCATCCGTGTCTTGTCGACCAGGTGCTCTCCCCGATGCGGGTCACGCGATCAGGCTCGGCCCCAGGACCTCAATGGCAAGGCCAGGGCGTATGCGAAGGAGATGGCGAGCGGTGGCGCCGCGTCGGTCTCGAGGTGGATCTGGTCGAGTATCACCGGCACGAGCACGGAGCCCGGCGGCTACCGCGATCTCCGCCCGCAGCAACTCCTCGGTCATGAGCTGCCGCTGCCGGGCATGGCGCGTTCGCAGGCTGCTCGGGCGGCGCCGCGTACCTCTGGACCATCACCGTCAGCGTTCGCCCGGCCCTCCAGGATCCGACCGCCGCGCCGGTCCCGCCGCGAGTCGTGGTCGTGGCGTCCTGGGAGCACGACCGCGCCTGGGGGAGAAGGTTCAAGGCTGGATCGACGAGGGCACCGAGCTGCCAGAACCCTCGACGGGGCCCTCGCCGCGATCGACTGATGCAGGCAGTCGGGCACACCTGAGTGTTACCCGCTTGCTCTTGCGACCGACTTGGCCGGTCCGCTACTAGCCTCCGGACCTTGCGACCAAGGGGCTGCCCTTCACGTGAACCTCTCGACCATCCCGGCCGCAAGGCCGCGCCCGTGCTTGGCGTCGCCTTCTCGGCGCCGTCCGCCGGGTCTCCTGGCGATCGCCGCGGCGGCCTTCTGGCTCGGCGGCACCGACGCGGCACCGGCCAAGGCGCGAACCCCGAAGGGCCGCATGATCGTCATCGGCTTCGACGGCATGGACCCGGGTCTCGCCGAGCTGGATGAACGAGGAGCTACCTGCCCAACTTCGCCCAAGCTCCGGCAGCAGGGCCACTTCAGCCGCTGCCCACGACCAATCCCGCCCAGATCGCCCGTCGCCTGGGCCTCCTTCATGACCGGCCTCAATCCCGGCGCGCACGGCATCTTCGACTTCTCAGCCGGAATTCGCAGACCTACGGCCCCGACTACTCGATCGCGTCGGTCACGCCGGCCAAGCAGTTCCAGCTGTTCGGGATGCAGATCCCGCTCGATTCGGGCTCGATCACCAACAAGCGTGTGGGCACGCCGTTCTGGGTCAGCGCCGAGCGCGACGGCCATCCGGCCTCGGTGCTCCGCGTGCCGGTCACCTATCCGCCCGATCCGATCAGCCGGATGCTCTCGGGCATGGGCGTGCCGGATATGCTCGGCACCCAGGGCACCTTCACGATCTATACGACCGACGAGGTGACACCCGAGACCACGGGCGGCCGCCAGATCCAGGTCAAGCCGGTGAACGGCCGGGTCGAGGTGGGCTTCGACGGCCCGCCCGATCCGTTCTGGGTCGACCCGACGCCGATGTCGGTGCCGGTGGTCATTGAGCAGGCCGACGGCGGCAAGGCGAAGATCGAGTTCGACGGCACGCCCGTCGAGCTGGCGCCCGGGGCCTGGAGCGACTGGGTCAGCCTGAAGTTCACCTTCGGCGGCTTCATGCACGCCCGTGGCATCGTGCGGCTGTTCCTGGTCGAGGGTTTCCCGAACCTCAAGCTCTACGTCTCGCCGATCCAGATCGATCCGCGCGCGCCGGTGGTGCCGATCTCCTCGCCGCCCGAATATGCCGCCGATCTCGCTTCCCGCATCGGCCTGTTCCACACCATCGGCATGCCCGAGGAGACCTGGGCCCTGAACGAGGGCCAGATGACCGACGACGGCTGGCTCGACATGGAGGAGACCATCCTCCACGAGCGCGAGAAGATGTTCTTCGACACGCTGGCCCAGAACGACAGCAAGCTGATCGTCCAGGTCTTCGTCCAGACCGACCGCACCAGCCACATGTTCTGGCGCGGCATCGACGAGCAGCATCCGCTGCACAACCAGACCAGCGAGCGCGGAAAGGGTGCCGTCCGCTGGATCTACGGCGAAGCCGACCGGATCCTCGGCAAGACGATGGCCGAGATGCGGCCGGACGACCGCCTGATCGTGCTCAGCGACCACGGCTTCGCCCCCTGGCGCTGGAGCGTGAACCTCAACCGCTGGCTGGTCGACAATGGCTTCATGGCGACCAAGCCGGGCCAGCCGACCTCCGAGCAGCTGTTCGGCAACGTCAACTGGACCAAGACCCAGGCCTACGCCATCGGCCTCAACGACATCTATCTCAACCGGCGCGGTCGCGAGGGGCTCGGCATCGTCCGCGAGGACCAGATCAAGGAGGTCAAGCAGGACATCATCGCCAAGCTCTCCAACGCCAAGGACCCGGCGACCGGCGAGCCGTTCATGCTGACGGTCTACGACACGGCCGAGATCTATGACGGCAAGATGATGGCCGATGCGCCCGATCTGGTCGTCGGCTACGCGCCCGGCTATCGGGCGTCGTGGCAGACGGCGCTCGGCGGCGTGCCAGAGAAGCTCGTGGTGCCGAACGACCGGCGCTGGAGCGGCGACCATTGCATCGAGCCCTCCAAGGTGCCGGGCATCCTCTTTACATCCTTCCCCGTGGACCAGCCGGTGGCCTCGATCCAGGCGGTGCCCAAGCTCATCCGCGCCTCGATGGGCGGGGCGGCGCCAGCCGTTGCGGCCGAGCTCGCGCCGAGCCACGGCTGGCTCGATTTCGCCGCCCCCGCACTCTCGGCCGTTGACCGCGGCGCGCTCGGCTGGCTGCCGGTCTGGGTACGCATCCTGCTCTGGGCGGCCCTGGCCTCGTTCATCTCCATGGGCATCTATCGCCTGACCTCGCGTCAGGATGCCCTGGCCGAGGTGAAGGAGAAGGTGGCGACGACGCGGGTCGAGCTGCAGGGCTTCGACGGCGAGTTCGCCGAGCTCTGGCCCATCCTGAAGCGCAATCTCGGCCTCGCCGGCAAGCAGCTCTGGCTGACCTTCGTCCCGGCGATGATCGCGTCGCTGCCGGTCCTCTTCATCCTCGCCTGGATGTCCAACGCCTTCGACGCCAGCGCGCCGGCTCCCGGCGCCACGGTTCCGGTCACCCTGACCGCGGCCGCGGGCCATCCACTGCCGCCCGTGAGCTGGCAGGGCGACGCCAAGGCGCACGAGACCGAGCCGGGGACCTGGGAGGTGAGCTGGCCGGCGCCCGGCCAGTCGCTGCAGCTGGTCGACTCCGACGGCAGCACGCTCCTGACCCTGCCCACCGCGGCACCGGTCCGCACCGTGCATCAGCGGGAGTGGTGGAACAGCCTGATCGGCAATCCCGGCGGCTATCTGCCGAAGCCCGGCGACGTCTCGGCCGTCTCGATCGGCCTGCCGCAGCCGACGGTCATCCCATTCGGTCCCGACTGGCTGCGCGGCTGGATTCCGGCGGCACTGATCGTGCTGGTGGTCCTGTCACTCTTTCTGAAATTTCACTGGCGCCTCCACTGACGGCCACGGCATGGCGCGTTCGGGGCGCCCGATGGCTTCCTTGATCGAAAGGCGACGATGGCGAGCAAGGTCACCAAGCGGTTCCTGATCGGCGGCGGCGTCGTGGTCGCCGCCTTGGCCGCGCTCCATGTCTACAACTATGTCCGCCTCGGGGACCTGGAAGCCAATGCCGAGCCGATCCTCGCTCATGCCCGCGCGCTGAGCGACAAGGCGAAGCCCGAGTACCAGGAGCTCGCCCTGGCGACCCTGCCCGCGAACCCCATGAACGGGCCGTTCCTCCGCCTCGACGACATGCTCGACAAGGCCACGATGAAGCAGGCTCCGTCCGATCAGGCCGCGGAGCGGTCGGTGATCGGCGCGCTGGAGTTCGAGGACCCCGCCAAGCCGGATCTCAAGGCGGCTCAAAGCGGCCTCGTGGTGAGCACCCACGATGGGGTGCTGGAGGCCACCAA